>NZ_RBXO01000001.1:6727500-7327500 GCF_003634935.1 Saccharothrix australiensis
GACGGCGGGCCTCCGGGTGGCCTGCGTGCGCCACACCGCGAACACCCGCCTCGTCGGCGTGGGGGTGAACGCGACGGCCCGCACGGCGTCCGGCAGCGCGCCGCGCCCGAGCCGCGGCACCAGCGCGACGCCGACCCCGCTCGCCAGCAGCGCCAGCTGCGTCTCGTACTCGGCGACCCGGTAGGCCAGGTCGGGCTCCAGGCCCGCGCCCCGGAAGGTGTTGACCAGCCAGTCGTGGCACACCGTCCCCTCGGGCTGGCAGATCCACCGCTCCCCCGCCAGGTCCGCGGGCACCAGCGCCTCCCGGTCGGCCAGCGGGTGCCCGGCGGGCAGCAGGACGTCCGCGAAGTCCTCTCCGAGCCGCACCCGCGACACACCGTCCGGGACGGCCAGCGGCGCGTTGACCCAGTCGTGCGTGACGGCCAGGTCCAGCTCGCCCCGCGCGACGGCGTCGAGCCCCTGCGGCGGGTCGGTCTCGAAGAGCCGGACGTCCAGCGCCGGGTGGTCGCGGGCGAGCGCGACCAGCGCCGCGGGCAGCACGCCGCGCGCGGCCGTGGCGAACGCGCCGACCCGCAGCTCGCCCACCGCCGCGCCGCGCTGCTCCTCCAGGGTGACCTCCGCCTGCTCGACCAGCTTCAGCACCTGGTCGGCGGTGGCCGCGAGCAGGTGCGCGGCGTCGGTCAGCGCGACGCCCCGGCCCCGGCGTTCCAGCAGCGTGGTCCGGGTCTCGCGTTCGAGCTTGGCGATCTGCTGCGACACCGCCGACGCGGTGTAGCCCAGGGCCGAGGCCGCCGCGCCGACCGAGCCGTGCCGGGCGACCGCGTGCAGGGCGCGGAGCCTGCCCAAATCCAGCATGTAGCGATCCTAAACTGAAGTATGTAGAACTCTTCGCTGGTGCTAAACGATCAGGCCGCCGCAGACTCGGGGCGTGCATCCACGTCACGTCGCCCTGGCGGTGCTCACCACGACCATCTGGGGTGTCAACTTCGTCGTCATCAAGGTCGGGCTGGCGGAGTTCCCGCCGCTGCTGTTCTCGGCGCTGCGCTTCCTCGCCGCCGCCGTGCCCGCGCTGTGGTTCGTGGGCCCGCCGCGGGTGGCGTGGCGGTGGGTCGTCGCCGTGGCACTCGCGCTGGGGGTGGCGAAGTTCGGCCTGCTGTTCCTCGGCATGGGCGCGGGGATGCCGGCCGGGCTGTCCTCGCTCGTGCTCCAGAGCCAGGTCTTCTTCACGGTGCTGTTCGCGGCGGCGCTGCTGCGGGAACGCCCCCGCCCGGTCCAGCTCGCGGGCATGGCGGTCGCGGCGGTCGGCATCGTGCTCATCGCGGTCGACTACGGGGTGGGCAGCCCGGTCGCGGCGCTGCTGCTGGTGGTCCTCGCCGCCGTGGCGTGGGGCCTGTCCAACGTGGCCACCCGGTACGCCAAGCCGCCGGACCCGCTCGCGTTCAACGTGTGGGTGTGCGCGGTGGCCGTGCTGCCGCTGCTGGGGCTGTCGCTGGTCTTCGAGGGGCCGTCGGCCGCGCTCGCGGCGCTGGGCGACGTGAGCTGGTCGGGCGTCGGCGCGCTGCTGTTCATCGGCTGGGTCTCGACGCTGTTCGGGTTCAGCGCGTGGAGCTTCCTGCTCAAGGAGCACGACGCGAGCAGCGTGGTCCCGTTCGCGCTGCTGGTGCCGGTGGCGGGCATGTTCTCCGGGTGGCTGCTGCTGGACGAGGCGATCGGCCCGCTGCGGCTCGGCGCGGCGGCCCTGGTGATCGCCGGCATGGCCGCGACCACGCTGCGCCGCTCCCCCGCCCGCGCGCCGGTGGCGGTCCCGTAGCCGCCGGCCTGGACCAGCGCGCCGGACACCGTGCCGCTCAGGTCGTCGCGCTGGTCGGCCACCACGCTGTTCTACCGCACGGACCGGTGATTGACGGGCGGTCGCGGGTCCGATGGGGTGGTGCGCGTGGAACACCGGGTGCTGTCGGCCAGGACGATCGTGGCCTGGAGCATCGGGCTGGTCCTGCTGGCCGCCGGGTCGGTGGTGGCGCTGCTGCTGGTGCTCGGGTCCGGTGAGCCGCGCGACGGCGTGCGGCTGGACGTGATCCGGACGGCGTCGAGCATCGTGCTGGGCGCGGGCGGCGCGGCGGCGCTGCTGCTGAGCGCGCGCCGGCAGCGGTACGCCGAGCTGGACCTGGTGCACAAGGACCACGACGCCACCGAGCGCCGCGTCACCGAGCTGTACGGCAAGGCCGCCGACCAGCTCGGCAGCGACAAGGCGCCGGTGCGGCTGGCGGGCCTGTACGCGCTGGAGCGGTTGGCGCAGGGCAACCCCGCGCACCGGCAGACCATCGTGAACCTGCTGTGCGCGTACCTGCGGATGCCGTTCACGCCGCCGCCCGACCTGCGGCTCCGGGTGGGCGTGCGCGACGCCGCCCGCTTCCAGGAGCAGGAGGTGCGGCAGACCGCGACCCGGCTGCTGTCCGACCACCTGCGCCCCGACCGGCCGGACGCGTTCTGGTCGGACGTCGACCTCGACCTGTCGCACGCGACGCTGGTCAAGCTGACGCTGACGCACGGGCGGCTGCGGCGGGCGTCGTTCGTCGGCGCGACGTTCGTCGGGCCGGCGACGTTCCGGGGCGCCGAGTTCACCGGGCAGGCCGACTTCCGCGAGGCGCACTTCCGCGGCCTCGCGGACTTCCGGCGCGTCTCGTTCGGCGACGCGGTGTTCCGGGGCGCCGTGTTCGCCGGTGAGACGGACTTCGGCGTGCACACGGCCGCGTCGCTCGCCGGCGCACGCGCGACGGCCGACCGGGTGCGGCGGAAGTGGCCGGACGGGTGGGCCGAGCGGCCGGGCGAGGAGGGCTGGGTCGTCCTGGTGCGCGAACCGTGACCGCCTATCGCCCGATTGGGTTACGTATCCCCAGGGGGCGACGCGGTACCTTCAGTATGTGACTACTCGTGATCGGGGGTGTGCCGTGCGATTCCAAGCCCGCATGGACCTCCGCGCGTCCGCAGGTGTCGAACTCCCCTGAGTGGACTCAACGAGTGTTCCCGCTCCGGTCCGGCCGCGTCCGCGGCCACCGGGCCCGGCGTCGGCGAGTGGTCACCCCGACTTGGTGGTCGAACGGACGCTGGCCGCGCCCCCGGTGGTGCGTGATCGCGGACCCGTGACGACCATCCGGTGATCCCGCGCGACTTGGCGGTCGCGTGCACGCGGAGGGGCGACGGGTCAGCCGATCGTCGGCGCGCCGGCGGGTGGGACGACCCGGAATCCCGGAGGGGCTCCCCGTTCCAGCAGGGCGCGCACGGCGTCGGTGTCGAGGTGGTCGGCGACCAGGTCGCCGAGCAGGTCGAGCTGAGCGGCGCGCCGTCCCGCGAAGTCCGTGTCGGGCGCGGGCGCGAACCCGTCCCGACCCGCGTGGCCGGCGGCCCAGCGCAGGAACTCGCGCCGGAACGCGTCGTTCTCCAGCAGGCCGTGCCAGTGCGTGCCGGCCACCCGCCCGCTCAGCACGCCCTCGGGCGTGCCGTCCGGCAGGGTGACCAGCCCGTCGCCGGTGGCGCGCGTGACGCGGCCGTGGTGGATCTCGTAGCCGGTGACCGGCTCGCCGAGCGCCTCGCCGCGCGGCCGGCGCAGCGTCTTGTCCGGCTCGAACCGGATGTCGACGTCCAGCAGGCCCAGGCCGTCGACCCGGCCCGCACGGGACTCGACGGTGTCCTCGATCGAGCGGCCCAGCATCTGGAAACCGCCGCAGATGCCGAGCACCGGGCCGTCGTGCCGGGCGATGGCGTCGGCGAGCCCGTTGGCGCGCAACCACTTCAGGTCCTCGACGGTGGCCTTGGAACCCGGCACGACCACGAGGTCGGCGTCGGCCAGCCGGGACGGCTCGGTGACGAACCGCACCGACACGCCCGGCTCGCACGCGAGCGCCTCCACGTCGGTGGCGTTGGAGACGCGCGGCAGCCGCACCACCGCGACCCGCAGCCACTGGTCGCCGTGCGGCGGCGCGGGACGGCCGATCACGCCGTCGGCGGTGTAGGACAGGGAGTCCTCGGCGTCCAGCCACAGCTCCTCCCGCCACGGCAGCACGCCGAGCACGGGACGCCCGGTCAGGGCGCGCAACTGGTCCAACCCCGGCGCGAGCAGCGCCGGGTCGCCCCGGAACTTGTTCACCACGAACCCGGCCACCAGCGCCTGGTCCGCCGGGTCCAGCAGCGCCAGGGTGCCGAAGAGGTGCGCGAAGACGCCGCCCCGGTCGATGTCGCCGACCACCAGGACCGGCAGGTCAGCGGCCCGCGCCAGGCCCATGTTCGCGATGTCGTTCGCCCGCAGGTTGATCTCGGCGGGCGAGCCCGCCCCCTCGCACACCACGGCCTCGTACTCGGCCCGCAGTCCGTCCAAAGTGGACAGCACGGTCGCCATCAGCTCGGCCTTGCGCGCGCGGTAGGACAGCGCGGACACCTCGCCCACGGCCCGGCCCAGCACGACGACCTGCGAGCTGCGGTCGCCACCCGGCTTGAGCAGCACGGGGTTGAACCGCACGCTCGGCTCCAGCCCGCAGGCCGCCGCCTGGAGCGCCTGGGCGCGGCCGATCTCGCCGCCGTCCCGCGTGACGACCGAGTTGTTCGACATGTTCTGCGCCTTGAACGGGGCCGTCCGCACGCCCTCGCGGGCCAGCCAGCGGCACAGCCCGGCGACCAGGACGCTCTTGCCCGCGTCCGAGGTCGTCCCGGCGATCAGCAACGCACCGCTCACCGTACGCAAAACCCCCTCGTTGTCGTTCCCGGCTGACATCATCCACGTCATGGTCTCCGCGCCCACCACCACCGTCCTGGTGCACAGCCCCTACCTGGGTCCGGCGAGCCTCCGGCCGCTCGCCGGCGCGCTGGCCGCGCCGGGGCGGCCGGTGCTGCTGCCGGACCTCCGGGTGACCGTGAACGCGGCGCCCGTGCACCAGCGGCTGATCGGGGCGTTCGCCGACGCGGTGGGGGACTCGCCGGTGGAGGGCGACCTGGTGCTCGTCGGGCACAGCGGCGCGGGCCCGCTGCTGCCCGCGTTCGCCGACGCGCTGGAGTCGCCGGTCACCGGCCTGGTGTTCCTCGACGCCGAGCTGCCCACACCCGGCCGGAGCTGGCGCGACGACGCGCCCGCCGAGCGCATGGCGCACCTGAGGGCCATCGCGCGGGACGGCCTGATGCCCCGGTGGGACCGCTGGTTCGCGCCGGAGGCGCTGTCCGCGATGGTGCCGGACGTGCGGTTGCTGGAGGAGATCGTCGGCGAGGCGCCCGAGGTGCCGCTGGCGTTCCTCAAGGAGCCCCGCCCGACCGTCGGGTGGGCGGGGCCGTGCGGCTACCTGCGGCTGAGCGGGGCGTACGGCGACGCGTGCGCCGAGGCCCGCGGGCTGGGCTGGCCGGTGCGCGAGCTGGACGCCCACCACCTGGCCGCGGCGTCCGCGCCCGAGCGGGTGGCCGGGCCGCTGGCGGAGCTGGTCGCCGCGCTCAGCAGACCGTGAGGATCTCCGAGCCGGTGTCGGTGACCACGATGGTGTGCTCGAACTGGGCGGTCCAGCTCTTGTCGCGGGTGGTGACCGTCCAGCCGTCGTCCCACAGGTCGTGCTCGATGCCGCCGAGCGTGATCATGGGCTCGATGGTGAAGGTCATGCCCGGCTCGATGATCGTCGGGACGTGCGGCGCGTCGTAGTGCAGCACCACCAGCCCGCTGTGGAAGGTGCGCCCGATGCCGTGGCCGGTGAAGTCGCGGACCACGCCGTAGCCGAACCGGTTGGCGTAGGACTCGATGACGCGGCCGACGACGTTGAGCTGCCGTCCGGGCTTGACCGCCTTGATGGCCCGCATGGTGGCCTCGTGGGTGCGCTCGACGAGGAGCTTGGCCTCCTCGGACACGTCGCCCGCGAGGAAGGTCGCGTTCGTGTCGCCGTGCACGCCGCCGATGTAGGCGGTGACGTCGATGTTGACGATGTCGCCGTCCTCGACCACGGTCGAGTCGGGGATGCCGTGGCAGATGACCTCGTTCAGCGAGGTGCAGCACGACTTGGGGAAGCCCCGGTAGCCGAGCGTCGACGGGTACGCGCCGTGGTCGCACAGGAACTCGTGCGCGACGGCGTCGATCTCGTCGGTCGTGACACCGGGCACGACGACCTTCCCGGCCTCCTGCAACGCCTGGGCGGCCAACCGCCCGGCCACCCTCATGGCCTCGATGACCTCGGGCGGTTGCACCCACGGGTCGGTGTTGCGCCGGGGTTCCTTCCGGTCCACGTACTCGGGCCGTTCGATCTCGGCGGGCACCGGACGACGCGGGGACAGCACACCTGGCTTGAGGGCGGCACGCACGGACATACCCGACACATTACGGCTCAGCGTGACCCGCCATGCGCGGTGTGCCCGCATTGTGGCCGGCAGCCCCGCCGACCACCCGACCACCCCGGCCGCACCACGCACCACGCGGCACCGGCTCCGGCCCCAGCACCGGCCCCGGCACCGGCACCGGCACCGGCCCGAACTGTCGTACCCCCGTGCTTGGCTGTGTGTCGGGGGGTGCTCCACACCGGAGCACCCCCATGTGGCGTTGGTCACAGCGAGTGGAGCGTCCGACACCCGCGCCGCGCTCAGCCCAACCCCCGCAGGAACCGCGCCGAGGCGTCCACCGCCGGAGCGGACGTGTTCGTGCCCAGGAGCAGGGTCGCGAACGCGATGTCGTCCCGGTACCCCACGAACCACCCGTGCGAGTTGGTGCCGTCGCCGAACTGCGCCGTGCCGGTCTTGCCCCGCACCTCCCCGAACGGCCGCAGCTGCGTCGCCGTCCCGGACTCCACGACCTCGCGCATCATCGCCCGCAGCGGCTCCAGCACGGTCGGGCTCGGCGCCGCCGGCCGGTGGTCGACCTGGGTCTCCCGCCCCTTGAGCAGCGTGGGCGTCGGCATGGAACCCCTCGCCGCGGTGGCCGTCGCCAGCGCCATGCCGAACGGGCTGGCCAGCAGCTTGCCCTGCCCGAACCCGTCCTCCGCGCGCTCCACCACGTCGGTCGCGGGCGGCACCGAACCGGTGATGGTCGTGATGGCCGGGATGTCGAAGTCGACGCCGAGGCCGAACTTGTCGGCCTGCGCGGTGAGCGCGTCGGCGGGCATCCCGGCCGCGAGCTGCGCGAACGTCGTGTTGCAGGAGAACGCGAACGCCGAGTGCAGCGGGATGGTGCCCTTCTCGAACTCCTTGTCGTTGGGCACGACCCGCCGCCCGTCGATGGTCACCCTCGCCGGGCACGGCTGCGGCGAGTCGGCGGCCACCCCGGACTCCAGCGCCGCCGCCGCCGTGATGAGCTTGAACGTCGAGCCGGGCGGGAACTGCCCGGTCAGCGCGATCGGCCCCTGCGCGTCGGCCGGCCCGTTCTGCGCGACCGCCAGGATCTCGCCGGTGGACACCGACAGCGCCACCAGCATCGCGGGCTCGGCGACCGGCTCCAGCGCGTCCTCCGCCGCCGTCTGCGCGGTCCGGCTCAGGCCCGTGGTCACGGCCTGCGCCGGCTCGGGCGCGACCTCGTGCAGGATCTCCACCTGCCCGCCGGACGCGTTCGCGGTGTAGATCCGCAGGCCCGACCGACCCGCGATGTCCTCCTCGACGGCCTTGCGCACCGCGGGCAGCACCTGCGAGCCGAAGTCACGCGACGGGGCGAGCAGCGACGTCTGCGACGTGAACCGCACGCCCGGCAGCTCGTAGATCGCGGGTTTCACGGTCTGGTAGTCGGCGTCGCGCAGCGCCGCGACCTGGTAGACCTGCCCGGCGGGCAGCTTGCCGACGCCGTCGGTGATGCTTTGCGCCGTGATGGCCGGGTCGATCCGGCCCAGCGCGCCGCCCAGCGCGCCCGCCACGGCCGCGACGTCGCCCGCCTGCGCCGGGTCCAGCAGGACCGACACCACCTGCTCGGGCGCGAGCAGCGGCGCTCCCTCCCGGTCCAGCACGGGCGCCAGGGCGGGTTTCACGTCGGTCGCGCCGATGGTCTGCTGGACCGCGAGCTTGGGGTGCACGACGGACGGCGCCCAGTGCACCTTCCAGGCGTCCTCTTCGCGCCGCAGGTCGAACTTCGCCTGGTAGGACCACGTGCGCTGGTGCCCGAGGTCCCAGTCGAGCCTCGCCGTGGCGTCCGCCGCGGCGGACTCGCCCGCCGACCGGACCTGTTCCACGGACGCGCGCAGCGGCGCGGACTTCAGCGCGCCGCGCACCTTCTCCAGCAGGTCCTTCGCCGCGCCGGGGTCGTCGGTGAGCGCCGCCGCGCCCTCGACGTCACCGCTCGCGAGCTTCCCGAGGAAGTCGCCCGCGACCTGGTCGGGACCGGGCCGGGACGAGAACAGGCCGCACCCGCTGAGCACCATGAGCGTCACGACCGCCAGCGCGGTTCCCCGAAGCGTCACGGGTGCGAGTATGCCCAACACCTAGAACAGGACGGTCGCGTACTGCCCCACTTGGCTGAACCCGATCCGGCGATAGGCGGCTTTGGCGACCTCGTTGTAGCCGTTCACGTACAGCGAGGCGGTGCGGCCGAGGCCGCGCACGAGCCGTTCGGCGACGGCGGCGGTCCCGGCGGTGCCGATGCCGTGCCCGCGCCGGTCCGGCCGCACCCAGACGCCCTGGATCTGCCCGACCTTCGCCGACATCGCGCCGATCTCGGCCTTGAACACGACCTCGCCGCCCTCGAACCGGGCGAACGCCCGACCGCCCGCGATGAGTTCGGCGACCCGCGCCCGGTAGGACGCTCCGCCGTCCTCGGCGCACGGGTCGACGCCGACCTCCTCGACGAACATCCCGATCGCCGCGGGCAGGTACCGGTCCAGCTCCTCCGGGCGCACCGGGCGGACCAGCGGGTCGGGCGGCACGGCCGGGCTGCCGCCCAGCGCCATCAGCGGCTGGTCGTCGCGCACCTCGCGCGCCGGGCCCCAGTCCGGGGCCAGTTCCGCCCACAGCCCGAGCACCTGCTCGGCGGGGCCGACCAGGGACGAGCACATCCGGCCGCGCCGCCGCGCCCGGTCGGCGAAACCCCGCAGCGCGGAGGCGTTGCCGCGCAGCGGGATGAGGTTCGGACCGGCGAAGCACAGGGCGTCGACCCGGCCGCCGCGCAGCGAGCGGTGGTCGTACGCCCACACCTCGCCGCCCAGCCGCCACGGGTCCAGGCCCGCGACCTCGACCCGCGCGGCCACCATGCAGGAGGCCACCGGGTCGTCCGCCAGCAACGCGAGCACCCCGCCCAGGTCCCGCTCGTCCAGCAACCGCGCGCCAGCCAACCTCAGCACGGGTTCAAGCCTGCCAGATCGACCGCATTCCACGCGCGCCAGCCACCCGCTCAGCCGACCGTGACCACCGGTCCGCCCGCCTCGACGCCCTCGCCCATCTCCTCGGCGATGCGCATGGCCTCCTCGATGAGGGTCTCCACGATCTGGTGCTCGGGCACGGTCTTGACGACCTCGCCCTTGACGAAGATCTGGCCCTTGCCGTTGCCCGACGCCACGCCGAGGTCGGCTTCCCGCGCCTCGCCGGGACCGTTGACGACGCAGCCCATGACGGCGACCCGCAGCGGGACCTCCATCCCCTCCAGACCGGCCGTGACCTGCTCGGCGAGCGTGTAGACGTCGACCTGGGCCCGACCGCAGGACGGGCAGGACACGATCTCCAGCTTGCGCGGGCGCAGGTTGAGCGACTGGAGGATCTGGTGGCCGACCTTGACCTCCTCGACCGGCGGCGCGGACAGCGACACCCGGATGGTGTCGCCGATGCCCTGCCGCAGCAGCGCGCCGAACGCCACCGCCGACTTGATCGTGCCCTGGAACGCCGGGCCCGCCTCGGTCACGCCCAGGTGCAGCGGGTAGTCGCACTGCTCGGCCAGCAGTTCGTAGGCCCGCACCATGACCACCGGGTCGTTGTGCTTGACCGAGATCTTCAGGTCGTGGAAGTCGTGCTCGGCGAACAGCGACGCCTCCCACAGCGCCGACTCCGCCAGCGCCTCGGGCGTCGCCTTGCCGTACTTGGCCATCAGGCGCGGGTCGAGCGACCCCGCGTTCACGCCGATGCGGATCGGGGTGCCGCGGTCGCGCGCGGCGGCGGCGATCTCGCGGACCTTGTCGTCGAACTTCTTGATGTTGCCGGGGTTCACGCGGACCGCCGCGCACCCGGCGTCGATCGCCGCGAACACGTACTTGGGCTGGAAGTGGATGTCCGCGATCACCGGGATCTGCGACTTCTTCGCGATCGCGGGCAGCGCGTCCGCGTCGTCCTGCGACGGGCACGCCACCCGCACGATGTCGCAGCCGGCCGCCGTCAGCTCCGCGATCTGCTGCAGCGTCGCGTTGACGTCCGCCGTGACGGTCGTCGTCATCGACTGCACCGACACCGGGAACTCGCTGCCCACCCCGACCGACCCGACCATCAGCTGCCGGGTCTTGCGCCGCTCGGACAGCACGGGAGGCGGCAATGCCGGAATCCCGAGCATCACGCCGTCACTCATGAACAAACACCTCTCACTGTTCCGCGATCACTGGAGCCGGATGGGGTTGACGATGTCCGCGGTCACGGTCAGCAGCGTCACCGCGCCGCCGACGAAGATCACGAGGTAGGTCAGCGGCAGCAGCCGCAGGTAGTTGACCGGCGCGCCGGCGGGCATCCCGCGCAGCTTCCGGATCCAGTTTCGCACCCGCTCGTACAGGTTGACGGCGATGTGACCACCGTCAAGCGGCAGCAGCGGCAGGAGGTTGAACACACCGACGAAGAAGTTCAGCCCGGCCAGCATCAGGAAGAAGAACGGCCACAGGCCCGCCTCGACCGCCTCACCGCCCAGCCGGGACGCGCCGACGACGCTCACCGGGGAGTCCACGTCGCGCTCGGCGCCGCCGATGGCCTTGACCACGGCGGGGATCTTCTCGGGGAAGCGCAGCAGGCCCTTCCACGTGTTGGCGAACATGTCGCCGGTGGCGCGGGTGGCGCCGCCGACCGCGGTGAGCGCGTTGTACTCGAACCTGGTCTGGTGGATGATCCCGATCGCGCCGACTTCCTTGGTGTAGCGGGAGCCGTCCTTGCGCTGGAACTCGCGGTCCACGCGCGCCACGTCCGCCGTCAGGGTGATCTCGCGGTCGTCGCGCAGCACGCGGAACTCCGTCGAGCCGAAGCGGTCGCGGGTCAGCTTCAGCACGTCCTGCCAGGTCGGCGTCGCGGTGCCGGCGACCGCCAGGATCTCGTCGCCCGCCTGGAACCCGGCCTGCGCGGCGGGCGAGGAGTCGCCCGGCCCGCAGTCGGGCGCGGCGGTGCTCTGCACGCACGGCGCGACCTGCGCGACCAGCGGCGTGTCGCGCAGGTTGGGCATGCCGAAGGTGGCCGCCATCAGGTACAGGATGATGAAGCCGAGGATGAAGTGCGTGATCGAGCCCGCGCTCAGCACGACGACCCGCTTCCAGGTCTTCTGCCGGTAGAACGCGCGGTGCCGGTCCTCCGGCCGCACCTCCTCCAGCGCGGTCATGCCGGTGATCTCGCAGAACCCGCCGGCGGGGATGACCTTCAGCCCGTACTCGGTCTCGCCGCGCCGGAACGACCAGATCTTCGGCCCGAACCCGATGAAGTACCGGGTCACCTTCATCCCGAACATCTTCGCCGTGGCCAGGTGGCCCAGCTCGTGCAGCGCGATCGAGATCCCGATCAGCAGGGCGAAGAGCAGAATGCCCAAAAAGAAGACCACGGTCAGTCCCTTCCCGACCCCACCGAAGTGGCCACGAGTTCCCGCGCCCGCGCCCGGGCCCATTCCTCGGCGGCGAGCACCTCGGCGACGTCGGAGGGCTCGTGCGCCCAGCCGTCCGCCGCCGCCAGCACCCGGTCCACCGTGTCCACGATGGACGTGAACGACGTGCCGCCCGCGAGGAAGACGGCGACGGCTTCCTCGTTGGCGGCGTTGTAGACGGCGGGCAGGCAGCCCCCGCCGGAGCCCGCCTGCCTGGCCAGCCGGACCGCCGGGAACACCTCGTCGTCCAGCGGCTCGAAGGTCCAGGCGGTCGGTGACCCGAAGGTACACGGGGCGGCGGCGCCGGGGACGCGGTCGGGCCAGCCCAGGGCCAGCGCGATGGGCAGCTTCATGTCCGGCGGGCTGGCCTGGGCGAGCGTCGAGCCGTCGGTGAAGGAGACCATCGAGTGGACCACCGACTGCGGGTGGACCACCACGTCGATGCGGTCGTACGGGACGTCGAACAGCAGGTGGGCCTCGATCAGCTCCAGCCCCTTGTTCACCAGGGTGGCCGAGTTGACGGTGATGACGGGCCCCATCGACCAGGTCGGGTGGGCCAGGGCGTCGGCGGCGGTCACACCGGCCAGCTCGGCCCGCCCGCGACCGCGGAACGGCCCGCCGGACGCCGTGAGGACCAGCCGGTCGACCTCCTCGCGCCGACCGCCGCGCAGGCACTGCGCGAGCGCCGAGTGCTCGGAGTCGACCGGCACGAGCTGACCGGGCGCGGCGGCCTTGAGCACCAGGGGCCCGCCCGCGATCAGCGACTCCTTGTTGGCCAGCGCCAGCGTCGCGCCGGAGGCGAGGGCGCGCAGCGTCGGCTCCAGCCCGATCGAGCCGGTGATGCCGTTGAGCACGACGTCGGCGGGCGTCGAGTCGACCAGGTCGGCCATCGCCGCAGGTCCGGCGAGGATGCGCGGCAGCTTGAACGAGCCCTGCGCGTAGCCGCGGCGCTGCGCCTCGGCGTACAGCGCGAGCGTCACGTCCTCGACGGCCGTGGCCCTGGCGACGGCGACCGCCTCGACCCCGAACTCGACGGCCTGGGCGGCCAGCGCCCGCGGATCGGCGCCGCCCGCGGCCAGCCCGACGACGGAGAAGCGGTCCCGGTTGGCGGCGATGACGTCGAGGGCCTGGGTGCCGACCGAGCCGGTGGACCCCAGGACCAGGACCGTGCGTGAGGTGCTCATCGCCAACCATTGTTCCGGAACCAACCTGATAGCCCGCACAGCGGTACTCAGGTCACAGAATGGTAACGCACGCGTGGGCTCACCCAAAGGTGGGCAACCCCTGATCAAGAGCCGCTGACGGATTCCGCCCGTCGCGGTCGTCAGGAAGGAGACCCCCCGTGGGCATCTTGGGTTGGATCGTCCTCGGCCTCATCGCAGGCGCCATCGCCAAGGCCATCATGCCTGGTCGCGACCCCGGCGGCATCATCATCACCATGCTGCTCGGCATCGTCGGCGCCATCGTCGGAGGGTTCGTGGGCAAGGCCATCTTCGGCACCGACATCAACACGTTCTTCAGCCTGAGCACGTGGTTGCTGGCCATCCTCGGCTCGCTCATCGTGCTGGGCATCTACCGCCTGGTAACGGGCAACCGAGCCCGCGCCTGACGCGTTCCCCCCTCGCACAGGCGCGAACCAGCGCCCCCTCCCGGTTTCCCCCGCCGGCGAGGGGGCGCTTCACGCGCGGATTTCAGACCCCGCCGCCCCACCCGACCCGACTTCACCCGCCCCCAGGCACACACCACGGCTGCTGCGTGTCATCCCCGTACGGCCTGCCCGCAGGGCAACCACGCTCGTCAGAGGGGCGCAAGCACGCTTCACCGCTTGCGCCCCTCTGACGAGCGTGGTGGTCTTTGACAGGCCGTACGGGGATGACACGCAGCCTTGCAAAGCTTCGAAGAAGCTTTGCCCTCATCCTTGGTGGCCTGCCTGTCCGGCGAGGACGCTTTTTGTTCGGCTGAGATCCGCGCGGAAGTTCTTCGGTTTTGGCGGGTCAAAGCGGAAAAGAAGGGCGCTCGCCGCTGGGCAGGCCGCCGGGGGAGGAAAAACAAAAGCCAAGGCGTCGTGTTCTCCCCGCATGACCTGTCAAAGACCACCACATTTGTCGAGGGGGTGCAAGCGGTGAAGCGTGCTTGCACCCCCTCGACAAATGTGGTTGCCCTGCGGGCAGGCCATACGGGGAGAACACGAGGTCACAGCTCTGTGCGGCGCGAGCAAGGGCGTGGGCGTGGATCTGCGCGGGGTGAGCAGGGCAGGGGTCTGTGCGGCGCGCCCGGAGTCCCCGGCCCGACTCGATCATCCCACGGAAAACGCTCCATCCCGGCAAATCCGGAATGTCCCCGATCTGGTGAAATCACCCCGCCAATCCCGCGTCCCGCGCCAGCAGCGCCGCCTGCACGCGGTTCGTGAGGCCGAGTTTCGCCAGCAACCGGCTGACGTAGGTCTTCACGGTCGCCTCGCTCATGTGGAGTCGTTGGCCGACATCGGCGTTGGACATGCCCAACCCCAGCAGGGCGAGCACCTCCACCTCACGCTCCGTCAACCCCTCGACCTGCCGTCGCGCCTCCTGGCGGCGTGGTTGCCCCACCTGGGCGACCATCCCCACCACGCGGCTGGTCACCATCGGCGACAGGTACGCCTCACCCGAATGGACGGCCCGCACCGCGCGCAGCAGCTCCTCCGGGGCCGAGTCCTTCAGCAGGAACCCCGCCGCGCCGTCGGACAGCGCCCGCACGATGTTGTCGTCCTCGCCGAACGTGGTCAGCATCACGACCCGCACCGAGGGCGCGACGGACCGCAGCTCGCGCGCCGCGCCGAGGCCGTCCAGCCTCGGCATCCGGATGTCGAGCACGGCGACGTCGACCCGCCGTTCGAGGGCGATGCGCACGGCTTCGCGCCCGTCACCCGCCTCGCCCACGAGTTCGATGTCGTCGGCGGTGCCGAGGATGGCCATGATGCCCGCGCGCATCAACGGCTCGTCGTCGGCGATCAGGACCCGGATCAACGTTCACGTCCTTGCTGGTGGGTGGCCTTCTCGACGAGCTTCCCGCCGGCGAAGCAGAATCGCACGATCCTGGTCGACCGCTCGGAGTACCGCTGCTCGTCCGCGACCAGGTAGTCGCACCGGGCGCCCGGCGGCTCGGGCGGCGCGTCGGACCGCAGCTCGCCGATCGGCGGCGGCGCGCCCTCGGGCAGTTTCGCCAGCACCGCCGACTCCGCGTCGCCGACCTGGACGGAGTCGTAGGTCTCCGCGGTGACGAACCGCGAGATGGGCTGGCTGCCGAGCCAGGTGTAGCCGCCGACGACGACCACGACGACCACCCCGGCGAGCAGGATCGAGCCGACGCCGGCCCACTTGCGGATGCCGCTCGGCTTCACCTGCTCCGCGGGCGCCTCGTCGGACGGCTCGTCGTCCGCTGCGGCGGTGTCCTCGTACGGGAGCACGGCGGCGATCCGGAAGCCGCCGGACGGCAGTTCGCCGACGTGCAGCATCCCGCCCGCGAGCCGCACCCGCTCGCCGAGGCCGATCAGGCCGAACCCGCTCCCGTCGGCGGGCTTGACGCGGGCCGGGTTGTTGCGCACCTCGACGACCAGCGCGTCCGGCTCGTACTTGACCGTCACCTGGACGCTCGCGCCGGGCGCGTGCTTGCTGGCGTTGGTCAGGCCCTCCTGCGCGATCCGGTACGCCGCGTGGCTGACCTTCGCGGGCAGCGGGCGCGGCTGGCCGCCGCGCACGAGGCTCACCCGGACACCCGCCCGCCGCGCGCCCTCCACCAGCTCGTCGATGGCGTCGACGGTCCGCCGGACCTGGTCCTCCTCGGGCTCGTCGCGCCGCAGCACGCCGATCACCCCGCGCAGCTCCTCCATCGCGGTGAGGGCGGCGCTGCGCAGCACCTGCACGGCCTCGCGCTGCCGGTCGCCGAGCCCGGTGTCGAGGGCGAGCGCGCCCGCGTGCACGGAGATGAGGCTGAGCCGGTGGCCGAGGCTGTCGTGCATGTCCTGGGCGATCCGGTTGCGCTCGCGCAGCCGCACCTGGCGGGACACCATCCGGCGTTCGCGGGTCAGCGTCTCCTCGCGGTCCTGCAACGCGGCGACCAGGGCGTTGCGCTGCGCGGTGTAGCGGCCGACGAGGAACGGCAGCGCGACGACCATGCCGTAGACGGTGAGGATCACCCACGACCCGAAGGGCTTCTCCAGCCCCGGCGTCGACGCGTCCGCCACGATCAGGTACAGGGCGAGCCCGAACGCGGCGGTGGCCACCGATCGCTGCCACGGCACGATCCGGTAGCCCGCGGCGTAGGACAGCATGATGATCGGCGCGATCCCGCCGTGCTCGGCGGCGAACACGACCCAGATGGCCAGCAGCAGCGCCAGCGCCGGGAACGCCAGCCGCAGGAGGTACACCCCGACGTAGACCCCGCCGAGCGCGGCGTAGGACGCCGGTGGGACGCGGGCGTCGCCGACGAGCCAGCCGGGGTACACGTCGAGCACGACGATGACGGCGATCGCGAGCAGCTCGCGGCCGACCCGCCACGGGGTGACCTCGCGGAGGCGGCGGGCGCGGTCGCGCAGGAACGCCACCGGGGCCGCCCGGAGCCCGGCGCCCTCCGGCCGCAGGCGCTGCACAACAGAGGTCACACGGGACAACGTTAAACGACCTCCCCGGCCCCGTCGGCGTTCATTCGTCGCGGTTCGGCTCGACGAAAGTTGACGCGCGGGCCCGTCGGCCGGCCAGCAGGACACCGGCGACGAGCAGCGCGGCGCTGGCCGCGACCATCAGCGTGGACAGGGCGACGATCTCCGGCGACACGCCGCGCTTGCTCGCCTGCGCGTAGACGAACACGGGCAGCGTGGTGGACCCGACGCCGGTGAGGTAGCTGGACGTCACCACGTCGTCGAACGACAGCAGGAACGCGAACGCCGCGCCCGCCGCCACGGCCGGGGCGACCAGCGGCATGGTGACGGTCCGGAACGCCACGAGCGGGCTCGCGCCGAGGTCGGCGGCGGCCTCCTCCAGCCGGTGGTCCAGGCCCGCGACCCGCGACCGCACCACGACCACCACGAAGCTCAGCGAGAACGCGACGTGCGCGGCCAGCAGCGCGCCGAACCCGAGGGGCACGCCGGCGAGCTTGACGCAGAACCCGAGCAGCGCCACGCCCAGCACGACCTCGGGCACGACCAGCGGCAGGCTCAGCAGCAGCGTCCACAGGCCGCGGCCGGGGAACGCCCGCCGCAGCCCGAACGCCGCCAGCGTGCCGATCACCGTGGAGACCGCGGCGCTGGCCGCCGCGAGCCGCAGCGTCAGCCCCAGCGACTCCAGGACCCGGTCGTCGGCGAACAGCTCGGCGTACCACCGGGTCGACAGGCCGGTGATCCGGCTCAGCGAGCGGGAGTCGTTGAACGACACGGCCGCGAGCCACGCGATCGGGGCGTAGAGGAAGCAGAGCACCAGCCCGGCGACGCCGCCGAGCAGCCACGGTCGGCGGTTCACAGCACGTCCTCCCCGCGGCGTCCGCGCGCCACCAGCACCACCGCGACGAGCACCAGCAGCAGCACGGCCATCGCCGAGCCGAGCGGCCAGTTGTTGCCGCCCCGGAACTGGTCGTCGATCACGCTGCCGAACGTCGCCTGGTCCACCCCGCCCAGCAGCCGGGGCGTCACGAAGTCGCCCGCCGCGGGCACCAGCACCAGCAGCGACCCGGCGAGCACGCCGGGCAGGACGCCGGGCAGCACGACGCGCGCGAACGTCGACACCCGCCCGTGCCCGAGGTCGTAGGACGCCTCCACCTGCCGGTGGTCGAACCGCTCGCAGGCGACGTACAGCGGCAGCACCATGAACGGCAGGAACCCGTAGGTCAGGCCGACGACGACCGCGCCGTCGGTCAGCAGGAACCCGCCGTCCCGGTCCAGCCCGACGAGGCCGAGCAGCCGGTTGACCAGCCCCTCGCCGTCCAGCAGCGCCTTCCACGCGTAGATGCGGGCGAGGTAGCTGGACCAGAACGGCACCAGCACGGCGGCCAGCAGCGCCGTCCGGTACCGGCCGCCGTGCCGCGCGATGAACCAGGCGAGCGGGAAGCCCAGCAGCAGGCACAGCGCGGTCGTCGCGCCCGCGTAGGCCAGGGTCCGGCCGAAGATGGGCAGGAACGCCGGGTCCAGCGCGGTCAGGTAGGCGCGGGTGGTCCACGGCAGCACGGCGCGCGCGACGCCCGTGTCCCGCGTCGCGAAGCTGAACTGCACCACCAGGGCCAGCGGCGCGAGGAGGAAAACCCCCAGCCAGAGGCCGGTGGGCAGGAGCAGACCGGTGGCGACGAGCCACCTGCGCCGGGTCGGGAACACGAGCGCACATGATGCCACGCGGACGCCCCGGCACCGACTCGGAACCACCACCCACAGCCGGAACGTCAGCGACCACTTCGGAACATGTCTGCACCGTGGTGAACATGAGTGTCCACCTGCTGGAAACCGCGACCCGCGTGCTGCCGGCCGATCCGTCCGCGTCGCTGGGCGACGTCGCCAAGGCCGCCGGCATCGGCCGCACCACGCTCCACAAGCGCTACCCACCCGCCAGGACCTGGTGGTGGCGCCGGCGGACGCCGCGCTGGACGTGGTCGACCGGGCGGTCGAGGGCATCGGCCTCGCCGAGCCGACGCACGAGGTGCTCGACCGGCTGGTCGCCGCGCTCGTGCCACTGGGCCCCGGCTCCGGGCCGACCTGCCCACCTGGTGGGTGCTCGCCGCGCTCCACGCGGGCGTCTACAGCACGTGGGAGGCCATCGCGGCCGGCCGCCTCGCACCGCTGGACGCGCCGCGCCCCGTGCTCACCACCGTCTTGGAAGGAGTCCGGGCATGACCACGCTCAACGAGATCAGGTTCGTCCCGGCCCGACGGCCGGCAGGGCGTCAGGCCGCTGGTTCAGCCTCGTGGGCCGGCTCGACACCACCGATCGCCGAGTACGGGCGCGTCGTCTGGCGGGACCTCGACGGCCCGGCGACCCTGGCCCAGGCCCGCGCCCTCAAGCGTGCGCGCACTGGCCCGCCTGCCCGGACTGGCGCCGTCGGGCCCGCCGCGCCGCCGGGCGTCGACCGTGCCCCGCGGCTACGCGGAGTTCCCCGTCAGCCGGTCTTGACCCTCGTCCACGCGTCGGCGTAGCGGGCCTCGACCTCGCCGCCGAACTCCTTGGTGAACGGCAGCTTCGCCAGCTGCTCCGCCGGCGGGTACACCAGCGGGTCGTCCAGCAGCTCGCGGGCGATCAGCGGCTTGGCGGCGGCGTTGGGGCTGCCGTACCGGACGGCGTTCGCCAGCGCCGCGCCCACCTCGGGGCGCAGGACGTAGTCGATGAACCGGTGCGCGTTCACCGCGTGCGGCGCGTCCTTCGGCACGCACAGCAGGTCCACGTAGGACAGGCCGCCCTCGCTCGGGATGGCGTAGGCGATGTCCGGGTTCGCGTCCCGCGCCTGGAACGCGTCGCCGGAGTAGGACTGCGCCAGCGGCACCTGGCCGCCGGTCAGCGGCTCGATGACGTCGGAGGTGATCTGCCCGATCTTCTTCTTCAGCTCCAGCAGCACCGCCACCGCCTCGTCGAGGTGCCGGGCCTCGGTGGTGTTCGGGTCGTGGCCCGCCCTGAGCAGCCCGAGCGCCAGCGCGTCCCGCGCCTCGTCCAGGATCGTGCTGCGGCCCTGCGCGGCGGCCAGGTCGTAGGCCGCGAACCCGGTCACCTCGCCGAGCTGCGACTTCGAGTACGCGAGGCCCGTCGTGCCCCACGCCCACGGCACCGAGTAGGTGTTGCCGGGGTCGTAGTCGGCCTCGGTGAACCGCCGGTCCAGGTTCGCCAGGTTCGGCAGCAGGTCGTGGTCCAGCGGCGTCAGCAGGCCCGACCGCAGGAACCGGCGCAGGAAGTTGTCGCTGGGCACCACGAGGTCGTAGCCCGCCGCGCCGGAGGCGATCTTGGCCTCCATCTCGTCGTTGGTGCTGAAGTTGTCGTAGGTGACGGTGATGCCGCTCGCGGCCTGGAAGCCCGACAGCGTGTCCGGCGCGATGTAGTCGGTCCAGTTGTAGAAGTTCAGCCGGGGCTCGTCCCTGGCGTTGACCGCCTTCGCGCCGGACGTGGGCGCGTCGTTCGCGCTCGGCGCCTCGCCGACGCCGCACGCGCCGGTCGCGGCCAGCGCGAAGAACGCCGTGGAGCGCAGCACGGCGCGGCGGGACACCCGCGGGCTGCCGACGTCCCACAGGCGGGCGATCCGGAGGTCTCGGTCAGTCATCCGCGTTCTCCAACAGCACGGTGAAGTCGGGGTTCCAGGCCAGGCGCACCGGCTGGCCGGGCGCGCCCGCGTCGTCGATGCGGCGGGTGTTCTGCACGAACGCGACCAGCTCGCCCCCGCCGGGGATGTCGACCACGAACTGCGTCGACACCCCGGTGTACACGACGTCGCGCACGGTGCCGTTGAACACGCACCACCCCGGCGGCGGATCACCCGACTGGTCGTACAAGTGCACCTTCTCGGGGCGGACGGTCGCCGCGACGCGCCGGCCGTGGCGGGCGTGGCCGTTGAGCGGCGCGCGCAGCCGCGTCACGCCCGGCGCGTCCAGCTCGACCCAGCGACCGTCCACACCGGACACCTTGGCGTCGAGGATGTTGGACGTGCCGATGAACCCCGCCACGAACCGCGTCGCGGGCCGCTCGTAGACGTCCTCCGGGTAGCCGACCTGCTCCAGCCGCCCGGCGTTCATCACGGCGATCCGGTGGGACAGGACCAGGGCTTCCTCCTGGTCGTGCGTCACGTACAGGAACGTCGTGCCGACCTCGCGCTGGATGCGCATCAGCTCGATCTGGAGTTCCTTGCGCAGCACGGCGTCGAGCGCGCCCAACGGCTCGTCCAGCAGCAGCAGCCGCGGCCCGGCCGCCAGCGCGCGGGCGATCGCCACCCGCTGCTGCTGGCCGCCGGACAGCTGGGCGGGCCGGCGGCGGGCGAACGGGCCCAGCCGCACCAGATCCAGGTGCTCGCCGACGGTCTTCTTCACCGCGTCGCCCCGGACGCCCTTGCGCTTCACGCCGTAGGCCACGTTGTCCCACACCGACATGTGCGGGAACAGCGCGTAGGACTGGAAGACCGTGTTCACGTCGCGCCGGTAGGGCGGCACGCCGACCATGTCGACGCCGTCCAGCTCGATCCGGCCGGCGTCCGGGCGCTCGAACCCGGCGATCATGCGCAGCAGGGTCGTCTTGCCGCAGCCGGACGGCCCGAGGACGGAGAAGAACTCGCCCTCGTGGACGCGCAGGGTGATGTCGTCCACCGCGGTCTGGTCGGAGAACCGCTTGGTCACCCCGTGGAGACCGACCTCGACGGGTGCGTAGGTGTCCGGGGTGGGTTCCTCGGCCGGGTGGAAGCCGGGCAGCTCGGTCAACTCGTGGCCTTTCGGGCAGCGCTCGGGCGGTTCGGGCGTCGCCCGGTCGAACAGCGGCCGAGGGTAGACGCCGGGGCGGTGCCGCGCACCTCACGTCTCGGGCGTGCCCATGATGTGCGACGATTGCCGCGTTGGCGAACGTGATCGGGCAGGAAGGTCGTGCGGCTGTGTCTTCGTCCTCGGAACTGGACAAGCGTCCGGCGGTCGACACCCACGAGGAGCCGTCGGCCGAGTGGGGCTGGCACGGCACCTTCCCGAAGGGCATCCGGATCGCGGGCTGGCTGTCCGTGCTGGCGACGTTCTCCCTGCTGATCGGCAACCACCACGGCCGCACCGAGAACATCTGGGTCATCGCGTTCGGCGCCGGCATGGCGCTGCTGCTGATCTGGGAGCAGGTGCGCAGCCGCACCTCCTGGCGCCGCTAGGTCCGGGTGCCGGACCACCGGTGTCCGGCGCGGCGCCCCGCCCTCGTCGGGGTTGTCGCCGACACCGAGCGTTTCCCATCGTGTGAACCCCGGTTGCGGGCACGTGCGACCGCCAGTTGGCTCAGTGTCGCGCATCACCCCGCCAGCTCTCCACACGAGGGAGACCCGCCATGTCCGTCACGGACGAACTCCTCGCCAACAACGACGCGTACGCCGGGCAGTTCAGCGGACCGCTGCCGCTGCCCCCGTCCAAGCAGCTCGCGATCGTCGCCTGCATGGACGCCCGCCTGGACGTCTACCGCGTGCTCGGCCTCAACGAGGGCGAGGCGCACGTCATCCGCAACGCGGGCGGTGTGATCACCGAGGACGAGATCCGGTCGCTCGCGATCAGCCAGCGCCTGCTCGGCACCAGGGAGATCATCCTCATCCACCACACCGACTGCGGGATGCTCACCTTCACCGACGACGACTTCAAGCGGTCGATCCAGGACGAGGTGGGCGTGAAGCCGCCGTGGGCGGCGGAGGCGTTCAAGGACGTGGACGAGGACGTGCGCCAGTCCGTCGCCCGCATCCGCAACAGCCCGTACATCCCGGTGAAGGACTCGATCCGCGGCTTCGTGTTCGACGTGGCGACCGGGAAGCTGTCCGAGGTGCAGGTCGAGGCGGACTGACCGCCGGGCGGTTCGGCGGCGGCCGGCGCGACGCCCGGCCGCCGGTGCACCGCCCCGGAGCGGCGCGCCCGCGTCCGGTCAGCCCTCGGCGGCGAGCTGCCCGCAGGCGGCGGCGATCTCCTGGCCGCGCGTGTCCCGGACGGTGCAGGCGACGCCCTGCTCGTTGACCCGGCGCACGAACTCCCGCTCCACCGGCTTCGGCGACGCGTCCCACTGGCTGCCCGGCGTCGGGTTCAGCGGGATCACGTTCACGTGCACCAGCTGCCCGAGGTGCTTGCGGAGCACCTTGCCCAGCAGGTCCGCGCGCCACGGCTGGTCGTTGACGTCCCGGATCAACGCGTACTCGATGCTGACGCGGCGGCCGGTCCGGTCCGCGTAGCCGCGCGCCGCCTCCAGCACCTCGGCGACCTTCCACCGGGTGTTCACCGGGACCAGCGTGTCCCGCAGCTCGTCGTCCGGCGTGTGCAGCGACACGGCCAGCCGCACCTGGAGGTTCTCCTCGGTCAGCTTCCGGATCGCGGGCACCAGGCCGACCGTCGACACCGTCACCGACCGCTGGGAGATGCCGAGGCCGCGCGGCGCCGGGTCGCAGATCCGGTGCACCGCCTCGACCACCCGCTTGTAGTTGGCCAGCGGCTCGCCCATGCCCATGAACACGATGTTGGACAGCCGGCCGGGCCCGCCCGGCAGCTCGCCGTCGCGCATGGCCGCCGCGCCGCGCCGCACCTGGTCCACGATCTCGGCCGTCGACAGGTTCCGCGTCAGCCCGCCCTGGCCGGTCGCGCAGAACGGGCACGCCATGCCGCAGCCCGCCTGGCTGGAGATGCACAGCGTCGCGCGGTCCGGGTAGCGCATCAGGACGCTCTCGACCAGCGTGCCGTCGTGCGCCCGGAGCAGCGTCTTCCGGGTCGTGCCCCCGTCGGCCTCGACCGCGCGCAGCTCGGTCCACAGCGGCGGCATCAGGTCGGCCACCAGCTTCTCCCGCGCGGACGCCGGGATGTCGGTCATCTCGACGGGGTCGACGGTCAGCCGGCCGAAGTAGTGGTGGGACAGCTGGGCCGCGCGGAACGGCTGCTCGCCCAGCGCCGCCACCGCCTCCCGGCGCTGGTCGGCGGTGAGGTCGGCGAGGTGGCGCGGCGGCAGGCCGCGCTTGGGCGCGTCGAAGACGAGGGGGAGTGCAGTCATAGCACCCTCCAGTGTCCCACGTCCGCACGACCGGAATCACCGTTGCATCGCGATACGTTCCGATATATCGTCGACGCATCACAACCGATCGACGAAGGAGCGACACCATGCGTTTCCACCACGACCACCCCGGCCGGCGACACGAACGCCACCACCGGGAGCACGGGTTCGGCGACCCCCGACGGGGCTTCGGCGGCGGTTTCGGGCGTCCGCCGGTGCCGCCCGAGCCACCGGGCTTCTTCCGCGGCGGCGGCGAGCGCGGGCACGGCAGGCAGCGCCGGGGCAACGTCCGCGCGGCCGTCCTGACGCTGCTGGCCGAACGGCCCATGCACGGCTACGAGATGATCCAGGAGATCGGCAGGCGCACCGACGGCCTCTGGCGGCCCAGCCCCGGCTCGGTCTACCCGACGCTGCAACTGCTGGCCGACGAGGGCCTCGTCGCGGCCACCGAGGAGCCGGGCGGCAAGAAGCTGTTCACGCTCACCGAGCCGGGCCAGGCGGAGGCGGCCAAGCTGGAGGGCGCGCCGCCGTGGCAGCAGGTCAACGACGGGATCGACCTGCACGCCGCGAAGCTGCGCACGGCGTCCCGGCACCTGGGCTCGGCGATGCAGCAGATGGCGCACGCGGGCACGCGCGAGCAGAAGGCGCGGGCCGTCGAAGTCCTCAACGAGGCCCGGCGCAAGCTCTACGCCATCCTCGGCGAGCTGGACGTCGAAGAGGACACCGACGACGAGTGAGCCCGGCGGGGCCGGCGGACGCGCGTCCGCCGGCCCGCTACGGCAGCACGAGGCCGGACGGCTTGCGCCGGGTGTGGACGCGGTAGCCGACCTCGAACGACAGGCCGGGCGTCGCGGCGATCGCCCGTTCGGCGACCTTCGCGGAGAACTCGATGCGCAGCACCGCCGCCAGGTCCTCCCGCGTCTCGAACCGCCACCGCGCACGCACCCGGCGCAGCGCGAACCCGTGCGCCGCGAAGAACGCCTCCACCTCCGCCGGGTGGTAGCGGGGCTCGTCGGCGCACAACCACGGCCCGTACGGCTCGGCCGCGCCGTCGAGGTCCACGATCGCGAGCGTGCCGCCGGGCCGCAGCACCCGGTCCGCCTCGCGCAGGCCCGGCTCGCAGCCGGGGCCGAAGAAGTACGCCGTGCGCGCGTGCACGAGGTCGGCGGTGGCGTCCGGCAGCGGCAGCCGCTGCGCGGGACCGGCGACCACCGAGGCGTTGGGCGTGCCCGCCACCCGCTCGCGCGCCCGGTCCACCAGCGGCGGGTGCGGCTCGACCCCGACGACCCGCGCCGCGTCCCGCGCGAACACCGGCAGGTGGAAGCCGTCGCCGCAGCCGACGTCGACCACGTCCCGACCGGTCCAGTCGCAGGCTTCGCGCAATGCCCGCCAGATCGCGCCGTCGACGTCCTGCGCGCGGTTCTCGACCTCGTAGACGGCGGGCCACCGCCAGATGTTCGGGCTCGGCAGGACGTCGGCGGGTCGGACGGCGGACCAGGCGGCGCGGACGAATCCCTTCACGCCGACGACTGTAGAGCCGTACCGTGATCCTCCCCCGCCGCGCAGGAGGCAACCGGTGTCCATCGTCCCGAACTCCCCCGCCCTGGCCGAACCGCTCCACGGGGCGCCGTGCTGGGTCGAACTGCCCACCCCGGACGAGCGGGCGGCGATCGACTTCTACACCGGCCTGTTCGGCTGGACCTACGCCGACGTGCACGGCCGCACCATCGCCGTCGTGGCGGGGCTGCCGGTCGCCGAGCTGCTGCCCGCCGACGGCGGTTTCGGCTGGACGCTGTACCTGAACACCCCGCACGCGCGGGCGACCGCCGAGAAGGCGCACGCGCTCGGCGGGCACGTGCTGCGCGCACCCGACGACGTGTCCACGCTGCTGGCCGACCCGACCGGCGGCGTGATCGGCTTCCGGCACGTGCCGCCCGACTGGCTGTTCGGGACGGACGGGCACGGCGCGTACGCGTGGGCCGAGCTGAACACCCGCGACGGCGCGACGGCCGACGCGTTCTTCCAGGAGCTGTGCAACTTCGAGATCACCCAGATCGGCGACGGGCAGGCCGTGGACTACACGACCTGGGCCGTCGAGGGCCACACCGTGCTGGGCCGCCAGCGCATGGGCCGGGCGTTCCCGCCGGAGACGCCGGCGCACTGGATGGTGTACTTCACCGCCGCGCCCGAGATCGGGACGGACTCCGTCGCGTCCCGCGTGCTGGAGCTGGGCGGGCGCATCGTGGTGGAGCCCTACGACACCCCGTTCGGCAGGATCACCGTGGCCGCCGACCCCGCGGGCAACACCTTCTCGGCGATCGACCCGACCCGGCAGGCGCCCCTGTCCGAAGAGGAGACCGGCGCGCCGGTGGACGACCCCTACGACGACTGACGACCCCTTCGACGGCCGGCGCCGCCGTGCCCGCGCGTCACCTCACGCGGGCACGAACGCCTGGAGCAGCAGCCACGACACGACCGCCGACGGCAGCAACGAGTCCATCCGGTCCATCAGCCCGCCGTGCCCCGGCAGCAGCGTGCCCATGTCCTTGATCTTCAGGTCGCGCTTGATCAGCGACTCGACCAGGTCGCCGGTCGTGGCGGTGACCACCAGCGCGGCGCCGAACAGCACGCCCTGCCACCACTGGCCGTCGAGCATCAGCCCGACGGTGAGCGCGCCGCCGACCATGCCGGCCGCCAGCGAACCCGCGAAGCCCTCCCAGGACTTCTTGGGGCTGATGGAGGGCGCCATCGGGTGCTTGCCGAAGAACACGCCCGCCGCGTACCCGCCCGTGTCGGACAGGACCACGCCGATGAGGAAGCACAGCACGCGGGCCACGCCGTCCTCGGCGACCACCAGCATCACCGCGAACGCGGCGAACACCGCCACGTAGACCACGGTGAACACGGACGCGGTGACGTCCCGCAGGTACCCGTCCGCGCCGTCCTTCAGCCGCCAGATCAGGCACACCAGGACGGTGACCGCGAACGCGGTCAGCACGCCCTCGCGCCCGTACGGCCAGGCCAGCCAGACCACCGCCTGGCCGCCGAGCAGCACGGGGGGCAGGACGACCCGGATGCCCGCGCCGCGCCGCACCGCGCCCGCCAGCTCGTACATCGACACCGCCACGGCGATCGCGACGACGCCGACGAACAGCTGCCGGACCGTGAACAGGGCGAACAGGATCACCACGCCGAGGCCGACGCCGACGGCGACGGCCGCCCGCAGGTCCCGGCCGGCGCGCGACGTGCTCCGGCCGGTCGACCCGTCCGCCGCCTCGCCGGCCGCGCCCTGCTCACCGCCGCCTGACACCTGTGCTCCTATCACGGCCGCCGACCGGCCGGGGATGACCTGCGGCCGGCCGTGCGGCCGGACGACACCGACGCGTCCACCTAGACCTCGAGCAGCTCGGCTTCCTTGTGCTTGACCAGCTCGTCGACCTGGGCGACGTAGCGGTGCGTCACGTTCTCCAGCTCCTTCTCGGCGCGGACGCCCTCGTCCTCGCCGACCTCGCCGTCCTTGACCAGGCGGTCCAGCTCCTCCTTGGCCTTGCGGCGGATGTTGCGGATGGAGACCTTGGCGTCCTCGCCCTTGCCCTTGGCCACCTTCACCATCTCGCGGCGGCGCTCCTCGGAGAGCTGGGGGATCACCACGCGGATCACGGCGCCGTCGTTGCTCGGGTTCACGCCCAGGTCCGAGTCGCGGATGGCCTTCTCGACCGAGTTCAGCTGGCTGGTGTCGTAGGGCTTGATGACCGCCATCCGCGCCTCCGGGATGGCGACGCTGGCCAGCTGGTTCAACGGGGTCGGCGAACCGTAGTACTCGACGACGATGCGGGAGAACATGGCGGGCGTGGCGCGGCCGGTGCGCACCGCCGCCAGGTCTTCCTTCGCCACGGACACCGCTTTTTCCATTTTCTCCTCGGCGTCGAGGAGGGTCTCGTCGATCACGGCTGACTCCCTATGGTGTGCGAAGTTCGGCTCAAATCCCAGCAGGTCTAGAAAGACGGGCGACCACCGGGGGTGCTCACCAGCGTGCCGATCTTCTCACCGCGCACGGCCCGCGCGATGTTCCCCTCGGTGAGCAGGTTGAACACCAGGATCGGCATGTTGTTGTCCATGCAGAGGCTGAACGCGGTCGCGTCCGCCACGCTCAGGCCGCGTTCGAGCACTTCGCGGTGCGTGATGTGGTCGAACATCTGCGCGTCCGGGTCGACCCTCGGGTCCGCCGTGTAGATGCCGTCCACCGCCTTGGCCATCAGCACGACCTCGCAGCCGATCTCCAGGGCGCGCTGCGCGGCGGTGGTGTCGGTGGAGAAGTAGGGCATGCCCGCGCCGCCGCCGAAGATCACCACGCGACCCTTCTCCAGGTGGCGCATGGCCCGGCGGGGGATGTAGGACTCGGCGACCTGGCCCATCGTGATGGCGGTCTGCACGCGCGTGTCGATGCCGTGTTCGCGCTCCAGGAAGTCCTGCAACGCCAGGCAGTTCATGACCGTGCCCAGCATGCCCATGTAGTCGGCCCGGCTGCGGTCCATGCCGCGCTGCTGGAGTTCGGCGCCCCGGAAGAAGTTGCCACCGCCGATGACGACGGCGACCTGGACCCCTGTTCGGACGACCGCGGCGATCTGGCGCGCGACGGTCTGCACGACGTCGGGATCGACGCCCACCCCGCCACCGCCGAACATCTCGCCGCCGAGTTTGAGCATGACCCGGTGGTAACCGTGGCCCGGCTCCTCGTCTACCTCTGCGCTCACAGGTCCTCCTCTGGACACGGCAAGGGCGGGGTTGCCCCGGTGCGCAACCCCGCCCTCACGCGAATCAGGCTTCGCCGACCTCGAACCGGGCGAAGCGGGTCACGGTGACCCCGGCCTCGTCCAGCACGGCCTTGACGGTCTTCTTGGACTCCGTCACCGACGCCTGCTCCAAGAGCACGACGTCCTTGAAGAAGCCGTTCACCCGGCCCTCGACGATCTTGGGCAGCGCGGCCTCCGGCTTGCCCTCCTCGCGCGAGGTCTCCTCGGCGATGCGGCGCTCGTTGGCGACCACGTCGGCGGGCACCTCGTCGCGGGTGAGGTAGCGGGGGCGCATCGCGGCGATCTGCATCGCGGCGCCGCGCGCGGCGTCCTCGTCGTCACCGGTGTACTCGACCACGACGCCCACGGCGGGCGGCAGGTCGGCGGCGCGGCGGTGGAGGTAGGTGGTGACGGTGCCGTCGAAGATCGCGACCTTCGCCAGCTCCAGCTTCTCACCGATCTTGGCCGAGAACTCCTGGACCACGGCGTCGACGGGCTTGCCGTCGAGGTCGGTGGCCTTGAGCGCCTCGACGTCCGCCGGGCGGGTGGCCTTGGCGACGGCGACGATCCGGGCGGCCAGCTCCTGGAAGTCGGCGTTCTTGGCCACGAAGTCGGTCTCGCAGCGCAGCTCGATCATCACGCCGTCCTCGGCGGAGACCAGGCCGTTGGAGGTGGTGCGCGCGGCGCGCTTGTCGACGTCCTTCGCACCCTTGATGCGCAGGATCTCGACCGCCTTGTCGAAGTCGCCGTCAGCCTCTTCCAGCGCCTTCTTGCAGTCCATCATGCCTGCGGCGGTCAGCTCGCGCAGGCGCTTCACGTCAGCGGCGGTGTAGTTCGCCATCGTGCCGGTTTCCGTTCCTTCTGCGGGATACGCGCGGGGGTGTTGCGGTGGCCTGGTGCCGGCGCGCACGCCGTGCCCGCGTGTGCGGCGGGCACGGCGTGCGACGGGTCAGGACTGCGGAGCGGCCTCGGAGCCCTCGGCGGGCTGGGCGGCCTCGGCGGCGGCCTCGGCCGGCTTGGTGGCCTCGGCGCCCACGAGCAGCTCCTGCTCCCACTCGGCCAGCGGCTCGTCGGTCGCGACGCCCGGCTCGGGCTTGTCCGCGCCGTCGGCGGCGTTGGTGCGCGCGCCGGAACGGGCCATCAGACCGGCGGCGGCGGCCTCGGCCACGACCTTGGTCAGCAGCGCGGCGGACCGGATGGCGTCGTCGTTGCCCGGAATCGGGTAGTCGACCTCGTCGGGGTCGCAGTTCGTGTCGAGGATCGCCACGATCGGGATGTTGAGCTTGCGCGCCTCGCCGACCGCGATGTGCTCCTTCTTGGTGTCCACGATCCAGACGGCGCTGGGCACCTTGGACATGTCGCGGATACCGCCGAGCGTGCGCTCCAGCTTGTCCTTCTCGCGGTTCATCATCAGGATTTCCTTCTTGGTGAAACCCTGGAAACCGCCGGTCTGCTCCATCGACTCCAGCTCCTTGAGCCGCTGGAGGCGCTTGTGCACCGTGGAGAAGTTCGTGAGCATGCCGCCCAGCCAGCGCTGGTTCACGAAGGGCATGCCGACGCGGAGGGCCTCGTTGGCGATGGCCTCCTGCGCCTGCTTCTTCGTGCCGATGAACAGGATCGACCCGCCGTGCGCGACCGTCTCGCGGACGAACTCGTACGCCCGGTCGATGTAGGTCAGCGTCTGCTGGAGGTCGATGATGTAGATGCCGTTGCGCTCGGTGAAGATGTAGCGCTTCATCTTCGGGTTCCAGCGACGGGTCTGGTGCCCGAAGTGCACGCCGCTGTCGAGCAGCTGCTTCATGGTGACGACGGCCATGGCCGGATTCGCACCTCTTCGATCAGGCGCGCCGGCCGGGCCGGCACGCGTTCCGGTTGTCCGCGACGGACCGGGGTCGGACCGTCGCCCTGGTGCCCCTGCCGCCGTCCGAACCGGAGTTGACCTCAGGACCGCCGGACGCCGTGACCCGATCACAGGAGAGGACCGGATCAGCATTGGCACGCGAAGTCGCCCCGCACTGACACGGGCCGCGCAAGGAGTGTACGCCGGACAACGCCCGAGAAACGAACCGGGCTGAACTTATCCACAACCCCTCCCCCCATCCACAGTCCACGATCACCCCCTGGCACCCCAACCCACCCCCCGGCACGGTGGTCCCATGCACCCACTCCCCCGAACAAGCGAGGTCAACCCCCCACCGCGAGCCACCCGCCGATCCACGCCGCCCTCCACGCGGTCACCGACGCCACCCCCGACGCTGTCACCGGCGCCACCCCCGACGCTGTCACCCGAGCCGCCACACACCCGCCCCTCCGCGCCGTCCTCCGCGCTGCCATCCGCGCTGCCATCCGCAGCACCGCGCACCCTCCCCTCCGCCCGCCCCTCCACGCTGTCCTTCCCCGTGGCACTCACGCCGGCCTGCTCGCTGATGTTCGCGCTGGTGCTGGTGCTGGTGCTGGTGCCGGCAGCCCTGCCCGCGCCCCCGGCAGGCGCGTCGACCCGCCTACCCCGCTACGCCTGGCCGCTGGCCCCGCCGCACCCGGTGCTGCGCGCGTTCCACGCACCGCACACCGAGTACGGCGCGGGTCACCGAGGCGTCGACCTGGGCGCCCCACCCGACACACCGGTCCTGGCGGCGGGTGACGCGGTGGTGGTCTTCGCGGGCGCGGTCGCGACGCGGGACCTGGTGTCGCTCTCCCACGCAGGCGGCCTGCGCACCACGTACGAACCAGTGAAACCGCTGGTCAGCCGAGGCCAACGAGTCACCAGAGGCACCCCGATCGGCACCCTCCGGCCAGGCCACGAGGGCTGCCCGACCACCTGCCTGCACTGGGGCGCCTACCGCCCGACCCTTCGCGGCCGCACCTACCTGGACCCCCTCAAACTCCTGACGCCGGGCCGCACCCGCCTACTACCCCTCACCCCCGCCGACCTGCGACGAACGACGCCCTCCACCCACCGAACCCGCCACCCGCCACCACCCCGAGCCAACCATCACCGCCGAGCCCGCCATCACCGCCGAGCCAACCGTCACCGCCGAGCCCGCCACCCGCCCGAGCGAGCCATCGCGCCCGAGTCAGCCATCACCACCGAGCCAGCCACGCCCACAACTCCGTTCGCGCCGCCGCGACCACACAAGGAGCCGACCACACAGCCAACACGCGGAGCCGACCGCCCAGAACTACTTGTCCCAGGAGCAGCCCGCCACCACCGACCTGCCCGGCGCACAGCAGCCCACCCAGACCTGTCACCTGCGGTGATAGCCGAGACCAAGCCGCAATCGACCTGACTGTGAGCGCCGTGGGCGCGGGAGCGCCGTGGGCGCGGGAGCGCCGTGGGCGCGGGAGCGCCGTGGGCGCGGGAGCGCCGTGGGCGCGGGAGCGCCGTGGGCGCGGGAGCGCCGTACGTGCCTTGGGTCTGAAGTTCAGGATTCGAGTTGTTCGTTCAGCTTGGTGCGCAGCCGCAGCACGGCGCGGGTGTGGAGTTGGCACACCCTGGACTCGGTCACGCCCAGCACCTTGCCGATCTCGGCGAGCGTCAGGTTCTCGAAGTAGTAGAGCGTCACCACGACGCGGTCGCGTTCGGTGAGTTGCGCGATGGCGTCGGCGAGCTGGCGGCGGCTGTCCTGGTCGACCAGGGTGGCGATCGGGTCTTCCGCGCCCTCGTCGGGCAGCGACTCGGCGAGCGACGCGCCCGCACCGCCGGCACTCCGGCCCGCCGCGATCAGCTCGTCCAGGGCGACCACGCTGGTGAGCTGGAGCTGGGCGTACAGTTCCCGCAGCTCTTCCAGCCCGATCCTCAGCTCGGCGGCGAGTTCGCGGTCGGTCGGGGTGCGCTGGAGGCTCGCGCCGAGGCGTTCCAGGGCGCGCTCGACGTCGCGGGCGCGGCTGCGCACCGAGCGTGGCACCCAGTCCTGCGAGCGCAGGTCGTCCAGGATCGCGCCCCGGATGCGCTGCATCGCGTACGTCTCGAACTTCAGGCCGCGCTCCGGCTCGAACTTCTCGATCGCGTCGACCAGGCCGAAGATGCCGGACTGGATGAGGTCGGCGACGTCCACGTGCGCGGGCAGACCGGTACCGACGCGGCCCGCGACGTACTTCACCAGCGGCGCGTAGTGCAACACCAGGCGGTCGCGCAGGGTCTGCTGGTGCGACTGGCCGTAGGTGTGCCAGAGCGCGATGATCCCGGCCTCCACGTCGTCGGCGGTCCGCGACTCGGACGCCGGGTGCGCCGGTCTACCGGCGGCCGGGGTCACGGCGTGTCCGTTGCGCAGGCGTTCGTCTTCGGCGCGACCGCTGTGCGGGACCTCGCAGACGTGGTGACCGTTCGTCCCGGTCGGGGCGTGCGCGGCCGAAGTCTGCGCCTCCGACGAGGTCCCGACGTGCGCGGCGGTAGGAGAGGTCACGGTTGCGGTCCGCGAACCTCCCCCTGCGACATCAGGAGCGGGGGTGGGTTCGGTCATGGATCGCCTTCAGCCGTTCGACGGTGACGTGTGTGTAGAGCTGAGTCGTTGCGAGCGTAGCGTGACCAAGGAGCTCTTGGACGGTGCGCAGGTCGGCTCCCCCTTCCAGCAGGTGCGTGGCGGCGGTGTGGCGCAGCCCGTGCGGCCCCATGTCGGCCGTCTCGGGCACCGCACCCACTACATCGTGGACAACCCTCCTGGCGGTACGCGGGTCGAGCCGGCCGCCGCGGGCACCGAGGAACAACGCGTCCTGGGAACGGTCGGTGACCAGCGTCGATCGACCGTGTTCCACCCAGCGCCGTACTGCCCGTTCGGCCGGAACGCCGAATGGCACGGTGCGTTCGCGTCTGCCCTTGCCCAGAACCCGAATCACCCTTTGGGAGTAGTCGATGTCGCCGAGGTCGAGACCGCACAACTCGGCGACCCGGACGCCTGTCGCGTACAGCAACTCCACCACGGCTTGGTCACGGAGCGCAACCGGATCGGCCTGTTCCGCGCCGACTTCCGCGGCCGACATGACGGCCTTCGCCTGCTCCGGCCGCAGCACCGCGGGCAGTGTGCGGTGCGGTCGGGGAGCGGCGAGCCGAGGCCCCGGATCGTCGGCGAGCAGGCCGGTTCGCGACGCCCACGCCGTGAACGCACGGGCGGAGGCCGCGCGCCGGGCCAACGACGTCCGACTCGCACCCGCCGCGTGCTGAGCCGCCAGCCACGACCGGAGGCCGGCCAGGTCGATCGCCTCCACCGTCGCGTCGGCGGGCGTACCGGACGCCAGGTGAACCAGCAGCGACACCACGTCGGCCAAGTAGGCGCGAACGGTGTGCGGCGACAACGAGCGCTCCAGCGCCAGATGGCGTTCGTAATCGTGCAGAGCCACCGAGACATCGCCCGGCAGCGCGCGGCGTAAGCCGACGAGATCGACGCGGCGAGTCCGAGCGGGCGGCTGCGGGGACATAGCCCCTGACGCTGCGCCTCCGAGCGCTCTTGGTCAAGTATCGCCACGCTGACTCCCTTCGTGAGAACGCTTCCACCCGCCGTCGCTCCGGGCCGCGAGCTGAACCAGCTCCAACTGCGGCAACAACGCCCGGACGCGCGGCAGCTCGACCCCGGACTCCACGGCGACCGCCTCCGCGCTCACACCGGCGCCGAGCGGGAGGGCCTCATACACCCGCAACGCCTCGCCCTGCGGCAGGTCGACGTCGGTGTCCCGCGTGGCCTCCACGAGGTCGACCCCGAGCCGACCGGTCGACTCGATCACCTCGGCCACGTTGCTCACGGCCAACGCCTGCCCCGACCGCAACAGCTCGTGGCAGCCGGAGGAACTCGCCGACGTGATCGGGCCCGGCACGGCCATGAGCACGCGCCCCAGCGCCGCGGTCGAGGCGGCCGTGTTCTTCGCGCCGCTGCGCCTGCCCGCTTCCACCACCACGGTGCCCTCGCCGAGGGCCGCGATGAGGCGGTTGCGCGTGAGGAAGCGGTGCCGGGCGGGCCGGAAACCCGGCGGGTACTCACTCACGACGAGACCGTGGTGCGGGATGCGTTCGAGCAGGCCCTGGTGCCCCGACGGGTAGGCGATGTCGACCCCGCAGGCCAGCACCGCGATGGTCGGCCCGCCGGCGGTCAACGCCCCGCGATGGGCCGACCCGTCGATGCCGTACGCCGCACCGGACACCACCGTGACACCGGCCAAGGCCAGCCCGAACCCGAACTCCGCCGCGACCTGCTGCCCGTACCCGCTGGCCGACCGGCTGCCGACCACGGCCACCGCCCGCTCGGTGAGCGCCGCCGGCGACCCGTCGCCGCGCACCCACAGCGCGAGCGGCGCCAACCCGCACCGCAAACCGTGCGCGGCGGCCACCGCGAGGGCGTGGAAGGGCCACTCGGGCCACTCCTCGTCCTCGGGGATCACCAACCGGCCGCCCAGGTCGGCCACCGCGGCCAGGTCTTCCTCGGCCCGGTCCTCCGCACGCCGCGCGGAGGTCTGGCTGTCGACGGCGCTGGAGACCTCGCCCCGACGCACCAGCCACGCCGCCCGCACGGGCCCCACCTCGGCGACCAGGCCGGCCAAGGCGGCGGCGGGCGGCTCCGCGACCCGCGAGAGGTACGCACGTGCGCGGCGGACCTCCTCGTCACTCACGACACGCCGCCGACGGGCACAACCCGCCGCACGCCGACCGCCACGCACGGCTCCGCTGCCCACAGCCCCGCGCCGAACTCCGACAGCCGACCGGCCACTGCCCGCAGCCTGCCTTCAGCCACGACAGCCAGGCGTGCGCGACGAGGCCGCACAACCAGACCTTGGCGAGGCCGCCACCCCGCACGAACCCTCCGCAGCAGACGACCTCCGGCACGACGCAGGCACCGGCGCACGCCCGCCCCACCCCGCCGTACGACCGCATCCCGCACCCGCGTCCACACCGGTACCCGTGCCCCCGACCGCACCGATGCGCTTGCCTGTGCCCATGTCCGCGATGTCCGCGCTCGTCTCGGCGCTCGTGTCCGTATCTGCCCTCGTGTCCATGTCCGTGTCCATGTCCGTGTCCGCGCTCGTGTTCGTGTTCGTGTCGCGCGCCGACCTCCGATGCAGTGGACGGCGTGCCGCACACGCGTCCGTGCCACGCGCCCCGGCCGTCCGCCGCGCGCTCGCCCCGGTCCCGCGAGCCCGCGGCCCGGTCGTCAACGGCCTCGGTGACATCGTCGGCACGAAGCGACGTACCGCCCGACTGCTCCCCTGCCGAGGCGACCCTGGCCTCGTCCTCCACCGCGTGCCGGGCGATCCCCGCCCGTTCGTGGATAGGCGATGGCGCGCGGTCTTCGCCCGCACGAACGCGGTCGCACCTCTCGTAGGGCTCCTCCTGCTCGTCGCTCTCCGCCAGCCACCGGGGCTGTTCGTCGGTCGGTGCCGCATCCAGCTCGACCGGCCCTGCCGTTCCTGAACGGGTGCCTTGTCCGCCGCCCAGCGAGGGAGGCAGGGGGAAGGCACGCTCCGGCTTCGACGCGGGCGAGGAGGGCTGGGTGGGCTCGGTGGGCTGGGTGGGCTCGGTGGAGATGCCCGACAGCGCGCTCTGCGAGTTGGGCACGGACCACGGTGACGAGACCTCCGGGTCGGGTGCCGACCGGGACGGCGGGAGTTGGGGATCGGGTGCGGACGGGGATGGTGCTGCCTGCGGTGGTTCCGCCGGGGAGGGCCGTGGCGAGGGTTGCTGTGGTGCGAAGGGTTGTGGTGCGAAGGGCTGTGACGCGGAGGGCTGTGGCGGTTGCGGCGACGCGGGCGGTGGGGCGGGCTGCGCCTGGGGTGAGGGGTGCGTCTGCGGCGAGGGGTGTGCTTGGGGTGCGACCTGCGGTGGTGGTGGGGGCGGTGGTGAGGGGTGCGTTGGGGAGGTGGAGTGCACCTGGGGCGGTGCGGGTCGTGGGTCGGGGGTGGGGTTCGGGGGCTTGGGGGTGGTCATGGCGTGGCTCCATCGGGCGAGTCGGGGGTGTTCGCGGGGGTGGTGGGCTCGGGGTGGGAGGCGGTGATCCGCCTGCCTGGCACGCCGAGAGCCCAGCGCGTGCCGGTCTTCGGGTCGTCCAAGCGGCGCAGTCGTGGTCTGCCCGCGTATGGACCGTGGAGCAGGGCCGGTGCCACGGGCATCGGCACCGGTGGGCGGGGTGGGGTCAGTCGGGTGACCCTCGGTACTGCGGTCCGGGGCGTCGACGTTCGGGGCGTCGAGGTCCGAGGTGGCCAGGCTTGAGGCGCCGAGGCTTGAGACGGCGGGGCTTGAGGCGGCGGGGCTTGAGACGGCGAGGCTTGGGGTGGCGGGGTGCTGGCTGTCGGCACTCGGGGCGGCTTGGACCGGGGTGTGGAGTGGGTGGGGTTGGTGGGGGTCATGGCCTTCTCCGTTCGCGGAATTCGAGGGCCGCTGCCACGTGGTCGGCGGTCGGCTGGTCGGTCTCGGCCAGGTCGGCCAGCGTCCACGCCACTCTCAGGCAACGGTCCGCGCCTCGGCCGGTCAGCGCGCCCAGCGCCAACGCCCGGTCCAGGACCGTCGTCGCCTGCCTCGGCAGGCGGAACTCCCGCCGCAGCGCCGGGCCCGGCACCTCCGCGTTGGTCCGCCAGCCGTGCGCCGCCCAGCGGTCCCTGGCTCGCGTCCTCGCCTTGAGCACCCGAGCCCGGACCACGGCGGTCGGCTCGGGCTCCGACACCTCGGCGGCCATCATCGCCGTCAGGGGCCGCATGATCACGCGCAGATCGACCCGGTCGAGCAGCGGGCCGGAGAGCTTGACCTGGTAGCGGCGCTTGGCGGTCGGTACGCAGATGCAGTCGATGTCCTTCGGCGGGGCGCACGGGCACGGGTTGGTGGCCAGCACCAGTTGGAAGCGGGCCGGGTACCGGGCTATGCCGTCCCGCCGCGCGATGCGGACCTCGCCGTCCTCCAGGCACGTCCGCAGCGAGTCGAGGTTCCGCGCGCCGAACTCGCACGCCTCGTCGATGAACAGGACGCCTCGGTGGGCCCTGCTCACCGCGCCCGGCTTGGCCAGCCCCGTCCCACCGCCCACCAGCGCCGCCGTCGAGGTGGCCGCGTGCAGCGACACGAACGGCGGCGTGGCCACCAGCGGCGTCTCCGGGGTCAGCAGCCCCGCGACGGAGTGGATCGCCGTCACACCGATCGCCTCGTCGGCCGACAGCGGCGGCAGGAGGCTCACCAGGCGCTCGGCCAACATCGTCTTGCCGGAGCCGGGCGGACCGGTGAGCAGGACGTGGTGGCCGCCCGCCGCCGCCACCTCCAGCGCCCACCGCGCCTCGGGCTGGCCCACCACGTCCGACAGGTCGGGGCCGGGTGGCGCGGCCGGCGGCTGGGTGCCCTGCGCGGGCGGCCCGACCAGCGAGGCGTCGTCGCCGTTCAGCCAGCCGATCACGTCGGACAGGGTGGCCGCCCCGTGCAGGGCCAGCCCCTCGACCAGCGACGCCTCGGGCAGGCAGGCCGCGGGCACGATCGCCCGCTCCAGGCCGGCGCGGCGGGCCGCCATCAGCGCGGGCAGCACGCCCCGCACGCTGCGCACCCGGCCGTCCAGCGCCAGCTCCCCGATGAGCACCGTGCCCGGCAGGCGCTCCGCCGGCACCGCCTGCGCCGCCGCCAGCACCACGCACGCCAGCGCCAGGTCGTAGCTCGAACCGCCCTTCGGCAGGGTCGCCGGGGACAGGCCCAGGGTGACGCGCTGGGTCGGCCAGCTGTGGTTGCTGTTGCGGACCGCCGCCTTCACCCGGTCCTTCGACTCGTGCAGCGCCGCGTCCGGCAGGCCCAGGAGCTGGGTGCGGACCGTGCCCACGCCCACGTCGGCCTCGATCTCGACCGGCACGCCGTCCACGCCGAACAGGGCCACCGACCAGGCTCGCGCGAGCGCCATGTCAGGCACCTCGCACGTGGTGCAGGTGGATCGGCCCCGACCGCGGCCACAGGATGCCGACGAGGTCGCAGCGGATCTTCAGCCGGTTCAGGTGGTGCAGGTCGCGCCAGCGCACGGCCAGCGACCGGATGCGGTCGAGCCTGGTCGGGGTGACGGCCTCCAGCGGGCTGCCCCGGCCGGTGCCGGAACGGCACTTCACCTCGCACACGACCAACTGCGCGCGGTCGGTCGCGACGATGTCCAGCTCGCCCTCGGGGCACCGCCAGTTGCGGTGCAGCAGCGCCAGGCGCTCACGCCGGCGCAGGTACTCGCAGGCGACGTGCTCGCCCAGGTGGCCCAATTGCTGGGTGGTCGGCATGGGTGGCTCCGGCTCGGTCGGCTCGTGACATGACGTGACCGACTGTGCCGAACCGGATCTTGGGCGACCAGGAGCCGAGCGGGATCTGTGGACAGCTGAAGGGCCTGTGGACAACTCCCGGTCCGAGGCGGTGGAGCGACCGGGCTGTCAGGGGTCGGTGGTAAAGGCGCCCGAAACGCCGTTGAGGGGCCCACCCGGCACGGATGAGCCCCCGGCGCACCACACCGCCGTCCGGGGGCCGCAGCCCCGCCGCCGGCGGTCCTCCCCGGTCGTCAGGAGTTGAACGGGCCGTCCTCGGGCAGCCGCAGGTCTGGCTTGTCGAGTTCTTCGACGTTGACGTCCTTGAACGTGATGACCCGGACGTTCTTCACGAACCGGGCGGGCCGGTACATGTCCCAGACCCACGCGTCCGACATCCGCACCTCGAAGTAGACCTCGCCGTCCGCGTTGCGGACCTGCACGTCCACCGAGTTGGCCAGGTAGAACCGCCGCTCGGTCTCCACGACGAACGAGAACTGGCTGACGATGTCGCGGTACTCCTTGTACAGCGACAACTCCATCTCGGTCTCGTACTTTTCGAGATCCTCTGCACTCATTACGCCTCCGCGCGGGTGCTCATCGAATCCGCGCCCCTCCTCGTCGCGAGCCTGCCACCGCGGGTCTGCGGCGATGTTCCATTCTGGACCACGGTGGCGGAAAGCACGTCACGCGCCACTCGGTGCGGCGGTGTCATACCGTGCCGGGCCCCCGCGGACGCCACATTCGCATACGACCAGCGGTGCTCCTCGCTCGGCCCGTGCGCCAGCAGCGCCGCGGCGTGCTCCGGGGTGCTGTAGCCCTTGTGCACGTCGAACCCGTACACCGGGAACCGCTCGTGCAGCCCGGTCATGATCCGGTCCCTGGTGACCTTCGCCAGCACCGACGCCGCCGCCACGCACGCGGCCACCCGGTCGCCCTTGACGACCGGCATGTTGGGCGCGGTCAGCCCCGGCACCCGGAACCCGTCGGTCAGCACGTAGCCGGGGTGCGCGGACAGCCGCGCCACGGCCCGCCGCATCCCCTCGATGTTCGCCACGTGCACGCCGATCAGGTCGACCTCCCACGCCGGCACCACGACCACCGCGTGGTCCACCGCCCGCGCCAGCACCAGGTCGTACATCCGGTCGCGGGCCGCCGCGGTGAGCAGCTTCGAGTCCGTCAACCCCTCGAACCGGGCCGCGTCACCGGGCTTGAGCACGCACGAGGCGACCACCAGCGGACCCGCGCACGCGCCGCGCCCGGCCTCGTCCACCCCGGCCACGGGCCCCAGGCCACGCCGGTCCAGCGCGGCCTGGAACGCCCAGATGCCCGCGTTCTGCCGGACCTGGGCACGAGGCGGCTTGCGGATCACCACCCGACCCTATCCCAGCCGCGAGCGCCGGAACCGGGCCCTCAGCCGCCGACCGACGAACAGCACGGGCCACGCCGCCGCCACGCCGACCCCGGCGGGCACCGCGTCCTGCCACGCGGGCGCGCCCAGCGCCACGGCCTGCGGGTTGTGGTCGCCCACGCCGCCCCAGCGGGTCGGCGGCAGCACGATCACCCGCGCCTTGCCCACCACGTTCTCCACCGGCACCAGCCCGCCGAGCCGCCGGTCGCCCTGGCACCGCGAGTCGCACGAGTCGTTGCGGTTGTCACCCATCACGAACAGGAACCCGTCCGGGATCTTCAGCTCGTCGAACGACTCCTGGAAGGTGCCGCGACCCGGTTCCCAGTACACGTAAGGCTCGTCCAGCGGCTTGCCGTCCACCACCACGCGGTTCTGCTCGTCGCAGCACTTCACGGTCTGCCCGCCGACCGCGATGACCCGCTTGACGAAGTCCTCCTTGTTCGCCGTCGGGATGCCGATCAGCGAACCCAGCCCCTGGAAGAACCCGATCACCGGGTTCGCCGGCTCGGCCGGCGCGAAGTCCTGGTTGATCCAGCTGTCCGGGCCGTGGAAGACCACCACGTCGCCCGGCGAGGGCTCGGTGAAGTCGTAGGTGAGCTTGTCGACCAGCACCCGGTCGCCGAAGCACGGCGAGGCGCAGCCGTGCAGCGTCTGCTCCATCGACTCCGACGGGATCATGTACACCCTGGCCAGGAACGTCTGGATCAGGAACGCGAGCCCGACCGCCACCACGACCAGGATCGGCAGCTCGCGCCAGAACGACCCCTTCCGCTTCTTCTTCGAGCGCTGCCGGAACTCCTCGATCTTCTCCTCGTCGGAGGCTCGCTCGGGGTCCTCGTCGGACGAACCGCGGGAAGGTGCGACGTCTACCACCGGGTCAGCGTACCCATCCGGTCTGTGAGGCCCTGGTCAACCGCTTGCGGAGCTTCCGCCCGAGGAACACCACCGGCCACGCGGCGACCAGGCCCGCGCCGGCAGGGATGGCGGCCTGCCACGCGGGCGCGCCCAGCGCCACGGCCTGCGGGTTGTGGTCGCCCACGCCACCCCAGCGCGACGGCGGCAGCACGATCGCCCGCGCCTTGCCGATGACGTCGGACTCCGGCACGGTCCCGTTCACCCCGCCACCGCCCTGCCGGCGCGAGTCGGTCGAGTTGGTGCGGTTGTCGCCCATCACCCACAGATGGCCCTCGGGCACCTTGACCGCCTCGAACGCGTCGTGGTCCTCCGGCCCGGTGCCCGGCTGCCAGTAGATGTAGGGCTCGTCGAGCGGCTTGCCGTCGACCTTCAGGCGGTGCTGGTCGTCGCAGCACTCGACGGTCTGCCCGCCCACGGCGATGACGCGCTTCACGAAGTCGCGCTCGTCCGGCGGCGCGAGGCCGACCAGGGACAAACCGGATTGGAAAATTCGCACGATCGGGTTATCCGAACGGGGCGATTGGAAGTCGTCCGCGGTCCACGCGGGCGGCCCGCGGAACACGACGACCTCGCCCGGCTCGATGTCGGTGAAGTCGTAGACGAGCTTGTCCACGAGCACCCGGTCGCCGAAACAGGGGGCCGTGCAGCCGTGCAGCGTCTGCTCCATCGACGCCGACGGGATGACGTACACCCGTGCCAGGAACGTCTGGATCAGCACGGTGAGGACGAGGGCCGTGCCCAGGAGCACGAGGATCTCGCGCCAGAGCGGCGCCTTTTTCTTCTTCCTGCCCTTGCCGGCCGGCGCCGGGTCCGGGGTGGACTCGGCGCCGGGTTCGCGACCGTCTTCGTCAGCGGAGCTCTGCACGGGTTCTGCCACGATGGGCAGGCTACTGGCAACGCGTGAATCTCACGTCAGGAGGCCGGCTTGGCTTCCCGCTTCTCCTTGATCTTGGCGGCCTTGCCGCGCAGGTCGCGCAGGTAGTACAGCTTGGCGCGACGCACGTCGCCGCGGGAGGCGACCTCGATCTCGGCGATGTTCGGGGAGTGCACCGGGAAGGTGCGCTCGACGCCGACGCCGAACGAGACCTTGCGCACGGTGAAGGTCTCGCGGATGCCGCCGCCCTGGCGGCGGATCACGACGCCCTGGAACACCTGGACCCGCTCACGGGAGCCCTCGATGACGCGGACGTGGACCTTCAGCGTGTCGCCCGGCCGGAAGCTCGGGATGTCGGAGCGCAGCGACTGGGCGTCAAGAGCGTCCAGGGTGTTCATCGGTGGTCCGTCCTCGTCCTCACGTGTACGTACTCCCCCGGCAGGCGCGAAACATCTCAACTTGCACACACATCGCGCGGGGGCGGGCTTGCGGCGCACGCCGGACCGGCCGGGTGCAGCAACCTGTCCAGTGTGCCAGATGGGCCGCGCCCCGACGAAATCGGGGGTTACCGCAGCTCGTCGAGCAGCTTCCGGTCGTGCTTGTCCAGCGCGCCCTCGGGCAGGGCGTCGATCAGCTCGGGACGGCGCTCCCACGTGCGGCGCAGCGCCTGGTCGCGCCGCCAGCGGTCGATCGCCCGGTGGTTGCCCGACCGCAGCACGTCGGGCACGGCCAGGCCGCGCCACACCTCGGGCCGGGTGTACGAGGGGCCTTCGAGCAGCCCGTCGGAGAAGGAGTCCTGCGCGGCCGACGCCGGGTTGCCCAGCACGCCGGGCAGCAGCCGGACCACGGCCTCCACCATCACCAGCACGGCGACCTCGCCGCCGACCAGCACGTAGTCGCCGATGGACACCTCGTCCACGCGCATCCGGCGGGACGCGTCGTCCACCACGCGCTGGTCGATGCCCTCGTACCGGCCGCACGCGAACACCAGGTGCGGCTCGGCGGCGTACTCGTGCGCCAGCGCCTGCGTGAAGGGCCGCCCGGCCGGGGTGGGCACGACCAGCCGCGGCGTCCCGCCCGCGCACACGGCGTCCAGCGCGTCGCCCCACACCTGCGGCTTCATCACCATGCCGGGACCGCCGCCGTAGGGGCTGTCGTCCACGGCCTTGTGCACGTCGTGCGTCCAGTCGCGCAGGTCGTGCACGCCCACGCTGATCAGGCCCTTGTCGATGGCCTTGCCGAGCAGCGCGGCGCGCAGCGGGTCCAGGTACTCCGGGAAGATGGTGACGACGTCAATCCGCATCGAGCAGACCTTCGGGCGGGTCGAGCACCACGCGCCCGCCCGCCACGTCGACGGTGGGCACGATCTGCCGCACGAACGGCACGAGCAGCTCGCCACCGCGCTCGGGGCGGATCACCAGCAGTTCGCCGCCGGGGCCGTGCACGACCTCCAGGACGGACCCGACCACCGTGCCGTCGAGCAGCTCGGCCCGCAGGCCCTCCAGCTCGTGGTCGTAGAACTCGTCCGGGTCGCCGGTCGGCGGCAGGTCGTCGGTGCCCGCGAACAGCAGCGTGCCGCGGAGCGTCTCGGCGACGTCCCTGGTGAGGACCTCCTCGAAACGCACCAGCAGCCGCCCGGAGTGGTTCCGGGCGGCTGCGACGGTGAGGGTGCGGGACGTGCCGTCACGCAGTTTCGCGACCAGCGCCGAGCCGTGCGCGAAGCGCAGCTCCGGCGAGTCCGTCCGCACGTCGACGGCGAGTTCGCCGCTGATCCCGTGCGCCTTGGCCACGCGGCCGACGACGACGTCCATGCGCACGCTCAGCGGTCGGTGTCGACCACGTCGACCCGCACGCCACGACCGCCGATGCCGGCCATCACGGTGCGCAGGGCGGTCGCGGTGCGACCGCTGCGGCCGATGACCTTGCCGAGGTCGTCCGGGTGGACGTGCACCTCGAGCGTGCGACCGCGGCGGGTCGTGACCAGGTTCACCCGGACGTCGTCCGGGTGGTCGACGATGCCCCGAACGAGGTGTTCGAGGGCGTCAGCCAACAAGCTCACGCCTCGTCCTTGGGGGCCTCGGCCTCTTCGGACTTCTTCGCCGACTTCTTCTTCGGCGTGGTGGCCTCGGTGGTCGGCGCGTCGCCCGCGGCGGCGAGCGCGGCGGCGAACAGGTCGGCCTTGCTCGGCTTGGGCTCCTTGACCTTCAGGGTGCCCTCGGCGCCGGGCAGGCCCTTGAACTTCTGCCAGTCGCCGGTGATCTCCAGGATGCGCTGGACGGACTCGGTCGGCTGCGCGCCGACGCCCAGCCAGTACTGCGCCCGCTCGGAGTCGACCGCGATGAACGACGGCTCTTCCTTCGGGTGGTACTTGCCGATCGTCTCGATGGCCTTGCCGTTGCGACGGGTGCGCGCGTCGGCGACGACGATGCGGTAGTACGGCTGACGGATCTTGCCAAGCCGCTGAAGCTTGATCTTGACGGCCACGGGTGTGGGTGCTCCTCAGGCTCTCGTTTGCTCAGGTGCGGGCACTCCTCGCCCGCGTGGGGCACGGGTGGGAAAGCCCAAGTGTCTGGGCGCCGAGGCACGGTGAGAGGGACCGACCGCGGCGAACAACAGGCCATTCTGCCAGAACGGCCTACTCCACCACGAATCGGCCCACCCGCACACCGGCGTCGGTGAGCGCCGCACGCACCGACCGGGCGTGCGCTACGGCACCCGGAGTGTCCCCGTGCAGGCAGATGGAGTCGACTTCCGCCGCGATGGTCTCACCCGTCACGGTCACGAGTTCGCCCGATCGGGCAAGCCGCAACACCTGGGCGAGCACCGCGTCGGTCTCGGTCAGCACCGCGCCTGGTCGCCCGCGCGGCACCAACGTCCCCTCCGGCGTGTACGCGCGATCGGCGAACGCCTCGCGAACCGCCCGCAGGCCGGCGCGGGACGCGTGGTGCAGCAGGCGCGAGCCGGGCAGCCCCAGCACGGGCAGGTCGCCGAACGCCCGCACGCCGTCCACCACGGCCCCCGCCTGCGCGTCGTGGTGCACGGTGGCGTTGTAAAGCGCGCCGTGCGGCTTGACGTAGGACACCCGTGTGCCCGCCGCACGGGCACACGCGTCCAACGCGCCGATCTGGTACAGCACCTCGTCGGCCAGTTCGGCCGGGTCGACGTCGATGAACCGCCGACCGAAGCCCGCCAGGTCGCGGTAGGACACCTGCGCGCCGACCGCGACACCGCGCCCGGCGGCCAGCGCGCACACCCGCCGCATGGTCGACGGATCGCCGGCGTGGAAGCCGCACGCCACGTTCGCGCTGGTCACGACGTCGAGCAGGGCTTCGTCGTCACCGAGCCGCCAGATGCCGAACCCCTCGCCGAGGTCGCTGTTGAGGTCCATCACGTGGGCATCACCCCGATCGAGACGAGCAGGAGCGTGAGACCGGGCAGGAAGTTGTTCACCACGTGCGCCACGACGCTCGCGGTGAGCCGCCGGGTGATCAGGCGCGCGATGCCGATCGGCAGGGCGATCACGATCAACAGCGACGTGCGCAGCGGCTCCAGGTGACTGGCCGCGAAGATCAGCGTGGTCAGCACGAACGCGGCCCACTGGCTCCAGCCCTGGCGCTCGATCGCCCCCCACAGCAGGCCGCGGTAGATCAGCTCCTCGCAGATCGGGCCCACGAAGCACACGTAGAGGAACATCGCGATCGCGGCGGCCAGCGGCAGCGCCGCGCCGTCCACCAGCTCGCCGATCGCCGACGTGGCGTTCTGGTCGCCGACGACCCTGGACCAGACCAGCGCCGCCAGGTAGGTCAGCCCGAGGCCGAGCAGGCCCAGCTTGAGGCCGATCTTCACGTCCGCCCAGTTCCAGCTCAGCCGGAGGTCGACCAGCGGGCCGTTGCCGCGCACGCGCGTGATCACGACGGCGACCGCGGCGGCCAGGACGGTGGGCACCATCGAGCCGACGAGGACGAACGCGACCGACGTGCCGATGTCCGTGCCGGACGTGCGCGCCACCGCCGTGATGAACACCGCGGTCAGCACGAACACCGCTTCCACCAGCAGGAACGCGCCGAAACCCCAGCGCTGGCCCGCGTTCTCGGGTGACGGTTCACGACCGACCGCGCGCACGCCGGCGATCAGCCCGGGTGGGGGTTCATCCGGTGGCTTCACAGCGATCACCCTAGTCAGGAAGCGCCCAGGTACAGGTAGACGGCGGGGAGCAGGTTGTTGGCCGCGTGCGCGACGACGCTCGCCGAGACCCGTCCCGTGACCATCCGGGCGGCGCCGATGGCGAGGCCCTGGACGAACAGGCTGACCGTCCGCCACGACTCCTCGTGCAGGAACGCGAAGATCAGCGCCGTAAGGGCCAGGATCGCGATCCTCGGCACCTTGTAGTGCTCCAACGCGTTCCACAGGGCACCGCGCGTCAGCAGCTCCTCGGCCAGCGGCGCGCCGAGGAGGACGAACAGCGCCGCGAGCGCCAACCACACCGACCGACCGCCGGACAGCGCCTCGACCGTCCCCAACGGCCTGCCGGTGTCCTGTTCGACGTGCAACAGCAGCACGCCCAGCACCCACGCGGCCAGCAGCGACAGCCCACCGCACAGCAGCCCGACCTTCAGGTCGTGCACGCGCGGCACGATCCCGAAGTCCCGCTCCGGGCCCTGGCCGCGCAGCCGCGAGACGACGACGGGACCGAGCCCCAGCAGGGCGTTCGGCAGGAAGAACAGCAGCAGCAACGGGCCGAGCACCGGAGGGTCGGTGATGTCGACCTCGGCGAACCGGTCGGCCGTGACCGCGGTGAAGACCAGCGTGAACAGGTGGTAGCCGGCCAACCCGGCGAAGAAGGCGAGGAAACCCCAGTGCGCCCGATCGGTGACCCGCTGCTCCTCCACCCGTCCGAACGTAGCGGCCCCGCGGGCAGCGGCGTCCCGCGGGGCCGTCCAAGATCACTTCGGCGGGACGGGCGCGGTCAGTGGATCCGGCCGCGCAGCATCACCAGCGACGGGTGCCGCAGCGCGCCCAGGTCCTCGCGCGGGTCCTCGTCGTACACCACGACGTCCGCCGCCGCGCCCTCCACCAGCGACGGGAAGCCCAGCCACGCCCGCGCCGCCCAGGAGGCCGCCGCGAGCGCGTCGTGCCGGGACATGCCGACTTCGTGCAGCGCCTGGATCTCGTCGACGATGCGGCCGTGCCGGATGCCGCCGCCCGCGTCCGTGCCCGCGAACACCGGCACACCGGCCTCGACCGCCGCCGCGATGGTCGCCTTGTTGCGCGCGTGCAGGTGGCGCATGTGGGCGGCGTACGCCGGGAACTTCTCCGCGCCGGCCGCCGCGATGTCCGGGAAGTTCTCGATGTTGATCAGCGTCGGCACGAGGGCGGTGCCCGCCGCGGCCATCGTGGCGATGGTGTCGTCGGTCAGGCCGGTGCCGTGCTCGACGCAGTCGATGCCCGCCGCGAGCAGGCCGGGCAGGGCGTCCTCGCCGAACACGTGCGCGGTGACCCGCGCGCCGCCCCGGTGCGCGACCTCGATCGCCCGCGCCAGCACGTCGTCCGACCACAGCGGGGCCAGGTCGCCGGTGTCCCGGTCGATCCAGTCGCCGACCAGCTTGACCCAGCCGTCGCCGGCGGCCACCTGCTCGGCGACGGCGGACGGCAGCTCCTGCTCGTCCTCGATCTCGACGCCCAGGTACCTGATGTACCGCTTGGGCCGGGCGATGTGCCTGCCCGCGCGGATGATGCGGGGCAGGTCCAGCCGCTCCTGGAGGGGACGGGTGTCCAGCGGCGAGCCGCAGTCGCGCAGCAGCAGCGCGCCCGCGGACCGGTCGAGCAGCGCCTGCTCGACCGCTTCCGGCAGGTCGACCACGCCCTGCGGGCCCAGCCCGACGTGGCAGTGCGCGTCGACCAGGCCGGGCACCAGGTACCCGCCGTCCACGACCGTGCGCGCGCCCGGCACGGCCTGCGTGCGGATGCGCCCGTTGACCACCCACAGGTCACGCGGTTCGCCGCCGTCGGGCAGGACGACACCGCGCAGGTGCAGGCCGGTCACTTCGGGAACTTCAACTTCGACGGGTCGAAGCCCGGCGGCAGCTGGTCGAACCCGCCCAGCCCCGGCGGCAGCTCGGGCGCGCCGCCACCGGTCAGGCCGGGCGGCAGCCCGCCCGGCACCATGCCGGGGAAGCCGCCGCGGATCTTCGGCGGCGTGGGCCCGCGCCCGCTCTTGCCCTTCTTGCCCTTCTTCCCCTTGCCCTTGCGCGACGACTTGCCCGCTCCGGGCAGGCCGAACCGGCCGGCCATCTGCGACATCATCTTGCGGGCTTCGAAGAAGCGGTTGACCAGGTCGTTCACGTCGCTGACCCGCACGCCCGAGCCGTTGGCGATGCGCAGCCGGCGCGACGCGTTGATGATCTTCGGGTCCTCCCGCTCGGCGGGGGTCATGCCGCGGATGATCGCCTGCACGCGGTCGAGGTGCTTCTCGTCCAGGTTCGCGAGCTGGTCCTTCATCTGGCCCGCGCCGGGCAGCATCCCGAGCAGGTTCGCGATCGGGCCCATCTTGCGCAGCGTGAGCATCTGCTCCAGGAAGTCCTCCAGCGTGAGCCGGCCGGAACCCATCTTCACCGCGGCGGCCTCGGCCTGGTCCGCGTCGAACGCCTGCTCGGCCTGCTCGATCAGGGTGAGCATGTCGCCCATGCCGAGGATGCGCGACGCCATCCGGTCCGGGTGGAAGACGTCGAAGTCCTCCAGCTTCTCGCCGTTGGACGCGAACAGGATCGGCTGGCCGGTGACCTCGCGGACGCTCAGCGCGGCGCCACCGCGGGCGTCGCCGTCGAGCTTGGTCAGCACCACGCCGGTGAACCCGACGCCGTCCCGGAACGCGGTCGCCGTGTTCACGGCGTCCTGGCCGATCATCGCGTCGACCACGAACAGCACCTCGTCGGGCTGCACGGCGGCGCGGATGTCGATCGCCTGGCGCATCATCTCCTCGTCGACGCCCAGCCGGCCGGCCGTGTCGACCACGACGACGTCGTGCTGCGCCCGCTTGGCCTCGTCGATGCCCCGGCGGGCGACGTCCACCGGGTCGCCGACGCCGTTGCCCGGCTCGGGCGCGAACACCGGCACACCGGCCCGCTCGCCGACGACCTGGAGCTGCGTGACGGCGTTCGGGCGCTGGAGGTCGCACGCGACGAGCATCGGCGTGTGGCCCTGGCCGCGCAGCCACTTCGCGAGCTTGCCCGCGAGCGTCGTCTTGCCCGCGCCCTGGAGACCGGCGAGCATGATCACGGTCGGCGGGTTCTTGGCGAGGTTCAGCCGGCGCGTCTCGCCGCCGAGGATGCCGATCAGCTCCTCGTTGACGATCTTGACGACCTGCTGGGCCGGGTTCAGCGCCTGGGAGACCTCGGCGCCCTTGGCCCGCTCCTTGACCTTCGCGATGAAGGCACGCACCACCGGCAGGGCGACGTCGGCCTCCAGCAACGCCACCCGGATCTCGCGCGCGGTGGCGTCGATGTCGGCCTCGGACAGCCGCCCCTTGCCCCGCAGGTTCTGCAGGACCGAGGTGAGCCGGTCGGAAAGGGTGTTGAACACGATGCCGCCAGACCTCGCACGTCGTCGGACCAATGACTACCCGCCAGGGTAGCCGCTCGGGCTCACCGACAGGCGCAGGCGGTCGGCGCGGGTGAGCACGGTCAGCGCGTGCCAGCCGCGCGGCGCCCGCCCTTCGGCGAACCGCCTGCGCAGCCGCTCGGCCCGCCGGACGTGCCGGGCGAACGAGCCGCGCCGGATCAGCCTGCCCCGCCGCACCTGCCCGGACAGCGCCTCCTCGGGGCTGGCGTCCAGCCAGAGGAAGTGCCGGGACCGGTTGCTGACCACCCCGACGACGACCAGGCCGGCCCGCGTGGTCGGGCGGGTGGACGGCTCGTGGACCAGCAGCAGGCCCGCCGCCGTGACGGCGAACCAGAGGATGCGGAGCCGGTGCACGAGGTGGACGAGGGGCCGGTAGCAGCGGTACGGCAACGCGAGCGGGAGCACCGCTCGGAGGTACGCGCGCACCTGGTCGGAGTCCAACACGACGGCAGGCGCGCCGCCGGTGTCCACCCCGGCGAGCAGCGTCGTCTTACCCGCTCCCGGTAGACCGGCCAGCACGACCAGAGCACGAGGCGCTACGGCGACGGCGGTCATCGCATCCATACTAAAGAGACGTTTCGGACGGCCCGTAGTTCCCCGTGTCGGCACGAGCTGAACTCTTGGCGTCGGGTGGGCTTCGTGGTCGGCCCTGTGCCCGTGCCGGTCGTGGCGCTGGACATCGGGTGGCTTTGGGTCGGCCCCGGGGTCGCGCGGTGGAGTCGGGGTGGAACAGCGGGGTCGGGGTCGCGCGGTGCTGTTACGCCGGTGTAGTTGCGCCGGTGTGGTTGCGCCGGTGCGGTTTCGGGATGGGTCGGCGGGTGATGGGTGTGGCCTCCGGCCCCCGGTTCCGATTCTCCCGCAGGACACCGACAGTTTTCGGCGGGAATCCGGAGAGTCGCCCGACCGGGGCGGTGCCGCTGCCGGGTCCCGCGAACCGCCCGGGTGTGGTTCGGGAGCCGGCCCGTGGTTGCCCGAGGGCGGCCCAACCCCTCGGTGGACCGCCCCCGGACCTTTCGTCGGTGACGCTCCCCGCCCGTCCGGGCGGCCCCCCGCGTCACGGCTGGAAGCCTGCCCGTCGCGAACGCCGCAGGGCAGCGTGAGCACCCCCTATCGGTTGTGCGTAGACCTACGCATCTTCACCGGGCGGCGGCCAGCACCGCCCGCTCGACCGCCGCCCGCGCCCGCCCGTCGAGCGCGGTGGCGCCGGTGATCGCGAACGAGTCCACCACCGTGGAGCCCACTGTGGACACCCGCGCCCACACGACGTCCACCCCGGACCGCTCCAACGCGTCCGCCACGCGGTGCAGCAGCCCGATCCGGTCCGCCGCCCGCAGCTCCAGGACCGCCGCACCGGTCGACTCGTCGTCGAACCACAGCACGTTCGGCGGTGGCGGGTCGACCGGCGGGCCGCCGTAGTCCCGTTCCCTGGCCGCGAGCAGGTCCGCCAGCGGCAGCGCCCCGTCGATCGCCCGGCACAGCCGTTCCCGCAGCAGGCGCGCGTCGGGCAGCGCACCGAACCGGGGCGACACCGTGAACACGTCCACCGCCGCACCGCCGTGGGACCGCAGCACGGCCGCGTGCACCTCCAGCGAGTGCAACGCCAGCACGCCCGCCGCCCGCGACAGCAGCCCCGGCCGGTCCGGGGCCACGACCGTCACCGTCGCCGCGTGGTCGTGGGCGTCGACCAGCACGTCCGGCCGTCCCGCGGCCGACACCGCCGCCGCCAGCTCGCGCCGCCGCCGGTCCAGCGGTTCCGGCGCGGGCAGCGGGTCGCCCGCCATCGCCGCCCGGCACCGCGCCACCAGCTCGCCGACCAGCGACGCCTTCCACCCCGTCCACGCGCTCGGCCCGGTCGCGAGCGCGTCCGCCTCGGCCAACGCGTGCAGCAGCTCCAGCAGCACCGGGTCGCCGCCGAGCGCGTCGACCACGCGCCGCACGGTCGCCTCGTCCGCCACGTCCCGCCGGGTGGCGGTGTGCGGCAGCAGCAGGTGGTGGCGCACCAGCCCGGTCAGCGCGCGCACGTCCTCCGGCCACAGCCCCACCCGCTCGGCGACCTGCGCCGCCAGGGCCGCGCCGACCTCCGAGTGGTCCTGCCGCCGGCCCTTGCCGATGTCGTGCAGCAGCGCGCCCAGCAGCAGCAGGTCCGGCCGGGACACCCGCGTCACCAGGCGCGCCGCGTGCGCGGTGGTCTCCACCAGGTGCCGGTCGACGGTCCACGTGTGCGCGGCGTCGCGCGGCGGGAGGTCGCGCACCGCGCCCCACTCCGGGAACAGCCGGCCCCACAGCCCGGTCCGGTCCAGCGCCTCGACCACGTCGACCAGCCCGCCGCCGCTGCCCAGCAGCGCCAGCAGCCCGTCCCGCGCGCCGGGCGGCCACGGTCGGCGGAGCTCGGGCGCGGACCCCGCGAGCCGGGACAGCGTGCCCGCCGCGATCGGGTGACCGCCGCGCGCCGCCGCCGCCGCGACGCGCAGCAGCAGCGCGGGGTCCCGGCCGGGCTCGGCGTCCCGCGCCAACGCGACCTCCGACCCGTGCAGCACGACGCCTTCGTCCAACGGACGCCGCGCGGGGACCCTGCGCCCGAACACGCCCAGGCCGCGCTTCGGCACCGCGGCGCGCGCCGCTCGCAGTGCGACGTCCACCGCGTAGCCGATGGTGCGGGCCGCCGACGACACCGCGCGGGCCAGCTCGAACCGGTCGGCCAGCCCCAGGGCGGACGCGACCTCGTCGCCGTCCTGCGCGCGCAGCACGTCGCGCGGTCGGCGGGCCACCCGGCGGAGTTCGGTGCGCACGTCCAGCAGCGTCCGCCGCGCCCGCGCCACCTCGGCCGACGCCCGGTCGACCAGCTGCGCCGCCGCCAACGCGTCCAACAGGGCCGCGTCGCGCAGCCCGCCCCGGCCGTGCTGGAGGTCGGGCTCCGCGCGGTGCGCGACCTCACCGCCGCGCGCCCACCGCAGCCGCGCCGACTCGACCAGCTCGTCCAGCCTCGTCCGCGCACCGGCACGCCACGCCTGCCGCGCGGTCGCCGCGAGCCGCGCGCCGACCTCCGGGTCGCCCGCGAGGTGCCGGAGGTCCAGCAGCCCCAACGCCGTCCGCAGGTCGTCCGCCGCGACGCGCAGCGCCTCGCCGACGGTGCGCACCGAGTGGTCGAGGCCGACGCCGGCGTCCCACAGCGGGTACCAGAGCCGCGCGGCCACCTCGTCCACACCCCGGCGCCCGTCGTGCACCAAGACCAGGTCGAGGTCCGAGCACGGCACGAGTTCGCGCCTGGCCAGCCCGCCGACGGCGACCAGCGCCAGCCCGCCGCCCGGCCCGCCGACACCGGCCCGCGCGGCGTGCGCGGCCAGCCAGAACTCGTGCAGGTCCGACAGCGCCAGGCGCAGCGCCTCCCCCGTCAGCCGGCGGTCCGGCCCGAGCAGCCGGTCCCGCGCCCGCACCAGGTCGTCGGCCGTTCCCACCACGGCGGTCCCCGTCCTCTCCCGGAACACCTCCGACCGCTACAGCGCGTCCGAGCCGCGCTCCCCCGTGCGCACCCGGACGACGGCCTCCACCGGGGTCACCCAGACCTTGCCGTCGCCGATCCGGCCGGTGCGGGCCGCGTCCACCACGGCCTCCACCACCTTGTCGGCGACCGCGTCGTCGACCAGCACCTCGACGCGCAGCTTGGCCACGAAGTCCACGGCGTACTCCGCGCCCCGGTAGACCTCGGTGTGCCCCTTCTGCCTGCCGTACCCCTGGACCTCGCTGACGGTCATGCCCAGCACGCCCAGCCGCTCCAGCGACGTCTTCACGTCGTCCAGCGTGAACGGCTTGATGATCGCGGTGACGAGCTTCACGACTTGGCGCTCCCTTCGAGGACGGCCGTGACACCGGGCCCGGCGTGGCCGCGTGCGCCGGGCAGGGCCGCGCCGAGTTCGTACGCGGTCTCGGCGTGCTCGGCCTCGTCGATGCCGCCGACCTCGGACTCCTCGTCGGCGCGGAACCCGACGGTCAGCTTGACCAGGTAGCCGAGGCCCAGGCTGACGGCGAACGAGTAGGCGAGCACCGCCAGCGCGCCAACGGCCTGCCGCCACAACTGGTCCACGCCGCCGCCGTGGAAGAGGCCGTTCACGGCGGCGGGCGCGGCGTCGTCGGCGAACAGGCCCACCAGGAGGGTGCCGGACAGGCCGCCGACGAGGTGCACGCCGACCACGTCGAGCGAGTCGTCGAACCCGAACCGGTACTTGAGGCCGACCGCCAGGGCGCACAGCGCGCCGGTGATCGCGCCGACCGCGATCGCGCCCAGCGGCGTGACGGCGGAGCACGCGGGGGTGATCCCGACCAGGCCGGCGACGATGCCCGACGCCGCGCCCAGCGTGGTGGCGTTGCCGTCGCGCAGGCGTTCCACCAGCAGCCACGCGAGCAGGGCGGCGGACGTCGCGACCAGGGTGTTGACGAACGTGACGCCCGCCGTGGCGTTCGCGGCGGCGGCGGAGCCCGCGTTGAACCCGAACCAGCCGAACCACAGCAGTCCCGCGCCCAGCACGACCAGCGGCAGGTTGTGCGGTTTCACCCGGTCGCGCGGCCAGCCGACGCGCCGGCCCAGCACGATCGCGAGCGCGAGGCCGGCCGCGCCCGCGTTGACGTGGACGGCCGTGCCGCCCGCGAAGTCGACGGCGGCGAGGCGGTTGGCGATCCACCCGCCGGGGTCGACGACCTCGCCGGCCGCGTCCTTCCCGTCGAGGTCGAACACCCAGTGCGCCACCGGGAAGTACCCGAGCAGGGACCACAGCGCGGCGAACAGCAGCCACGGCCCGAACCGCGCGCGGTCCGCGATCGCACCCGAGATCAGCGCCACGGTGATGATCCCGAACATCGCCTGGAACGCGACGAACACCGTGGTCGGGACGGTGCCGGACACCACGCCCGCGCCGAGCAGGCCGGTCAGCCCGAAGAACTCGAACGGCGCGCCCAGCAGGCCGCCGCCCACGTCCGTGCCGAACGCGGTGGAGTACCCGACCAGCACCCACAGCACGCCGACCACACCGGCCGCGCCGAGGCTCATCATCATCATGTTGAGCACGCTCTTCGACCGCACCATGCCCCCGTAGAAGAAGGCGAGGCCGGGCGTCATCAGCAGCACCAGTGCGGAACTGGTGAGCAACCAGGCGGTGTCCCCTGTGTCCACGTGTCGACCTCCACTGCGCGTCGGTTGCAGGGAGCATCGGCACGTCCTGTTTCACGGGGTCACGTGTCAGGTTTCGCGTCGGTGAACTGTCCGGGGCACGGTGTTACGCACGCGTTTCACGAGGTTGAACGGACAACGGTCGCCGCGACTCGAAGACATGGCGCAGGGGGCCGCTCCTCGCCCGAGAACGAGGAGCGGCCCCCGCGACGCGTCCGGCCGGTCGTCACCCCTGCTCGGCCGGGAGGGTCGTCACCCGCCCCAGCCGGGCAGGTCCGGGCTCGGGCCGGCCGGCCGGTGGATGGCCGAGGCCGTCGCCAGGCCCGTCGCGGCGGGCTCGACGGCCGCGCAGCGGGTGCCATCGCGGGGCACGCGCCGCTCGATCAGGTAGGCGTCGGTGGTGTCCTGCGTGCAGGAGCTGCGGTCGTAGACGCCGTGGCCCCAGCCCTCGTAGGTGAGCAGGACCGTCGTGTCGCGGCTCTGGCGGTGGGCGTTGACGGCCCACTCGTAGCCCGTCGCCGGGTCGTGCAGGGCGTTCATCATCAGGATCTTCGGCGCGTGCTTGATGCGCAGGCGGTGCTGCGGGTTGTTGACCTTCTCCGGCAGGCCGACGCAGCCGGCGACGGCGTTGTGGCCGAGGCTCGACCCGCGCATGTGCGGCGCGATCTCGTTGGCCCGGCGCACCAGTCCGGAGAACTCGCGGTGGTCGCGCACGCGCATCGCCCAGTCCTGGCAGAACACCGCCGGGAACGGGAAGTTCACGGCCTCCTCCGCGAACAGCCGGGGCGCGGCCGTGCCCGCGTCGAGCTGGACCAGCGCCTCCGCCAGCGGCTGCCAGTTCGGGCCGTAGAACGCGCCGAACGCCGCCCGGATGATCAACTCGGCCGGGATCTTGCGCGTCGGGTCGGAGGGGTCCGTGACTTCACCGCGATCCGCCTTCGCCAGCAGATCGTCCCAGAACTTCGCCACGTCCCGGCCGTGCAGCGCGCACGACGCCGTCCGGTCGCACCACTTCACGAACTCGCGGAACGAGTCCTCCGCCGTGCGGGCCTCGCTCTCCACGAACCCGCGCGTGCCCAGGCTGTGGTCCATGTTGGAGTCGATCACCATCGACCGGATGTTGCGCCCGTAGCGCTCGGCGTACTGCTGGCCGATGAGCGTGCCGTAAGAGACGCCGTAGTAGTTGAGCTTGCGCTCACCCAGCACGCGGCGCAGCGCCTCGATGTCGTTGACGACGCTGATGGTGTCCACGTGGTCGTAGATCGGACCGGTCTTCTTGCGGCAGTCGGCGGCCAGCTCCCGGTTGTACCGGGCCAGCGCCTCGAACTCCGCCTGGTTCGCCGGGTACTGCGAAGGCGCGTTGACCAGGAGGTCCTCGGAGCACAGCACCGGTTGGCTGCGCGCCACGCCACGCGGGTCGAAGCCGATGATGTCGAACCGCTCCTGCACCCGCGGGCTGAAGAAGCGGTCGGCGAACAGGGCGAAGTCGACGCCGGACCCGCCGGGGCCGCCCGGATTGATCAGCATCGCGCCGATGCGCTCGGCCGGCTTGGTGGCCTTGCGGCGGGCCAGCGCCAGGTCGAACTTGTCACCGCGCGGGTTCGCCCAGTCGACGGGCAGCCGCAGCGTGCCGCACTCGACCTCGGGCAGCTCCTGGCAGGGTCGCCAGTCGATGTCCTTGAGGTCCGCGGCCTGCACGTCCGCGGCCGGCGCGTCCGCGGTGTCCGCCGCCGCCGGGTCGGCCGACGCGACTGACGTCAAGCCGACGGTGAGCGCGACGGCGGTGCCGACACCGCCCAGCGCTCGGATGATCGATCGCACAGGTTCCTCCCTAGTTCCTGTCACCCTGATGGGTGGTCGCAGGCTCGCAGGGGTGTGAACCAGCGCACAACCGCCTGAAGTCGTAGTGGAGTCCACCCGTGGGTTGACGACCGCTGGGCTAATCGGACAGTCGCCGGTGACGCCGGACCAGCTCGGCCTCCCCGTCCGGCGTGAGCGCGCCGATCAGCCGCAACCGCGCCATACCGCCGTCCGGGTAGATGTCGAGGCGCGCATGGGTGATCTCGCGGCCGGACACGCGGAAGCGGTGCCGCGTGTCGGGTTGCAGGCGGGTCCGGGGCAGCACGTCGAACCAGGTGTCCGGGTCCACGCGGGCGTCGCTGCCCCGCACGGCCGCCCAGCCCGGCGCGTTGCCCTTGAAGTGACTGGTGTCGAGTTCGGCGAGGCGCACCTCGCCGGGCGCGGCGAGCCGGATCTCCACCCAGTCGTTGCCGTCGTCGCGGCGGCGCGCGGTCTCCCAGCCGTCGCCCATCACGGCCGCCCGGCCGGGCGCGATGAGGTTGTTGGGCGACCCGAAGAACATGTCGCTGCACCCGGTGACGGACGCGCCGTTCTCCAGCGCCGCGAGGTCGACCGCGCCGGGCACCAGCAGGTCGGGGTCGGGCACCGGTTCGCCGAACACCCGCAGCCTCGCCACGCCGCCGTCGGGGTGGATGGTGAGGCGGACGTGGGTGTGGCGGCGCCGCGCCGAGACGTCGAAGTAGTGCTTGCGGTCCCCGCCCAGCGGCGACCGGGGCACCACGACCTCCCAGCCGGACAGCTCGGCCGGGCTCGGGTAACCGGTCGCCCGCGTGGCCTCCACCGTCGCGAACGGCGGGTGGTTGCCCTTGAAGAACGCGGTGTCGACGACGACGCCCCGGATCACGCCCGGCAGGCCGAGCCGCACGATCGCCCGGTCGTCGCCCGGCTCGCGCCGGCGGCGGGTCTCCCAGCCGTCGTAGACCTGCCCCTTGTGGCCGAACGTGCGCGGCCGGAACTCCGGTTCGGCGTGGGCGATCAGGTTCTCGCGCTCGGCGAACAGCTCGTCGTCCGCCCACACCACGCTGCCGCCCACGGCGCGGGACGCCAGGTCCGGCAGCCGGGTCCAGGTGGGCCTCATGCGTCTCCTCCGCTCAGCAGCCGTCCACGCGGGCGGTCACCCGTGATCTCCTCGCCGCGCAACCAGGTCCGCCGCACCACGCCGGCCAGCGGGCGGCCGTGGTAGGGCGTGCCGGGGTTGCGGTGGTGCAGCTTCCCCCGGTCGACCACGAACGCCTCGTCGGGCGCGAAGGCGACGAAGTCCGCGTCGCACCCCTCGGCGACGCGGCCCTTGCGCCGCAGGCCGACGAGTTCGGCCGGTCGCGCGGCCATCCAGCGCGCCACGTCGGTCAGGTCGTGGCCGCGCGGGCGGGCCTGCGTCCACACCGCGGGCAGGCCGAGCTGGAGGCTCGCGACACCGCCCCACGCGGTGGCGAAGTCGCCCGCCTTCAGCTCCGGCGTGCACGGCGAGTGGTCGCTGACCACCACGTCCACCAGGCCCTCGGCCAGGCCGCGCCACAGCCGCTCGCGGTTGGCGGCGTCCCGGATCGGCGGGCAGCACTTGAACCAGGTGGCCCGGTCGGCGATCTCCTCCGCCACGAACGTCAGGTAGTGCGGGCACGTCTCGGCGGTCAGCCGCAGCCCCTCGTCCCTGGCCGCCCGGAGGTGCGCCAGCGCGTCCCCGCTGGACAGGTGCAGGACGTGCAGCCGCGCGCCGGTGTCGCGGGCCAACCCGAGCAGGTCGCCGACGGCGCGGTGCTCGGCGCGGTCCGGGCGGGACGCCAGGAAGCCGGCGTAGTCGGGGCCGGGCTCGGTGACCTCCTGCGGGTGCTCGGCGTGGACGACCACCAGGGCGTCGACGCCGCGCAGCGCGGTCAGCGCCGCGCGCAGCCCCGCCAGGTCGACGGGCGGGAACTCGGCCACCCCGGAGTGGACCAGGAAGCACTTGAAGCCGAGCACGCCGGCGTCGTGCAGCGGGCGGAGGTCCGCCGGGTTGCCGGGCACCACACCGCCCCAGAACCCCACGTCGACGTGGACGCGGCCGGCGGCGGCCCGGCGCTTGGCGGCCAGCGCGGCGACGTCCGTGGTGGGCGGCACGCTGTTCAGCGGCATGTCGACGATCGTGGTGACACCGCCGGCCGCCGCCGCGCGGGTGGCGGTGGCGAACCCCTCCCACTCGGCGCGGCCGGGGTCGTTGACGTGGACGTGCGTGTCGACCAGGCCGGGCAGCAGCACCTCGTCGTCGGCCAGCCGCACCACGCGGTCCGCGGTGAGGCGGCCCGCGCCGGCGACGGCCACGACGCGACCGTCGCGCACCCCGATGTCGGCGGCGGTCTCGCCGTCGGAGGTGACCACCCGGTCCGCGCGTAACACCAGGTCCATGACGTCACTGTGCCAGGCGGAAGGCCCCGCGGGACCCGTCGGAAGGACCGTAGGGGTCGCACGTCGACCACTGTTGACACGGCTCGGAACCCGCTCGTACGGTCCCTTGATGCGGAACCGCGCTTCCGCGATACAGAAACAGGAGGCCGCGTGCCCGACCTGGACGGGTTCAACTCCGCACCGCCGGAGGAACTCCGTCCGCTGCTCGCCGCGTGCCTCGCCGTGCCGCGCTGGGTCGACGCCGTGCTCGCCGGCCGGCCGTACGCCTCCGTGGACGAGCTGGTCGCCGCCGGCGACCGGGCGGCCCAGCTCGACGACGACGAAGTGCTCGCGGCGATCGCCGCCCACCCCCGCATCGGCGAGCGCGCGGCGCACGACGGCGTCGCCGCCCGCTGGTCCGCCGAGGAGCAGTCCGGCGCGGGCGCGGCGGCGGACCGGCTGCGCGCCGCCAACCGCGCGTACGAGGACCGGTTCGGCCACGGCTACCTGGTGTGCGCGACCGGGTTGAGCGCCGACCGGGTGCTGGTCGACCTGACGTCCCGCCTGGCGAACTCGCCGGAGGACGAGCTGCGCGTCGCGAACCGGGAACTCGCCGCCATCGCCGCGCTGCGCCTGCGCAAGGCGCTCCGACCCACGACACGCGAGGGGGCCGACCGATGGGCGTCGTCCTAGGGCCGAACCAGTACGGCAAGGCGGAGATCCGGCTGGTCGCGGTGCGCCGCGACGGCGACACGCACACCGTCGACGACCTGACCGTCGGCACGGCGCTGTGGGGCGACCTCGCCGACACGCACCTCACCGGCGACAACGCCAAGGTGCTCGCGACCGACACGCAGAAGAACACCGTGTTCGCGTTCGCCAAGCAGGCCCCGGTCGGCGAGATCGAGGACTTCGCGCTGCGGTTGGCGCGGCACTTCACGTCCACGCAGGAGGCGATCACGGGTGCGCGGGTGGCGGTCGACCGGCACTCGTGGACGCGGATCGAGGGCAACGGCCATTCGTTCACGCGCGCCGGCGACGAGAAGCGGACGACGGCCGTGACGGTGGAGGGCTCGCGGGCGTGGGTCGTGTCGGGGTTGAGGGACCTGGTGGTGCTCAAGACGGCCGGGTCGGAGTTCCACGGGTTCCCGCGCGACCGGTACACGACGTTGGCGGAGACGACGGACCGCGTGCTCGCGACGTCGGTGACCGCGTGGTGGCGCTACCAGGGTCGGGGGATCGAGTGGGGCGAGAGCTTCCGCCGCGTCCGGGAGATTTTGTTACGCGCGTTCGCGGTGAAGCACAGCCTGTCGTTGCAGCAGACCCTGTACGCGATGGGCGAGGCCGTGCTGCTGGAACGGCCGGAGGTCGCCGAAGTGCGCCTGTCGATGCCGAACAGGCACCACTTCGAGGTCGACCTGAGCCCGTTCGGGTTGTCCAACGACAACGAGGTCTTCCACGCCGCCGACCGGCCTTACGGGTTGATCGAGGGTTCGGTGCTGCGCGACGATGCCGAGGACGCGGGCTCCGCCTGGCGCGCACTGCCGACCCACTGACCGCCCGAGACGGCTCCCGGAGCACTGCGCGGCACCGCAAAATTCACCCGATCAAGCGGTTCTCGAAGGCCGCGTCCGCTTTGGCGACCACCTCCGGCCACTGCTCCTTGAACTGCTCGAACCCACGCCGGGTGAAGAAGAGCGCCGCGTGCGTCCCACCGGAGAACTCCAGTTCGACCTGCTCACCGCCCTCGTGGACCGCGCTGACGAGGGTGAAGTTCTCGGAGATGTCGATCTGCGTCGAGACCTCGACCGGACTGCCTCGGTACATGGTTGCCTCCCGTAGAGTGCGGTGTCGGCACCGCTTGTAAGGGTTTGTTAGCGCGATCAAGGCTAAGCCTTACAAAGGAATCAGGGTTAGTCCCCGGAAGGGTGAAGCTGTCGATGGGCAAGACGGGGCAGACGGTGGAGCGGATGCAGCTCGGCCTGGCGCTCCAGGGTCTGCGGCAGCGGGCGGGCAAGTCCCAGCAGGAAGCGGGCGCGTTCGTCGGCAAGGCACACGCGCGCATCAGCCAGGTGGAGAACGGCCGCGGTGTCCTCAAGCACGAGGACCTGCTCAAGCTGCTGGACTTCTACGACGCCACCGACCAGGAACGCGACACCGTCCTGGCCATCGGGATGCAGGCCCGCCGCCGCCAACCCCGCCGCGCGTACACCGACGAGTTGCCGGACGCCTTCGGGCGGCTCGCCGACCTCCAGGCGAGCGCCGCGCGCATCCGCCACTACGAAGCCGGGTTGTACCCCGGACTCCTCCAGTCCCCGGACTACGTCCAAGCGCTGATGCACGTGGCCGGAAGCGTCTGGTACGACGCGACCGAAGTCGAGGAGAGGGTCGCCTTCCGGTTGGAGCACCAACGCCGGGTCTTCGACGCGGGGCACGACAAGGAGTTGAACTTCGTCTTCACCGAGGACGCCCTGACGAACGTCGTCGGCAGCGCCTCGGTGATGCAGGGCCAGGTCCTGCACGTGCTGCAACTGATGGCACGGCATCCCGATATGACTGTTCAAATCCTGCCGTCCGGCACGGCCGACAACCCCGCGCTCGGTGGCGGGCTCATCGTGCTCGACTTCGTCGGCGCGCCCAGGATCGCCTATCCGACAATGGTTTACGGCTCCGCGACCTACTACGATCAAGTGGCCGACACCGACGCGATGGCGAGGGCTTTCGAGCGTGTCAGGGAGTTGGCCCTTCCGCCTCAAGAGTCGAAGTCCCTGCTGATCGAGTCGCTCAAGGAGACGTGACCATGCACCGCGACACCGGTTGGTTCACCAGCAGCTACAGCGCCGCCGCCAGCAACGCCTGCGTCGAAGTCCGCCTCACGGACGCCGGCACGGCCGTCCGCGACTCCAAGAACCCCGCCGGCCCGCGCCTCCACCTCCCCGGCGAGCGGTGGGCGGCGTTCGTCGACCGCCTCAAGCGGTAGCGTCCGGATCGGGGTGGGCGTACCGGATCGCGTCCGGGTCCGTCGTCCCGCCCCGGTACAGGAACTGGCTCAGGCCGCCCCACGTCCGGCGCTCCTCCGCCAGGGTGTCCGGCAGCGCCAGCCGCAGCTCCTCCAACAGCTTCCACCGGTACAGGTCGAAAGCCGTCCGCAGGCGCTCGGCGTACGCCAGCATCGCGTGCGTCGCGTTGCGGTACAGGCCGTAGGACAGGACGAAGAGCGCTCCCGTCCACAGCAGGGCCACCTCGCCGCGCAGCACCGGGTGCCAGAACCCCGCGAAGGTGTGGCACACCAGCAGTGCCGCCAACGCGAGCACCACAGGCGTCATCCGGTAGGCCGCCCGGCACAGCGCGAAGGCGCACACGGCGATCGCGAAGACCGTCAGCCACGCCGCCACGCCCTCGACCCGCGGCAGCCGCCACGCCAGCCACCACGTCAGCGGCACCCCGAACAGCGGCAGGAACGCCGCCACGGTCAGCAGCAGGTCCACGGAGACCTTGGCGTCGCGCACCGTGTCGGCGAACTCCTGCGGCAGCACCGTCCGCAGCCGCGTCCACAGGACCACCGCGTCCAGCCGGTACCGGGTCGACGGGTGCTGCTCGGCCGCGCGGACCACGTTGCCCATGCCGGTCGGCGACACGTCGGCCGGCGGTTGCGGGTAGCGCAGGAACAGGTCCCGCTGCACCTCGGCCCGCCGGTCGCGGACGTCCTGCTCCACCACCGACAGGTGCGCGTCGAGCCGGCGCACCAGCCCGGTCACCGCGCCCACCCGCTCCTCGGTGTCGGCGCGGACGCCGCGCACCAGGTCGGCGAGGACGGCGGCCGTGCCGCCCGGCCACGTCGGCGGGTGCTGCGCGGGCAGGGCGTCGAGCCGGTCGAACGCCGAGCGGGCGGCCTCCTCGGTCAGCGTGCCGGGCGTCGCGTCGGCCGGGTCGGGCCAGGCGGCCCGCTCGGCGGCCAGCGCCTCCTCGCGCTCGCGCAGCGCCTCGTCCCGGTCGATCAGGGCCCGCCGCGCGGCGCGGTGGCGACGGGCGAGCGGTTCCCGCGCCCGCGCCGCCCACGCGGGCCAGTGGCCCTGGCACACCCGGTCCTGCCACTCGCGCAGCGTGCCCAGCACGAACGTCAGGAACGCCACCAGGACGAGGAACCCCAGCACCAGGCCGAGCTGCACGGTCGCGGGACGCCCGCCCCACGACCGGACCGCGCCCTCGACACCGGCGAGCGTCGTCCACACCACGACCGCGGTGCCGCCCGCGAACACCAGCACCGGGAAGAACGCGGAAACCAGGGCGCGCTTGTCGAAGTACCCGGTGATCTCGCGCAGCACCGAGGCGAACATCAGGCGTCGGGCTCCATCGCGCCGTGGAAGAACACGCGGCGGCAGTGGGGCGGCCGGCCGTCCCCCTCCGGTGCGCGCGGCAGGTGGAACGTCGGCGGCGCGCACTTGCGGCACACGTACCGCAGGGCGGCGACGTCCGGGTTGCCGGAGCGGACCGCCGAACCGTCCGGCAGGTCCAGCGGGAGGGCTTGTTCGATCGCCGCGCGCGGCACCACGCCGGACGGCAGGCCGTCGCGTTCGACGAGCACGAACGCCAGCCCTTCGCGCACCACCAGGTCGGCCAGGTCGACCAGTTCGTCCGGGTGCAGTTCGTCGGGTTCGCCGCCGACCACGGCCAGGACCGGGCAGCGGTCCGCCAGCGCGGTCAGCGTCGCCGTGCCCGGCGCGGCCAGCTGCGGTCTGCCCAGCACGCCAAGCGGCACGCCGTCCGAGGTCACGACGACGGCGTACTCGGCGTCCGCGCGCTCCACCGCGGCCCTCGCCCTCGGCACCTCGTCGTCGTACCGCACGACGACGTGGCTCCTGGCCAAGGACGACAACCGCACCGAGCCCACCACCCGTCACCTCGTGAACGAGTGCCCCATCGTAGGGACGCGGTCCCGACCACGTCCCCGCAACGATCGGGAACGCGCGGGCGCGTCACCCGTCGTCGGAGGGCCGCTCCCGCCGCGCGAGGGCACGCAGGGCAGGCAGGTCCAGGCCGGTCATCCGCTCGACCTCCGCCGCGTCCAGCGCGCCGCAGTCCGTCGCCCGGAGGAACGACGCCGACAGGGCCTGCGCGGTCGCCGGCTCGTCCAGCACCGCGCCGCCCGCGCGCGACACGTAGTCCCGCAGCCGGCGCGCGTCGGCCTCCGCGCCCTCCCGGTGGTGCGCGTGGACGGCCGCGTACCGGGTGACCAGCTGCGCCGGGTGGAGGTCCCAGCCCTGGTGGAAGCCGTGCGCCAGGGACCGCCGGACCAGGGCGTAGTGGGTCCGCCAGCCGTGTTCCACCCGGTCGCCGACCGGCAGGGCGTTCGTGGAGCCGTCGGACAGGGCCACGCCCGTGCCGGCCGCCGAGACCTGCATGACGTGCCGGGCGAAGTCGCACGCGCCGTGCGCCAGGTGCTGGTGCGCCGCGCCCAGCCCGCAGGCCGCCGTGTAGTCGTAGGTGCCGAAGTGCAGCCCGGTCACCCGGCCCCGGCCCGCCTCGATGAACGTCGGGATCGCGATCCGCCCCCACCGGTCCACGATCGACCGCGGCGTCTCGACCTGGATCTCGAACCGGAGGTCCGACCCGAACAGGTCCAGCACGTCGCCGAAGACCTCCACCTGCGCCACCGACGTCACCTTGGGGAAGGTGATGACGAAACCCGGCGGCACGTCGCCGAGCGCGGTCAGGAAGACGTCCAGGGTGCGGATGCCGCGATCGCGCGACGCCCTGGTGTCGAAGGACTTCACGCGCAGGCCGAACCGGGCGGGCGCGACGCCGTCAGCGAGCCAGCCCCGCACGACGCGCGCGGCGCGCTCGGCGTCGTCGTCCTCGTCGGGCCGGGAGCCGTAGCCGTCCTCGAAGTCGATCCGCAGGTCCTCCACGGGTTCGGCCGCGAGCTTCGCCCGGACCCCGGCGTGCAGGACCCCGGCGGACGCGGCAGGCAGGTCCAGCACCCGCGCCAGGTCCGCCGGCGTCGGCGCGTGCTCCGCCAGCGCGTCCAGCGCCCGCCGTCCCCACTCGGCGACCGTGTCCGACGTGACGCGGTCGGCCGGCACGTAACAGGTGTGCACGGGCTGCCGCCCCTCGGGCGCCCGCTGGTCCACGTCGGCCAGCCGGGCGGTGACCGCCGCGACGGCCGCCGGGTCCAGGGACGTCCGGGGCACGTCAGGCGATCCGCTCGTACGCGGGCAGCGTCAGGAAGTCCACGAAGTCGTCGGCCAGCGCGACCTGCTCGAACAGCTCCACGGCCAGGTCGAGGTGCTCGCCGTCGAGCCGGTCCCGCGTGTCCCGCAGGAGCGAGCGCACCAGGTCGGCGGTGACCGGCGTGCCGTCGTCCAGCACGACGCCGTTGTGGACCCACTGCCACAGCTGGGACCGGGAGATCTCGGCGGTGGCCGCGTCCTCCATCAGGTTGTGGATCGCCGCCGCGCCGTTGCCGCCCAGCCACGACATCAGGTACCGCACGCCGACGTCCACGGCGCCGGTCACGCCCGCGCGGGTCGCCTGCCCGCCCGCCGACGCGAAGTCCAGCAACTGGTCGGCGGTGACGTGCACGTCCTCGCGCGGCACGTCGAGCTGGTTGGGCCGGTCGCCCAGCCTGTCGTCGAAGACCTCCGCGCAGACCGGGACCAGGTCGGGGTGCGCCACCCAGCTCCCGTCGAACCCGTCGTCGGCCTCGCGCCGCTTGTCGTCGCGCACCTTCGCCAGCGCCCGCCGCGTGACCTCCGGGTCGCGGCGGTTCGGGATGAACGCCGCCATGCCGCCCATCGCGAACGCGCCGCGCTTGTGGCACGTCCGCACCAGCAGCTCGGTGTAGGCGCGCATGAAGGGCGCGGTCATGGTGACGCTGTCGCGGTCCGGCAGGACGTGGTCCGCGCCCTGGTCGCGGAAGTACTTGATGATGCTGAACAGGTAGTCCCAGCGGCCCGCGTTGAGGCCCGAGGCGTGGTCGCGCAGCTCGTAGAGGATCTCCTCCATCTCGAACGCGGCGGGGATGGTCTCGATCAGCACGGTCGCGCGGACGGTGCCGTGCGGTACGCCGAGCCGGGCCTGCGCGGCGGTGAACACGTCGTTCCACAGCCGGGCTTCCCGGTGGCCCTCCAGCTTCGGCAGGTAGTAGTACGGCCGGCCGAGCCGGGCGTTGTGGAAGAAGTGCAGGCCGAAGTCCACCAGCGCGCCGACGGCGGGCGCGCCGTCGACCTCGATGTGCCGCTCGGGCAGGTGCCACCCGCGCGGGCGGACGACGATGGCCGGGCGCGGGCCGTCGCCGAGCACGTAGCGCTTGCCCTCGGGCGACCGGTGCTCGATGGTGCCGCGCGCGGCGTCGTAGAGGTTGACCTGGCCGGCGACGACGTTGCGCCAGTGCGGGGTGTTCGCGTCCTCCAGGTCGGCCAGCCACACCTTCGCGCCCGAGTTGAGCGCGTTGATCGCCATCTTCCGCTCGGTGGGCCCGGTGATCTCGACGCGGCGGTCGCGCAGCGGCTCGGGCGCCTCCGCGACCCGCCAGTCGCCCTCCCGGACGTGCGCGGTCTCGGGCCGGAAGGACAGCGGTCGCCGCCGCTTCCGGAGGGCCAGCAGCTCGTCCCTGGTCGCGGCGAACGAGCGGTGCAGCCCGGCGACGAACTCCAGGGCGTCCGGCGTGAGGATCTCCGCACCCCGGTCCACCTCGCCCCCGAGCACGCGGATACCGGTCATGGGAGCCCACCTCTCTGGCGACGCCTTCTGCTGTGCGGACTATAGTTTTTGCATCGCGGAACAGCAACGAAGGGTGGACCGGATGGCGCTGGAGTCCACGGGCGGCGTCCAGTCGTTGCGGCGCGCCTTCGACCTCCTGGAGAAGCTGGCCGACGCGGGTGGCGAGGCCGGCCTGTCGGAGCTGGCCGCCGCGTCGGGGCTGCCGCTGCCGACCATCCACCGGCTGATCCGCACCCTGGTCACGTTGGGGTACGTGCGGCAGAACAGCAACCGCCGGTACGCCCTCGGGTCGCGGCTGATCCGGCTCGGCGAGAGCGCGTCGCGGCAGTTCGGCACGTGGGCGCGGCCGTTCCTGGCGGAGCTGGTCGAGGTGGTGGAGGAGACCGCGAACCTGGCCGTGCTGGACGGCGACGAGGTGGTGTACGTCGCGCAGGTGCCGTCCCGGCACTCGATGCGGATGTTCACCGAGGTCGGCAGGCGGGTCCTGCCGCACGGCACGGGCGTGGGCAAGGCGATCCTGGCCCAGTTGCCGCGCGCGGAGGCGCGGGCGCTGCTGGCGCGGACCGGCCTGCCCGCCGTGACGCCCAACACCATCACCGACGTGGGCGAGCTGCTGGCGGCGCTGGACCGGATCGCCGAGCGGGGGTACGCGCTGGACGAGGGCGAGCAGGAGCTGGGCGTGCGCTGCATCGCGGTTCCGCTGCCGGGCGCGCCGGCGCGGGCGGCGGTGTCGGTGTCCGGGCCGGAGGGGCGGCTGACCGAGGAGGCCGTCCACCGGATCGTGCCCGAGATGGTCGCGGTCGCCCGCCGGCTGTCCGACCGGGCCACCCTCGCGTGACCCGCTGTCACACGATCGGCTGACCCCGCAGGACCGGGCCGGGACGGGCGGGCGAAGATCTCCGGCGTGGGAACGACGCATGAGGGCCGCACCCTGACCCTGCACTGGGACGACCGCCGGGTGGTGGGCCGGTGGAGCGACGGCGCGGAGCTGGACCCGGTGCCCGCGGACGAGCCGGCCGACCGCGTGCAGTGGCTGGTGGACCTGATCGCGGAGTACCGCCGCGCCTACCCGGGCGCGCGGGTGCGGGCGACGAACCGGGACGACGGGTGGCGGGAGCCGTCGTCCGGGCGCCTGCGGCACGTGGTGCGGCGCGAGCGCGCCGCCGGGCCGTCCTACGTGGTGCGGTCGGCGCTCGAACCGCTGCACTACCACGTGCTCCCGGCCCAGCGGCAGGTCAAGGAGTGCTGGCACCGCTGCGCCGACGCGTGAGCCGGCCCGCGCCGGTCGCCCGGCCGGTGGTCAGCCCAGCAGGGCGTCCACGAACGCGGCCGGCTCGAACGGGGCCAGGTGGTCCGCGCCCTCGCCGAGGCCGACGAGCTTCACCGGCACGCCCAGCTCCCGCTGGACCTGGAACACGATGCCGCCCTTGGCGGTGCCGTCCAGCTTGGTCAGCACGATGCCGGTCACGTCGACCACCTCGGCGAACACGCGGGCCTGGGTGAGGCCGTTCTGGCCGGTGGTGGCGTCGAGCACGAGCAGCACCTCGTCCACCGCGGCCTGCTTCTCGACCACGCGCTTGACCTTGCCCAGCTCGTCCATCAGGCCGGTCTTGGTGTGCAGGCGGCCGGCGGTGTCGATCAGGACCGTGTCGACGCCCTCCTGCACGCCCTGCTTGACCGCCTCGAACGCCACGGACGCCGGGTCCGCGCCCTCCGCGCCGCGCACGGTGTGCGCGCCGACGCGCGAGCCCCACGTCGCCAGCTGGTCGGCGGCGGCGGCGCGGAAGGTGTCCGCCGCGCCCAGGAGCACGGTGCGGCCGTCGGCGACGAGCACGCGGGCCAGCTTGCCGGTGGTCGTGGTCTTGCCGACGCCGTTCACGCCCACGACCAGCACCACGGCGGGCTTGCCGGAGTGCGGCAGGGCGTGCACCGCGCGGTCCAGCTCGGGGTGCAGCGCGCCGATCAGCACCTCGCGCAGCAGCGCGCGGGCGTCGTCGGACGAGCGCACGCCGCGGGCGGCGATCCGCTCCCGCAGCGCCGCCACGACCTGGTCGGTGACGTTCGCGCCGAGGTCGGCCAGCAGCAGCGTGTCCTCGACGTCGGTCCACGAGTCCTCGTCCAGGTCGCCCGCGCCGAGCAGGCCGAGCAGGCCCTGGCCGAACGTGGAGCGGGACCGGGAGAGCTTGCCGCGCAGCCGTTCCAGCCGGCCGGCCGTCGGCTCGATCTCCTCGATCTCGGACGCCTCTTCGGGCAGCGGCACCTCGACGAAGCCGCGCTTGACCGAGTCGCGCGGCACGGCCGCGTCGTCGCCGACACCGGGCTGGCCGTCCACCTCGGTGCGGTCGGCGACCGGGTGCCGCACGGGCTCGGGCGCGGTCGGGGCCTCGGCGGCCGGCGGGGCCGCGGGCGCCGTGCCCGGTCGCTCCTCGGGCCGGGCCGGGGCCGCGGGCTCGGCGGCCGGCGGCGGTTCGGCCACCGGCGCGGCGCGCTGGGCAGGCGGCTCGACGGGTGGCTCGACGGGCCGCGCCGCGGGCTCGACCGTGTCCCCCGGCTCGGCCGGCTTCACCGGCTCGGCCACGCGCTCGGGCGCGGCGAACGTGACACCGCCACCCGCCTGGTAGCCGCCCGCGACCGGCTTGGGCCGCTCGGGCTCGGACAGGCTGATCCGCCTGCGCTTGGCCAGCACGACACCGGTGACGAGGGCGACCGCGAGCAGTGCCGCGACGACGACGACGATCCAGATCAGGAGCTCGGTGGACACGCCCCAATCCTCGCACGCCACGACTTGTCACCAATCAACGAACAATATTGATTTCCGGCTACTTTCCAACCAAAACCCTTGCGCTCGGAGCGCGCTGTGGAATAGGACACAGGCGTGCGGGTGATCGGGTTGATCTCGGGGACGTCGATGGACGCCATCGACGTGGCGGTCGGCGACTTCACCCTGGACGGCCCGGTCGTCGTCCTGACCCCCGTCGCGCACGGCGAGCACCCGTTCCCGCCCGAGCTGCGCGCACCGCCCGCCGACGCGCGCGACCTGTGCGTGCTGGACACCCGCCTGGGCCAGGCGTTCGCCGAGGCGGCCCGGCCGCACGCGGCGGACCTCGTCGCCTCCCTCGGCCAGACGGCGCACCACTGGGTGGCGGACGGCCGCTGCCTGGGCACGCTCCAGGTCGGCGCGCCCGCGTGGATCGCCGAGGCCACCGGGCTGCCGGTGGTCGCCGACTTCCGGGTCCGGGACGTCGCCGCCGGCGGCCACGGCGCGCCGCTCGCGAGCACGCTGGACGCGCTGTGGCTCGCCGAGCTGCCGGGGGCCGTCGCGCTGAACGTCGGCGGCATCGCGAACATCACCCGGATCACGCCCGACGGCGTGCTCGCCTGCGACACCGGTCCGGGCAACGCGCTGATGGACGCCGCGATGACCGCGCTGTCCGGCGGCCTGCGCACGCACGACGTCGACGGCGAGTTCGCCGCGCGCGGCCACGTGCACGCCGAACTGCTCGACCGGCTGCTCGCCGACCCCTACTACGCGCGGCCCGCGCCGAAGTCCACCGGCAAGGAGCACTTCGACCGCGCGTACCTCGACCGCGTGACCGACGGCCTGGTCATGCCCGCCGAGGACCTGCTGGCCACGCTCACCGAGCTGACCGCCCGCACCGTCGCCGACGCGTGCGCCGGCGCGTCGACCGTGATCGGGTCGGGCGGCGGGATGCGCAACCCCGTCCTCGTCGACTCGTTGCGCAGGCGGGTGGACCTGCGCCGCAGCGACGACCTGGGCCTGCCGGCCGACGGCAAGGAGGCGTACCTGGCCGCCCTGCTGGGCTTCTTGACCTGGCACGGGCTGCCCGCCAACGTGCCCGCCGCCACCGGCGCGACCGGACCGCGCCTGCTCGGCTCGATCACACCCGGCCGGGCGCCCCTGCGCCTGCCCGAACCCGCGGGCGCCCCCGTCACCGGGCTCCGGATTGGAGGACACCGTGCGCGCGCTTGACCTCGCGATCATCGTGCTGTTCCTGGCGGGGATGCCGTTGCTGGGGGTGTGGATCGGCGGGCGGCAGCGCTCCGCGACGGACTACTTCGTCAGCGAGCGGCGCATCCCGTGGTGGGTGGTGTGCGTGTCGGTGGTGTCGGCGGAGACGTCGACGCTGACCGTGCTGTCCGTGCCGACCATCGCGTACGGCGGGACGATGACCTTCCTGTCGCTGTCGATCGGGTACCTGCTCGGGCGGGTCGTGGTGTCGTTCGTGCTGCTGCCCAAGTACGTCGCGGGCGAGCTGGTCACGGCGTACGGGTTCCTCGGCGAGCGGTTCGGCGGCGGGCTCCAGGGCACGGCGTCGGTGACGTTCCTGGTCACGCGGCTGCTCGCGGACGGGCTGCGGCTGTTCGCCACCGCCATCCCGGTCAAGGTCGTGCTCCTGGCCTACGGGGTGGACGCGTCCTACTGGCTGATCGTGGCCGTGCTCGGCCTGGCGATGGTCGTGTACAGCTTCCTGGGCGGCGTGCGGGCGGTGGTGTGGGTCGACGCGATCCAGATGCTCTGGTACGTGCTGGGCGCGGCGGTGGTGATCGCGGTGCTGTCGGGGAAGCTGCCCGACGGGTGGTTCGCCTCCGCCGCGGACGCCGGGAAGTTCCAGGTCCTCGACTTCGCCGCCAACCCGCTCACCTCGCAGTACGCGGTCCTGACGGCGTTCGTCGGCGGCGCGGTGCTGTCGATGGCGTCGCACGGCGCGGACCAGTTGGTCGTGCAGCGGCTGATGGCGACCAAGGACGTGCGGGCGGCGCGGAAGGCGCTCGTCGCCAGCGGTGTCGTGGTGTTCCTCCAGTTCGCGCTGTTCCTGGTCATCGGCGTGCTGCTGTGGGCGTTCTACCGGGGGGCGCGGCCGGTCGAGGACCTGAAGCTGAACAACGGCGACGAGCTGTTCGCGCACTTCATCGTGCGCGACATGCCGCCGGGGCTGTCCGGGTTCGTGATGGCGGGCATCCTGGCGGCGGCGCTGTCGTCGTCGCTGGGCGCGCTGGCGTCCTCGACGGTGGCGGACGTGTACCAGCGGGTGGTGCGGCGGCCGCTGAGCGAGGCGGAGGTGCTCCGGCAGGGCCGGATCTGGACCGTGGTGTGGGCCGGCCTGCTGGTGGTGTGCGCGGGGTTGTTCGCGTCGTTCACCCGGCGCGGGAACCCCATCGTGGAGCAGGGCCTGTCCATCGCCGGGTTCACCTACGGCGCGCTGCTCGGCGCGTTCCTGCTGGGCCTGCTGTTCCGCGGCGCGCGGCAGGCCGACGCGGTGGTGGCGTTCGTGACGACGGTCGCGGTGATGGCGTTCGTGATCCTGGGCGTGAAGTTCGTCGGGCCGGAGGCGTCGGTGGTGATCGACTTCTCGGCGGCGACGACGACCTCGAAGGCGCTGGCGTACCCGTGGTACACGCCGATGGGCGTGCTGGTGACGCTGGTCGTGGGCGGGTTGCTGGCGCTGCGGCACAAGGGCGACCCGCCGGAGGTCGACGTCGCGGCGCGCACCGGGGCGGCGTGACGTCCCCGGGTACCCGTGCCCGGTCACCGGGCCTCGTGCCGGTCGCCGGGGTCGCGTGACCGTCGCCGGGGGCCGTCACCCGCGCCCGGACGGCCCCCGCGGCGACCTCAGGCCGCCCGGTACGCCACCAGTTCCAGGTGCAGGCGGAACCCGAGGCGGTCGAACATGCGCCGGGACGAGGTGTTGCCCACCAGGATCGACGCGGCGGCCTGCGGCCGGGCGCCGAACCGCTCGGCGAGCTTCCACACCAGCTCGGTGACCAGCGCCGAGCCGACGCCCGCGCCGCGCACGCCGGGCTCCACCGCGACGAAGTCGAGGTAGTACTCGCCCGGCTCGGCCTTGCCCGCCGCGTACCCGAGCACGGAGTCGCCGTCCATCGCCACGACCACCGTGTGCTTGCCGGTGCCGTCCACGAGCTTGCGGCCGGACAGGTAGGTCTTGGGGAAGCACCGCTCGTGCAGCACGGCCACCGCCTGGTGCACGGCCGAGTCCGTCGGCAGCACGCGCATCTCCCGCGCCGGCCCGGTGCGGGGGCAGCTCGCCTCGCGCAGCAGCAGACCGCGCAGGCCGTCGCCGTCGAGCACGTGGATACCGCTGGCGCGGCCGGCGGTGAAGCCGTGGCGCCGCGCGAACGCCGCCAGCCTGCGGTGCTCGGTGTGGCCGTACACCTCGCGGTCGACGATGCCGCGCAGCAGCGGCGCGGCGTGCGCGTACAGCGCGTCGGCGGTCTGGTCCCAGATCCGGCTGCCCGCCGGGTGGTTCACCGGCACGTCCACGAACGGGCCGTGCAGGAACACCCGGTTCAGCTCGGTGTCCACCTCGACGCTGAGCACACCGCACAGGCGGCCGGAGTCGTCGGTGGCGACCACCGTGCACGAGGGCCAGTCGGGTTCGAACTCGGCCAGTTCCTCGGTCAGCTCGCCGAGCGTCTCACCGAGGTAGCCGATGTGGTGCGCGGCGTCGGCCTGGAGCCGGACGAGCAGCGCCGGCACCTCGGCGAAGTCGTCAGGTTCGGCGAAACGGATGTCATACATGCCGGAATAGTCACTCGCGGGGCCAGCCCGGCGCGAGGGAGTTTTCCGACCCGCGCGCCGGCGACCTGACCAGGGACGTCGCGTGGCGCGTGCCGTCGCCGCGCGCCACGCCGGCGGGCGAACCGCGCCCGCCCGCCGAGGGGTATCTCTTGCCGCGGGCCCCGGGGTGGTGGACCCTCAAGGCGTGAGTGAGGAAACGATCCAACTCGAACTCAACGACAGCGGGGTGGCGGTAGACCTGCCGATGCCTGCCAACCAGCGGGACCAGGTGCAGGAGGTCCCCTACCGGCCGGTCGAATTCCGGGACGACGATCTGCCCAGCGCGCTGGCGCGGGCGTCCTCGTGGTTGCGGCAGACCCAGGACTGGCTGGGCGAGCCGGTCGACGTCATCGCGGTCCACCTGGACTACGACGACACGAAGGGTTCGCCGTACTACAACCTCAAGTTGTTGTGCAACGACGAGGACCTGGCCGGTGTGCCGCGCGTCGTCCGGAAGCACGAAGGCACGGTTACCCGCCAGTAGCGTACCGTTGGCGTCATGCCAGAACGCGTGTACCCGTCGGTGATCGCCGCGGCCAAGCTCCTGTTCCGCGTGCTCGATCTCCGCATCACGGTGGACGGGGCGCGTCACGTGCCGATCACCGGCGGGGCCGTGTTGGCGAGCAACCACGTCAGCTACCTGGACTTCATCTTCGCGGGCCGCGGGGCGTTGCCGTCCCGCCGCCTGGTCCGGTTCATGGCCAAGCACGAGGTGTTCGAGCACCGGGTCTCCGGGCCCCTCATGCGTGGGATGCGCCACATCCCCGTGGACCGCTCGGCGGGGCAGGAGTCCTACCAGCGGGCGCTGGCCGCGCTGCGGGCCGGTGAGGTGGTCGGCATCTTCCCGGAGGCCACCATCAGCCGGTCGTTCACCGTCAAGGACGTCAAGAGCGGAGCGGTGCGCCTGGCCGCCGAGGCCGGCGTGCCGCTCCTGCCGACCGCGGTGTGGGGCACCCAGCGGCTGTGGACGAAGGGCCGGCCCAAGAGCCTGACGCGGCGGCACGTGCCGGTGACGGTCGTCGTCGGCGAGCCGATCGAGCCGACCACCGACGAGGCCCTGCGCGCCCGGATGCAGGAGCTGCTCGACGAGGCACAGTCCCGCTACCCGGAGCCCGGCGAAGGCCAGTGGTGGCACCCGGCGCACCTCGGCGGCACCGCGCCGACCCCGGAGGAAGCGGCCGCCCTGGACGCCCACCGCCACTGACCCGCGCGGCCGCGAACCCCGCTCTGTCGGTGCCGCGTGGGACAATGGAACCGGGGGCCGGAGGCCACACCCGAACCACGCCGACGCCGCAAGGGCGAGCAGCCCGCCGAGCACCGCCCCACCGTTTTGTCGGTGGCCCGTGGGACAATGGACTCGGGGGCCGGAGGCCACGCGGCTTCGGAAACCCCGGCGCCCGACCACCCCCGGCACGGCACCCCGTCGAACGGGTTGCGACCCGCCGCGACTAGGACTCCGCCCGCCCGTCCCCATCCGCGCCGGCGCTCGACCCGGCGGCTCCCGCACCCGATCCCACCGCACCCGATCCCACCGCGCCGGCAGCCGACCCGACCACACCGGACCCGGCCGCACCAGCGCCCGCATCCCCGGCCGGCGCGGCGGGCCGCAGGTTCTCCCGCCCCCGCAGGCGCTGCGAGATGACCTGGCTGATGCCGTCACCCCGCATCGACACGCCGTACAACGCGTCCGCGATCTCCATCGTCGGCTTCTGGTGCGTGATGATCAGCAGCTGCGACCGCTCCCGCAACTGCTCGAACAGGCCGATCAGGCGGTGCAGGTTGGTGTCGTCCAGGGCCGCCTCGACCTCGTCCATCACGTAGAACGGCGACGGCCGCGCCCGGAAGATCGCCACCAGCATCGCCACCGCCGCCAGCGACTTCTCGCCACCGGACAGCAGCGACAGCCGCTTGACCTTCTTGCCCGGCGGCCGGGCCTCCAGCTCGATGCCGGTGGTCAGCATGTCGTCGGGCTCGGTCAGCACCAGCCGGCCCTCGCCACCGGGGAACAGGACCTTGAACACGACCTCGAACTCGCGCGCCACGTCCTCGTAGGCCGACGTGAAGACCTCCAGGATCTTGTCGTCGACCTCCTTCACGACGGTCAGCAGGTCGCGCCGCGTGGCCTTGATGTCCTCCAGCTGGTTGGACAGGAACTTGTACCGCTCCTCCAGCGCCGCGAACTCCTCCAGCGCCAGCGGGTTGACCTTGCCCAGCAGCGACAGGTCGCGCTCGGCGCGCTTGGCCCGCCGCGCCTGGGTCTCCCGGTCGTACGGGATCGGCTGCGGCGCGGTGACGGCCTCGCCGCGTTCCTTCGCGGCCTCGTACTCGGCGATCTCGGCGGGCGACGGCGGGATGCGCACGTCGGGCCCGTACTCGGCGACCAGGTCGTCCAGGCCGATGCCGAAGTCCTCGGCGACCTTGGCCTCCAGCTGCTCGATGCGCAGCCGCTGCTCCGCGCGCAGCACCTCGTCCCGGTGCACGGCGTCGGTCAGCTTCTCCAGCTCGACCGACATCTCCCGGACCAGGTTGCGCACCTGGACCAGGTAGGTCTCGCGCTGCGCCTTGCGCTCCTGCGCGACGTCGCGCTCCCGCGCGGCCCGCGCGAGGGACTCGGCGATCCGCTCCAGCGCGACCTCGCCGCCCCGGACGACGGCCTTCGCCACGACGGCGCCGCGAGCACGGGCCGCGTGGGCGCGCTGGGCGCGTTCGCGCGCCTCCCGCTCCGCCCGCGCCGCCCGGCGCAGCCCGTCCGCCTTGCCCTGCAACGCCCGCGCCCGCTCCTCGGCGGTCCGCAGGTGCAGCCGGGCGTCGACCTCGCCCTGGCGCGCGGCGGCCAGCTCGGCGGCGGCCTGGTCGCGCTGCGCGGTGTCCGGCTCGTCCTCCAGCGGCTGCTCCTCGGCGACCAGGAGGCGCTCCTCCAGCTCGCCCAGCTTGAGCAGGTTCTCCTCGCGCGCCGCCTCGACCTTCGCCCGCTGCGCGCGCACGCGCTCGACCTCGGCCTCCGCCGACCGCACGGCCGCCGCGAGCCGGTTGAGCCGTTCCGAGGACCGGGCACGCCGCACCTTGGCCTCGTTGAGCTGCTCCTTCAGGGCGTTGACCTCGGTGCGCCGCGCCTGCTGCTCGGCACGCGCGCCCTCCAGCGCCGCCGCCGACCGCTCCAGCGCCCGTTCGGCGAGCGCGAGCCGCTCGGCCGCCTCGTCCACGGCCGCCTGCACCTCGATCACGCTCTGGCTGCGCCCGGAACCGCCGACCGCCCAGTCCGCGCCGAGGACGTCGCCCTCGCGGGTCACGGCCCGCAGGCCGGGGTCCGCCTCGACCAGCGCCCGCGCGGTGGCCAGGTCGTCCACCACGGCCAACCGGTCCAGGGCCCGGTGCAGGGCGGGGCGCAGCGCCTCGGGCGCCTGCACGAGTCCGACCGCCCACCGCGCGCCGTCCGGCAGGGCGGGCGGCGCGGGCGGCGGCGCGACGGGCGCGGCGTCGCCGATGAGCACCCCCGCCCGGCCGGCGTCCTGCTCCTTCAGCAGCTCCAGGGCGGCCACCGCGTCCTGCCCGGACGCCACGGCCACCGCGTCGGCGACCGGTCCCAGCGCCGCCGCCAGCGCCACCTCGTACCCCGGCTCGACGGTGAGCAGCGCGGCGACGGACCCGAGCAGGCCGGGCAGCCGGGACGCCAGCAGCGCGCCCGCGCCGTCCTTGCGGGTCAGGCCGAGCGAGAGGGCGTCGACCCTGGCCCGCCACGACGCGATGTCCCGCTCGGCGGTCCGCTCGGCCCTGACCAGCTCCTCCACCCGGCCGCGGGCGGCGGCGTCCGCCTCCACCGCGAGCCGGTGCCGCTCGTCGAGCCCGACGTCGTCCTCGTCCTCGGTGCCGGTGACCTCGCGCGCCTCGGCCAGCTCCGCCGCCGCCACCTCGGCGCGCTCCACCGCCTCCGCCAGCGCGACCGACATCCGCTCGATCTCCTCGGCGGTCGCGGACGTCTTCGACCGCAACGCCTCCACCTGCCCGGACAGCCGGGCCAGGCCCTCGCGCCGGTCGGCGATCGCCCGCACGGCCGCGAGGTGCGCCTGCTCCGCCGCCGACACCACGCGCTCCAGCTCGGCCCGCGTCTCCACGGCCTCCGCCAGGCCGACGCGGGCCTCCGTCACGCCGTCCTGGAGTTCCTGCTCCAGCAACGCCGTCTGCTCGGCCTCGGCCTCCAGCTCGTCCGGGTCGCGCCCGCCGCGCGGCGCGTCGACGGCCGCCGACAGGTGCCGTTCGCGTTCCACGGCCAGCCGCACCGTGCCGCGCAGCCGCTCCTCCAGCGCCGACAGCCGGTACCAGGTGTCCTGGGCGCGCTGGAGCTTCGGCGCGTCGGCCGCGACCTGGTCCTCCAGCTCGTTCTGCTGCGCCTGCGCCTGCTGGAGGGCGTGCTCGACCTCGGTGCGCCGGGCGCGGGCCGCCGCCTCGTCCTGCTCCTCGCGGGCCAGCGCCGCGCGCCGCGTCACGAGGTCGTCGGCCAGCAGGCGCATCCGCGCGTCCCGCAGCTCGGACTGCACGACCTGGGCCCGGCGCGCGATCTCGGCCTGCTTGCCCAGCGGTTTGAGCTGGCGGCGCAGCTCGGCGGTGAGGTCGGTGAGGCGGGTCAGGTTCGCCTGCATCGCCTCCAGCTTCCGCAGCGCCTTCTCCTTGCGCTTGCGGTGCTTGAGGACGCCGGCGGCCTCCTCGACGAACGCCCGCCGCTCCTCGGGCTTGGACTCCAGGATCGCGGCGAGCTGGCCCTGGCCGACGATCACGTGCATCTCGCGGCCGATGCCGGAGTCCGACAGCAGCTCCTGGATGTCCATCAGGCGGCACGAGCTGCCGTTGATCTCGTACTCGGTCGCGCCCTCGCGGAACATCCGGCGGGTGATCGACACCTCGGTGTACTCGATCGGCAGCATGCCGTCGGCGTTGTCGATGGTCAGCGTCACCTCGGCGCGCCCGAGCGGCGCGCGACCGGAGGTGCCGGCGAAGATGACGTCCTCCATCTTGCCGCCGCGCAGGTCCTTCGCGCCCTGCGTGCCCATCACCCAGCGGAGCGCGTCGAGCACGTTGGACTTGCCGGACCCGTTCGGGCCGACGACGCACGTGATGCCCGGCTCGAAGCGCAGCGTGGTAGCCGAGGCGAAGGACTTGAAGCCCTTCAGCGTCAGGCTCTTGAGGTGCACCGGGGCAGCCTACCCGTGCGCCACCCGATCCCGTGGCGGACGCGCTGACCTGCCGCGATCACCTCCGACCCGCGCCGAGGGGAGGGCGGTCAGCGCTCCACGAAACCGGTCAGGCCGCCGCGGGCCTCCGACCAGCGTTCCACTACTGAGTCCACCCGACCGGGGGTACGCCCGGAACGCAGCGCGTCCAGCAGCGAACGGCACGCCTCCTCGGTCCCCTCGGCGTTGACCTCGACCCGCCCGTCACGCAGGTTCGACGCGCTGCCGACAAGTCCCAGCTCAAGCGCCCTGGCACGGGTCCACCACCGGAATCCGACGCCCTGCACGTGCCCGCGCACCCAGGCGGTGAGGCGTACCGCCCGCTCTGCTCCAGTCACTCCAACCATCCCGACATTTCACCCGTTAGTGGTACGGTGCGCGACCGTGACTGCACGGCGCGGTAACCGATCCGTCATGGGCGGACTCGTCGGATTGCTCCTCGGAGCCGCCGGTGCGACCGGTGTGGCCTTCGCCGGCCCCGAACAGCTCGCCCCGTTCGTCGCGCCCACCACAGCACAGCGGGCCCACGGCGACAACACGGGCGTCGGCGGTGTCGGCGGGGTCGGGATGCCCGCGGGCTCCCCCGAGCCGACCGCGACCGCGCCCACGACGACCGCGCCGCCCGCCACCACGACCACCGGAACGACCACGACCACCACCACGACCGAGACCACGACGACCACCACGACCGCGGCGCCCACCACGACGACCACGACCACCGCCGCGGAGGTGCCGCCGGCGTCCGGGGCGCAGCGGGTCGTGGACCTCGCGAACGAGGCACGCGCCGCCGCCGGCTGCGCCGCGCTGGCGGTCGACGAGCGGGCCGTGAAGTCCGCCCAGGGCCACAGCGACGACATGGCGGCCCGCGACTACTTCTCGCACGACACGCCGGAGGGCGTGGACTTCGCCGCCCGGATGCGCGCGGCGGGCCACCCCGCCCCGGGCGGCGAGAACATCGCCAAGGGCCAGCGCACGCCCGAGGCGGTCATGAAGGCGTGGATGAACTCCGACGGCCACCGCCGCAACATCCTGAACTGCGAGTTCACCACGATCGGCGTGGGCCTGGCCACCGACGGCTGGTACTGGACCCAGAACTTCGGCTGGTAGCCGTGGACGACACCACGGCCCCGCCGCTCCATCGACACCACGGCCGAGCCGTGCATCCGACAGGGGAGATCGCGTTGACCGAGGGGCTGTACGAGGCGCCGGAACCCGACCGCCGCCGCCCGCGCGTGTCGCCGAACATCCTGCTGGCCGCCTCCGGCGTGGTGGTGGCGACGATCTTCGCGTCCATCGCCTCGATCGCGGCCGGGTCGCAGCACGCCGCGCCCGCCAAGCCGATCCCGCGCGAGGACGTCGTGTCGCGCAACTCGCTGACCACCGCGCCGAGCACCACGACGGCGTCGGTGGCGGTCACCACGACCGCCGAGACGACGACGTCGACCGGCGGGACCACCACCACGACGACCACCACCACGCCCAAGCGGACCCGCGTGACGACGGTGACCCGCGCCGACGGCACCACCACGACCACCACCGTCGAGGAGCCCCAGCAGCCCCAGCCACCCCAGCCGCCGAACCCGACCCCCACCGTCGCGCCCACGTCCACGGACGACCCGCCGACCAAGCCGACGACGACCTCGGACACCTCGACTCCGACCACCACGACACCCCCGACCGGCGCCTCCTCCTCGTCGACCGGCTGAGGCCAAACGACCACCTCACGCGGGGGTGACGGACCACCACACGAAGGGGTGGAGGGCCGGGCCAACGATGAGGAGGCCGCCGTGCGCCGCCGATAACCCGGACACCCGACCATCCGTCCGGGTTGCCCACAGGGAGGTGGCGTGCCAGAGGAAGCCCAGCAGAAGTCGCCGAAGAGGAAGAGGAAGGTCCCGACGGTGGCGCTGCTCGCCGGCGGTGGCGCGGTCGTCGCCACGGTGGTGGCCGCGCTCGCGTCGGTGCTGGTCGGCGGCGACGACGCCCCCGCGCCGGAGGCGGTGCCGCCACCGCCTCAGGTCGAGGTCCAGGCGTCGGTCAGCACGTCGGTCCGGGTGGCGGACGGCCGGACGTCCACGGTGGTGATCACGGTGTCGACGCGCCCCTCGCCGTCGAATGCCGCCGATGCCGTCGCGCCGAGGGCCGAGGAGCCGCCGGCCGCCGCGGTGACCACCACCGCGCCCGCGCAGGCCCGGCAGCCGACGACGACCCAGCCGCAGAGCAACCCGCCGACCTCGTACGGGCCGATCCCCGACCCGCCGTCGTCCTCCACCACCGCGCCGACCACGAGCCCGCCGCCAACCACACCACCCCACGAGGAAGAAGACGACGACGAGGAGCCCTAACCCCCGCCCTTCTCGCCCTCCACTCCCCCATCGCCCCTGCACGCGCCTCGCGAGGCCGCGTCGGGTTGTCGCGCCTGATTTCCCGCCGATCACGCCCTTCGATCGGCGGGAAATCAGGCGCGACGGCCCGACAAAATGGCGGCCGAGCCGCCGCGACGAAGTCGCGGCAATCCAACACAGCCCACCTACCACACGTCCCCGCCGCGCCAGTCGCACGCCAGCGGGCCGCTGAGGTCCACGTCGGCCGTCACCGGCAGCACGAAGACGCCGCCGTCGTCCTCCTCGGTGCGCTCCGGGCCGCCGGGCGCCAGCACCGAGGTCGGCCCGAGCCACCGCCGCCACCCGCGCGCCGCGTAGAAGTCCACCGCGTCCTCCGCCGCACCCAACGCACCCAGCTCGTACGCGCCGCGCACCACGTCCTCAAGGGCCGTCATGACGGCCGCGCCGTGCCCGCGCTTGCGGCGGTCCTCCCGCACCGCCACGGCTTCCACGTAGCCCGTGCGCCACGCCCGGCCGCCGTGCACCAACCGGCGCTGCACCACGGAGCCGTGCCCGACGAGTTCGTCGCCGTCCCACACCAGCGCGTGCACGCCGCCCAGCGCGTGCTCCCAGTCCTCGTCGCTGAACTCGCCGTCGAACGCGGCGTCGCACAGCTCGCGCGCCTCCGCGAGCACCGCCGGTTCCACATCGGACGTGTGCGCCGTGATGATCACTGCTGTCCTCCCCCGAGGGTGACCGGTCCTCTGACCGCCACCGCCGACCGCTCGGGACCCGCGGTCGCCCGGCGTGCGCCGGCGCACGGTCCCGTGATGGACAACGACCGGGTCACCCCCGAAGTGCCCGTCGCCACCCCGCGCCGACGCGACGCGGATCACAAAATGATCATGTCACGACGAGCCTCGCCCCCTCGCTCCACTCCTGACGAGAGGACGGGGACATGACTGAGCACACGGGTTCCGCGGGCACCCCACCGCGGATCGTGGTCGTCGGCGCGGGCTACGCGGGACTGGCGGCGGCCAAGCTGGCGGCGAAGTGGACCGACGCACGGGTCACCCTGGTCAACGCCCACGACCGGTTCGTGGAACGGGTGCGGCTGCACCAGCTCGCCGCCGGGCAGCGGCTGCGCGACCTGCCGCTCGCCGACCTGCTGCGCGGCACCGGCGTCGACCTGGTGGTGGACCGCGTCACGGCGATCGACCCCTCGACCCGCGAGGTCCGGCTGACGCGCGGCGCGCTGACCTACGACCGGTTGATCTACGCGCTGGGCAGCCACGCGGACCTGGACTCCACGCCGGGTGCCCGCGAGCACGCCCGCACCATCGCCACCAGGGAGGACGCCGAGCGGCTGCGCGCGGACCTCGCGCACGCCCGGACGGTGGCGGTCGTCGGCGGCGGCCTGACGGGGATGGAGGCCGCCGCCGAACTGGCCGAGTGCCACCCCGGCCTCGGAGTAACGCTGATCACCAGCGGCGTGCTCGGCGACGCGCTGTCCGACCGGGCTCGCCGCCACGTGCGCGACGCCTTCGACCGGCTCGGCGTCGAGGTCCGCGAGCGGACCCGCGTCACCTCGGTCCACGCCGGGGGCGTGACGCCGGCCGACGGCGCGTCGATCACCGCCGACACCGTCGTGTGGACGGCGGGGTTCCGCGTGCCCGACCTGGCGCGGGAAGCCGGGTTCGCCGTCGACGACCGCGGCCGGATGGTCGTGGACGACACCCTCCGCTCGGTGTCGCACCCGGAGGTGGTGGGCATCGGCGACGCCGCCGCGGTCCGCCGCCCCGGCGGCGCGGAGCTGCGCATGGCGTGCGCGACCGGGATGCCCGCCGCGCAGCAGGCCGTGCGGGCGCTCGCGGACCGGTTGCGCGGCCGGCAGCCCGAACCGTTCCGGTTCCGCTACCGCCAGCAGTGCATCAGCCTCGGCCGGGGCGACGGCGTCATCCAGTTCGTCGACCACGACGACCGCCCGAGCGGGGCCGTCCTGACCGGACGCCTCGCCGCCCTGTACAAGGAGTCCGTGGTGCGCTTCACCGTCCTGTTCCAGCACTACCCCACCCTGCCCGCGGGCTGAGCGTCACAGCTCGAACCGGTAGCCCATCCCCGGCTCCGTCACCAGGTGCCGGGGGTGCGACGGCTCGGGCTCCAGCTTGCGCCGGAGCTGGGCCAGGTACACCCGCAGGTAGTGGGTCTCCTTCGCGTACTGCGGGCCCCACACCTCCTGGAGGAGCTGCTTCTGCGCGACCAGCCGGCCGCGGTTGCGGGCCAGGATCTCCAGCAGGCCCCACTCGGTGGGCGTGAGGTGGACCTCCTCGCCCGCGCGGACGACCTTCTTCGCGGCCAGGTCGACGGTGAACGACGCCGTCTCCACCACCGCGTCCTCGCCCTCGACCACCGCCGACCGGCGCACCGCCGCCCGCAGCCGCGCCAGCAGCTCGTCCATGCCGAACGGCTTGGTCACGTAGTCGTCCGCGCCCGCGTCCAGCGCCTCCACCTTGTCCGTCGAGTCGGTGCGGGCGGACAGCACGATGATCGGCACGGACGACCAGCCGCGCAGCCCCGCGATGACCTCCGCGCCGTCGACGTCGGGCAGGCCCAGGTCGAGCACCACGACGTCCGGTTTGCCCTCGGCGGCGACTTTGAGCGCGCCCGTGCCGTCGTGGGCGGTGAGCACCGAATAACCCCGTGCGGAGAGGTTGATCCGCAGCGCGCGCACGATCTGCGGTTCGTCGTCGACCACGAGCACCTTCGTCACGGTGCGACACTACGTCCTGCGTCGCCCGACACGCCGCGCACGACTCCGCTTTCGCGTGTTCCTGATGCGGTCTTTATGCCCTTGACCTCCGCATTTGCGCAGATTTGCCGGGTCAGGAACCGCATCGGTGCGGACCCGATGAGTACATCCGGGTGCGAATGAATCCGTTCGCTGGACATTGGTACTGCGACAGTGCGAATGTCCTGTCCGAATTCGGACAAGCGCTCACGGTCGGTGAGCCACGAGGAGGTCCTCGATGACCACCAGTGTGACCAACCAGGATGCGTTACAGCTCGTGGTCGCCGTGCACCGGCTGATCCGCAGCCTGCGGCAGTCGGGTCCGGTCCGGCGGTTGCAGCCGACGCAGCTCCTCGTCCTCGCCGAGCTGGCCGCACAGGGGCCCATGCGCATCGGCGAGATCGCGGTGCGCGCGCTGTGCTCGCAGCCGACGGCGACCACGGTGGTGACCGGACTGGAATCCGGCGGCCTGGTGCGCCGGGAGGCGGACCCGGCGGACGGCCGCGCCACGATCGTGGAGCTGACCGGCGCCGGCCGCGACACCATCCTGTCGCTCGCGCACGGCGAGGCCGAACTGCTGTCCGAGCGGCTGTCGCGGCTGTCCGAGGAGGAGCGCGACCACGTCCGCTCGGTCACGCCGCTGCTGCGCCGGCTCGCGGAGCCGAAGAAGCGCTGAGCCGCACCGGCCTCACGCCGCGCCGCGCGGCCTGGGCTGGCACCGCGGGCACGAGTAGGACGAGCGGTTCATGAACGGCTCGCGGACGATCGCCGTGCCGCAGCGCCGGCACGGCCGGTGCTGCTGCCCGTAGACGTTCAGCGACCGGTCGAAGTAGCCCGACCGGCCGTTGACGTCGACGTAGAGCGCGTCGAACGACGTGCCGCCCTCGCCCAGCGCCTCGCGCATCACCTCGGTGGCGTGCGCGAGCACCTCGGCCGCCTTCACGCGGGTGAGCTTGGCGGTCGGGCGCAGGCTGTGCAGGCGGCTCCGCCACAGCGCCTCGTCGGCGTAGATGTTGCCCACGCCGGACACCAGCGTCTGGTCCAGCAGCGCCCGCTTCACGTCGGTGCGCCGCCGCCGCATCGCCGCGACGGCCGCGTCCGGGTCGAACGCCGGGTCCATCGGGTCGCGCGCGATGTGCGCCACCGGCAGCGGGAGCGGGGCGCCGTCCACCTCCACGACCTCGGCCAGCGCCAGGCCGCCGAACGTGCGCTGGTCCACGAACCGCAGCTCGGGCCCGCCGTCGGCGAACCGCACCCGGACCCGCAGGTGCTTCTCGTCGGGCGCGCCGGGCGGCTGGACCAGCATCTGGCCGCTCATGCCGAGGTGCGCGAGCAGGGCGTCGCCGTCGGACAGCTCCACCCACAGGTACTTGCCCCGCCGCCGCGCCGCCAGCATCGACCGGCCGGCCAGCCGGGACGCGAAATCCGCCGCACCCGGCAGGTGGCGGCGGATCGCGCGGGCGTGCAGGACCTCGACCTCGGCGACGGTCCGACCGGCGACGTGCTCGTGCAGGCCCCGGCGGACGACCTCGACCTCAGGCAGCTCGGGCACGTGGTCGGGTCAGTCCTCGGTCTCGGTCTCTCCGGTGGCGGCCTCCAGCTCCTCCAGGAGCTCGTAGGCGGCGGCCTGCGGCTTGGTGGGCTTGAGCATCCAGCCACCGGCCTGCGTGGTGTCGCGGACCAGGACGAGGCCCTGGATGCCGCCGTTGCGGGAGGCGTTCAGCGGTCGGGAGCGGCGGTGGTCGCGCACGCGCCGGTTCGTGCGGACGTTCGTGGCATACATCGGCGTCAGTCTTCCTCGCTGGGTGAAGTCTGCGGTGGAGCCTGGTCGTCCGCGTGGCCGTTCCCGGACGCGGCGGCCTCCTGCTCGGCGCGAACGCGTTCGGACAGCACGCGGTAGGCGGCCTCGGCCGCCTTCTGCTCGGCTTCCTTCTTCGTACGGCCATCGCCGGCGCCGTAGGACCGACCACCGACGAGCACCGTCGCGGTGAACTCCTTGCGGTGGTCCGGCCCCTGGTCGTCCACCCGGTACTCGGGCACGCCCAGGCCCGCCGATGCGGTGAGCTCCTGCAAACTGGTCTTCCAGTCCAACCCCGCACCGCGCAGCGGCGCCTCCGCCAACAGCGGGTCGAAGAGGTGGTGGACCAGTCGACGCGCGGTCTCGATCCCGAACTGGAGGTAAGCCGCGCCGATGACGGCCTCCAAGCCGTCCGCGAGGATGCTCGCCTTGTCCCTGCCGCCGGTCAGCTCCTCGCCGCGACCGAGCAGCAGGTGCCCGCCCAGACCGTCCTCGCCCAGCCCCCTGGCCACACCCGCCAGCGCGTGCATGTTGACCACGCTGGCACGGAGTTTCGCGAGCTGCCCCTCGGGCAGGTCGGGATGGGTGCGGTACAGGTGGTCGGTGACGACGAGGCCGAGCACCGCGTCGCCGAGGAACTCCAGTCGCTCGTTCGGCGGCAGGCCGCCGTTCTCGTACGCGTACGACCGGTGCGTCAGCGCGAGCGTCAGCAGCTCGGCGTCCAACGGGACGCCGAGCGCTTCGAGCAGCGGGGCGCGGTCGGCGGACCGACCGCGCGACGACCTACCCCCCACTGGTGCCGCTTCCTTAGCCTTCGGAGGGTCAGGCCGGCTGGACGACCTGGCGGCCGTCGTACTGGCCACAAGTCGGGCAGGCGACGTGCTGCGGCTTCGGCTGGCGGCAGGCCCGGTTCGAGCAGGCCACCAGGTGCACGGCAGCGGTCTTCCACTGAGCGCGGCGCGAGCGCGTGTTCGAGCGCGACATCTTCCGCTTCGGGACGGCCACGACTAGTTCTCCTCTGGATTGTCACGATTCCCGCCGAACCGCTCCTGGAGAGCGGCCCAACGGGGGTCAATCGTCTCATGCCCGTGGTCGGGCCCGAGCTCGGCCAGCTTGCCACCGCAGTCGACGCACAGCCCGAGGCAGTCCGGCGAGCACAGCGGCACCTGCGGCAGCGCGAGCACGATGGCGTCGCGCACCACAGGTTCGAGGTCGACCAGGTCGTCGTGGAGCCGACTGACCTCGTCCTCCTCGGTGGTCTCGTCGGTGGTGCTGTCCGGGTACGCGTACAGCTCCGTCAGCTCCACCTCGACCTCGGACGACAGCGGTTCCAGGCAGCGCGAGCACTCCCCTTCGACCGTCGTCCGGGCCGTGCCGGTCACGAGCACGCCCTCGACCACCGATTCGAGCAGCAGGTCGAGCTCGATGTTCCCACCCGGCGGCACCGCGATCACGCCGAGCAGGCCGACGCCCTCGGCCGGCACCGAGCGGGTGACGGCGCGGCTGGCGCCCGCGCGACGCCCGAGGTCCCTGGTGTCGATGACCCAGGGCCCGGTCGCTGTGGGACGCGTGGACGCGTGACGATGCTCAGACATGATGTTCGGTGTTTGCCGACGGGCGCCTTGCCACGGCCAGCCGGTCAAGGGTACGGGACAACGGGCGTCGACGTGAAATCGGCAGGTCGAACGTCGTCCGGTCGGGTGTGGACAGGGGTGCCGGGAGGTCAGGAACGGGCGTTCGCCTCGTGGTAGTCGAACGGCGCCGCGGCGCTCGCCACGGCCGGGCCGCGCAGGTGCGAGCGGCCCTTGCCGACGGAGCGCAGGGTGTGGGCGAGCAGGTCCTCGAAGTCGGCCAGCTTGCCGTCGACGTAGGCGTCGCACTCGCTGCGCAGCCTCGTCGCCTCGGACCGCGCGGCCTCCAGCACACGGGCGGCCTCGGCGTGCGCGGCCCGCACGACCTCGGTCTGGTCGACCAGCCGGGTCTGCTCGGCACGGCCCTCCTCGATCGCCCGCTCGTAGTTCGCGCGGCCCGCCTGCACCATGCGGTCGGCCTCGGCGTGGGCGCGGCCGACCAGGTCCTCGTACTCCTGGCGACCGGCCGCGATGGTGCGCTCGGCCTGGTCCTCCGCCTCGGCGACCGCCCGCTCGGCGCGGGCACGGGCCTCGGACAGCATCCGCTCGGCCTCGTGCTGCGCCTCGGCCACCATCCGCTCGGCCTCGGCCCGCGCCTTGCTCGTGGTCGCCTCCAGCTCGTGCTGGGCCTTGCCGACCAGCTCGTCGCGGTGGTCCAGCACGTCCTGCGCGTCGTCCAGCTCCGCCGGGATGGCGTCGCGCACGTCGTCGAGGAGTTCGAGCACGTCACCGCGCGGCACGACGCACCCGGAGGTCATCGGCACGCCACGCGCTTCCTCGACGATCGTGACCAGCTCGTCGAGGGCCTCGAACACCCGGTACACGGCACACTCCCCACGCCCACACAGCGGTACCCGTCCTAGTGTGCCCTGCCGGTCACCCCGCCGTGGGGAGATCGGTAGGGCGTGTCCCACCCCTCAGCGCGAGATGTCGACCAGCACGAAGCTCGCGTAGTGGTCGGCCGTGTAGAAGTACGACTTCGGCGACGAGTTGCCCGTCACGATCCGCCGCGCGCCGCGGGTGGAGCTGCCGGGCGTCTTGACCGTGTACTCCCGGTAGTACCCGGACGAGCACGCCGGGAGGATGCGCTCCCGGTTCCGGAAGGTCTGGTCGTCCTGCGGGTACGGGTACGGCCCGCCGCGCTGGACGAGGCGCACGGTGTCGGTGGCCTGGGACGGCAGGGCGGACAGGGCGACCCGGCGGAAGGCCGACGTGTCGCCGCAGGCGGCCTGGGGGGTGGTGGCCTCCGCGGTCGCCGGCGCGGCGACCCCGAGGGACCCGACGAGAACGAGGAGCAGGGAGAGCAGCGCCGTGGCGGCGCGCGTGGTGATCTCGCTCATGTCACACCAGGCTAGTCACCCCGAGTGAGCATACCGCCACGACGAGGTGAACCGGTCGTGACCGATCAGCGGCGTTCCGCGAGGCGGTGCGTCAACCGCGCCATGATCGACGGCGGCAGCAGCGTCGAGACGTCGCCGCCGTAGGTCGCCACGTCCTTGACCAGGGAGCTGGCCAGGAAGCTGTAGATCGGGTTGGTCGGCATGAACAGCGTCTCGACCCCGGTGAGCTGGTGGTTCATCTGCGCCATCTGCAGCTCGTAGTCGTAGTCGCTGACCGCGCGCAGCCCCTTCACGATGGCCTGGATGTCGTTCTCGCGGCAGTAGTCGACCAGCAGGCCGTGCCACGAGTCGACCCGCACGTTCGGCCACTGCGCCGTCACCTCGCGGAGCATCTCCGTCCGCTCCTCGACCGAGAACAGGGTCTTCTTGTTCTTGTTGATGAGCACGGCGACGACGACCTCGTCGAAGAGCTTCGCCGCTCTGCCGATGATGTCCAGGTGTCCGTTGGTCGCCGGGTCGTAGGAGCCGGGGCACACGGCACGCGTCATGGTTTCGGACGGTAGCACCCGATCGGATGCGTCCACTCTGGTGCGTGGTCCGCATCACCCGTAGGGGTCACGTGCTCGGCCCAGTACAGGGCCGTGTCGCCGTATCGCTTGCTGCGCAAGGATTCCAAGGGACTGGGCCAGATCGGCTCAGCGCTGCGCGCGGCGCGTTCGACGATGACCACCGTGCCGTCGGCGGTCCACCCGTTGGCCACCAGCGCGGTGAGGACGCGGTGCAGCTCGTCGTCGCCCACGGCGTACGGGGGGTCGGCGAACACCACGTCGCAGGGCTGCTCGGCGGGCGCGGCGACGACGGCGTCCGCGGTGCGGGCGATGACTGTCGCGCCGGGCAGGGCGAGCGCCTTGGCGTTGGCCTTCAGCACTTCGGCAGCCCGCTTGTCCGACTCGACGAACACGGCGTGCGCCGCGCCTCGCGACAACGCCTCGAAGCCGAGCGCCCCGGAACCCGCGTACAGGTCGAGCACGCGGGCGCCGTCGAGCTCCACGAGGGCTTCGAGCGAGCTGAACAGCGCTTCCCGCACCCGGTCGGACGTGGGGCGGGTGCCGCGCGGCGGCACTTGCAGGCGACGGCCCCCGGCGACGCCCGCGACGATCCTGGTCACGGCTCCATCGTCGCAGGCGCGCCGACGCCGGGACGAACGCCCGGCACGCGGCCCCCCTCGACGGCGGGAGACGGTCCGACGCGGTCGCGCCGGAGCCCGACCCCACCCGGCTCGGCCCTGCCCGCCCGCGCCTGCCCGCCCGCGCCTGCCTGCTCTCCCGGCCCGACCCGGCCACCCGACCCGGACCGCCCGGCCCGGTCGACCCGGCCCGACCCGCGGCCACTACCCGGTTCGGCAGGCCGAAGGTCGCAGACCCGGCGTCACGACCGCGGAACAGCCCGCACCGCGCGACACCCTGCCCGGTGCTCACCGCCCGCAGGACGCCCCGCGACCGGTCCCACCGGACCTTCTCGACGCGTGAGGACGCCCACAGCCGCCGCACGTCCACTGTGGACCAGGCGACCACCGGCCTCAGGCCAGCGCCTGCCACCACCCGTCGACCGCGGGCGGGTCCTCCACGTCGATCCGTTCACCCGGACGCGGCACCGCGAGTGGGATTTCCCACGCCTTGGCCTCCCGCCACACCCGGTCGACCGGTTCGGCCCAGTCGTGGAACGCCAGGTTGAACGTCGCCCAGTGCACCGGGATCAGCAGGCCGCCGCGCACGTCCCGGTGGGCCGCCACCCCCTCCTCCGGCGTCATGTGGATGTCCGGCCACCCCGGCCCGTACGCGCCGATCTGGATCAACGACGCGTCGAACGGCCCGTACTCCGCCCCGATCCGCTCGTACCCGTCGAAGTACCCGGTGTCACCGCTGTAGTAGACGCGGTGCCGAGGCCCCAGGATCACCCACGACGCCCACAGCGTGTTGTCCCGCTGGAAGCCGCGCCCGGAGAAGTGCTGCGCCGGCGACGCGACCAACCGCACGCCGGCCACCTCGTGCGACTCGTCCCAGTCGAGTTCCACGATCCGGTCCTCGGGCACCTTCCACCGCCGCAGGTGCGCCCCGATGCCCAGCGGCACCACGAACACCGCCTCGCCGGACGCCACCAGCGCCCGCACCGTGGGCAGGTCCAGGTGGTCGTAGTGGTCGTGGGAGATGACCACCGCGTCGACCTGGCCGACCTCGCTCAGCTCGTGCGGCACCGGGTGCATCCGCTTCGGCCCGATCAGCCGGGACGGCGAGCACCGGTCGCTCCACACCGGATCGATCAGGACGCGCGCGCCGTCGATCTCGACCAGGCTGGACGCGTGGCCGTACCACGTGACGTGCAGCCCCTCGGCCGACCCGCCCGGACTGGGCGGCACCAGCGGCACCTCGCCCACCGGGTGCCGCTGCTGGCCACCGAAGAACAGCTCCCGCGCGGTGTCGCCCGCTCCGTCGGACGGCACGGCGCGGGTGCGCGCCCGGTTGCGGAACCTGCCGTCGCGGAACTGCGGGGAACGCCGCACGCGCTCCCCGCCGGGCGTGCCGCCCAACGCGACGGGCACGTCGCGCAACGCCCACGCGAGCGCACCCGCCGCCACGCCAAGCAGCGCTGCGGTGACCTTCTTCATGGCTCCTCCAACGGCCGGCTCGACCTTCGGGTTCCCACGAAACCGGAGATCAACCGGTGGAGTGACGTCCGGCGCTGTCGCGGCCCGTCGTCGGGCACCAGCCGTCATCGCCGGTCACAAGAAGTCATGACCGCATTCCCCGTCACCGGGCCACCCCGCCCGGCGACGACGTGATCGGGCCGGGCGTCCGCTGTGGACGCCCGGCCCGATCACGACGCCCGAGGGCTACCCCAGGACGACCAGCAGGTCACCGCCTTCCACCTGCTGCACGCCCCGCACCGCGAGCCGCTTCACGCGCCCAGCCCTGGGCGCGGTGATCGCGGCCTCCATCTTCATCGCCTCGATGGTCGCGATCGTCTGGCCCGCCTCGACCTCGTCGCCCTCGTCGACCGACGGCGTGACCACACCCGCGAACGGCGCGGCCACCTGGTCGGGGTTGTTCCGGTCGGCCTTCTCCGCCGCGGGCACCTCGGCCGCGATCGACCGGTCCCGCACCTGGATCGGGCGGAGCTGCCCGTTCAGGGTCGCCATCACGGTGCGCATGCCGCGTTCGTCGGCCTCGCCGATCGCCTCCAGGCCGATCAGCAGCCGCACGCCCGGCTCCAGGTCGACCGAGTACTCCTCGCCCGGTCGCAGGCCGTAGAAGAAGTCCTTGCTGCGCAGCACGCTCGTGTCGCCGTACGCGTCGCGGTGCGCCAGGAACTCCTTGGTCGGCCCGGGGAACAGCAGCCGGTTCAGCGTGGCGCGGCGGTCGTTCGCCAAGCCCGCGCGGTCCTCGTCGGTCAGCTCCGCCACGCCCCTGGGCGCCGCGCGCCCCTGGAGCGCCTTGCTGCGGAACGGCTCCGGCCAGCCGCCGGGCGGGTCGCCCAGCTCGCCGGACAGGAAGCCGACCACCGACGCGGGGATGTCGAACTTGTTCGGCTCCGCCTCGAAGTCCTGCGGCGACACGCCCGCGCCCACCAGGTGCAGCGCCAGGTCGCCCACGACCTTCGACGACGGCGTCACCTTGACCAGGCGGCCCAGCATCCGGTCCGCCGCCGCGTACATGGCCTCGATCTCCTCGAACTTCTGGCCGAGGCCGAGCGCGACCGCCTGCGTGCGCAGGTTGGAGAGCTGCCCACCGGGGATCTCGTGGTGGTACACGCGGCCCGTCGGTCCGGGGATGCCGGACTCGAACGGCGCGTACACCTTGCGCACGGCCTCCCAGTACGGCTCCAGGTCGCACACCGCCTGGAGGTCGAGGCCGGTCGCGTGCTCGGTGTAGTCGGTGGCCGCCACGATCGCCGACAGCGGCGGCTGGGACGTGGTGCCCGCCATCGATGCCGCCGCCCCGTCCACCGCGTCCACCCCGGACTGGATGGCCGCCAGGTAGGTCGCCAGCTGACCGCCCGCCGTGTCGTGCGTGTGCAGGTGCACGGGGAGGTCGAACTCCTTGCGCAACGCCGTGACGAGCCGCGCGGCGGCCGGCGGCCGGAGCAGGCCCGCCATGTCCTTGACGGCCAGCACGTGCGCGCCCGCGCCGACGATCTGCTCGGCCAGCTTGAGGTAGTAGTCGAGCGTGTACAGGCGCTCGTCCGGGTTGGACAGGTCCGCCGTGTAGCACAGCGCCACCTCGGCGACGGCCGTGCCGGTCTCGCGCACCGCCTCGATCGCCGGGCGCATCTGCTCGACGTCGTTCAACGCGTCGAAGATGCGGAAGATGTCGATGCCGGTCTTCGTCGCCTCTTCGACGAACGCGGTGGTCACGGCCTCGGGGTAGGGCGTGTACCCCACGGTGTTGCGACCGCGCAGGAGCATCTGGAGGGTGATGTTCGGCACGGCTTCCCGCAGCGCCGCGAGGCGTTCCCACGGGTCCTCGGCCAGGAAGCGCAGCGCCACGTCGTACGTCGCGCCGCCCCACGCCTCCAAGGACAGCAACTGGGGCGTCATACGTGCCACGTGCGGCGCCACCGCGAGCAGGTCCTTGGTGCGCACACGGGTCGCCAAGAGCGACTGGTGCGCGTCGCGGAACGTCGTGTCGGTGACCGCGAGCGCCTTCGACTCGCGCAGCCAGCGGGCGAAGCCCTCCGGGCCCAGCTCGGTGAGCTTCTGCTTCGACCCGGCCGGCGGCTCGGTGGCCGTGTCGATCGCGGGCAGCTTGTCCTTGGGGTCGACCGCGGACGGGCGGGGTCCGTTCGGCCGGTTCACCGTCACGTCCGCGAGGTAGGTCAGCATGCGCGTGCCGCGGTCGGCGGAGTGCCGCGCGGTCAGCAGGTGCGGGCGCTTCTCGATGAACGACGTGGTGACGCGGCCCTCGTAGAAGTCCTCGTCGTCCAGGACCGCCTGGAGGAACGGGATGTTCGTGGAGACGCCCCGGATGCGGAACTCGGCGACCGCGCGGCGGGCGCGTGCCACGGCGGCGGCGAACGTCCGGCCGCGGCAGGTGAGCTTCACCAGCATCGAGTCGAAGTGCGCGCCGATCGCGGTGCCCGCGCCGGTCGTGCCGCCGTCCAGGCGGATGCCCGAGCCGCCCGGCGAGCGGTAGGCGCTGATCATGCCGGTGTCCGGGCGGAACCCGTTGGCGGGGTCCTCGGTGGTGATGCGGCACTGGAGGGCCGCGCCGCGCAGCCGCACGGCGTCCTGGCTGAGCCCCAGGTCCGCGAGGGACTCGCCGGACGCGATGCGCATCTGCGACTGCACCAGGTCGACGTCGGTGACCTCTTCGGTGACCGTGTGCTCCACCTGGATGCGGGGGTTCATCTCGATGAACACGTAGTTGCCGCGCGGGTCGAGCAGGAACTCGACGGTGCCCGCGTTGCGGTAGCCGATGTGCCGCGCGAACCGCACGGCGTCGGCGCAGATGCGCTCCCGCACCGCGGGGTCGAGGTTCGGCGCGGGCGCGATCTCGATGACCTTCTGGTGGCGGCGCTGCACCGAGCAGTCGCGCTCGAACAGGTGCATCACGTGGCCCTCGCCGTCGGCGAGGATCTGCACCTCGATGTGCCGCGGCTCCACGACCGCCTGTTCGAGGAACACCGTGGGGTCGCCGAACGCGGACTCGGCCTCGCGGGACGCGGCCTCCAGGGACTCGCGCAGCGCGGCGGGGTCGTCGACCTTGCGCATGCCGCGCCCGCCGCCGCCCGCGACGGCCTTCACGAACACCGGGAAGTCGATGTCCTCGGCCGCGGCGAGCAGGGCGTCGATGTCGCTCGACGGCTCGCTCGACTTGAGCACGGGCAGGCCGGCCTCGCGGGCCGCCGCGATCGCGCGGGCCTTGTTGCCGGTCAGTTCGAGGACGTCCGCGGGCGGGCCGACGAACGTGATGCCGGCCTGCGCGCACGCCTTCGCCAGTTCGGGGTTCTCCGACAGGAAGCCGTAGCCGGGGTAGACCGCGTCGGCGCCCGCCTTGCGCGCCGCCTTGATGATCTCCTCGACGGACAGGTACGCCCGCACGGGGTGGCCGGGCTCGCCGATCTCGTAGGACTCGTCGGCCTTGAGCCGGTGCAGCGAGTTGCGGTCCTCGTGGGGGAAGACGGCAACCGTGCCGGCGCCCAGCTCGTAGGCAGCGCGAAAAGCCCGGATCGCGATCTCGCCGCGGTTGGCGACAAGAACCTTGCGGAACATTCGGCGTTCCCTCCCAGGTCACTCGGCGGTGAATCAAGGCAAGCTACCGTGCAGATCCCGCTCCTCGGGAGCTGCTTCCCACGTGACGGACGTCATCGTGATCGTTCACCCACGCGGTGGAGCAGCCGCCGACCCGGCGGCACGGCGCGAGGATTGTCCCTTGCCGGACCGCCGTGCGCAGCCTTCTGACGGGGGGCTCACACCACGCGCGGCGGTGCGTCCGGGCGACCACCGCCGCATCACCCGATAGTGATCTTGACCCCTCTCGAACGCACGTTCGACAATGGACCCGCAACGCCCACTGCCGAGACCGACCCGAGCAGCCGAGAGGAGTCCCTATGTCCAGTGGTGTCAGAGCGGTGGTGGCGGCCTCGAACGCCCCGTGGTTCGTCCGCCACCCAGTGCACCGAGCTTCGGGCGCGAGTTCCCGATCAACCACGGCGAGTGGGCGTGCCGCCGCGCCGCCGGCCGGTCAGGGCGTGCCGGTCGAAGGCGCGGCGTCCACCTCCAGTCCGGGATGACAGCAGCCGCGGTGGTACCGCGATCGACGCGATCACGACAGCAGGATGGCGGCAGCGGTGATCCTGGCAGGGGTGATCCTGGCAGCGGTGATCGCGGCGGTGCTGAGACCGCGGCGATGGCGGCTTGAGCAGGGCAGTCACCGTTCGGCAGGTCGACGCCACCGAGGCGGACGCGGCCTCCGGTCCAGGTCCGGCCCGCCCCGGAGCACGGCGCACGGGGTCCCTCCGCGGTCCCGCACGTGGCCCTACTCGTGGTCCTGTAGTCGGGTCGGCGGCCCGGCCCGGTCGCTCGCGTCGGCATCAGCGGGTCCCACCTCCGGTAGTCCAGGTCCGACCGCGGGCCGTCGGAGCCGCCCGGAGCCGCCGGGCCGGTGACACCACGCGTGGTGCCCCACCGGCTCCGTACCCACGGCCGAGGGCCCCGACCTCATTGAGTGGCGAGGGTCACGCGTCAGCCTTGGCACAAAGCACGAGCGGGCAGCGGTCACGCGCGCCGGCCCGGAGCGGGCCGCGACCACCACCCGTAAGCACCAGCCTCCGCAGCGTCGACCGCGCGCCGACAACGGTCAAAAACTCGACTGCGGCGGTCCGGGCGAAAAGCGGCGTTTCTTCACGAATGGGTGGATTCGCGCCCGCCGGGGTGTGCTCACCGTAAGCGAACGATGACCGAGTCGTGACACCGTGCTCGCTGCATCGGGTGACGGACGGTGTCGGGTTCTCGGTAGGGTTGGGCATATGGCCGGGGCTGAAGGGACTGGGCAGCCTGCTGCCCGCACCCACTTCGACGTTGTTCTGCGCGGGTACAACCAGCGGCAGGTCAACGAACGCGTGACACGTCTGGAGTTCGACCTCAAGAACTCCACCAGAGCACGTGACGCCGCCGCCGCCCAGGTCGCGGAGCTGGGCAAGCTCCTCAACAGCACCCGCGCCGAGCTGGACAAGGTGAAGGCGCAGCTGGGCAACCTGGCCAACAGCCCGGTGAACGCGTCGAACGTCACCGAGCGTGTCCGCGTGATGATGTCGCTGGCCGAGGAGGAGATCGCCGACATCCGCAAGGGCGCGATCGACCAGGCCAACGCCACGCGTGCCGAGGCCGAGCGGTTCGCCGCCGAGGGTCGCGCCGCGCACCAGCGCGCGATGGGCGAGCTGGACGAGCGCCGCAAGCAGCTGGAGGCGGCCCACCAGCAGCGGGCGGCCGAGCTGGAGAAGCAGTACCAGGACCGCAGGGCCGAGCTGGAGCGGTCGCACGAGGAGCTGCGGAGCAAGCTGACCGCCGAGCACGAGACGCTGCTGGCCGAGACGCGGGCGGACCGCGAGCGCGTCGTGGCCGAGTACGACGCGAAGAGCCAGGCGCTGGACGCCCGCCGCGTCGAGTTGGACGCGAAGTACAAGGGCTACCACGACGACCTGGACAAGGAGTACGACGAGCTGCGCACGACGCTCCGCAAGGAGCACGAGGTGCACGTCGAGGAGGCCAAGGCCGAGGCCGCCCGGCTGCTCGACGAGGCCCGCGCCGAGGTCGGCAAGCTGCGCGCCGACTCGGAGAAGCAGATCGCCGAACTGGAGTCCGAGGCGCTGGCCAAGGCGGAGAAGGCGGTCGCCGACGCGAACGCCTACGCCGAGAAGACCACCGCGGACGCCAACGCCAACGCCGAGAAGACGGTGACCGAGGCGAACGCGCGGGCCGAGCAGACCATCGCCGAGGCCAACGCGAAGGCCGAGCAGGCGGTCGCCGAGGCCACCGCCAAGGCGGAGCGGACGGTCAAGGACGCGGACGCCCACGCGGACCGCCGCATCACCGACGCCGACCGGAAGATCACCGAGCTGCGCGGCCTGCACAAGTCGCTGTCGGAGCAGTTCATCGCCGCCCAGGCCGCCATGGTCCAGGCGGTGTCCTCGCTGAAGTCGCTGGACGCCGAGGAGTTGCCCCAGTCGGAACAGTCGCGGTCGGAGCAGCCCGCCGCCCTGCCGGAGGCGGAGCAGCCGGCGGCCCTGCCGGCGCCCGAGCAGGCAGTGTCCGAGCAGGCAGCGCCCGCACAAGCAGTGTCCGAGCAGGCGGCGTCCGAGCAGGCGGCGTCCGGACCGGCAGCTCCCGAGCAGGCGGCGTCCGGACCGGCGGCGGCCGAGGAGCAGCCGGTGTCCGAGCAGCCGACCAAGAAGTTGCCGTTCCGCCGCAGCCAGTAGGGCGTCGCGCGGCAGGTCCGCCCGCTACTGCGGGAGCTGGTCGGCGGGCACCACCTCGGCCGCAGGCGGCGTGGTGATGTCCGCCGGCTTGCCCCAGTCGGTGAAGCGGGTGGTGGACTTCTTGACCACCTTGCCGTTCAGCTCGAACCGGTACTCCGCCTTGAGCGGCGCGGCGGTGTTGTCGACCCACACCGCGGCGGCGATGGTCACCCCGTACTCGGCGAGTTGCGTGTGCTGGAGCTGGATGTCGGGGTCCTCGATGACCTTCGCCATCTTCATGGGGTCGACCACGAGTTCGTAGCGGCTCGTGGGCACGCCGTCCAACTGCTCCTCGCCGCGTCCGACGATGAGCGCCGCACGCGGCTGCACGTAGTCGAGTTCCGCGCCGACGGTCGCGCCGGGACCGAACCCGCGCAGCAGGGCGTCGACCTCGCCGCTGTTCTGTCCGGTGTAGAGGCCCCACTTCTTGCCCTCGGGCATCGGTGCGCCGTCGACGTGCACGTACAGGCCGTCACGGACCATGACGACGTCCATCCTGCGGGTCTGGCCGCCGGTCGCCACCTGCATCGCCATCGACCCGGCGACGTGCTCGCCGTCTTGGCGGAGCGTGCCGTCGACGGTGTTGCGCACCTCGGTCGCGTCGCCGTCGGACGCGAAGCTCTCGGTGTGGAAGCGAGCGGTCTTGAGGTCCGCCCGTCGTTGGTCGATGCGCTCGGCCAGCAGCGCCAGGTCGCCCTTGGGCGGCGAGGACGTCGCCGGCGCCGGCGCACCACCGGACGAGCAGCCGACCAGCAGGGACGCGACCAGCGCGAACGGGATCAACGCGAGCGGAAGACGGCGCACAATGCGGCGACGATACTCCAAGGGCCCGGTCGCCGGTCAGCGCAGCAACACGTCCCACTCGTCGCGCACGGGCGGCAAGTCCAGGTCCTCTTGCGCCATGAAGTCGCGCCGCCACTGGCCGGCCGTCCGAGCCGAGTGCACGAGGAACGCCGAGCCGGCCACCACGCAGCCGACCGTGAGCACGGCGGCGACGCGCACCACCCACCCGCCGTCCGACCACGCCCGTGCCGCCACCACCACCGGCAGGGCGAGCACCAGCAGGTCGAACAGCCGGCCCACGACGTCCCGCCACGGTGGCCGCGTCACGAGCCGCACGCCGGCGTCGGCGACGGTGTCGCACTCGTCCGGCCCGTGCACGCGGAGCCGGGTCGCCTCGATGCGGCGCATCGAGATCTGGCCGTACACCGACCACACCGTGCCCGCACCGAGCACGAGCAGCAGCACGTCGACCAGGTGGAAGATCCAGGGCGCGCCCGCGTTCGCCACCGCCGAGCCGAGCGCGCCGAGCAGCATCAGCCCGCCCGACGCCTTGAGCGACCCCAGGTACCGGGTGGACAGCCACGACGGCAGCAACGACCGGACGACCATCTCCCGCACGTCGGGACGGGCGGCCATCAGCTCCCGCACCTCGGCCCGCGCCCGAGCCACCGCCAGGTCACGCGACTCGCGATCCGCCGACCCGACGCCCGACCCACGACCACCCGACCCACGACCAAGCGACCCACGGCCAGCCGACCCACGGCCAAGCGACCCACGGCCACCCGGTACCCGCCCACCCGGCACGCGACCGCCCCGATCGACACCCGACCCGCGACCAACCGACCCGCCGCCCGGACCATCATCGCCCGAACCGCCGCCGGCCGGATCACCGCGACCCGGATCACCACCGGCCGGCTCGCCACTCGGATCACCGCCGGCCGGCTCGCCACTCGGATCACCGCCGCTCGGACCACCGCTACTCGGACCACCGCCGCTCGGGTCACCGCAGGCCGGGTCACCGCCGGACGGCTCGGTCGTCGGGCCGGGCTCCGCGGCCGGTGTGCCGTGCGGCGGGGGTGTGGACGGCTCGTCCGGCGCGCGGGCCGGCTGCTCGTCGGCCGGGGACGGTTGGGTAGCGGGGGTGCCCGCGGTGTCGACTGCCGACGGCTCGCGCATCTACGCCTTCTCCAGGTATTCCGCCCGTTCCTCGTCCAGCAGGCCGGCCACCAGTGACGCCAGGCCGGGGTGTGCCGCCAGTTCCGGGTCCGCGTCGACCACTCGGGACGCCACCAGGCGCGCCTCCGCGATCACGTCCTCGTCGCGCAGCAACGACAACATCTTCAGGCCGGACCGCGTGCCCGACTGCGCCGAGCCCAGGATGTCGCCCTCGCGCCGCAGCTCCAGGTCCAGCTGGGCCAGCTCGAAACCGTCGAGCGTGGACTCGACGGCCCGGAGCCGACCCATCGTCGACGTGCCCTCGGGCATCTCCGTCACCAGCAGGCACAGGCCCGGCGCGCTGCCCCGGCCCACGCGACCGCGCAGCTGGTGCAGCTGGCTGACGCCGAACCGGTCCGCGTCCATGATCACCATGACGGTCGCGTTCGGGACGTTCACGCCCACCTCGACCACCGTCGTGGCGACCAGGACCTGGACCTCGTTCGCCGCGAACGCCCGCATCACGGCGTCCTTGTCCTCGGGCGGCATCCGGCCGTGCAGGACGTCGACCCGCAGGCCACGCAGCGGCCCCTCGGCCAAGCGCTGCGCCACGTCCACGACCGCGAGCGGCGGACGGCGGTCGGACGCGTCCTCCTTCGGGGGCTCGTCGCCGGACGCCTCCTCGGCCTCGCCGTCGCCGATGCGCGGGCACACCACGTACGCCTGGTGGCCCTTGCGGACCTCCTCGTGGATGCGCTGCCAGGCCCGGTCCAGCCAGGCGGGCTTCTCCGCCACCGGCACGACGGACGTGCTGATCGGCGACCGGCCACCCGGCAGCTCGCGCAGCGCCGAGACCTCCAGGTCGCCGTAGACCGTCATGGCCACCGTCCGGGGGATCGGGGTCGCGGTCATCACCAGCACGTGCGGCGTGGAGCCGCCGGACCGGCCGCTCAGCGCCGCCCGCTGCTCGACGCCGAACCGGTGCTGCTCGTCCACCACGACCAGCCCCAGGTCCGCGAACTCGACCTTGTCCTGGATCAGCGCGTGCGTGCCCACGACGATGCCCGCCTCGCCGGTCACGATCTCCAGCAGCGCCTTCTTGCGCTGCGCCGCGCCCATCGAGCCGGTCAGCAGCGTGACCCTGGTGGCGTGCTCGGCGCCGCCCAGCTCGCCCGCCTGCCCCAGGTCGCCGAGCAGGTCGCGCAGGGACCGCGCGTGCTGCGCGGCCAGCACCTCCGTCGGCGCGAGCATCGCGGCCTGCCGGCCGGCGTCCACGACCTGGAGCATCGCGCGCAGCGCCACCATCGTGTTGTGCGTGACGATGAAGTGGTCCGTCACGTACAGCTGGGACGGGTGGGCGACCGAGATGCACTGCACCGGCTTCACGCCCACGAACTCGACCCGCTCGACGTACCGGGCGGGCGACGCGGTGCGGTCCAGCGCGTCCCGGAACGGCGGGAACTCCTCGGGCAGCCGGACGAACACCTCGTGCTGCTCGTAGCCGTAGCGCACGACGCCGGTGCCGCCCAGCGACTCCGCCAGCTCGCTCACGTACTCGGCCAGGTGCGTGGACTCGGTGCGGAACACCACGTCCAGCCCGTCGCACGACCCGCCGGTGGTCAGCAGGCCCTGCAACAGCTCGTGCCGCTCCTTGACCGGCGCGAGGTCCACGCAGTCCAGGTCCGGCGCGACGACCATCGGCAGCCGCCACCGGAACGGGTCGCCATTCGCCAGCAGGTCGTCCCGGATCTCCCGCAGGGTCCGCACCTCGCCGCCGTGCGTGGCCCACAGGTGCTCCAGGTCGCACTCGACGGACTTGCCGTCGGACAGCACCACCCGGAACACCTCGCGCTCCCCCTGCGGGAACACGCCGGTCACCGTGGTCGCCGTGCCGTCCGCCGAGACGACCTCGTCGCCGAGCCGCAGCTCGCCCATCGGCACGAACCCGCCGGGGGTGAGCACCAGCGCGTCCAGCGGCTGCGCCTTGCCCGAGCCCACCTCGCCCTGCAGCAGCCGGTTCATCGGGTGCTCGCCGGACAGGTCGCGGGCGATCCGCTCGCCCACCTCCCGCTGCCCGGCGGTCAGCTCGAACGGCAGCCGCGCGTCGAACGCGTCGCCCACCAGGCCCCGCTTCGGCGGGCACGCGGGCGCGGGGCGGGCCGTCGCGGACCGGCGGCGCTGCGCCAGGGCGAGCTGCACGGCCATCGCCTCGTCCCACTTGAGCCGCTGCTGCGCCACGGCGATCGCCGCCCACCCGTCGGGCCGGTGGATGTCGCGCAGCGCCTTCTCCAGTGGCACCAGCCCGCGCTCCTCGCGCAGGTCGGCGGGCAGCGGGTCCTCGGCCACGCCGTCCCACACCGCGAGCACCTGCTCCACGCAGTTGGACACGTGCCAGGACTGGATGCCCTGCGCCGCCGGGTACACCGGGATGAACGCACCGGCGAACCTGGCCGCCGCCTCGTCACCGACGTCGTCGAGCACCTGGTAGTCCGGGTGGGCGAGCTGGAGCTTGCCGTTGAACATGCCGACCTTGCCCGCGAACATCGCCTCGCGGCCGGGCAGCAGCTCCCGCTCGACCTTGCGCGAGCCGCGCCCGAAGAACACCAGGTGCAGGTCGGACGAGCCGTCGGTGATCACCGCCTCCAGCAGCTCGCCGCTGCGGCTCTTCATCCGCCGCTGGCGGGCGCTCTTCACGCGCGCCTGCACGGTGGCGTGCTCGCCCAGCTCCAGGCCCTTGATCTCGGTGAGCTTGCCGCGCTCGTCGTACCGGCGCGGGTAGTGCCGCAGCAGGTCGCCGACCGTGGTCAGGCCGAGCCCGGCCGCCAGCGCGTCGGCGCTCTTCTTCCCGAGCACCGACACCAGCTTGTCGTCGAAGGTCGTCATCCCGGCCTATTCAACTACTCGACACCGACAACGAGCACGGCGCCGGGCTGACCGCCCGGATACGCCGCCATCTCCACCTCCGGGTGGGTCACGCGGAGGTGGTGCTCCACCTCGTCCGCGAGCCCGTCGGGCGCGTCCTCCCCGAGCAGCACCGTCACCAGCTCCCCTCCACCCGCGAGCATCCGGTCCACCAGCCGGCACGCCAGCGCCGCCACGTCGGCCGGGCCGGGCTCGATCAACAGGACCTCGCCGTCCAGCATCCCCAGCAGGTCGCCGGGCCGGCACGGGCCGACCCACGTGATCGCCTCCCGCTCGGACACCCTGACCTCGCCCCGCCTGGTCGCGGCGGCGGCCTCGGCCATCGCCACCACGTCGTCGCCCGCCCGCCGCGACGGGTCGTGCACGGCCAGCGCGGACAGCGCCTGCACCGGGGAGAACGTCGGCACCACGACCACGTCCTGCCCGGCCTCGGCGGCCTGGGCGACCACCTCCGCCAGCGGTTCCCGCAGGTCGGGGTCGCCGGGCAGCAGCGTCACGTGCCGGGCGCGGGTGCTCACGACCACCGCGAGCAGGTCGGCGACGTCGTCGGTCGGCCCGGCCACCACCGCGCCCTCGGACCGGAACAGCTCGCGGGCGCCGTCGCCCTCGACGAGCACCACCACCGCGCGGTCCCGCACGAACCGGGGCGCCTGGGCGGCGATCTGGTCGGCGAACCGCGCCACCGTGATCCGGTGCGGACGCCCCTCGGCGATGCCCGCCTCGACGGCCGCGCCGATGTCGTTGCAGTGGACGTGCACCGTCCAGCCGCCCATGCCGTCGCCGACCACGGAGACGCAGTCGCCCAGCGCGCCGAGCCGCCGCTTGAGGCGCTCGGCGTCGGGCGTGCCGTCGAGCAGGTACATGACCTCGTACTCGTACTCGGCGGACCCGGCCTCCCGCGCGGTGGTCAGCGACTCGGGCGGGCGGGGCGGCGCGGCGGCGGGCGGCGGTTCCACCGCCTGGCCGGTGATCACCGCGACCAGCGCGTCCAGCAGCACGACGAGGCCCTTCGCGCCCGCGTCCACCACGCCCGCCTTGGCCAGGACGGCGAGCTGGCGCGGCGTGTCGGCCAACGCCCGCGCGCCGGCGCCCGCGGCGGCGGTGACCACCGCGTCCAGCTCGTCGGAGGGGCAGTCGCGGGCGGCCTCGGCGGCGGCGTGCAGCACGGTCAGCACCGTGCCGGGCACCGGCCGGGAGACGGCGGCGGTGGCGAGTTCGTCGGCGCGGCGCAGCGCGGCGCGCATCGCCTGGCCGCCCGCCGTGGACGCGCCTTGCGCGGCTTCCGCCAGGCCCCGGAGCACCTGGGACAGGATCACCCCCGAGTTGCCCCGCGCGCCCGCCAGCGCGCCGCGCGCGAGCGCGGCCAGCGCCTGGCCTGCCGAGTCGGCGCGGGTGCGGAGCAGGGAGTCCTGCGCGGACCGCATGGTCTGCGAGAGGTTCGTCCCGGTGTCGCCGTCGGGCACCGGGAAGACGTTGATGCGGTCGATGTCGTCGCGGTTCGCATCCAGGGAGCGGACGCAGGCGTCCGCCCACCGGCGCACCGCGACCGCATCGAGAACCTGCATGGCGAGGAGGGTATTCGACCCGGTTTGGTGGGGGAGCCGGCCATTGCTACCCTGTCTGGGTTGCCATGCCCGGCTGAGGCTTGTGCACGCTTGCGCGCCCGCCGGGGCGTGAGTACCGCTGGATAAACCTTAAGGAGTGGCTGACGTGGCTGCCGTGTGCGACGTCTGTGGCAAGGGGCCGGGCTTCGGCAAGTCGGTCTCGCACTCCCACCGGCGCACCAACCGCCGGTGGAACCCGAACATCCAGACCGTGCGCGCGAAGGTCTCGTCTTCGCAGCGCCAGCGGCTGAACGTGTGCACCTCCTGCCTCAAGGCGGGCAAGGTGGTTCGCGGCTGAGACCGCGTCCGAGCGTTGCCGAAGACCCCCAGGACGCGTCCTGGGGGTCTTCGCGCGTCCGCGGCCCCGACGTCCGTACCGCACCGCTGCCCGTACCGCACCGCTGCCCGTACCGCACCGCCGCCCGTACCGCGCACGGGCGGCACCCGGAGCGACGCCGGCGGTGAGCCGTGCCACCCCGCGCGCCTCGGGCGGTGGGGAGTGGCCCGCCCGGCCGACCGGGTGGCCGACCGGGGACGGGCGCGAGGGCTAGGGCAGCTTCCAGTCGATCGGCTCCGCGCCCTGCTGGACCAGCAGCGCGTTGGCCTTGCTGAACGGGCGTGAGCCGAAGAAGCCCGCGCCCGCCGACAGCGGCGACGGGTGGGCCGATTCCACGCACGGGTACGGCGCGAGCAGCGGCTTGAGGTTGCGCGCGTTGCGGCCCCACAGGATGGCCACCAGCGGCTCCTCGCGCGCCGCCAGCGCCTTGATCGCCTGCTCGGTGATCGGCTCCCAGCCCTTGCCCTGGTGGGAGTTCGACTTGCCGGGCTGGACCGTCAGCGCCCGGTTGAGCAGCAGCACGCCCTGCTCGGTCCAGGGGGTGAGGTCGCCGTTGGACGGCTTGGGGTGCCCCAGGTCGTCCATGTACTCCCGGTAGATGTTGATCAGGCTCTTGGGGATCGGCCGGGTCTCCGGCGACACCGAGAAGCTCAGGCCGACCGCATGGCCGGGTGTCGGGTACGGGTCCTGGCCGACGATGAGCACCCGCACGCCGTGGAACGGCTGCTGGAACGCCCGCAGCACGTTCTCCCCGGCCGGCAGGTAGGTGCGCCCGGCGGCGACCTCCGCGCGCAGGAACTCCCCCATCCGGGCGATCTGATCGGCTACCGGGGCCAGTGCCCGCGCCCAGCCGGCTTCCACGATTTCCTCAAGAGGACGTGCCACGGCGGAGGACCCTATCCCAGTCGGTGTGACGCAGGCCCGCGTGGTGGGCATCTCAGTCGAGGCGGCGGAGCGCCTTGCGGTAGGTCGCGATGTTGTCCACGTACTTGGCGACCACGAACTGCCACGCGCCCTCGGGCACCACGTGGCCCTCGCGGACCTTCGCGGGCACGCCCAGCGCCATCGACCGGGCGGGCACGTGGCCGTCGAAGGAGACGACCGCGCCCGCGCCGACGACCGCGCCGGTCTCCACCACCGCGCCGTTGAGGACCACCGAGCCGGACGCGATGAGGCAGTGGTCGGCGATGGTCGCCCCTTCGATGTGGACGTTGTGGCCGATCACGCACTCCGCGCCGATCCGCACGGGGTGGACCTCGGTGCAGTGGACGACCGTGCCGTCCTGGACGGACGTCCGGGCACCGACCTCGATGCGCCCGGAGTCGCCGCGCAGCACCGCCTGCGGCCACACCGACGCGTGCGCGTGCAGGTGGACGTCGCCGATCACCGTCGCGTCCGGGTGCACGTAGGCGTCCGGGTGGATCACCGGCTCGTGGTCGCCCAACGCGTAGATCGCCACCGCCGCGCCCCCTAGAGTTCCTTCGCGTAGCAGAGGCTGTCCGGGTGGTGCCGGTACACGCCGAAGTTGTCGATGGGCCGGTACCCGCTCGACTCGTAGAGCCCGATCGCCTCCGGCTGGCGCGTCCCCGTCTCCAGCACCATGCGGGTGCGGCCCGCGGCCCGCGCCGCCGACTCGAGGCCCGCCAGCACGACCCGCGCGAACCCCTTGCCGCGCACCGAGTCCACCGTGTACATGCGCTTGATCTCCGCGTCGCCGGGCCGGATCGAGTCGACGGCCACGTCGTGGGCCCGCCACCCGCCGCAGGCGACCGGCTCGCGGTCGAGGTAGCCGACGACGAAGTGGCCGCGCGGCGCGGCGAACTGCGCCGGGTCGACGGGCGTCACGTCCTCGTCGCCGTACCGGACCACGAAGACCTGCTGGAGCCGGGCGATCAGCCGGACGGCGTCCGGATGGCCATACGCCCGCGTGCACAGTTCCACGCGACCGAGATTACCTACCGCCAGTGCTCCCAGCCAGGAGGCTTCTCGTACGCCCGGCCGTCCACCGTCACCCCGCTGCCGTGCCGGACCGTGCCGATGGTGCGCCACCCCTCGGGCACGGCGGCCGGCTCCGGGAACGTCGCCGCCAGCGCGTGGTCCTCGCCACCGGTCAGCACCCAGTGCCGCGCGTCCGCGCCCAGCGCGGACGCCACGTCCAGCAGGCGCGGGTGCACCTCCAACAGCTCGGTGCGGATGTCGATGCCGATGCCCGACTCCTCCGCGATGTGCCCCAGGTCGGCCAGCAGGCCGTCCGACACGTCGACCATCGCCGTCGCGCCCGCCGCGGCGGCCTGCGGCCCTGCGGCGTAAGGGGGTTCGGGGTTCCGCTGCGCGCCCACGACGGCCACCGGCGACCGGAAGCCGCGGCCCAGCACGGCCAGCCCGCCCGCCGCCCAGCCCAGCCGCCCGCACACGGCCACGACATCACCCACTTGGGCTCCCGAACGGGTGACCGGCTCCATCCCGCCGAGGTCGCCGAGCGCCGTAACGGAGATCACCAGTGTCGCGGAGGACACCATGTCGCCGCCCACGACGCCCGCGCCCGCGACGGCCGCCTCCTGCCACAGCCCGGCGGTGAGGCCCTCGACGAGCGCGGACGGCGTGTCGGACGGGCAGGCCAGGCCGATCAGCAGGGCCGTCGGCCGCGCGCCCATCGCGGCCACGTCGGCCAGGTTCACGGCCGCCGCCTTGCGGCCGACCTGCTCGGGAGACGACCAGTCGAGTCTGAAGTGGACACCTTCGACGAGCACGTCGGTGGAGGCGACGACCCGCCCGTCGGGCGCGGCCACGACAGCCGCGTCGTCACCGGGCCCGAGCAGGGTGGTGGGCGGCTGCGTCCGACCTGCCGTCACCCGGCGGATGAGACCGAACTCACCCACTTCAGCGACCGTGTCCGCGTTCCGCGGCGGCTCCGGACGCAAGATTGCCTCCCGTTCTGAGCATTCGGAACCCCGACTGGGGTACGTTGCTGACCACGTTCCTACCCCGACCTCACCTGTCGCGACGAAGGGGCACGCCGTGGTGCACGCATACATCCTCATCCAGACCGAGGTCGGAAAGGCAGCCGCCGTCGCGGCTGAGATCTCCGGCATCCCCGGCGTGGCCACTGCCGAAGACGTCACCGGCCCGTACGACGTCATCGTGCGCGCGGAGGCGGACACGGTCGACCAGCTGGGGCACCTCGTGGTCGCCCGCATCCAGAACGTCGAGGGCATCACCCGAACACTGACCTGCCCGGTGGTGCACCTCTAGCGCCGTGCTGTCATAACCGGGTGGCACAGGACTCGGAACCCACCCCCCTGCTCCCCAAGGCGCTGCTCGGGCTCGCCGTCGGCCTGCCGCTGCTGCTCGCGGCGGGCGTGGCCGCGGCGGGCCTGCTCCTCGGGGCGGACGACCGGGCGGCGGGCCCGGTGGACGCCGGACCCGACCGCTCGGGTCCGCTCGCCCTCGTGCCGGTGCCCGCGCCCGCCGCCGAGGGCGCGGAGTGCCGGTCGCTGCTGGGCGCGCTGCCCGCGCAGCTGCTCTCGAAGGGGGCGGCGCTGCCCCGCCGCGAACTCGCCGCGCCCGCGCCGGCGGGCGCGCTGGCGTGGGGCGACGCCGAGCACGACCCCGTCGTGCTGCGCTGCGGCCTGGACCGGCCGGTCGCGCTGACGCCGACGTCACAGCTCCGGGTCGTCTCCGACGTGCAGTGGCTGGAGATCGCCGAGGGTGACCAGGCGACCTGGTACGTGGTGGACCGGCCCGCCTACGTGGCGCTGACGATCCCGTCGGACGCCGGCACCGGGCCGCTCCAGGACGTCTCGGCGGCGATCCGCGACACCCTGTCCGCCGTCCCGGTCGACACGGGGAGCTGAGCCGCCGCGCCGACCGGGCGCGGGGCTCAGCGCAGGCCCGTACCCCGCGCCAGCGCCGTCTCGATCAGCGTGGTCAGCAGGGTGGGGTAGTCCACGCCCGTCTCGGCCCACATCCGCGGGTACATGGAGATCGGCGTGAACCCCGGCATGGTGTTGACCTCGTTGACCACCAGCTCGTCGTAGTCCGTGACGAAGAAGTCGACCCGCGCCAGGCCCTGGCAGTCCAGCGCGCGGAACGCCGTGACGGCCATCGCGCGCAGCTCCTCCGCCACCCGGTCGTCCAACTTGGCCGGGATGTCGAACTCGCAGACGTCGTCGAGGTACTTGGCGTCGAAGTCGTACCAGTCGACCGCGCCGCCGACGACCCGCAGCTCGGCGGGCAGCGAGGCCGCCACCCGGCCGTCGGGGAACTCCAGCACGCCGCACTCGACCTCGCGGCCGGACACCGCGGCCTCGACGATCACCTTGGGGTCGGTCTTGCGGGCCAACGCGATCGCGCTGTCCAGGTGCGACCAGTCCACGACCTTGGAGATGCCGACCGACGAACCGGCCCGCGCCGGCTTCACGAACACCGGCAGGCCCAGCCGCTCGCGGTCGCGCTCGGACACCGTCTCGTCGCCGCGGTGCAGGATCGCGTACTCGCCGACGGGCAGGCCGGCGCCCCGCAGCAGGCGCTTGGTGAACTCCTTGTCCATCGCGACCGCCGACGCCAGCACGCCCGGACCGACGTACGGGATGGACGCCAGCTCCAGCAGGCCCTGGATGGTGCCGTCCTCGCCCCAGGCGCCGTGCAGCACCGGGAACACGACGTCGACCTCGCCGAGCACCTCGTCCGGCGCGACCGGCGTCAGCTCGCCGCCCGACACGGGCACGAGCGAGCTGACCGACGGCAGCTGCCGGTCCCGCGCCCGCAGCGCCCTGGTGTCGTCCGCGCCGATCACCCACCGGCCCTCGTCGTGGGTGATGCCGACCGGCACCACGTCGAACCGGTCCCGGTCCAGGTGCGCCAGGACGCTGCCGGCGGAGAGGCAGGACACCCGGTGCTCGCTGCTGCGCCCGCCGAACACCACGGCGACCCTGGTCTTGCGTCGTGTCATGGTCAGCGACCCTACCCGGACGCGACAACGGGCTGCTCAGACGGCGCGCAGGAGGTCGACGAGCACCGGCAGGGCGGCGGTCAGCTGCTCCCGCGAGCAGGCGCCGTACCCGATGGCGACGCCGAACACCCTCGGCCGGCCGGCGTGGTGCCGGGCGAGGCCGTCCAGCCGCAGCCCGCGCGCCTCGGCCGCGACCAGGAGGTCCCGTTCCGCCCGCGCGTCCGGCAGCGGGACGACCACGTGCGCGCCGGCGTCGTCGCCGAGCACGGAGACGCCGGCGGCGGCGAACGCCGACACCACCGCCGCCCGCCGCTCGGACAGCTCCCGCCGCAGCTTGCGCAGGTGCCGCCCCAGGTCGCCGGTGCGGGCGAGCTCGACCAGCACCCGCTGCCCGGCCGCGGACGGGCTGGTGCCGGTGCGGTCGCGGTGCGCGAGGACCTCGGCCGCGATCGGCTCGGGCGCGACCATCCAGCCCGCGCCCAGCGTCGGGGTGAGGATCTTGCTCGTGGTGCCGAGGTGCACCACCACGTCCGGGGCGAGGGCGGCGAGCAGCGGCAGCGGTGCGACGTCGTAGCGCAGCTCGCCGTCGTAGTCGTCCTCCACGACCAGCCAGCCCTCCCGCCGGGCGCGCTCCACGAGGGCGACGCGCCGCGCGGCCGACATCCGGCCGCCCATCGGGTACTGGTGCGCCGGCGAGCAGTAGACGGCGCGGACCCCGTCGGGCACGCCGTCGACCAGCAGCCCCTCCTCGTCCACGGGCGCCTGCACGACCTTGATCCGGGCGGACCGCAGCGCGCCGACGGCCCGCTGGTAGCCGGGTTCCTCCACGGCCACCACGTCGCCGGGTTCGAGCACCGCCGCCGCCAGCTCCACCAGCGCCGCCGTGGTGCCGCCGGTCGCGAGCACCAGCTCCGCCCGCAGCCCGCCCCGCACCGCCAACCCGCGGTGCCGCAGCAGGTGCTCGGCGACGACGGCCCGGTACTCGGGCAGGCCGCCGCGCTGGGGCCGGAACAGCGGCAGGGAGTCCGCCGCCGCGCGCCAGGCCCGCCGCCAGGCCGCGCGGTCCAGGCCCTCCGCCCACGGCGCGCCGGGCGCGAAGTCGACGACGTCCGGCGCCGGTTCGGGGGCGGGCGCGCGTCGGGACCGGCCCTTGAGCGAGCCGGGCGGCGTGGTCGTCACGTAGGTGCCCGAGCCGTGCCTGCCGGCGATCCAGCCCTCGGCGTGCAACTGCTCGTAGGCCGCCGCCGTGACGGTCCGGCTGACGCCCAGCCGCGCGGCCAGCGCGCGGGTGGAGGGCAGCCGGTCGCCGCTGCGCAGCCGCCCGTCGGCCGCCGCCGCCCGCAGCGCCTCCGCGAGCTGCACGGCCAACGGCTCGGCGGAGTCGCGGTCCAGCGTCACGGGCAACGCGGTCTCGGACAAAGTGGCCTCCCCGGTTACCGGTGAATTGGCTCTTGTAGAGGGCCACTTTACCCCTGATGCTGCACCCATGACGTTGTCACCGACGCCTCGCAGCACCATCAACCGGGGCAAGCACCGCGCCGTCACCGAACGGGAAGCCCTGCACGCCGTGCTCGACGCCGCCCTGGTGTGCCACCTCGCCGTGGTGGTGGACGGCGCGCCGCTGGTCCTGCCGACCGGGTTCGGCCGCGACGGCGACACCATCTTCCTGCACGGCTCCACCGGCGCGCGCAGCCTGCGCGAGGCCGCCACCGGCGTCCCGGTGTGCGTGGCCGTGACCCTGGTCGACGGCGTGGTCTACGCGCGCTCGGTGTTCGACCACTCCATGAACTACCGCTCGGCCGTGGTCCACGGCACCGCGGTACCCGTCACCGACCCGGAGCGCAAGGCGCACGCGCTGAAGGTGCTCACCGAGCACATCGCGCCCGGCTCCTGGGACTACGCCCGCCCGCCCACGGCCAAGGAGCTGGCCGCCACGTCGGTGCTCGCGCTCGACCTGACCGAGGCGTCCGTGAAGATCCGCAGCGGCCCGCCCGGCGACGAGGACGAGGACGTCGCCGCCAACGCCCGGTGGGCCGGCGTGCTGCCGCTGCGCACGCACTGGGGCGAGCCGGAGCCGGACCCGCTGCTGGTCGGCGAGTGGGCCGTGCCCGAGCACGTCACGGGGCGGGACTAGCCCCCGCCACCGGGTCGAACCGGAACGGGCGCAGGGTGCGCCCGCCGTCGCGGTACACGTGGATCGTGATGGCGGGGTCCGGTCCGTCGTTGCGCACCTGGTGCACGTAGTCGGGGCCGAACACCCGCGACTGGCCAGCCACCAGGTGGTGCAGCACCTGGCGGCGGCCGGCCGTGACGATCTCCGTGAGCGAACCGCTGACCAGCGTGAACGCGCCGGTGGTCGGGCCGTGGTCGTGCAGGTCGGTGTGCTGGCCGGGCAGCCAGCCCAGCAGCCAGACCTCCTGCTCGGCGGTCTTCTCCACCAGGGCGGAGAAGCGCTCGTCGGGGTCGTAGCGCAGCAGGTGGGCCCAGCGCTCGCGCCGCGCCGCCACGTCGAGCGCGATCCGCACGGGGTGCAGCGCGGCGTGCGACTGGGGCAGGGCGATCGTGTTCTCCGGAACGGCGAACATGGTTCCTTCTCGGGACGGTGCGGTGCGGGCGTCACGGGCCCGCGCGGGACGCGGAAGGGTCACCGGGAAGGACAGAGCGCGCTGGCGACCAGGCGGAGGTCGATGTGACCCCGCCCGTCGATCATGGCGCGGAAGGACATGGCGACGAGCCTGGCAGCGACACCGCGACCCGGCAACCGCGTCCCACGAACTGGAACGCCTTTCACCCACCAGTGCGACCACACAAGATGCAAAGCTCTCGACCCCTGGGGCTGAAGCCCTGCACCCCTCCAGAGCTGAAGCCCTTCAGGTTTTCAAAGCAACGCCACCACAGCAGGGACACCACGGACTCAACGCGCCCGGAAGCCACGCAAGTCCTGGACGGTCGTCGGGAACGCCACGCAACCGGACCACCCCCTCGCCTGAGTACGAATCCGCCGCGCCGATCCCCCGTGGGTGCTGACTCTGGCCCGCAGCGACCAGGTCGCGGCCACTGATGGCCGAACAGACGGGAGATCCGAACGGCGGATTCGTATCCAGGCGAGGGGGTGGTCGTCTTGCGTAGCGTCCCCGACGACCGTCCAAGACCCGGCAGCCTTCCAGGCACGCGCACTCCGTGCTCACCCTGCCGTGGTTCCGTTGCTCCAAAACCAAGAAGCGCGAAGCCGCGAACCGGGAGCCACAGGAGCACGACACCCATCCCCCGAGACTGAAGCCCTTCAGGTTTTCAACGCAACGCCACCACAGCAGGGACACCACGGACTCAACGCACCCGGAAGCCACGCAAGTCCTGGACGGTCGTCGGGAACGCCACGCAACTGGACCACCCCCTCGCCTGAGTACGAATCCGCCGCACCGATCCCCCGTGGGTTCCGACTCTGGCCCGCAGCGACCAGGTCGCGGCCACTGATGGCCGAACAGACGGGAGATCCGAACAGCGGATTCGTACCCAGGCGATGGGGTGGTCGTCTTGCGTAGCGTCCCCGACGACCGTCCAAGACCTGGCAGCCTTCCAGGCACGCGCACTCCGTGCTCACCCTGCCGTGGTCCCGTTGCTCCAAGAACCGACGGGACACCAGTCAGGCAGCGATCAGCGACAGCCGTAGCGTCGGTGGCCCGCTAAAGCGCCCCCAGCACGTCGGCCACGAGGTCGGCCGCGTCCTCGCACCCGGCCGACAGGCGGACCAGCCCCTCCGGCACCGGGTCGCCCCACTGGGCGCGCCGGTCCGCCGTCGTGTGCAGGCCGCCGAAACTCGTGGCGGGCGCGACCAGCGCGGACCGCTCCAGGAAGCGCTCCACCGCCGCGGCGTCCCGCAGCTCGAACGTCAGCACCCCGCCGAACCGCCGCATCTGCCGGGACGCCAGGGCGTGCGCCGGGTCGTCCGCCGCGCCGGGCCACCGCAGCCCCGACACCGCCGGGTGCCCCCGCAACGCCTCGTACAGCGCCGCCGCGTTCTCCGCCTGCCTCGCCAGCCGCAGGTCCAGCGTGCCCAGCCCCCGGTGCGCCAGCCACGCCTCGAACGGACCGGGGATCGCGCCACCGACCGTCCGGGCCGTGCGCAGCCGCTCCGCCAGGCCCTCGTCCACCGTGGACACGTGGCCGAGCAGCACGTCGCTGTGCCCGGCGACGGCCTTCGTGTCGCTGCACACCACGACGTCCGCGCCCAGCGCCAGTGGCCGCTGCCCCAGCGGTGTCGCGGTCGTGTTGTCCACCGCCAGCAGCGCGCCGGCCGCGTGCGCCGCACCGGCCAGCGCGGCGATGTCGCACACGTCCAGGCCGGGGTTGGACGGCGACTCCACCAGCACCAGCCGCACCCCGTCGAACGACGGGTACGGCCCCGCCGTGGGCGCCTCGACCACCTCGACCGGCATCCCGGCCACCAGCGTCCGGGTCAGGAAGTACCCGTCGCCGGGCAGCACCACGGTGTCGCCGGGCGACAGCACCTCGCGCAGCAGCGCGGAGACCGCCGCCATCCCGGACGGGAACAGCACGGCCGTGCCGCCGTCCAGGTCGCCCAGCGCGGTCTCCAGCGCTCGCCACGTCGGGTTGTGCGGCCGGCCGTAGGTGTCGTCGCCGCCCAGGTGGTAGGCCGACGCGAACACCGGTCCCGCCAGGAACGGCTCGCCGACCGCGGCCGGCGTCGAGTGCACGACCCGCGTGCCGTCGCCCAGGTCCCCGGTCACTGCCGCTCCGCCTTCCGCTCGCGCTCCAGCAGCGCCGCCGTCAGCGCGCGCGGGTCCAACCCCTCGTGGCACACCCGGTGCACGCCGTCGGTGATCGGCATGTCCACGCCGATCCGCGCGGCGAGCTCCCGGATCGACGAGCACGACTTGACGCCCTCGGCGACCTGGCCGTGCGCGGCCTCCTGCGCCCGCGCCACGGTGTCGCCCCGGCCCAGCCGCTCACCGAACGACCGGTTCCGCGACAGCGGCGACGCGCAGGTCGCCACCAGGTCGCCCAGCCCGGCGAGGCCGGCCAGCGTCAGCGGGTCCGCGCCCAGCGCCGCGCCCAGCCGCGCCGTCTCCGCCAACCCGCGCGTGATGATCGACGCCATCGTGTTGTCGCCGAAGCCGAGCCCGGCCGCCATGCCGCACGCGAGCGCGATGACGTTCTTGCACGCGCCGCCGAGTTCGCAGCCGACCACGTCCACGTTGGTGTAGGGCCGGAAGTACGCGTTCGAGCACGCGTGCTGGAGCTCCACCGCCCGGTCGTGGTCGGTGCACGCGATCACGGTCGCGGTCGGCTGCTCGGCCGCGATCTCCTTGGCCAGGTTCGGCCCGGACACCACCGCGACCCGGTCCTCGGGCACCTCGGCGACCTCGCGGATCACCTCGCTCATCCGCTTCAGCGTGCCCAGCTCCACGCCCTTGGCGAGGCTGACCAGCGTCGAGTCCGGCGGCAGCGCCGAGCGCCACCGGGCCAGGTTGGCCCGCAGGGTCTGGCTCGGCACGCCCAGCACCACCGCCCGCGCGCCGTCCAGCGCCTTGCCCGCGTCCGCCGTCGCCACCAGGTTCGGTGGCAGCACGGTCGTCGGCAGGTAACCGGAGTTCACCCGCGACCGGGTGATCTCGTCGGCCACCTCCGGCCGCCGCGCCCACAGCACCACGTCGGTGCCCGAGTCGGCCAGCACCTTCGCGAAGGCCGTGCCCCACGACCCCGCACCCATCACCGCGACGCGCTCCACGTCAGCCCTTCTTCGAGTAGAAGCCGTCGGGCGCGGCCTCCTGGCGGATGTCCGCGAGGAGGTCCTTCACCTCGCCCATGAGCACGTCGGTCACCTCGCGCAGCAGGCCGAGCGTCTGCGGTCGCCCCCGGTACGCCGACAGGTCGACCGGTTCGCCGACCTTCGTGACCACGGTCTTGCGCGGGAACGGGCGGAACTTCTTCCGGTAGTGGTCGTAGACGTCGCGGGTGCCCCAGCGGGCGGCCGGGATGACCGGCACGTCGTGCTCCAGCGCCAGCCTGGCCACGCCGGTGCGCGAGCCCATCGGCCAGCCGTCCGGGTCGCGGGTGATGGTGCCCTCCGGGTAGATGACGACCACCAGCCCGTTCTCCAGGGCCTCGTGCGCGGCACGCAGGCTCTGCTGGGCGTCGGCGGTGCCCCGGTAGACGGGGATCTGCCGGGCGCCCTTGATGACCGTGCCGAGCACGGGGACGTTCCACAGGCTGTGCTTGGCCAGGAAGTGCGGCACGCGGCCCTGCTTGTGCGTGAACACCGCGTCGTAGACGGGGTCCAGGTGGGACACGTGGTTCATGACGAGGAGCGCGCCACCCGTCTTGGGGATCCGCTCCGCGCCCTCGTTGCGCCGCCGCGCCATCAGCGCGGTGGCCGGGTAGAAGACCGCCGCGGCGACCCCCACCCAGAAGCCGCCCTTCTCCTTGGCCACAGTTCTCCCTCTCGTCACCCACAGCTCGCGCCTGGAGTCTTCCCCGCGGGCCCGCGGGAGGTCCAGTCGAGGTGTGTCCGGTCGCGCCGCCTCGGCGTCGCGGTTCGACCGCGTGCCGGTCGGCCGCATCGGGGAGTATGGCGGTGTGCGTGCCGACGTGGACCTCGTGGTGCCGGTCAAGACCCTGCAACGGGCGAAGACGCGGCTGGTGGGGGTGACCGACGACCGGCCGGCGCTGGCGCTGGCGTTCGCCCTGGACACCATCGCCGCCGCGCTGCCCGCCGTGCGGGGGGTGCTCGCCATCACCGAGGACCCGGCGGTGGCGGCGGAGCTGCGGGCGATGGGCGTGGCCTCGGTGCCGGGGCCGGAGGGGCTGAACGAGGCGCTGCGGTTCGGGGCGGACGTGCTGCGGCGGCGGGACCGGCGCTCGGTGGTGGGCGCGTTGCAGGCCGACCTGCCCGCGCTGCGGACCGACGAGCTGGCGCGGGCGCTGGCGGCGGCCGAGGGGCGGTCGTTCTGCCCGGACCGGCAGGGCACCGGGACGACGCTGCTGCTGTCCGCGCCGGGCGGGGACCTGGACCCGAGGTTCGGCACGGGTTCGGCGGAGGCGCACGCGCGGGACGCGGTGGCGCTGGTCGGGCCGTGGCCGTCGCTGCGCAACGACGTGGACACGGCGGCCGACCTGGAGCTGGCGGCGGGCCTCGGCCTGGGGCCGCGCACGTGCGAGGCGCTGAGCCCGGTCTGCTGACGCCGGCACCGCGCCCGGCGGGCGGTCGGCCCCGATCACCGGGCGGTGGTGAGCCAGGGCGCGGGCTCACCACCGCCCATGAGGGCCGCCGCTCTGGTCAGCCGCCGGCCGGGTCAGCCGCCGGCGAGGTCCGCCGCCGGCCGCACTCACCACCGGCCGAACGCCGCCGCCGTCGGACGCCGCCGCCGGCCGGGCACGGCGCCGGGCCCCCGCACCGACCGGTCCGCCGGCCGACCGCCCCGCCGAACCCGGCTCCGCCGATGGCCGGGTCGGTCCGGGGCCGGTCGGCCGGCGCCGGGTCGGCGGACCGCGGGTCCGCTAACAGCAGGCCGAACCGTCACCGCAGCCGCGACCGCTCAGCATCGGGCACGCGAACCCGTAGTCCGGGTCCGGGGCCAGCGGCAGTCGCTTCCGCGGTCCGTCGGTCGACCTGGCCGACTCCGTCGACGGCGAGGTCTTCAGCGTCACGTTCGTGTGCGTCTCCTGGGCGTCGTACGCGCCCTTGGTGAGCTTCAGCACCTCCACGCCACGTCCGAAGTCCGCCACGACCACGCGGTCGCGGTGGAAGTACGGCGCCCACGACACCGCGCCCTCCGGCCGCCAGTACGCCACCTGGATCGGGTTCTTCGGGTCGGTGATGTCCAGGAACCGCGTCCCCTGCTCGTACCACGAGTAGGCGACGATCCGCTGCTTCACGTCGAAGTAGTGCGCCGAGCAGAACACGTCCGGGCCGGGCACGGTGCCCTCCTGGTCGTCCGGGCTCCACACGCCGACCGTCTTGAGGGTGAACGGCTTGTCCGGCGTGGCCCGCCACGACTCGCCGTTGGTCGAGCCCTCCAGCGACGAGATCACGAACCGGCCCTGGTCCTTGCACGTCGCCGAGCCGAACGCCTCCTCGGTGTGGAGGAGGAGGCTGCCCGCCGGGTGCTCCCGCGTCGGCCTCGGCCCGTCGGCCAGCGTGCGGCCCACCGGGCGGAACGAGTTGTGCGAGAACGACGTCGGCATGTCCAGCTTCGGCGCCGCGCCACCCGCGTACGGCACCGGGTCGTACGGCGTCGCCTGGCGCACCTTGCCCGTCAACGGGTCGCGGTGCCAGCCGCGCGTGTGGTAGCCGCGGGTGCCGCCGGTGCCCGCCACCCACGCGATGCCCGCGCCGTCCACCTGGACGTCGTGGGTCATGTGCGTCTCGCCCTGGTTGCGGTTGAGGTCGACGTACGTGGTCAGGGTCTTCGGGTTGCGCGGGTCGCGCAGGTCGGTCACGAACACCTTGCCGGACCGGCGGTAGGTGTCCGGGTCGTTGGACGGCGTGCCGTCGTAGCCCGTCGTCCACAGGTACGTGCAGTCGTTGATGCACGTGGTGATGTGGCCGGTGCCCATCTGCGCGAAGTTCAGCAGCTCCAGGTTGGCGGGGTCGGCCGCCGACACGATGTAGACGCCGGTCGGCCGCTCGTTGCCCGGCTGCCTGCCGAACGCGGTGCGCTCCCGCGCCAGGAACACCAGTTTGCGCTTGGGGTCGACGGTGACGTCCTCGTTCTCCCAGAACCGCTGCTCCGGGTCGTCGCCGGGCAGCGCCAGCTCCTTCTTGGTGAGGTGGTCCAGGAGTTTCGGGTCGTCCTGGTTCGTCACGTCGTAGGTCTTGAGGCCGAACGTGCCGCTGACGAACATCACGTCGCGGTGCCGGTACTGCGCGAAGTTGATGGAGATCGCGCCCGCGGTCTCCGGGATCGACTTGCGCAGCTCGACGTTCTTCGCGGCCGGCGCGAGCCCGCCGCTCGGAGCACCGGCCGGCGCCGGCGCGTCCTGCCCGACGGGTGCGCCGGGAGCGGGCGCGGCCGTCGCGCCGCCACAGCCCAGGAAGCCGAGCAGCACCCCGGCGACCACCCCTGCCAGAACCCTCATGCCCGCCGCTCCTTCCGGTAGTGGGGCTATCGCGGAGCGTGGCAGGTCCGCGATCGGCGGCACCACCTCCGATCGGCTACCGTTGCCCGCCGTGGCGGAGCAGGCGACGGTGAGCGCGCACCACCCCGACGGCTCGGCGACCGCGCTGCGCGACGACGGGGTGCTGGTCGACGTGCCCGCCGCCGCGGTGGCCGAGGGCGGGTGGCGGTCGCTGCGGCCCGGTCAGCGCGTCACCCTCGACCGCGGTCCCGACGGCGCGGTCCGGGCGGCCCGTCGCCCGGTGTGACCCGCCACTCGCTGTGACCCGCCACTCGTTGTGACGCGTCCGCCCGGTGTGCGGCGTCCGCCCTTCGGGACGCGCCGCTCGACACCCCGAGCGCGCTGCCGCCCCGGCGCTCCGCGTCCACACTCGGTCACGCGGCGCGCGGTACCCCGACCCTTCGCCACCGCCTCGGAACACCCCCGACGGCCCACTGCGCGACGCCCGCGCAGCACCCCGCGCCACCCCGGTCCGCTGTGACGCGGAGTTCATCTCATCGACGGCTGCGATCGGCGCGTGACCGCCGATTGTGAGGAACAATGCCATTCGTGAGCACGGACAACACCCCCGAGAAGCCCGCGCCCAAGCGACGGACGAGGACGCCGCGGACGCAACCCTCCGCGAGCGCGCCCCGCCGTCGCCCACGTCCGGCCGTCCGACGCGGCGGAACCCGCGCCGCCACCCCGCCGGAGCCGCCGCAGCGCTCGTTCCCCAGCTCACCGCCCGCCGTCACGGCGACCGAGGCGCAGGCCGACCTGCCCGACGACCGGTACTTCAACCGGGAGCTGTCCTGGCTGGACTTCAACGCCAGGGTGCTCGCGCTCGCCGAGGACGCCTCCCAGCCGCTGCTGGAGCGGGCCAAGTTCCTCGCCATCTTCGCCTCGAACCTGGACGAGTTCTACATGGTCCGGGTGGCGGGCCTGAAGCGCCGCGACGAGACCGGCCTGTCCGTGCGCAGCGCCGACGGCCTCACCCCGCGCGAGCAGCTCGCCGCGATCGCCAAGCGCACCCAGGAGCTGGTCGAGCAGCACGCCCGCGCGTTCATCGACCACGTGCAGCCGGAGCTGGAGAAGCACGCGATCTCCATCGTCAACTGGGCCCAGTTGACCGAGTTCGAGCAGCTGCGGCTGTCCAACTACTTCACCGACCAGGTGTTCCCGGTGCTCACCCCGCTCGCGGTGGACGCGGCGCACCCGTTCCCCTACATCTCCGGCCTGTCGCTGAACCTGGCCGTGACCGTGCGCGACCCCGAAGGCGGCGCGGAGCGGTTCGCCCGCATCAAGGTCCCGGACAACGTGCCGCGCCTGGTGCGCGTCGAGCAGGACCGTTCCAGCCCGACGGCGACGTTCCTGCCGCTGGAGGAACTCATCGCCGCGCACCTCGGCGAGCTGTTCGCGGGCATGGAGGTCATCGAGTGCCACGCCTTCCGGGTCACCCGCAACGCGGACCTGGAGGTCGAGGAGGACCAGGACGAGGACCTGCTGAAGTCGCTGGAGCGGGAGCTGGTCCGCCGCCGGTTCGGCCCGCCGGTGCGGCTGGAGATCGCCGACGACATGACCGAGCACATGCTGGAGCGGCTGCTGCGCGAGCTGGAGGTCGACCCGCACGACGTCGTCCAGGTGCCGGGCCTGCTGGACCTGTCGTCGCTGTGGCAGCTCTACAGCGTCGACCGCAAGCAGCTCAAGGACGCGCCGTTCGTGCCCGCCACGCACCCGGCGTTCGGCGAGCGCGAGACGCCCAAGAGCATCTTCGCGACCCTTCGCGAGGGCGACGTGCTGGTGCACCACCCGTACGACTCGTTCTCCACCTCCGTGCAGCGGTTCATCGAGCAGGCGGCGGCCGACCCGCGCGTGCTCGCGATCAAGCAGACGCTGTACCGCACGTCGGGCGACTCCCCGATCGTGGACGCGCTGATCGACGCCGCCGAGGCGGGCAAGCAGGTCGTGGCGCTCGTGGAGATCAAGGCGCGGTTCGACGAGCAGGCGAACATCAAGTGGGCGCGTGCGCTGGAGAAGGCGGGCGTGCACGTCGTGTACGGCCTGATGGGCCTCAAGACGCACTGCAAGACGTCGCTCGTGGTGCGCCAGGAGGGCTCCCGCATCCAGCGGTACTGCCACATCGGCACCGGCAACTACAACCCGAAGACCGCGCGGCTGTACGAGGACATCGGGCTGCTGACCGCCGAGCCGACCATCGGCGCCGACCTGACCGACCTGTTCAACGTCCTCACCGGCTACGCCCGGCAGGACCACTACCGCAGCCTGCTGGTCGCGCCCTACGGCGTGCGGCGGGGCATCGTGGAGCGCATCGAGCGCGAGATCGAGCACGCGCGGGCCGGTGAGCGGGCCGGCGTGCGGATCAAGGTGAACTCGCTGGTGGACGAGCAGGTCATCGACTCGCTCTACCGGGCGTCGCAGGCGGGCGTGCGGGTGGACGTCGTGGTGCGCGGGGTGTGCGCGCTCAAGCCGGGCATCAAGGGCCTGTCGGAGAACATCCACGTGCGCTCCATCCTGGGCCGCTTCCTGGAGCACTCGCGGGTGTTCCACTTCGTCGGCTCCGGCGAGCGCTGGATCGGCAGCGCCGACATGATGCACCGCAACCTCGACCGCCGGGTGGAGGTGCAGGTGCGGGTGACCGACCCCAAGCTCGTCGCGCAGCTCGACGACGTCCTGGACTCGGCGCTGGAGCCGACCACGCGGTGCTGGGTGCTGCGGCCCGACGGGGAGTGGGAGGCGTCGCCGTCCGACGGGAGCCGGGTGCGCGACCACCAGACCGAGCTGCTGCGCGTGCACCGCGCACTCGGGTGATCCGCGCGGCGGGCGCGGTCCTGTGGCGCGACGGCTCCGTCGCCGTCGTGCACCGGCCGCGCTACGACGACTGGTCCCTGCCCAAGGGCAAGCTCGACCCCGGTGAGACCGCGCCGGCGGCGGCGGTGCGCGAGGTGCTGGAGGAGACCGGCTACCGGGCCGTGCTCGGGCGGCACCTGCGGACCGTGGAGTACCCGGCGTTCGGCGAGCGGAAGACCGTCGACTACTTCAGCGCCCGCGCCGAGGGCGGTTCGTTCACGCCCAACGACGAGGTCGACGAGCTGCGCTGGGTGCCGGTGGCGACGGCGTCCGACCTGGTGACCCGCGACGCGGACCGCGAGGTGCTGGCGGCGTTCGCGTCCGCGCCCGCCGACCTGGCGACCGTGCTGCTGGTGCGGCACGCGAAGGCGGGCAAGCGCGACCACTGGCCGGGCGACGACGACCTGCGGCCGTTGAGCTCGGCGGGTCGGCGGCAGGCGGAGGGGCTGCGGTCGATGCTGCCCCTGTGGGCGCCGTCGCGGGTCCACTCCGCGCCGCGCGTGCGGTGCGTGGACACCGTGCGGGGCGTGGCCGACGACGTCGGGGTGGGCGTGCTGCTGGAGCCGAGGCTGTCGGAGGAGGGCTACTGGCCCGACCGCGAGGCGGGGCTGGTCCGGCTGCTGGAGATCGCCGACGGCGTGGGCGTGCCGGTGGTGTGCAGCCAGGGCGGCGTCATCCCGGACGTGGTGTCGACCCTGGCGTCCCTGTCGGGGCTGCCGGTGGCCGAGGTGCCGTGCAAGAAGGGCAGCGTGTGGCTGCTGTCCTTCCGGCGGCCGGAGCCGGGCTGGTCCACATCGGACACGACCGGCAGCTGGCCCCGGCTGGTGTCGGCGCACTACCTCCCGAGCCCCCTGGCGACCCCGCGACCGTGAACCCCCGCCGCGCTGCACGGAGGCGCGGTTTTCCACGGGCACGCGGAATCACTGGGCCGAACGAGTGCCACCCACCCCGCCCGCGCACGGGAGGGACGAAGATGGGCCCCGGCCGGGACAGCGCCCTCCCGCCGGGGCCGACCACGCCCGCCGGCCCGCAACCACGCCCTCCGCCGCACGGCACGGTTCTCACGGCCCTCCCCCGGCGGCCCCTCGTGCCGCTTCGCGTCCTTCGCAGCCGCCACGGCCGGACCCGACGGCCTCCACGGCCTCCACGGCCTCCACGGCCTCCACGGCCAGGAACGCGACCTCTCAGCCACGATCGCGCGAGGCGGGCTGTCGGCCACCTGGGATTGTCGGTGACAAGTGGGAGGACGAGCCCCAGGGGCGCTCCGGACCGGATTGTCGGTAGGCCCGAATGCACGCCGGCGACCCACCCTCGCGGCGGTTCCGGAGGACAGGCCCGCGGGCGGTTCGGGAGCGGTTGGTCCGGGAGCGGTTGGTTCGGGACCCCGCGTCGGCGGTGCTCCGTTCGCTCGGCTTTCCGCGGCCTCACGGGCTCGCTTCGCACCACGCCTCCGCCGATGGCGATTCCGGCGCGCCGACCGATCCCGTTGAGACGCGTTTCCCGCCGGCGGTTCGGTCGTCCCGCCGGAACCCGTTCACCGGCTTTCCACCGACGGCTGTTCGGGTGACGGCATTGCGGCAGGCGGCGTTCCGCCCGGTGACACTCCGTCCCACGCGTGTCGCGCATCCGGCACGGCGCCTCCAATAACAAACCCGCCGGAAGAGGAGTCCGACCGCCAGGAGCCGCCTCAGGCCCGGCAACCCGCATCCCGAAGGCACGTTCCCACCCGAACCAAGCCCGCCACGCCACGAACCCCGAAATCCGCGCCTCAAACCACACTTCCGAAGGCACGCCGACCCCGGTCCTCACACCGAAGCCCACTCCTCGCCGCGCCCACTCCCCGCGCCCACTCCCCTCCGCGCCCATTCCGAAGGCGCAGCCGAACCGCAGGGGTGCGGACGGACACCCCGCGGACACGTCCAGGGCCCGGTACGCGTCCGCACCGGGCCCTGGGCATGGGTTACCGCTTCTCCCTCCGGGCACCGGCCCGGCCGGGACTCACTTCTTCGCCGCGGTCTTTCGCGCCGCCGGCTTCTTGGCCGGGGTGGCCTTCGCCGTGGTCGCCTTCGCGGCCGCCGGCTTCTTCGCCGCCGCCGCCTTCGGGGCGGCCGCCGCCTTCGCCGTCGACGCCTTGGCCGTGGTCGCCTTCGGCGTGGTGGCCTTGGCCGCGCCTGCCGCGGGCTTGGCGGCCGTCGTCGTCTTGGCCGCGGCCGCGGTCCGGCGGGTGGCCGGGGCCTTGGTCGCCGCCGCGGCGGTGCGCGCGGTGGTGGTGCGCGCCGTGCGCGTCGTCGTGGTGCGCGCGGTGGTGCTGCGCGTGGCCGGGGCCTTCGTGGACGCGGCGGACTTCGCGGCGGTGGTCGACTTCGCCGCCGCGGGCTTGGCGGCGGTGGCCTTCGGCAGCTTCTTCGTGCCGCTGATGACGTCCTTGAACGTCGAACCCGCGCGGAACGCGGGAACGTTGGTCTTCTTGACCTTCACGGTCTCACCGGTGCGCGGGTTGCGAGCGGTGCGGGCCGCGCGGGCACGCTTCTCGAAGACACCGAAACCGGTGATGTTGACCTTCTCGCCCTTGTGGACGCTGCGGACGATCACGTCGACGATGCCGTCGACAGCGGCAGCGGCGTTCTTCTTGTCGCCAAGGCGCTCGGCGAGCGCCTCGATGAGCTGGGCCTTGTTCACCTTCAGTCCCTCCCAGGACGCTCACGGCCCTAGTCGGGCCGACTGATGGCCACGGTAAGCCCATATGCAAGGAAATACCAATCGCCACGCCAGATTTTTCGTTGTGGCGTGGGCAATTACGACCTGTCGAGGGACACCGGAACGGCCCTCGCGGGCCCGGTCGGGGCCGGATTCCCGCTGGCAGAGGGGGAATCCGGCCCCTTCGGACTAGCGCACGGGGACCGGTTCGGTGGTGGGCAACCAACCGGGGCGGTTCCGCTCGAACGTGGTGATGTCGTCGGCGTGCCGCAGGGTCAGCGCGATGTCGTCCAAACCCTCCAGCAGCCGCCAGCGGGTGTACTCGTCGATCGAGAAGGGCGCGGTGAAGTCCTTCGCCACAACCGTGTTCCGGGTGAGGTCCACGGTCACCTCGGCGCCGGGGTCGTTCTCCAGGAGCTTCCACAGCAATTCGACATCGGACTGCGCGCACTGGGCGGCCACGAGGCCCTGCTTGCCCGCGTTGCCCCGGAAGATGTCGGCGAACCGGGAGGAGATGACCACCCGGAAGCCGTAGTCCAGCAACGCCCAGACGGCGTGCTCGCGGGAGGAGCCGGTGCCGAAGTCGGGCCCGGCGACCAGCACGCTGCCCGCCCGGAACGGTTCCCGGTTGAGCACGAACTGCTCGTCGCCGCGCCAGGCCGCGAACAGCCCGTCCTCGAAACCCGAGCGGGTGACGCGCTTGAGGTAGACGGCGGGGATGATCTGGTCGGTGTCCACGTTGGACCGGCGCAGGGGCACCCCGACCCCGGTGTGGGTGGTGAACGCTTCCATGGCGACTAGCTCCTCAGACCAGGTCGGCGGGCGACGACAGGGTGCCGCGCACGGCGGTGGCGGCGGCCACGAGTGGCGAGACCAGGTGGGTGCGGCCACCCTTGCCCTGCCTGCCCTCGAAGTTGCGGTTGGAGGTGGACGCGCTGCGCTCACCCGGCTTGAGCTGATCCGGGTTCATGCCCAGGCACATCGAGCACCCGGCCTGCCGCCACTCGGCGCCCGCCGCGAGGAACACCTCGTGCAGCCCCTCGGACTCGGCCTGGGCGCGCACCCGCATGGAGCCGGGCACCACCAGCATTCGGACGCCGTCGGCGACGCGGTGTCCGCGCAGGACGTCGGCGGCGGCGCGCAGGTCCTCGATGCGGCCGTTCGTGCACGAGCCGAGGAAGACGGTGTCGACGTGGATGTCGCGGAGCGGTGTGCCGGGCGCCAGCCCCATGTACGCCAGCGCCTTCTCGGCGGCCACGCGCTCGTTCTCGTCGGCGATGGCGGCCGGGTCGGGCACGCGGTCGGCCAGCGGCAGGCCCTGGCCGGGGTTGGTGCCCCACGTGACGAACGGCGTCAGCTCGTCGGCGTCCAGCCGCACCTCGGCGTCGAACTCGGCGCCTTCGTCGGTGCGCAGCGACTTCCAGTGCTCGACCGCGGCGTCCCAGTCCGCGCCGGTCGGGGCGTGCGGCCGGCCGCGCAGGTAGTCGAACGTGGTCTGGTCGGGCGCGATCATGCCGGCGCGCGCGCCCGCCTCGATGGACATGTTGCAGACGGTCATGCGGGCTTCCATCGACAGCGCCTCGATCGCGCTGCCCCGGTACTCCAGCACGTAGCCCTGGCCGCCGCCGGTGCCGATCCGGGCGATCACGGCGAGGATCACGTCCTTCGCCGTGACGCCCGGCCGCAGCGTGCCGTCGACCGTGATGGCCATCGTCTTGAACGGCTTGAGCGGCAGCGTCTGCGTCGCCATCACGTGCTCGACCTCGGACGTGCCGATGCCGAACGCCAGCGCGCCGAACGCGCCGTGCGTGGAGGTGTGGCTGTCACCGCAGACGACGGTCATGCCGGGCTGGGTGAGCCCGAGCTGCGGGCCGACCACGTGGACGATGCCCTGCTCGGCGTCGCCCATCGGGTGCAGCCGCACCCCGAACTCGGCGCAGTTCTTGCGCAGCGTCTCGACCTGGGTGCGCGACACCGGGTCGGCGATCGGCAGCTCGATGTCGAGCGTCGGGACGTTGTGGTCCTCGGTGGCGATGGTCAGGTCCGGGCGGCGGAGCCGCCTGCCCGACAGGCGCAGGCCGTCGAACGCCTGCGGGCTGGTCACTTCGTGCAGCAGGTGGAGGTCGATGTAGAGCAGATCGGGCTCCGCGCCACTGCCGTGGCGCACCACGTGCGCTTCCCACACCTTCTCCGCGAGCGTGCGGCTCATCGCTATCTCCCAGGATCTGGACAGTCGATAGATCTGGACTTCCCAGACAGTGGGAAGTTAGTATCGGCTTGTGGGACAGCATAGCGGGATCGGCGTGCTGGACAAGGCAGTGGCCGTCTTGAACGCCGTCGCAAAGGATCCGTGTGGGCTCGCCGAGCTGTGCAACCGGACGGGGTTGCCGCGCGCGACCGCGCACCGGTTGGCCGTGGGGCTAGAGGTGCACCGGTTGCTGCGACGGGGTTCCGACGGCCGGTGGCGTCCGGGCGCGGCACTGGCGGAATTGGCGGGCGGGGCCACGGACCCGTTGCTCGACGCGGCGTCCTCGGTGCTGCCGAGGCTCCGCGACATCACGGGCGAGAGCGTGCAGCTGTACCGCCGGGATGGAATGCAGCGCGTCTGCGTGTCGTCGGCGGAGCCGCCGAGCGGGCTGCGCGACACCGTCCCGGTGGGTGCGCGGCTGCCGATGACGGCGGGTTCGGGCGCGAAGGTGCTGGCGGCGTGGGCCGACCCTGGCACGCAGCGCGGCGTCCTGGCCGACGCGGTCTACGGCGAGCGCACCCTCCTGGAGGTCCGCCGCCGAGGCTGGGCGCAAAGCGTGGCGGAACGCGAGCCGGGCGTGGCCAGCGTCTCGGCCCCGGTCCGCGACAGCACCGGCGCCGTAGTGGCCGCGGTGTCCGTCTCGGGCCCCATCGACCGCATGGGCCGCCGCCCAGGGGCCCGCTGGGCAGCCGACCTGCTGGCCGCAGCGGAAGCCCTGCAATCCCGCCTATAACCCCGACCCGCCTTCGCCGCGCCCTGCCACACTCGCGCACCACCCGCCAGGCAGGGCGCGGCCCGGAACCTCCATACGAACACCGACCCGCGAAACACGCCCCGACCGGCCCCGAAACCGCGCACAGGCACCCCCAGCCAGACACCCCAGCCGGGGTCCGGGGCAGGCGCCCCGCCGGGGGTCCGGGGGCGGGAGCCCTCCGGCCGGGGTCCGGGGGTAGGACCCCCGGAACAAATGCGAAAGATCCCCGTGTCGCCGCAGCGACACAGGGATCTCCCCGATCTGTAGCCCCGATGGGATTCGAACCCACGCTACCGCCTTGAGAGGGCGGCGTCCTAGGCCGCTAGACGACGGGGCCCCAGGTGGTTCGACCTGGCCGACTGGCCCGATCTCGCCGGTATTCGGTTTATCTTGCTGCGGTAGCCTACCACATCTATTTCCTACCGCTAGCAGCTGGGGTACCAGGACTCGAACCTAGACTAACTGAACCAGAATCAGTCGTGCTGCCAATTACACCATACCCCATTGGCTTTCCGATCAACTTCCTCGCAACCGGGGCTGTCGAGGGGCTGTCCGTTCCGCCGGGAGGAATAGTAGACCAAGTACCCGGCGGAACGGAAATCGGGGTCAGGCCGAGGCCGCCGACAGCTCGCAGACCAGCAGTTCCGGCAGCTCAGCGAGGCTGCTGATGGCGGCGATGCCGGCGGGCAGCGCGCCCTCGCGCGGGCCCTGCCGGTTCAGCCACACGCCCTTCATGCCCGCGTCGCGCGCGCCGATGGCGTCGGCGTGGAGGCGGTCGCCGATGTGCACGGTGTCACCCTGCGGCACCCCGAGGTCGGCGCACGCGGTGTCGAAGATCACGCGGTCCGGTTTGGCCGCGCCCACTTCACCCGCGATGAGCACGGTGTCGAAATACTGCGCCAGGCCGAGGGCCGCGATCTTCACTCGTTGGTGTCTGCCGGACGCGTTGCTGACGGCCGCGAGCGGCAATCCGGTCGCGCGCAGCCATTCCAGGCACGGCACCACGTCCGGGAACAGCCGCCAGCCCGCCGCGAGCACTTCCTGCCGGAACAACTCGCGCCGGGTCGCCTCGGTCAGGTCGAGTTCCTCGCCCAGCGCGGCGAAGAAGGCGCGGGTGCGGATGTTGCGCATGGACTCGTATTCCAGCTCGCCCGCGAGCAGCCGGGAACAGTGTTCATCGGTGATGCGCTGCCACAGCGACCAGTTGTCGGCGTTGCCGACCATCGCGGCGAGCGCGGCCCGCGATGAGGTGCTGTAGTCGACGAGCGTGTCGTCCACATCGAGGCTCACCGCGCGGATCTCGCCGGTTCTCCGGGGGGTGAAAGTCGGGGCTGCGGTTGTCACCCAGTGAGGCTAGGTGCGCACGCCCCCCGTCCGACTCGACCAGAGAGGTGATATCTCGGGGTTCTTGCACGGTCAAGCACCCCTGAAGCCGCCGATCGAACCAGTCAGCTTGCCCCGAGCGCCCGCCGCAAGCGACCGATCGAGCGATCCCGGCCCACCAACTCCATCGATTCGTACAGCGGTGGCGAGACGGTACGGCCCGTCACGGCGACCCGGATCGGCGCGTACGCCTTGCGCGGCTTGAGGCCGAGTCCGTCCACAAGGGACGTCTTCAGCGCCTCCTCGATGGACGCCGCCGTCCAGTCCTCCAGCGACTCCAGAGCGGTGATACCCGCCGTCAGCACGGGACGCGCGTCCTCGCCCAGCGCCTTCGCCGCCGACTCCTCCTCCGGCGCGAACGACTCCTCGTCCGTGAAGAGGAAGCGCACCATGCCGGACGCCTCGGAGAGCACCACCAAGCGCTCCTGCACGAGGGGGGCCACCCCGCGCAGCGTGGCCAGCTCCTCCTCGGTGGGGTCCACCAGGAGGCCGTCGGCCGCCAGGTACGGCAGCACGCGGCTGACGAAGTCCTCCGCGGACAGCGCGCGCAGGTGCGTGGCGTTGATCGCCTCGGCCTTCTTCAGGTCGAACCGGGCCGGGTTGGCGCTGACCTTCTCCAGGCTGAACGCCTCGACCAGCTCGGCCACCGAGAACACGTCCCGGTCGTCCGCGATGGACCAGCCCAGCAGCGCGAGGTAGTTGAGCAGGCCCTCGGGCAGGAAGCCGCGTTCCCGGTAGTGGAACAGGTTCGACTGCGGGTCTCGCTTGGAGAGCTTCTTGTTGCCCTCGCCCATCACGTAGGGCATGTGCCCGAAGCGCGGGGTGAAGTCCGTCACGCCGATCCGCCTCAGCGCGGCGTAGAGGCCGAGCTGGCGCGGCGTGGACGGCAGCAGGTCTTCGCCGCGCAGCACGTGCGTCACGCGCATCAGGGCGTCGTCCACCGGGTTGGTGAACGTGTACAGCGGGTCCCCGTTGGCGCGCACGAGCACCGGGTCGGGCGTCGCGCCCGCCTTGAACGTGATCTCGCCGCGGATCAGGTCGTCCCAGGTGAAGTCCTCGTCGGGCAGCCGCAGGCGCAGCACCGGCTCCCGGCCCTCGGCGCGGAACGCGGCCTTCTGCTCGTCGGTGAGGTCGCGGTCGTACCCGTCGTAGCCGAGCTTGGGGTCCTGGCCGGCGGCCTTGCGCCGCTCCTCGACCTCGGCGGGCGTGGAGAACGACTCGTACAGCTCCCCCGCGTCGAGCAGCCTGCGCGCGATGTCGGCGTAGATGTCGCGGCGCTCGCTCTGGCGGTACGGGCCGTGCGGTCCGCCGACCTCGGGGCCCTCGTCCCAGTCGAGGCCGAGCCAGCGCATGGCGTCCAGCAGCTGCTCGTACGACTCCTGCGAGTCGCGGGCCGCGTCGGTGTCCTCGATGCGGAACACCATCGAACCGCCGGTGTGGCGTGCGTAGGCCCAGTTGAACAGTGCGGTGCGGATCATGCCCACGTGCGGCGTGCCGGTCGGCGACGGGCAGAAGCGGACGCGGACCTCTGGGGTGACTGCTGATGCGCTCATGACCCGATCAGCGTATCCGCCTTGACCGGCCTCGCCGACAGGAGCATCCTGAACTTATTCAACTACTGTTGAAAACGAGGTGGGGACATGGAGAAGACCACGGTCGCGGTCATCGGGGGAGGACCGGCGGGGATGGTGTTCGCGCTGCTCATGGCACGTGCGGGCGTCGAGGTCACGGTCCTGGAGAAGCACGGCGACTTCCTGCGCGACTTCCGCGGCGACACGGTGCACGCGTCCACGCTGACGCTGCTGGACGAGCTGGGGCTCGGCCCGTCGTTCGCCGAGGTGCCGCACCAGCTCGTGGACAAGGCGCAGGTGCTGCTGGACACGGGCCCGGTCACGATGGCCGACCTGTCGCGGCTGCGCGGGCCGCACAAGCACATCGCGTTCGTGCCGCAGTGGGACTTCCTCGACCTGCTCGCCGACGCGGGCAAGCGGGAGCCCGCGTTCACGCTCCGGATGAACGCCGAGTTCACCGGCCTGCGCCGCACCGGCGGGCGGGTCACGGGCGTCCGCTACCGCACGCCCGAGGGCGAGGCGACGCTGAGCGCCGACCTCGTGGTGGCGGCCGACGGCCGGCACTCGGCGGTGCGGCGGGAAGCCGGCCTGCCGGTGCGCTCGTTCGGCGCGCCGATGGACGTGTGGTGGTTCCGCGTGCCGCGGGTCGAGGGGGAGCACAGCGGCGGCCTGGCCCGGTTCGCGCGCGGCACGGCCCTGGTGATGATCCCGCGCGGCGACTACTACCAGTGCGCGTTCCTCATCCGGAAGGGGACGGACGAGCAGTTGCGCGCGGAGGGCGTCGAGGCGTTCCGCGCCCGCGTGGTGAAGCTCGTCCCGTGGCTGGCGGGGCGCATGGCGACCGTCGGGTCGCTGGACGACGTGAAGCTGCTCGACGTGAAGCTCGACCGGCTGGGGCGGTGGCACGCCGACGGCGTCCTGTGCATCGGCGACGCCGCGCACGCCATGTCGCCTATCGGCGGCGTCGGCATCAACCTGGCCGTGCAGGACGCGGTGGCCGCGGCGGCGATCGTGGCGGCGCCCGCCCGCCGGGGCCGGATCACGCCCGACGTGCTGGCGAAGGTGCGGCGCAGGCGGTGGCTGCCGACCGTGCTGACGCAGGCCGTCCAGCGGCGCATCCAGGACGCGTTCCTGCGGCCGACGCTGACCGGCGCGTCGGCGGGCACGACCGGGCGGGTGCCGCGGCCGGTGGCGCTGATGCAGCGGTTCCCGTGGTTGCAGGTGGTGCCGGCGTACCTGTTCGGGGTCGGGCTGCGGCCGGAGCACGCGCCGCCGTTCGCCCGCCGGGCGCCGGAGCGCATCGCGCGGAGCTGACGAGGGCCGGGTGACGCCGGGGCGGTCCCGCTGGGGGTGGGCCGCCCCGCGTCACGTCGGGGAGAACCGACTCCCCGGCCGATCCCCGTGCCGGCCGGCCGCGGGCACGGGGATCAGCGGCGGCCCACCGTATTGGTCAGCGTGCCGAGCCCCTCCACCGTCACCGAGACGGTCTGCCCGGCGGACAGCGGCCCGACGCCGGCGGGCGTGCCGGTGAGGATCACGTCCAGCGGCCGCAGGGTCATCACCGAGGAGATGTACTCGATCAGCTCCGGGACGTCGTGCAGCAGCGCCGAGGTCCGCGAGTCCTGCCGCACCTCGCCGTCCACCTCGGTCCGGATCGCCACGTCGGTCGGGTCGAACTCGGTCTCCACCCACGGCCCGAGCGGGCAGAAGGTGTCGAAGCCCTTGGCGCGCGTCCACTGCCCGTCGGACTGCTGGAGGTCGCGCGCCGTCACGTCGTTGGCGATTGTGCAGCCGAGGATCGACTGCCGGGCGCGGGACGCCGGGATGTCCCGCCCGCCCACGCCGACGACGACGGCCAGCTCGCCCTCGAAGTCGACCCGCTCGGACACCGCCGGGAGCTTGATCTCCGCGTTCGGCCCGATCACCGCGGTGTTGGGCTTGAGGAACAGCAGCGGCTCGCGCGGCGCGTCGTTGCCGAGTTCCGCGGCGTGCTCGGCGTAGTTCCGGCCGACGCCCACGATCTTGGGCGGCAGGAACGGCGCGAGCAGCCGGACCTCGGACAGCGGCCACCGGCGTCCGGTGAACTTGGGGTTCGCGAACGGGTCGTCGGCGATCTCGACGGCGGTCAGGTCGTCACCCTCGCCTTCGATCGCGGCGAAAGCGAGGCCATCCGGACGAGCGATACGGGCGATGCGCACGGGAATCACCCTAACCGGCGGCTTGTGCGGGCACCCGGCGTCCCTAGCGTCGAACCATGCGAACCCTGCTGCCAGTCCTCTTCGCGTTCCTCGCGCTCGTCGCGACGGCGATGCCCGCCTCGGCGACGCCCGCCTCAGCGACGCCCCCCTCGGCGACGCCCGCCTCGGCGGCGACACCGCTGGAGGCGGGCACCGCCCTCACCGGCCCCGGAGGCGGCCGGTGCGTCAACGGCTTCAACGTCCGGGGCCACCTGCTGGTCTCGGCGCGCTGCGCGGGCGCGGGCGGCGTCGTGCGCGGGCCGGGCGGTGGCGTCATCGGTCCCGTCACCGCCGTCCGCGACGTCTACGGCGTCGTGCGCGTCGCCGACCCCTCGGCCTGGGACCAGCTGCCCCGCGTGGCCGGCCTGTCGACGCCCGTCGCGGGCGCGGCGGAGGCCCCGGTCGGCGCGACGGTGTGCGCGGCGGGCCGCCGCACCGGCTGGCACTGCGGCACGGTGCAGGCGAAGAACCAGTCGGTCCACTACCCCGAGGGCACCATCACCGGGCTGACCCGCGCGAACCTGTGCGTCCAACCCGGTGACGACTGGCTGCCGGTGGTGAGCGGCGACCAGGCCCAGGGCCACCTCGTGGGCGGCTCCGGCTGCACGGCGTACTTCTACCCCGTCAATCGCATCCTGGCGGCGGAGGGCTTCACGCTCGTGACGGCGTGACGCGGCTCGCCTTGTGCGCCAGCGCGTCGCACAGGGCGAGCCAGCTCGCCTCCACGATGTTGCCGTGGACGCCGACGGTGGTCCACTCGCGCTCGCCGTCGGTGGACTCCACCAGCACGCGGGTGACGGCGTCGGTGCCGTGCTCGGCCGCCCGGTGCGGCCGGTTGAGGATGCGCACCTTGTAGTCGTTCAGCTGCACGCTGTCCAACCAGGACAGGTGCGGCAGCAGCGCCTTGCGCAGCGCCGCGTCCAGCGCGTGCACCGGCCCGTTGCCCTCGGCGGTGGCGATCACCCGCTCGCCCGCGACGTGCACCTTCACCGTCGCCTCGGACACGATCGTCCCGTCGTGGGTGTGGTCGAGCACCACGCGGTAGGACTCCAGCGCGAACGGCGGGCTGTCCAGTTCGGACAGCTGGTCCTTGAGCAGCAGCTCCAGCGACGCGTCGGCGGCCTCGAACGACCAGCCGCCCGCCTCCAGCTCCTTCACCCTGCGCACGGCGCTGGTCAGCGCCTCGGGCCGACGGGCCAGGTCAATCCCGAACTCACGTCCCTTGAGTTCGAGGCTGGCCCGGCCCGCCATCTCGGTGACCAGCACCCGCATGTCGTTGCCGACGGTGTCCGGATCGATGTGGTTGTACAGCTCCGGATCGACCTTGATCGCGCTCGCGTGCAGCCCCGCCTTGTGGGCGAAGGCCGACGACCCGACGTACGCCTGGTGGGTGTCGGGTGCGATGTTCGCGATCTCGGCAAGGGCATGGGAGACGCGGGTGAGCTCGGCCAGCGATTCGGGCGGTAGCACCGGCAGGCCGAGCTTGGTCACGAGGTTCCCGACGACGGCGAACAGGTCCGCGTTGCCCGCTCGCTCGCCGTAGCCGTTGGCGGTGCACTGGACGTGGGTCGCCCCCGCCTGCACCGCGGCGACGGTGTTGGCCACCGCGCAGGACGTGTCGTCCTGGCAGTGGATGCCGACGCGGAAACCCGTGCGGGCCACCACGTCGGACACGGTCTCGGCCAGCCCCAGCGGGAGTTGGCCGCCGTTGGTGTCGCAGAGGACGACGACGTCCGCGCCACCCTCCACAGCGGACTCCAGCGTGCGCAGCGCCGTGTCCGGGTCGAACGCGAACCCGTCGAAGAAGTGCTCGGCGTCGAGGAACACCCGGCGGCCCTCGTCGACCAGGAACCGGACGGTGTCGCGGACCATCGCGCGGTTCTCCGCCACGTCGGTCCGCAGCGCGCGCTCGACGTGCCGCCGGTCCGCCTTGGCGACCAGCGTGACGACCGGGGCCTGGCTGTCCAGCAGCGCCCTGACCTGCGGGTCCTGGTCGACCCTCACCCCGGCCTTGCGGGTCGCGCCGAACGCGACGAGCTGCGCGTGCTTCAGCGTCAGGTCGCCCGCGGCGGCCCGCGCGAAGAACTCGGTGTCCTTGGGCAGCGCGCCCGGCCAGCCGCCCTCGATGAAGCCGACGCCGAGCCCGTCCAGCAGCCGCGCGACCGCGAGCTTGTCCGTCACCGAGTAGGAGATGCCCTCGCGCTGGGCACCGTCCCGCAAGGTCGTGTCGTACACGTGGAAGGAATCGCCGAGCGTGGTCACGAGGGTCTCCTAGAAGAACTCGGAAAACAAAAAGACCCCCCGCAGGATGCGAGAGGTCGGCGCGCCGGGTGCGGTGGGACGCACTACCCGGCGCGCTGGGCAATAATGATCACGGCGTGGAGAGCCACGGGTCGGATACTGCCACACGCCGTCCGCGCTGTCCAAGCCACGGACGGGTCGTCCCACACCCTGAGCGGCGGGCAACGCTCGCGAACCCCCGACCGGGTGTCCCACGGGGAGCGCGGACCGGGGCGGGCGCGGCCACCGCGTGCGCCCGGTCCGCCGTGGACCGCTCCGCTCGGTGCCCGCGCGCCGCCGGCGCGGCCCGCCCCGCTCAGCCCCGCGCCAGGAACCGGGCGAACGACTCGATGGCGGCCGGGTTGCGCGGCCCCTCCACGAGCGCCGCGTACGGCAGCACGAAGAACCTCTTGTCCCGGATGGCGGGCACCTCGCGCAGCGGCGCGTGCGACTCCAGGAACGCCTGCTTCTGCGCGGGCGTGGTGGCGTCGCCGTCCGCGTAGTCGTTGATCAGGACGACGTCCGGCGCGCGCGACACCACGGCCTCCCACCCGACCGCGGTCCAGCTGTCGTCCAGGTCGCCGAAGATGTTGTCGCCGCCCGCCTTGCTGATGACGTCCTGCGGCGCGCCGTTCCTCCCCGACGTGAAAGGCTGGTCCAAACCGCTGTCGTACAGGAAGACCTTCGGCCGCGGCTTGCCCTGCAACAACTTCTCCGCGTCGGCGACCTGCTTCCGGTACCCGGCGATCAGCTCCTCGGCCCGGTCGGGCACCCGGAAGATCGCGCCCAGGTTCCGCAGGTCCGTGTAGAGCGCCTCCAGCGGCGGCATGATCCCGCGCTGCTTGCCCACGCCGTTCCGGCACGACTCGGTGAGCAGGTAACTGGCGATCCCCTGCTCCTTCAACACGTCCGGGGTGAAACCGGTGCTCTCGGAGAAGCCGTAGTTCCAGCCGGCGAACACCAGGTCCGCGCCCGCGCCCTGGACGACCTCCTTGTTGATCTTCTCGGCCAGCCGGGGGACCCTGGCGAAGTCCTCCTTCCACGGTGAACCGGCCACGTCGCCCGCCTTGTGGCCCTCCGAGACGACGTAGCCCGCCATCCGGTCGGCGAGCCCCAGCGCGAACATCAGCTCGGTGATGCCGGTGTCGTTCGTGACGACGCGGCTCGGCACCCGGTCGTACGTGACGTCCTGGCCGCAGTTGCGCACGGTGACCTTGGTCTCGCCGGGCTCCTGCTGCGCGATGGTCGCGCCGCAGCCGGTCGTCGACAGGACCAGGGCGAGGGCGACGAGCTTTCTCACGGGATGACCTCCTGGTGCTCGAACAGCAGTTGCGGCACGCCGCTGGTCGGGTGCGGCACGACGTGCGCCTCGACGTGGAACACGTCCCGCAGCACTTGCGGGACGAGCACGTCCGCGGGCTTGCCGCCGGCCACCACCCGGCCGCCGTCCAACACGTGGATGCGGTCGCAGTACGCGGCGGCCAGGTTCAGGTCGTGCAGGACGGTGAGGACGGTGACGCCCAGGCTCCGGGTCAGGGCGAGCACGGCCAGCTGGTGGCTGATGTCGAGGTGGTTGGTCGGCTCGTCCAGCAGCAGCACCTTCGGCTGCTGCGCCAGGGCCCGCGCGATCAGCACCCGCTGGCGCTCGCCGCCGGACAGGCTCAGGTAGCTGCGGTCGGCCAGGTGCGCGACGTCCATCCTGGACAGCGCGTCGGCGCAGATCGCCCGGTCCTCGTCCGTTTCCCGGTCGAACCCGGCCTGGTGGGGCAGCCGGCCCATCGCGACGACCTCGGTCACCGTGAAGTCGAACTCCACGTGGCTGTCCTGGGTGAGCGCGGCCAGCTCGCGCGCGGTGTCGCGGATCGGCACGGCGTGCAGGTCCCGGCCGCCGAGGCGGACCACTCCCCCGGTCGGCCGGAGCGCCCGGTAGAGGCACCGCAGCGTGGTGGACTTGCCGCTGCCGTTGGGCCCGACGATGCCGTGCACCTCGCCGCCGCGCGCGGTCAGCGTGATGTCGTGCAGGATGTGGCGCACGGCGAGCCCGTCCAGTTCGACGTCCATCACTTGCCCCCGAAGACGTAGCCGCGACCGCGCATGAGGAAGACGAAGCAGGGCACGCCCAGCGCCGCCGTGATGACGCCCAGCGGCAGCTCCTCCGGCGCGGCGAGGAGCCGGGCCGCGACGTCGACCCAGATCAGGAAGCACGCGCCGGCCAGGGGCGCGACGGCCAGCACCCGCCGGTGGTCCGCGCCCACGACCAGGCGGACCAGGTGCGGCAGCATCAGGCCGACGAACCCGACCGCGCCGCTGACCGCGACCAGCACGCCGGTCATGGCCGCGGTGACCACGAAGAGGACCTTGCGCAGGCCCGCCACGTCCACGCCCAGGGTGGTGGCGGTCTCGTCGCCCATCGACAGGGCGTTGAGCTGCTTGGCGCGCGTCTGGAGGTAGACCGTGCCCGCGACGACGGTCACCGCCGCCACCGGCAGCGAACCCCACGTCACCCCGCCCAGGCTGCCCAGCAGCCAGAAGATCGCGGCCTGGGCGGCTTCACCGCGCGGCGACTGGAAGATCAGCAGCGTGCTGACGGCGGAGAACCCGTACGCCATCGCGGTGCCGGTGAGCACGAGGCGCAGCGGCGTCAGCCCGCCCCGGCGCGCGGCCAGGTACACCAGGGTCATCGCCGCCAGCGCGGAGAGGAACGCGGCCGTGGACAGGGCGTAGATGCCCAGCGAGGCGAACAGCCCCAGCGTGGCCACCGCCGTGGCGCCGACGCTCGCGCCGGACGAGATGCCCAGCACGTACGGGTCGGCCAGCGCGTTGCGCACCATCGCCTGGATCGCGACGCCCACCACCGCCAGCCCCGCGCCGACGACGGCCGCCAGCAGCACGCGCGGCAGCCGGATGTCCCACACGATCCGGTACGGCCCGGCCTCCTCGGGCGCGATGACGCCGCCGACCGCGGCCTCCTTGAGCAGCCGCAGGACGTCGCCGAACGGGATGCTCACCGGTCCCAGGGCGACACCGCACACGATGGACAGGGCCAGGAGCGCGATCAGCCCGGCGCACAGCCGTTTGGTCACCGGTCGCCTTTCGGACGGGTGGCCGTCGGCACGCAGCCCGGTGGACCGGCGCATCCGTCCCGCAGACCACGGCAGGAGTTGTGCTCGTTTCCGCCGCCTGCGGGTGATCGGGCTCGCCCCCTCGCGGGGACCTACCGTTGCGGGTCAGCGCCGGACTTCGACCGGACTTCCCCCACAGGAGACGCGGGTGACACTACGGGTCATCCCCCGTTCGGGCCACCTCCGGGTGGTGGCTCCGGGCACTCGGGCCGCCGAGTGCCAGGTGACCGGCGCGCGGCAGGTCGGGAACCCGAACGGGGCGCGGGCGGCCGGGGTGTGGGCCGCGCCACCGCGCCGACCAGGGGACCTGGGCGGGGGTGCGTCGGGGACCTCCGCGATCCGCGCGCGTCCCACGGCCCGCGTTCCCGCGACCCCCCGGCGGCCGTGCCGGAAAGCCGGAAAAGCCCGGAGGCCGCCTCGGTCCGAGGCGGCCTCCGGGTGCGTGCGGTGCTGCGGGCGGTCAGGCCCCCGTGCGGACGTTGGAGCTGACCAGCGCGGCCAGGCGGTCGCCCACCGCGTAGGTCGCGCCGGGCGACGCGTGGTCCCTCGTCGCCAGGTCGAAGGCCACCGACGCCTCGATGCGGCGCGCCGCCTCCTGCTCGCCGAGGTGGTCGAGCATCAGGGCGACGGACAGCACGGCCGCCGTCGGGTCCGCGATGCCCTGCCCGGCGATGTCCGGCGCGCTGCCGTGCACCGGCTCGAACATGCTCGGGTTGCGGCGGGTCACGTCCAGGTTGCCGCTGGCCGCCAGCCCGATGCCGCCGGTCACGGCCGCCGCCAGGTCGGTCAGGATGTCGCCGAACAGGTTGTCGGTGACGATCACGTCGTACCGGGCCGGGTCGGTGACCAGGTGGATCGTCGCGGCGTCCACGTGCTGGTAGGCGACCGTCACGTCCGGGTGCTGGAGCGAGACCTCCTCCACCACCCGCGACCACAGCGAACCGGCGTGGGTCAGCACGTTGGTCTTGTGCACCAGCGTCAGGTGCCTGCGCGGCCGGTTGGCCGCCCGCGCGAACGCGTCGCGCACCACCCGCTCCACGCCGAAGCTGGTGTTGATGCTCACCTCGGTCGCGATCTCGTGCGGGGTGTCCTTGCGCAGGAGGCCGCCGTTGCCCGCGTACAGGCCCTCGGTGCCCTCCCGCACGACCACCATGTCGATCTCCGGCGGGTCGGCGATCGGGCTGCGCACGCCCGGGTACAGCCGGGCCGGGCGCAGGTTCACGTGGTGGTCCAGTTCGAACCGCAGGCGGAGCAGGAGGCCGCGTTCCAGGATGCCGCTGGGGACCGAGGGGTCGCCGACCGCACCGAGGAGGATGGCGTCGTGCTGGCGCAGCTCGCCCAGCACCGACTCCGGCAAGAGCTCACCTGTGGCGTGCCAGCGCGCCGCGCCGAGGTCGTAGCGGGTGATCTCCGCCGCCGGGACGACCTCACCGAGCACCTTCAGGGCCTCGGCGACGACCTCGGGCCCGATCCCGTCTCCTGGGATCACTGCGAGCCGCATCCACACACCTCCCAGGTATCAGTCCCATTGCGCGGGACTAGTTTCCTTTGCGAAAGGCTACCGGTCGCCGACCCGATCGCCGCACCCGGAACACCCTTCAGTGGCCATGTCTCCCGGACTGCGGGACACCCGAACGGTTCAGTGCCGCCGAATGGCGGTCACCCGATGCGCTTAAACGGCTCTGGCCGGCCGGGGTAGCCCCCGACCGGCCAGAGTGGCGTACGGCGTCAGTCCCCGGAACGACCGCCCCGGTTCGCCTTCACCTTGACCACGTCCGCCCGGTCACCGGTGGCGTTGTGGTGGTGGAGCACCAGCAGGCTGTCCGCGCCGTCGGCGGCCTGGGCCGCCGCGTCCCGGTTGACCACCAGCGCGGTGCCGGGGCGGGCCACGTAGGACAGCGCGGCGTCGCCGCCGCCCTGCACCCACAGGCCGGGCTTGAGCGGGTCGAACGACGACGGCGCGTCGATCGCGTCGATCAGGCCGTTCGTCGCGCCCGGCGCGACGTAGAAGCCGGACACGCCCGTCGTGTACGAGATGCGCGCCGTGTCGCCGGCCGGGTCGATCCCCAGCGCGGTCAGCAGCACCGGCAGGACGACCACGTTGGTGTCGGACACGTTGGTGTCCACGTCGCCGAACTGGCCGTTGACGGCCTGGACGTCGACCGTCGCGCCGGTGGCGAGGTTCACCGTGGTGGCCACCAGCAGGTCGGTGTCGGTCAGCTTGTTCGCGTACACCTCGAAGTCGGGCTTGCCGTCGCCCGTGGTGTCGATGTCGACGAACGGGATGGTGTTCTTGCCGAGGCTGTACCAGTTGCCCCAGGTCGCGATGCCGAACGCGAGCAGCGCGCTCTGCGGCTCGCCCTGGGCCTTGGCCAGCGGCGCGGTGGACGTGACGCCCACGTACCGGAGGTCGCCGCCCTTGGCGGTGTCGTTGAGCGTGCAGTCGGTCGTCACGTTGCGGCGGCACTCGCGCAGCTTCGGCGAGGACTTCTGCAGCTCCAGCACGCTGACGAGCGACCTGTACGCGCCCTGGTTGACGCCCCGGCCGGTCAGGTTGAGCACCGACTGGGCCGCGTCGCCGCGGAAGGTCACGCGGTCCGGCGTGGTGATGTCCGCCACCGGCTTGGGCGCGGAGTACACCGGTACGCGCAGGGCGACCGTCGAGCCGTTCCGCGGGGTGAGCACGACCCGGCCCGACGCGTCGGCCAGGAACTGGCGCGGCGTGCCGAGGTGCAGCGGCTCCACCGTCGGGTCGACGGTCTTGCGCAGCGCGGCCGGGTTGTCGATCCTCAGCGTCACCTTGACCTTCGCGACGCCGCGCGGGCTGAGGCGCACGGTGCTCTGCGACAGCTCGTAGCGGACGCCGGGGATCTCGGTCAGCGCCTGGTAGTCGACGGCGTAGTCGACCCACTTCGTGGACTTGTTGACCACCTTGATGGTCTTGGCGACCGCCACGGGCCGGGCGACCTCGACGACGCCGAAGGACGCGCTGACCGCGCCCGGGTCGTCCTGCACGTAGGCCAGCACCTGGTTGTCCAGCGCCGCCTTGCCGTCGATGCGGCCCGAGCCGACGCGGTTGGGCGCGTAGGTCTTCCCGCCCGCCTTCACGTCGGCCGACGCGCTGTTCATGATCGCGGCCTTGACCTCTTCCGGCGTCCAGTCCGGGTGGGCCTGGCGGACCAGCGCGGCGATGCCCGTGGTGTGCGGCGCGGCCATCGACGTGCCGCTGAGCACCGAGGTCTTGTTGCCCGAGCCGACCGACGCCGAGGCGATGGTGTCACCGGGCGCGGCGACGTCGGGCTTCACGACCGGGCCGCGCACGCCGCGCGAGGTGAACGTGCTCGGCGTGTCGGCGATGGACTGGTCCCTGGTCGGGAACACGGTCCGCAGGTCGCCCGCGAGGCGGACGGCGAGCGTGCCCGCCGCCAGGGCCGGGCGCAGCGCGGCGGTGGCGCCGCCGGTCAGCTGGATGACCGGGATGGCGGCGTTGCCCGAGATGCCCGCGCCGAAGTGCTCCAGGGTGGAGCTGAACACCGCGCCGGCCGCGCCCGCGGCGGTCACGTTGTTCGCCCGCGCGACCGAGCCGCAGCGCCGGCTCGCGTCGTTGTCGTCCCACTCCAGCCAGGCGATGTTGCCCCGCACGGCGGCCTGGTCGGCGGCCGACAGCGGGAGGCAGCCGTCCTTGTTGGCCGGGTCGCCCAGCGGCACGACCCGTCCCGTCACGGACTTGCCCTCGTAGTCGTAGCTCTGGCTGTACTGGCCGGGCTTGCGGCCCGCGGCGTCCGCGGGCGCGGTCACCTCGGCCGCGTCGCGCAGCACGTACGCGTCGCGGGTGGACGCCACGGTCAGCGCCTCGGGGGTGCTGCCCGGCGAGCCGCCGATGTCGTACAGGTCGCCGCCGTTGCCCGCGGAGAACACGGTCACCACGCCGGAGGCGTTGAGCTTGCGCACGAACAGCGAGTCGGGGTCGTCCGGCGCGCCGTAGTCGGAGCCCAGGGACAGGTTGACCACGTCGAGGTGGTCGGAGAAGTCGCCGTCGCCGTCCGGGTCGAGCGACCAGTCCAGCGCCTGCGCGGTGACGTTGGTCGAGCCGTCGCAGCCGAACACCTTCAGCGCGTACAGCAGGGCCTTCGGCGCGGTGCCGGGACCGATGCGCATCGCGTCGAGCGCGTCCGGGGTGAGCTTGGTGTAGTCGCCCTTGAAGGTGGAGCCGTCGGCGTTGACGCCGAAGCCCGCCGAGGTGCCGGCGACGTGCGAGCCGTGGCCGTTGCAGTCGATCGGGTTCGGGTCGGGCTTGGGGGTGTTGACCGCCGGGTCGGCGCTCGCGCCGTCGTAGGCGTTGCCCACGAAGTCGTAGCCGCCGACGACCTTGGCGGTCGGGAAGTAGGAGGGGTCGACCTTGGTCTCGTCGATCGCCCGGAACGCCTCGACCGTGCCCGGTCCGCCGAAGTCGGCGTGCGTGTAGTCGATGCCGGTGTCGATGATGCCGACGCGGGTGTCCTCGCCGAGCCTGCCGTACTGCTGCCACGCCTTGAGCGTGTTGGTCAGCTGCACGGCGGACGAGTTCTGCCGCGACTTCGGCACGACCGTCCGCACCGACTTGACGTCGCCGCGCCCGGCCAGTTCCCGCACCTTCGCGGCGTCGGCCGTGACGACCACGCCGGGCACGCCGTTGGCGGTGCGATACACCTCCGCGGTCGCGGAGTCCTTGCCCTTCAGGTCGCCCACCACGGCGTCGACGACCTTGGCGGTCTCGTCCCTGGTGGCCTTCGCGGCGGCCTTGGCCTGCTGCTTGGTCGCGCCCCGGCCGGTCTGCTCGGCGTAGGCGTCGACGGCCGGCTTGGCCTCCAGCTCCACGAACGCGGTGACCTTGCCCTGCGCGGCGGACAGCCGCTTGCCCACCTTGGGCTGCAACGCGCCCGCGTCCAGCCCGCGCGCGGCGGCGACGGACGGCGCCAACCGGTCTTCCGCGCCCAGCGCGGTGCCCGCGGTGGCGCCCGCGACGAGCATCGCGGTCACCACCGGTACGGCTGATCTGGCGAATACGCGAGATCGGCTCACAACGTGCCCCTACCGAGGCCGGATTCGACCCGGCGGGCAGCGCCGCAACAGTCCGGTAGGGGGAGCTGCCCACGTGGTGCCGTGCCCTCTACGGCACCGGGTCGACCTCGTGGGTGGAACCTAATCCGTTGGCCGAGCTGATCAATTAGTCCGAACGAGTGACGACGCCCACAGATTTGACAATCAACCGTCAACTGTTACGCCGCCGGGACCTGCGACGACATCCTCGGGAAGAGGTCCCGGCGGCACAGCGGGCCGCGCTCAGTCGAAGGTGACCGACCGGGCCGTGCGGGCGCCGACCGCGGCGCCGATCGGGTTCAGCACGGCGGTGTCCACCGGGCGGTCGACGCGCAGCAGCATGAACGCGTCCGCGCCGTCCTTGGTCTGGCTGATCTGCGCGGCCTCGACGTTCACGCCCGCCTCGCCCAGCAGGGTGCCGACGGTGCCCATCACGCCGGGGCGGTCCGGGTACTCCAGCAGCAGCACGTTCCCCTCGGCGCGCAGGTCGAAGCCGCGCCCGTTGACGCCCACGAGCTTCTCCACCTGGTCCAGGCCCGTCAGGGTGCCCGAGACGGTGATCACCGCGCCGTCGGCCTGCACCGCGCGCACCGTGACCAGGCTGCGGTGGTTCGCGCTCTCCGGCTCCTTCACCAGGTCGACGGACACGCCGAGGTTGGCCGCCAGGTTCGGCGCGTTGACGAAGGTGACCTGCTCCTCCACCACGCTGGAGAACACGCCGCGCAGCGCCGCCAGCGGCAGCACCGCCACGTCCTCGTTGGACAGCTCGCCGCGCACCTCGACCGTGACGCTCGTCGGGGCCTTCGCGGACAGCGCCGCGACGACCGCGCCCAGCTTCTGCACCAGCGGCAGGTAGGGGCGGACCTCCTCGCCGACCACGCCGCCGCCCTGCACGTTCACGGCGTCGGGCACGAAGTCGCCCCGCAGCGCGAGCAGCACCGACCGGGCGACGTCCGTGCCCGCGCGGTCCTGCGCCTCGGCGGTGGACGCGCCCAGGTGCGGCGTCACGACCACGTTCGGCAGGCCGAACAGCGGGCTCTCGGTGGTGGGCTCGGTGCTGAACACGTCGATGCCCGCGCCGCCGACCCGGCCCTCCTTGACGGCCTCCGCGAGCGCCTCCTCGTCGACCAGGCCGCCGCGCGCCGCGTTCACGATGATCACGCCCGGCTTGACCTTGGCGAGCTGCTCCGCGCCGATCAGGCCCTTGGTCTCGGGCGTCTTCGGCAGGTGGATGGAGATCGCGTCGGCGCGCTCCAGCAGCTCGTCCAGCGTCACCAGCTCGATGCCGAGCTGGGCGGCGCGCTGCTTGCTCACGTACGGGTCGTAGGCGATCAGCGTGGTGCCGAAGGCGGCCAGGCGCGCGGCGAACAGCTGCCCGATCTTGCCGAGGCCGACGACGCCGATCGTCTTGCCGTTGATCTCGACGCCGTTGAACTTCCCGCGCTTCCACTCGTGGTTCTGGAGGGTGGCGTGCGCGGCCGGGATCCGCCGCGCCGCGGCGAGCAGCAGCGCGACGGCGTGCTCGGCGGCGCTGACGATGTTCGACGTCGGCGCGTTCACCACCATGACGCCGCGCTCGGTGGCCGCGGGCACCTCGACGTTGTCCAGCCCGACGCCCGCGCGGGCGACGACCTTCAGCCGGGTGGTGGCGGCGAACACCTCGCGGTCCACCTTCGTCGCCGAGCGCACCAGCAGCGCGTCGGCGTCGGCCACGGCGGCCAGCAGGGCGGGGCGGTCGGTGCCGTCGACGTGGCGCACCTCGATGCCCTCGCCGAAGACGTCGAGAACGGACGGGGCTAGCTTCTCGGCGATCAGGACAACGGGCTTGGTCACGGACGTGCTCCCGGTGGTGTGCGAGGCGGGTGGGGAGCGCGGGGCCGTCTGAGCGAGTCGATACCCGCGCCGGCCGGCCACGGCGATGTGTCCGGGTGGTGGACGAGCATAGCCGGCGGCGCGGCGCGTCCCGACACCCGGGTGCGCTGTCCCACCTGCTGGTTTCCCGTACGGGTGTCCTACGCCCGTGCGCCGGGTCGGCGGCGGTCAGGGCGACCCGCCGTAGCGGGTGGCGATCGCCGCGGCCCGGTCGCGCAGGGAGGCGCGCAACCACCGCGGCGCCAGGACTTCCGCGTGCGTGGCGAGCTGCCACAGCGCCCACTCGGCGTGCCGCGCGTCCTGGAAGGCCACCTCCAGCCGCAGCCGGCCGTCCGGGTCGGCTCCCTCGGCGTGGACGGCCAGCGCGGTGCCCACCAGGTCCTCCCGCCGCGCCGGGTCCACCAGCGCCAGCACGACGACCTGGTCGCCGCCGGCCCGGAAGCGGGCGCCGCGCTCCCGCCAAGCCCGGTCCAGGTCGACCCGGTCCGGTCGCCGCGCGGGTTCGCCCAGCTCCTCGGCGGCGGAGATCCGGGACAGCCGGTAGGTGCGGTCCGCGCCGGACCGCGTGGCCAGCAGGTAGCCCACGTCGCGCACGGTGACCAGGCCGACCGGGTCGACCGTGCGCCACCGCGGCGCGCCACCCGCCGCCGCGTAGCGGATGCGCAGCCGGCGACCGGCGAACACCGCGCGCCGCACCTCGGCCACGACGGCGTCGGGTACCTCCTCGGCCGCCACGCGACGGGAGAGCAGGTCGGTCTCCGGGTCGATCAGCAGGCGCTCGGCCACGCCGGCCGCGGCGCCCCGGTGGCTCTCGGGCAGCGCGTCGACCACCTTGAGCATGGCGGAGGCGAGCGCCGAGCCGAGGCCGAACGCCTGCGCGCCGCGCCGCGACCCGGCGACCAGCAGGGCGAGGGCCTCGTCGTGGCTCAGCCCGGTCAGCTCGGTCCGGAAACCGGGCAGCAGCGCGAAGCCGCCGTGCCGGCCGCGTTCGGCGTGGACCGGGACGCCGGCCGCGGACAGCGCCTCGATGTCGCGCAGCACGGTCCGGGTGGACACCTCCAGCTCGCGGGCCAGCGTGGTCGCGGACAGCCGGCCCCGCTGGCGCAGCAGCAGCACCAGGGAGACCAGCCGGTCGGCGCGCACGCGGAGAAGTTATCGGAATACCCGACAGGGGGTGTCGTGATTCGTTGGGAGGCTTCCCTTCCGGCACGACGCCGACGATGAGCGGCTGCCGAGCCGACGGGCGTCGTGCTGTCGAGGGACGGATGGAGCTGCGTGGCTGTGGAACGAACGGCGGTCAACCCGTGGTCGTGGTCGGTGGAGCTGGGGTACAACCAGGGCGAGGTCGTGTCCGGGCACACCCGGACCCTGTACTGCTCGGGGCAGACCGCGATGAGCGGCGACGGCGAGCCCCTGCACGCCGGTGACCTGGCGGCGCAGCTGGCGCTGAGCCTGGACAACCTGGAGGCGGTGCTCGGCGAGGCGGACATGTCGCTGGCGAACCTCATCCGGCTCAACGTCTACACCACCGACGTCGACCTGCTCTTCCAGCACTACGGCGTGCTGGGCTCGCGACTGGCCGCCGCCGGGGTCGCGCCGCCCACCACGATGCTCGGGGTGACCCGGCTGGCGATACCTGCCCTGATGGTGGAACTGGAGGGCACCGCCGTCGCGTGACGTGCCTCCGCCGCTCGTGCCGGCCGGAACCGGCGCGAGCGGCGCGGGTCCCGCCGACGACTGACGCCCGGCGCCGATCGGGGTCCGGCCGCGCACCCCGGAACCACCGGCCCGACATGGGACCAGGTGGCGACCCCTGTGGTGCGGAGGAGGTAGGAGGACTGCCGCACGGGCGTGTTCACGTGCGAGGCGGACGGGAATGGGTTCGCGGCCGTCGTCGGGTAGCGGGTCGGCGTGGGGTAGCGGGCCGTCGTCGGGTAGCGGGTTGGTGTCGGGTAGCGGGTCGGCGTGGGGTTGCGGTCGGCGTGGGGTTGCGGACGTCCTCGCGTCGCGGTCGGCGTCGGTCCGGCCGACGGGCTCCCGCGGGTCGGCTCACCAGGGCTCGTCGAACTCCCCGTCCTTGACGCCCAGGATGAACGCCTCCCACTCGGCGGGCGTGAACACCAGCACCGGCCCCTCGGGGTGGGCGGAGTTGCGCATCGCCGTGTAGGTCACGCCGTCGGTGTGCTCGACGAACGCGATCTCGACGTGCTCCTCCTCGTCCTCCGCGCCCTCGTCGCTGCGAATCCACTCCGCCCCGGTGAGGTCGAGGTTGCCCCGCACGTGGGCCTTGTCGTCGTAGATCGGCGCGCTGTCGCTCATGGCCTAGATATACCGGAGCCCGCGGCGTGGGTGAACACCGCGGGCTCCGTCCCGGAAAAGGGCTCAGGCGGTCTCGGTGATCGGCCGGTCGACCCAGGACATCAGGCCGCGCAGCTTCTTCCCGACCTCCTCGATCGGGTGCTGCTCGCCCTCCTGCTGCAACTTCTTGTAGTTGCCGCGGCCGGCGTCGTCCTCGTTCACCCATTCGGTGGCGAACGTGCCGTCCTGGATCTCGCCGAGGATCCTGCGCATCTCCTCCTTCACGGCCGGCGTGATGACGCGCGGGCCGCGGGTGAGGTCGCCGTACTCGGCGGTGTCCGAGATCGAGTACCGCATCCGCGCGATGCCGCCCTCGTACATGAGGTCGACGATCAGCTTCAGCTCGTGCAGGCACTCGAAGTACGCCACCTCGGGCGCGTAGCCCGCCTCGGTGAGCACCTCGAAACCGGCCTGCACCAGCGCCGACGCGCCACCGCACAGCACCGCCTGCTCGCCGAACAGGTCGGTCTCGGTCTCCTCCTTGAACGTCGTCTTGATGACGCCCGCCCGCGTGCCGCCGATGGCCTTGGCGTAGGACAGGGCGAGCGCCTGCGCGGTGCCGGACGCGTCCTGCTCGACCGCGATCAGCGCGGGCACGCCCTTCCCGTCCACGAACTGCCTGCGCACCAGGTGGCCGGGGCCCTTCGGCGCGACCATCGCCACGTCCACGTTGGACGGGACCTGGATCAGGCCGTAGCGGATGTTGAAGCCGTGGCCGAAGAAGACCGCGTCGCCGTCCTTGAGGTTCGGCGCGATGTCCTGCGCGTAGATGTGCCGCTGCGCGGTGTCCGGCGCGAGGATCATGATCAGGTCGGCCTCGGCGGAGACCTCGGCGGGCGTGCCGACGGGCAGGCCCTCGTCCTCGGCCTTGGCCCGCGACTTGGAGCCCTCGGGGAGGCCGATCCGGACGTCGACGCCCGAGTCGCGCAGGCTCAGCGCGTGGGCGTGGCCCTGGCTGCCGTAGCCGATGACCGCGACCTTGCGACCCTGGATGACGCTCAGGTCGGCATCGTCGTCGTAGAAGATCTCGACGCTCACTGGTGGTACTTCCCTTCCTAGTGTCGATCGACGCCGGCCTGCGGTGGGCGGGCGCTCACTCGAACGGATCTCAGCGCACCGCGGTCGCGGTGATGGAGCGGGCGCCGCGGCCGATGGCGACCATGCCCGACTGGACGATCTCGCGGAGCCCGTAGGGCTCCAGCATCCGCAGCAGCGCGTCGAGCTTCTCGGACGTGCCGGTCGCCTCGACCGTGACCGCCTCGGGCGACACGTCGACGACCTTCGCGCGGAACAGCTGCACGGTCTCCAGGACCTGGCTGCGCACGGTCGCGTCGGCGCGGACCTTCACGAGCAGGAGCTGGCGCTGCACGGACGCGGTCGTCTCCAGCTCCACGATCTTGATGACGTTGACGAGCTTGTTGAGCTGCTTGGTGACCTGCTCCAGCGGCAGCTCCTCCACCGACACCACGATGGTCATCCGGGAGATGTCGGGGTGCTCGGTGCGGCCGACGGCGAGCGACTCGATGTTGAAGCCGCGGCGGGAGAACAGGCCCGCCACCCGCGCGAGGACGCCGGGCTTGTCCTCGACCAGAACGCTCAGGGTGTGCCTCGTCATCGTCACTCGTCCTCGTCGAACAGCGGGCGGATGCCCCGCGCGGCCATGATCTCGCTGTTGCCGGTGCCCGCCGCGACCATCGGCCACACCTGGGCGTCCTTGCCGACCACGAAGTCGATCACGACCGGGCGGTCGTCGATCGCCAGCGCCTGCTGGATGACCGCGTCGACCTCCTCGCGCGACTCGGCGCGCAGGCCGGCGCAGCCCATCGCCTCGGCCAGCAGCTTGAAGTCCGGGATGCGGTGCTTGTGCGTGCCCAGGTCGGTGCTGGAGTACCGCTCACCGTAGAACAGGGTCTGCCACTGCCGGACCATGCCCAGGTTGCCGTTGTTGATCACCGCGACCTTGATCGGGATGTTCTCGATGGCGCAGGTGGCGAGTTCCTGGTTGGTCATCTGGAAGCAGCCGTCGCCGTCGATCGCCCACACCTGGACGTCGGGCCTGCCCGCCTTCGCGCCCATCGCCGCGGGCACCGCGAACCCCATCGTGCCCAGCCCGCCGGAGTTGATCCACGTGCGCGGCGACTCGTACTTGACGAACTGCGCCGCCCACATCTGGTGCTGCCCGACGCCGGCCGTGTACAGGGCGTCCGCCGGCGACAGCGCGCCGATGCGCTCGATCACGTACTGCGGGGACAGCGTGCCGTCGTCCGGCCAGTCGTAGCCCAGCGGGAACGTCGTGCGCAGCGCGTCGAGCTGCTCCCACCACGGTGCGAGGTCGACCGCGCGCGCGCCGTTCGCCCGCTCGGCGCGCAGCGCCTCGATCAGCTCGGCGATGATCTCCTTGCAGTCGCCCACGATCGGGACGTCCGCGCGCCGGTTCTTGGAGATCTCCGCCGGATCGATGTCGGCGTGCACGACCCGCGCGTCCGGCGCGAACGTGGACAGCTGCCCGGTCACCCGGTCGTCGAACCGCGCGCCGAGGGCCACCAGCAGGTCGGCCTTCTGCATCGCCGCGACCGCCGCGACCGTGCCGTGCATGCCGGGCATGCCCAGGTGCTGGCGGTGCGAGTCGGGGAACGCGCCGCGGGCCATCAGCGTCGTGACGACCGGGATGCCGGTCGACTCCGCCAGCTCCAGCAGCTCGGGCGAGGCGTCCGCCTTGATCACGCCGCCGCCGACGTAGAGCACGGGCCGCTTGGCCGCCGCGATCAGCTTCGCCGCCTCGCGCACCTGCTTGCCGTGCGGGCGGGTGGTCGGGCGGTAGCCGGGCAGGCGCAGCTCCGGCGGCCAGGAGAACGACGTCATCTCCTGGAGCACGTCCTTGGGTATGTCCACCAGGACCGGGCCGGGGCGGCCGGTCGAGGCCAGGTGGAACGCCTCGGCGATGGCGCGCGGGATGTCCGCCGCGTCCGTGACGAGGAAGTTGTGCTTGGTGATCGGCATCGTGATACCGCAGATGTCGGCTTCCTGGAACGCGTCCGTGCCGATCAGGGGCCGCGACTGCTGGCCGGTGATGGCGACCACGGGCACCGAGTCCATGTTCGCGTCGGCCAAGGGCGTGACCAGGTTCGTCGCGCCGGGGCCGGACGTGGCCATGCACACCCCGACCCGGCCGGTGGCCTGCGCGTACCCCGTCGCGGCGTGCCCCGCGCCCTGCTCGTGGCGCACCAGGACGTGGCGCACCTTCGTGGAGTCGAGCAACGGGTCGTAGGCGGGCAGGATCGTGCCGCCGGGAATGCCGAACACCACCTCGCAGCCGACCGATTCGAGCGAGCGGACGAGGGACTGGGCGCCGGTCACGCGGAGGGGGGCGCCGCTCGGCGGGGCCGGCTTCGGCCGCGGTCCAGGGCGGGGCGACGGCGGCTCGCCGGGAGCCGGTCGCGAGGTTGCGCTGGTCATCTGTCTGCCTCGTGGGTAAAGGAGAATGCACGGTCCGGGCACGAAAAAACCCTCGCCAACCCGGACGGGTGGGACGAGGGTCGCGCGTCGACGCAAGCTCGATAAGCCTAGGCGGCGACGCGCCTGGGAAGTACGAGAACGAGGTTGCGCTGCATGGCGGTGACGTTAACCGTCAACCACGACGGGCGTCAACTCTGCGGGACGGCTCTCCCGGATCGTGGACGCTCGCCGAAGGCCCGCCGGTGGCCCGCCGTGCCTCGGCGGGCGGGGCGGCGGGGGCTGCCGTCACCCGGCCGGTGGAGGAGGTGGCAGCATCCCGTGGTGTGCAGAAGCTCGTGTTCCGGATTCCCGCGCCTGCCCTGATCGCGGCGGCCTCCATCGCCATCTGCGTGACCCCGTTCGCGTGGGCCGCGCCCGGTCTCCAGGCCATCTACCTGCTGCCCGCCGGGTTCGCGTGGTGGGTGCTGCGCAACCGGACCACGGTCGACCCGGAGCGGCTGGTGGCGCGCGGCACGTTCGCCAAGCGGGTGGTCGCGTGGGACGAGGTGAAGGCCATCAAGGTCGTGCCGCGGGGCTGGCTGAGCGCCGTGCTGGCGGACGACACGCAGGTACGCCTGCCCGCCGTCCGGGCGGGTCACCTGCCCGCGATCGCCGCGGTGAGCGGTGGGCGCGTCGCCGACCCGACCGACCGGTCGGACGCGGCACCGGGGGAAACCGAGCAGGCGGGGACCGAGCAGGCGGAACCCGGCCCCGCGCAGCCCGTACCGGCGGGTTCCGCACCGCCGCAGGGCGAACCGACCGGGGCTGGACCTTCGGACGCCGGACCGTCTCAGGCGGAACCGTCCGAGCCGGAACCATCGGGGGCCGACGCGTCGGAGGCCGGTACCGCCCGTCGCGCGGACCGCCCCGAGGCCCGGCCGGAGCCCTGACCGGAACGCAACACCGGCGCACGTAAAATGCCGGAAGTGACGTCGAACACGCAGGCGCGCTGGGTCGTGCCGGTCAGCCTCGCACTGTCCCTCGCCGGGCTCGCCGTGTCGGCCTACCTGACCGTGGCGCACTACTCGAAGGACGCGCTGCTGTGCGCCGAGGGCGCGGTCATCGACTGCGGCACGGTGACCACGAGCGAGCAGTCCGAGTTCTTCGGCATCCCCGTCGCGGTGCTGGGCCTGGCGTTCTTCGCGTTCGTCACCGTGCTGTGCCTGCCGGTCGCGTGGCGTGACCAGCGGCTGCACTGGCCTCGGCTCGCGGCGGTCGGCGTCGGCGTGCTGTTCGTGGTCTACCTCGTGGCCGCCGAGTTCATCCTGATCGGCAAGGTCTGCCTGTGGTGCACCGCCGTGCACGTGATCACACTCGCGCTCGCGGGCGTGCTGGTCGCGGCGGCGCTGCGGCGGAGTAGCCTCTGAGTCACCGCTCCCGGACTCCGGCGCCCACCCCGCGCCTTTCGCGACACCGCTTTTGAGCAGACTCTGGAGGAGCCGTGCCACCGCTCCGTTCCCGCACCACGACCCACGGCCGCAACGCCGCGGGCGCCCGCGCGCTGTGGCGCGCGACCGGCATGACCGACAGCGACTTCGGCAAGCCGATCGTGGCCATCGCCAACTCGTACACGCAGTTCGTGCCGGGCCACGTGCACCTCCGCGATCTCGGCGACATCGTGGCCGAGGCGGTCCGCGAGGCGGGCGGCGTGCCGCGCGAGTTCCACACCATCGCGGTGGACGACGGCATCGCGATGGGCCACGGCGGGATGCTGTACTCGCTGCCGTCGCGCGAGATCATCGCCGACTCGGTCGAGTACATGGTGAACGCGCACCAGGCCGACGCGATCGTCTGCATCTCCAACTGCGACAAGATCACGCCGGGGATGCTGAACGCGGCGATGCGCCTCAACATCCCGGTCGTGTTCGTGTCCGGCGGGCCGATGGAGGCGGGCAAGGCCGTCGTCGTGGACGGGGTCGCGGTCGCGCCGACCGACCTGATCACGGCGATCGCGGCGTCCGCGTCGCCCGACGTCGACGACGCGGGGCTGACCGAGGTCGAGCGCTCGGCGTGCCCGACGTGCGGCTCGTGCTCGGGGATGTTCACGGCCAACTCGATGAACTGCCTCACCGAGGCGCTGGGCCTGGCCCTGCCCGGCAACGGCTCCACCCTGGCGACGCACGCGGCGCGGCGCGAGCTGTTCGCGGAGGCCGGCCGCACCGTGGTCGAGCTGTGCCGCCGCTACTACGGCTCCGACGACGAGTCCGTGCTGCCGCGCTCCATCGCGTCGCGGGCGGCGTTCGAGAACGCGATGGCGCTGGACATGGCGATGGGCGGCTCGACCAACACGGTGCTGCACATCCTCGCCGCCGCGCAGGAGGGCGAGATCGACTTCACGCTCGCCGACATCGACGCGCTGAGCAGGCGCGTGCCGTGCCTGTCGAAGGTGTCGCCTAACTCCGACTACCACATGGAGGACGTGCACCGGGCGGGCGGCATCCCGGCGCTGCTCGGCGAGCTGTGGCGGGCGGGGCTGCTCAACGAGGACGTGCGCTCGGTCCACTCCCCCGACCTGGCGTCGTGGCTGTCGAGGTGGGACGTCCGCGCGGAGGCGCCGTCCGAGGAGGCGGTGGAGCTGTTCCACGCCGCGCCGGGCGGTGTCCGGACGACGCAGGCGTTCTCCACGACCAACCGCTGGTCGAAGCTCGACACGGACGCGGCGGGCGGGTGCATCCGCGATGTCGCGCACGCCTACACCAAGGACGGCGGCCTGGCCGTGCTGCGCGGGAACCTGGCCGAGAACGGGGCGGTGATCAAGGCGGCGGGCATCGACGAGGAGCTGTGGCGCTTCGAGGGGCCGGCGCGGGTCGTGGAGTCGCAGGAGCAGGCCGTGTCGGTGATCCTGAACAAGGAGATCCAGGCGGGTGACGTGCTCGTGGTCCGCTACGAGGGTCCCGCGGGCGGTCCGGGGATGCAGGAGATGCTGCACCCGACCGCGTTCCTGAAGGGCGCCGGGCTGGGCAGGAAGTGCGCGCTGATCACCGATGGCAGGTTCTCGGGCGGGACGTCCGGGTTGTCGATCGGCCACGTGTCGCCGGAGGCGGCGGGCGGCGGGGCGATCGGCCTGGTGGAGGACGGGGACCGGATCCTGATCGACGTGCACGAGCGGCGGTTGGAGCTGCTGGTGCCGGATGAGGTGCTGGCGGAGCGGCGGGCGAAGATGGAGGCGTCGGAGCGGCCTTGGCAGCCGGTGGACCGGGTTCGGCCGGTGACGGCGGCGTTGCGGGCTTATGCTCTGCTGACGACGGACGCGGCAAGGGGCGCGGTGCGCGACGTGAACCGCTGAGCCTTTCCCGGTTCTCGTTTCCGACTTCCCCCTTCCTTTCGCCGACCCGTTCGGGTGCCATTGTGCGGTGCCCGAACGGGTCGCGCATGTGCGGAGGGTGCACTGATCGGGCGTTTCGGTCGACTCCAAGACCACTCGGATGAGTGCTGCGGATTCGGGCACTAATCGGTCGGCGCTTTCGTTGCCGTAAACAAGGAGCGCGGCACGGCGGGCAGACATGCACACCACGGGGGCGCACGACACGGGGCTCACGACGCAAGTTCGACGGTTGGGTTGAGTTCGTTCGGCGGAGAGGCGGACGTTCACGACGGAAAGGCGCAGCGACTCACGACGGTGACTCACGACGGTGAGGACCGAGGCGGACAGGGAACAGCGGACGCGCCAGGGACCAGCGGACGCAGGGCCCAGCGGACACAGGGCGGAGAGCGCAGGGCGGAGAGGCGGAGCGAGGCACGGCGGCGAGGCCCGCACAGGCCACGTCAGCCGAACACGCCACCCCAGCACCCACCTCCCGCCGCCACCAGCCACCAGCGAGCACCTGCGGCGCTGCCGGCCCCCACGCAGCGCACACCACGCAGCAGGTCGGGCGAGCGGACACGCGGCCCGCGTCCCAGCCCGCGTCGCCATCGCTGACCACCCAGCCGCGAGCCGGCCTGCCGACCGCCACCAGGCCCCAGCCCCGGCCTGCCGACGCCCCGGCCTGCCGACCGCCCCCAGCCGACCTGGCAACCGCCACCAGGCCCCCAGCCGGCCTGCCGACCGCCACCAGCCCAGGAAGGCGGGATCAGTCGCGGAAGACGAGCAGGGTCACGGCCGTCGCCCCGGCCGCCAGGAGGAAGCACAGGATGCCCGTCAGCAGCGGGTGGCGGAACCAGCCGCGGTTGTAGTCGATCGCCGCCCGGCCCGGACCCGCGAAGACGAGGGCGAACGCCATCGCCGCGTAGGCCACCTCCTGCTCGACCCCGTTCGGGTTGAGGAAGCGGCGCAGGCCGTCGGGTGGGAAGAGTTGGCCGCCGTACCTGAACGCGATCACGTTGGCCATCACGCCGAGGATGCCCGCCGCCGCGAGCGGCGTGAACAGGCCCAGCACGAGGAGGCCGCCGCCGACCAGTTCGGTGAGCCCGGTGACCCACGCGAGGATTCGTTCCTCGCGGTAGCCCAGGTCGGCCAGGGTGCGCGCGAAACCGTCGATGCCCGGTCCGCCGAGCACGCCGAAGACCTTCTGCGCCCCGTGGCCGAGGAACGCGCCGCCCAGCGCCAGGCGCAGCACCAGCAGGCCCAGGTCGGCGCTGCCCGTCCACCCGAACGGCTTGCGCCGGTCGTCCTCGTCGTAGTGCGCGGCCTCGTCGTACGGCCCGCCGCGGGCACCCGGCGCGAAGTCGTCGACCGGGGTGTAGCCGGAGGTGTCGAAGGTGCTCGTGTCCTTGTCGAACCTGCTCGTGTCCCCGCCGAACGCCCGCGTGCCGTCGTCGAAGTGATGTGCTCCCCCGCCCGCGCCACTCGTCGAAGTCGAATAGAAACCGTCGTCGGAATAGCCGCCCGAAGACCTCGGGCCGTCGTCGTGAGTCGCCACGCACCCGCACGTTAGGAGGTTCGGAGCACGTCCGCGAGCGTCCGTTGTGCGGCCGATATTGACCCGTTCAGGCTAATTTGCCCACTTCATCGGGGTCTGAAAGCGCCGATCGGCCCCGAACCGCGAGTTCCGGGCCGTTCGGCACGCACGGCTCCGGGCGGCCGATCGCGACAGCGGGCGGCCGTCGCGGACCGGTACCGGCCGTCACAGACACAGACACAGACACAGACCGGTACCGACCGTCACAGACCGGTACCGGCCGTCGCAGGTCAGTAGTCGCCCCGCACCAGGTTGTGCGGCTCCTCACCCCGAGCGAACCGCGCCACCTCGGCCGCCACCACGGCATAGGCCCGCGCCGCGTGCCCGGTGCACGACCCGGCCACGTGGGGCGTCAGGAACAGCCCCGGAGCGGTCCACAGTGGATGGTCCTCGGGCAGCGGCTCAGGGTCCGTCACGTCCAGCGCCGCCCGCAACCGCCCCGACACCAGCTCGGCCACCAGCGCGTCGGTGTCCACCACGGCACCGCGCGCCGCGTTGACCAGGATCGCGCCGTCCTTCATCCGCGCCAGGAAATCGGCGTCCACCATCCCCGTCGTCTCGGGCGTCAGCGGCACCACCACCAGCACGATGTCGTACTCGCCGAGCAGGCCCGGCAGCTCGTCCATCCCGTGCACGCCGTCCCGCGCGGTACGCCCCACCAGGGTCGCGGTCGCGTCGAACGGCTCCAGCCGGCGCCGGAACTGCCGCCCCAGGTCACCCGCGCCGACGACGAGCGCCTTCTTCCCCTGCAACGTCTCAGTCAGGTGGTAGTCCCACCGCCGCTCCAGCCGCGCCCGCTCGAACACCGGGAAGTCCCGGTAGATCGCCAGCAGCGCCCCGACCGCCCACTCCGCCGTGCTCCCGCCGTGCGCGCCCCGGCACGTGGAAAGCAGCACCCCGTCGGGCACCGTGCCGATGAACCGCTCCGCGCCCGCGCTCAGCAACTGCACGAGCCGCAGGTTCGGCAGCTTGCCGAAGAAGTCGCGCGGATCGGTGTGCTGGAGGAACTTCGGCACCAGCACCTCGGCGTCGGCCGCCTCGGGCGGCAACTCCTCGTCCACCGAGTACCGGACCGCCCGGACACCCTCCACGTCGGACAGGACAGCGAGGCCAAGGTCGTCGGGGACCAACACGGTAAGCGTCACACCCGCACGCTACGGCACACTGTCGGCCATGCGGGAACATGACGTGTTCTCCAGCGACGGCACGCGCATCAGGCTGTGGCGCACCGACACGGCGGGCCCGGACGTGCTCCTGAGCCCCGGCCTGGGCGCCGCGCCGACCACGTGGCCGGCGCTGCCCGCCGCGCGCGTCCACAGCTGGCACCACCGCGGCACGATGGGGTCGCGACGCCCGGACGACCCGACGCGGATCACGCTGCGGGACCACGTCGCCGACGCGCTGGCCGTGCTGGACGACGGCGGTGTCGAGCGGTGCGTGGTGATGGGCTGGTCGATGGGCGTCACGGTGGCCGCCGGGTTGGCGCTCCGGCACCCGGAGCGGGTGTCGGGGCTGATGCTGGTGGCGGGCGCGCCGGGCGACTCGTTCGGGAGCGCCCTGGGCTTGCCGGGCGTGCCGGAGGGGCTGCGCAGGTTCGTCGGCGTGTCGTCGGCGAGGGCGCTCCGGGTCGCCGGCCCGCTGCTGGACTCAGTGCTGCACCGGGTGCCGGTGCCGGACCTGTCGTCGCCGGCGGTCGGGTCGCTGCGGCGGTTCCTCCAGCACGACTGGGGCTGGTACTTCACGTTGGCGCTCGCGCTGGGCCGCACGCCGCGGCTGGACCTGACGGGCGTGACGTGCCCCACGACGGTGCTGGCCGGCCGGTACGACCTGCTGGCGTCGCCGGACAGCGTGGTCGGGCCGGTGGCGGGGCTGCCGCAGGCGCGGGTGCGGGTGCTGCCGAACACGCACTTCCTGCCGCTGGAGAACCCGCGGGTCGTGGTGGAGGAGCTGGAGCTGCTGCTGGAGCGCGCGGCGGCCGTCGACGAGGCGGTGGAGCGGTCCGCGGACGGCCCGCTCACCTCACGTTCACGGCCGCGCGCCTAGCCTTGGCGCTTGTGTCACGACTCCGTGGGTTGCTGATCGGCTCCGCTGTCGGCCTGCTGGCCGTCGGCTGCGCGAGCTTCCCGGAGCAGCCGGCGCCGTCCGGGTGGAGTCCCGCGCCGCAGCTCACGCCGCAGGCGGGGCCGAAGCCCGAGCTGCCCGGCGAGCTGCCGAAGAGCCCCGGTCAGGGGCAGCAGCCCGGCCAGCAGCCGAGCCCGGTCCCGCCGCCGCAGGGCTGCAAGGACTTCAGCCCGGCCGTGCTGGGCACGTGCTTGTCGCCCGTGTCGGCGGTGGCGTTGACGGACGTGAACCAGTCGACGGGCGTGGCGACGGCGCTGGCGGCCGAGCGGACCACGGGACGGCTGCTCAAGGTCACCAAGGACGTGGACCCGGTGGTGCTGCACACCTTCGAGGTGGACGCCTCGTCGGACGGCGGGCTGACCGGGCTGACGCTGTCGCCGGCGTATCCCGAGGACCAGCTGGCTTACGTCTACGTGACGACGGCCACCGACAACCGCGTGCTGCGGATCGCCCCGAACGACGTGCCGAAGCCGGTGCTGACGGGCATACCGAAGGGGCCGTCGGGCAACCGGGGCGTGCTGTCCTACGACCGGTCGGGTGCCCTGCTGGTGGCGACCGGTGACGCGGGCAACCCGGCGCTGGCCGCCGACGCCGGCTCGTTGGCGGGCAAGGTGCTCCGGATCGACGGCTCGGGCCAGCCCGCGCGCGGCAACCCGGCGGCGGGGTCGCGGGTGCTGGCGTCGGGGCTGCGGTCGCCGGCGGGGTTGTGCGTGTCGGGTGACGGTTCGAAGACGTGGGTGACGGACGCGGGCGCGTCCGCCGACCTGCTGTACCGGGTGGAGTCGGGCAAGCCGCTGGGCAACCCGGCGTGGTCGTGGCCGGACAAGCCCGGTGTGAACGGGTGCGCGTCGCTGTCGAACGCGATGTGGCTGGGCACGGCGAACACGCCCGGCACGCTGGTGATGCCGATGAGCCCGGACGGGAGCTTCACCGGCAAGCCGGAGCCGTACCTGGACAAGGAGGGCGGGTTCGGGCGGCTCGGGGCGCTGGTGGCGATCGACGACAACACCGCGCTGGTCGGCACGGTGAACAAGAACGCCGGTGGCGCCCCGGTGTCCAGCGACGACCGCGTGGCGATCATCGTGCGGCAGCAGGACGCCAACGGCGGGGGCAAGGACTAGCGGCGCAGCGTTGGCAGCCGGCGGTCGGTCCGGTCGGCGGGCGGTCCGGTGGGCGGGCGGTCCGGTCGACGGGTGGTCCGGTCGGCGGTCGAGCGGCCCCGTCCGGCTTGGCCGCGGTCAGCCGGTCGGAACCGGTGCCGAGGTCGGTATCCGGGCCGGGACCGGTGCTGTTCGGTAGAGGGCGTCGGCGACCTCCCGGTACAGGCCCTTGGGGTGGTCGCGGAACAGCGGCTCGGTGCCGAACAGGACGGCCTTGCCGCCGTGGGGCGACGTGCCGGAGACGACCGCCGCCTGGCCCGCCGCCGAGTCCTGCCCGCCGGAACCGTCGGCGCGGGTGGTCCAGTGGCCGGCGACCAGTTCCCCGTAGCGCTGCTCGGCGGTGACGCCCGTGCCCGGGTCGGTGAACCACAGGGGCGCGTAGACGAACGAGTGGCCGGTCCGCCCGGCGTGGTCGGTCACGGTGACGATGCCGTTCGCGTCCTCCTTGCCCGCCACCGCGCGGGCCGGGAGCACGCCCGCGTCGGCGTTGAACCGCGCACCGGTCGCGCCCCGGGTGACGACACCGCCGCCGCGCGCGAGGAACGCGTCGAGCGACGCCTTCGCGCCGGGCGTCAACTGGTCGAGGTCCAGGCCGGACGACACGAACAGCACGTCGACGCGTGACCAGTCGAATCCAGCGCCCAGCGCCGCCGTGGACACCGGGTGGACCTCGAAACCCATGTCGCGCAACGCTTTCAGCTCGTCTGCGGCCACCGCTGCCGCCACCACGGGCCGGCGCATCGGCGTCCCGCCGGGTGCGTCGGCGGCCGTGAACCGCACGCCGTGGCGGTCGGCCACCTCGGCGGCGGCCGATCGCGCGGCGGCGGGGACGACGACGGTGTCGTCGTCCTGCCGGTGCAGTGGCAGACCGCGTCCGAGCAGGTCGTTGACGGCGCTGACGTCCTTCGGGTCGACGAGCCGCAGCGCGAGGTCACGGCCGGGCGCGGCGTCCACCGCGCCGGTGGGGTATGCGGCCGTGACGTGCCGGCCCCGCACGTCGAGCGGTCCGTCGCGGACGACGTCCACGGAAGCACCCCACAGCAGGCGGTGGCTCCAGGCGGAGATGTCGTACATGACGGGCACCCGGTCGGACAGGTCGCGCCCGGCTTCCAGCAGCACGTTCGCCATGCCGCGCTTGGGTTGGCGCATGTCCACGACGTACGAGCCGGCCTGGTACCTCCGCCCGGCGGCGGTGAAGGGCCGTTCGGCGCGTTGCACCCTGACGTCGTTGGCGACCAGGTGGTCGACCAGGCGAGCGGCGGCGGGGCCGGAGCGCTGGTCCGGGCCGGTCGGGATGACGTACGCGCGCGGGAACTCGGTGGTGTAGCGGTCCTCCGGCCCGAAGCCGGGCACGAAGCCGTCGGGGATGTGGCGTTGCGGCTCACCGGCCGCGCCGCGGCGGAACATCTCGATCTGGTTGTCCAGCAAGGAAGTCCGGTGCCGGTGGACGTAGTCGAGGGTGCTGCGGATGGTCGCTTCGACGACGTCGGTGTTGATCCTCGACCGCCGCCGCAGTTCCGGCACGGGCAGCGTCACGTATTCGGCGTGGTTCACGCGCATGGGTACCTCGACCGTGTACGACACGGCACCGTGGTACATCGAGTACTGGGCGGTGTAGATGGGCGCCCAACCGTCCCAGACGCCGGGTTCGTAGTCGCGGAACGGGATCACCGGTGCGGCGGCCTCCGGGTGGCCGAGGGCGCGGACGGCTTCCGCCATGCGCAGCGCGCCCTCGTAGCCGTGCTTGAGGTAGAGGTCGAAGTCGTAGTTCTGGCCGTGCGGCGGGGTGGTCGGTTCGATGAGGGTGTCCTCGACGTAGCCGTGTTCGTCGAGCACCATCAGCGGCTGGGTGCGCCGCACCAGGTCGCGCATGGCGCGTGACTCGGGCTGGGAGGCGGTGACGAAGTCCCGGTTCAGGTCGAACCCGGCGGCGTTGGAGCGGGTGCCGGCGACCCGGCCGTCCGGGTTCGCGGTGAGGTTGATGTGGACGCGGTTGCGCCGCAACAACTCCAGCGCGGCGCGGTCCGACGTGGTGGCGAGGTGGTCGATGACGCGCAGCGCGCCGTCCGTGCCCTCCCACTCGTCGCCGTGGATGTTGGCGTTGATCCAGATCGGCGCCTTGTAGGCGGTGTGCAGGAACGGATCGCGGCGGGCGGCGGCGGGGTCGTTCCCGATCCGGTCGCGCCACGTCTCCTGGCGGCGGGTCTCGGCGGGGCTCTCCGGTGCGGTGAGCGTGACGAGGTACAGGTCGCGGCCCGCCGTCGACTGGCCGATGACCTCGACGGAGATGCGGTCGCTGCGCCGTTGCAGGTCGTTGAGCTTCGGTGCGAGCGAGTGGTAGGGGGCGAGGTCGAGCTTGATCGCCTTGTCGGTGGGGTCTTCGGGGTAGGTGCGGAGGTGCGTGCGGCGGGGATAGCCGCGGCCGCCGTCGGGACGGTTGTCGCCGCGGGCGGTGGCTCGGGCGGAGGGTGGCGGGTCCTGGGCGGCGACGGCGTTGCGCTCGGGGCCGTTGCCGGGCTCCGCACCACGACCCCGGTCCGGGGAGGCGGAGACCGGGGTGGCGACGGCGACCAACAGTGACAGGACCAGCAACGCCGACCGCATCGAAACCCCTCTCACCGGTGCCCCCTTGTGCCTAGTGGGTCGGATGCTCGCTGGTCAACCGGCCTTTTGGTTGGCGGGTCGGGGGTATGATCGAACGTGGTGGCGGGGCGCCCAGGTGTTGATCACTCCATCGGGGGAACCTGACGCGGGTCGCGGCGTTTCGGGCACTTTCGGCTCGGCGATTTCGTTGCCGTAAACAAGGAGCGCGGCACACGGCGGGAACTCGTTCCGGCGGCCTCGCCTCGGGCTGCCCTCGGGCTGCCCGGCTCGGAATGGTCCCGGTTCCGGGGTCCGGGATTCTGCGGGGTCGTCCGGGTTCGGGGTTCCTCGTCGGGTGTTCGGGGTCCTCGCGGGTCTCGCTGTGCGGTGTGCAGGTCTCGTGGGGCGCGGGCGGCCATGTCTCATGCGGCGCGGGCACGGCGTGGGCGGCGTGGGCGGGGATTGTGTCGGCTGGGCGGTGCAGGTCGTGGGTGGGCAGGCAGGCAGGTCGTGGGTGGGCAGGTCGTGGGCGGTGCATGTCACAGGCGTCCGGGCGCGGCGCGTCACAGGCGGCGCTGTCACAACTGGCCGAGCTGATGCGTCATAGAGGTGTACCCACCGACAACGGCAAGGAGTGCACCATCGTGGAAGCTCGCTTGAACCTCCTCGGCAACCAGGTCGCGGCCAAGGCCGTGAAGCACTTCGTCGCGGCGAACAGGGCGGTGGCGGACTCGGCGTTGCCGGCTGCCACGCAGGAGCTGGTGAAGATCCGCGCCAGCCAGATCAACGGCTGCGCCTTCTGCACCGACATGCACACCAAGGAGGCCGCGCACGCCGGGGAGACCTCGACGCGGCTCAACCTGATCGCGACGTGGCGGGAGGCCAAGGTGTTCACCGAGGCCGAGCGTGCCGCCCTGGAGCTGGCGGAGCAGGGCACTCGCATCGCGGACGCGGCGGGTGGCGTGTCGGACGACGTGTGGGCGAACGCCGCCAAGCACTACGACGAGGACCAGCTCGCCGCGTTGGTGTCGCTCATCGCGGTCATCAACGCCTTCAACCGGGTGAACGTGCTGGTCCAGCAGCCCGCCGGGGACTACCAGGTCGGCCAGTTCGCTTAACGCGACGGGCGCGACCTGGGACGGTCGGGTCGCGCGGCCTCGGACGCGGTCGGGTCGTGGGCGGCCTGGGGCGGTCGGGGCGTGGGCGGGTGGCAGGTCGGGTCGTGGGGTGCGGGTGGCACGCGCCCCGGCCGGGTGTCCGGCACGCGCCCCGGCCGGGTGTCCGGGGGAGCCGGGTGTCTGGTCGGGGGGCCAGGTGCCTGGGCGTCCGGGAGGCCGGGTGTCTGGGGACGGCCCGTCGGCGGGGTCAGCCTGAGCCCAGGCACACGAACGGTCGGCGTAGGGGGTCTGTCGCGATCGCGTCGGCCAGTGCCACTGCCGGTGAGGCGCCGTTCGCCAGGTTGCGGTGGAAGTCGGCCATCGCCGCCGCCGACGGTTCGTCGCCGACCTTGCTCGACGCCGCGATGACCGTCCTCGTGCCGCCCGCCAGCAGCGCTCCCGCGAACCCCAGCGGCTCGTCGCCCGGCCGCACCCGGTTGAGCGCGAGTTCGCACGCCGCCAGCACCACCCGGCGCGGCGGCCGGCGCATCTGGCCCACCTCGTGCGCGAACAGCGCGCCGTCGACGAGTTCCAGCTTGGAGAACAGCGCGTTCTCGGGCTCGTGCTCGCCGTGCGCGGCGACGTGCGCGAGCGCCACCCCGTCCAACGCCTCCAGCACCGTGACGACCTTCGCGTCGGACACGCCGAGCAGCCGCGCGTCGGCGTGGTAGCCGGCGAGTCGGTCGATCTCGCCCTGCGCCGCCTGCAGCCCCGGCCCGCGCACGAGGAGCACCCCGCTACCCGGCTCGGTGTCCGACCGGCTGCTGGACAGCCACGCCGTGGCCGACGGCGTGACCACGGTCGGCCGGTTGACGCACGTCGGCAGCACGCCCCACGGCACGACGTAGAGCGCACCGGTCGGCACGACCACGAGTTCCCGGTCGCCGATCATCGCGGCCAGGGGTGCGAGCAGCGCCCGGTCCAGGCGTTCGGCTTCCCGGCGGGCCGACGCGGAGATGACCTCCACCAGCGGTGGGGGCTGGTGGTCGGGCGCGAGGGCGTTGAGGTCGGCGTGCAGGCGGCGCGCGGCTTCGGTGATCGGGTCGGCCGCGCCCAGCCGCACCATGCGGACGCGTCCGCCGGCCAGCACCACGGCGATCATCTCGTCGTCCGACGACGCGAACGTGACGAGCGCGCGGTCGCCGAGGCGGGGCAGGATGTCGTCGGCGGTGGCGACCGGGCGCGGTCTGCCCCACGGGCTGGCGCTCCAGCCGAGGCGCATCGCGTCGCGCTGGCTGGCCGCGAGCCTGCTGACCAGCTTGGCGGTGGGCAGCCCGTCGAGCCTGGCCCGCAGCAGCGCGCGGCTGAGCTGGCGCACCTCGGTGATCCGCTCGGCGAGCACCGGGTCGGCCGCGGACTCGAACCGCTCGTACCGGTAGAGCTGCGCCTTGGTGCGTTCGAGCCAGGTGAACAGGCGGCGCGCGACGGCGGGCGAGTCGCCCCCGGCGAGCACGAGCCGCACCGCCAGTTCGCCGAGTTCGCGGCCGTGCAGCGCGGTACCGGACACGAGGTCGAGGCCGCCGAGCCGGTCGCGCATCCGGCCGAGCTCGTCCAGGCCCGCTTTCGCCTGGGCGAGGGCGACGCGCTGGTTGCCGCGGGCGAGTGCCAGCTCCGCCCGGCACAGGCGCAGCAGCATCCGGTGGTCGATGGGCGCGATGCGGCGGAACTTGGGTATGTCGCGCAGCAGCCGCCCGGCGTGCTCGGTGTTGCCGCGGCGTACTTCCAGGCGTGCGGCGAGGACTTGGGCGAACGCCGCCTGGTCGTACAGCTTCAGCTCGGCCAGTTCGGCGGCCAGCGCCAAGGCCCGGTGGACGACGGTGGCGGACGGGCGCGGGCCGTCGAGGGCTTTGAGGGCGTCGACGCGGAGCGCGATGAGGCTGGCGACCGCCGCCCAGGCCGGGCTGCCGCGCCGGGCGAGCTTGCGCCGCGCCGCGTTGGCCATCCGCTTGGCGAGCACCAGGTCGTTGTCGAGCAGGGCGGCGGCGGCGCGGAGCAGTTCGGCTTCGGCGACGTCCTGCCCGATGCGCTGGCGGCGCAGTTCGGGCAGCACGTCGTCGAGCAGGGTGCCCGCCTCGTCCGCGAGGCCGACGCTGATCAGCGCCTCGGCCTGGTCGATGCGCAGCCGCATCAGCAGGCCGGGTTCGAGTTCCTGGAACGCCCGCTGCGCCTCGCTGTAGCGGCGCAGCGCGGCAGGCACGTCGCCGGCGCGCTGGAGGACGTTGCCGAGCGCGTGGGTGGCGATGGCGGCGCGGATCTGGAACCCGTACCGCTCGGCGAGCGCGGCGGCCCGGTCGAGGTCGGCGATGGCGCGGTCCGGGCCCTGGTCGGTGCGGTAGGCGTGCGCCATGCCCCGGTTGGACAGGCCGGTGATGAGCAGTTCCGCGATGACGCGCGGGTCTCCGGTCGTGCCGGCGCGGGTGGCTTCGGCGAGCCGTCGTTCGTTGAACGCGATGTCGGCGTCGAGTTGCGCGATGCCCTCGTCGATGCGGCCGACGCGGCAGAGCAGGACGCCGCGGTTGCCGTCGACGAGGCTGTACAGCTCGTCGCGCAGCGCCTGGTCGGAGATGCCGTCCGGCGCGGCGCGCGCGGCGGCCATCTGCGCCAGCCCGTCTTCGAGGCTGCCGGTTTCGGCGAGGCAGAACGCGAGGGTGTTGAGCAGCCGGGTGCGGACTTCCAGCCGCTCGTCGACGCCGCCGGGCGGGTCGACCAATGCCAGTCCTTCGCGGAGGAGCCGGATCGCCATCAGGTACCGATCGGCCGTGGCGGCTTCCAAGGCTTTCTTGTGGAGGGCCCTCGCCACCGCCACGGCATCCGGTCGACCGGGTTTTCCGCCGTGATCGGGCACGCTCATATGAGAGCACACGACGTGCGGGTCGCACTGGCGGCCGTCCGGGGAATGCGGCCGGCCGCCGGCGCGTCCGCGATCGGATCAGTTGGCGGGGACGGGGTCGTCGGTCGTCTTGAACGGGCCCCCGTCGGGGTCGACCGGGTCGTCGGTCGTCTTGAACGGGCCGCCTTCGGTCCCGGTGGCGTCCGCGACCAGCGTCACGGGGTCGCCGGTGGTCTTGAAGGGACCGCCTTCGGGCGACACGACCGGGTCGGACGTGGTCTTGAACGGACCGCCCTCCGGGGTGACGACGGGGTCGGACGTGGTCTTGAAGGGTCCGCCCTCCGGGGTGACCGGTGGTTCCTCGGTGGTCTTGAACGGACCGCCGGTGGGCACGACGCCGCCGCGCCTGCCGTTGGTCTTCCCGTTGCCGTTCACGTGGCCGTTCGCGGTGTCGTCCACCAACTCGCGTTCGATGGCGTCGATCTCTTCGACGAGTTTGGGATCGGTTTCAGCAGACATGCGTTGTCCTCCCCTACAACGGACCCCGGACAATCGGGATCTTCGGCTGGTCGCGTTGATCATTCGGCGGCCCCCCGGCCCGCCCGAACGAGCACAAGCCTGACACAGATGGACGCACCTTTGCGGGGGAAATTCACCGAGCGCAATCACTTCGGGGATACAGGTGCGGCCTGACCAGGACGGAAGCCCCTTTCGGGGCGACGCTACCACTCGAATGGGGGAATGTGTTAACACAGTGAAGGCGGTGGGGCGCCCGCAATAAGGGGAGAAACCGACCGACCGGTCGCCTGGAATACCGCCACTCGCGGCAATCCCGCGGTCACCGTTCGCAATATCCGGGATAGGTCTGGACGCGCGCCCGGCGAACGCTGTTCCACCGGAGGCGCATCTCCGCGGAAGGGCGCCGAACAAAGACCGCGACGACCCCGGACGCGCGGCAGGCCCGGCCGGAGTGGCCGGGCCTGCCGGGTGGCGCCGATCAGCGGCCCGCCGATCACCGGGTGACCGACAGCCGGGCCGCCGATCACCGGGTGACCGAGCAGCGGGCCGCCGTTCAGCGCGTGACCGATCAGCCGCGCCGACCGGGCGGCGCGCTACCCGAGCAGCGGGTCACGAGCAGCGCGCGATGACGAGGTCCCGGACCTTCTTCGCGTCCGCCTGGCCCTTCGTCGCCTTCATGACCGCGCCGACGATCGCACCGGCCGCCGCCACCTTGCCGTCGCGGATCTTCGCCGCCACGTCCGGCTGCGCGGCCAGCGCCTCGTCGACCGCCTTCTCCAGCGCCGAGTCGTCGGACACGACCTTCAGGCCGCGCGCCTCGACCACGGCCTCCGGCTCGCCCTCGCCCGCCAGGACGCCGGTGACGACCTCGCGGGCCAGCTTGTTGGTCAGCTCGCCCGCGTTGACCAGGGCCACCACGCGCGCGATCTGCGCCGGCGTGATGGGCAGCTCGACCAGCTCCACGCCGCGCGTGTTGGCCTCCTTGGTCAGGTAGGACACCCACCAGGACCGGGCCTCGGCCTGGGTCGCGCCCGCCTCCACCGTGGCCGCCACGAGGTCCACCGCACCGGCGTTCACCAGGTCGCGCAGCTCCGCGTCGGTCAGGCCCCACTCCTGCTGGACGCGCTTGCGGCGCTCCCACGGCAGTTCCGGCAGGGTGCCGCGCAGCTCCTCCACCCACTCGCGGGACGGCGCGACGGGCACCAGGTCGGGCTCCGGGAAGTACCGGTAGTCCTCCGCGGTCTCCTTGGTGCGCCCGGACGACGTGCCGCCGGTCGACTCGTCGAAGTGCCGGGTCTCCTGGGTCACCTTGCCGCCGCCGACGAGCACCGCCGCCTGGCGGGTCATCTCGAACCGCACCGCGCGCTCGACGCTGCGCAGCGAGTTGACGTTCTTGGTCTCGGTGCGGGTGCCGAACTCCGCGGCGTCCTTGGCCATCAGGGACACGTTGGCGTCGCAGCGCAGCGAGCCCTGGTCCATGCGGACGTCGGACACGTCCAGCGCCTTGAGCAGGTCGCGCAGCGCCGTCACGTAGGCGCGGGCCACCTCGGGCGCGCGCGCGCCGGTGCCGGTGATCGGCTTGGTGACGATCTCGATCAGCGGCACGCCCGCCCGGTTGTAGTCCAGCAGCGAGTGCTCCGCGCCGTGGATGCGGCCCGTCGCGCCGCCGACGTGGAGGGACTTGCCGGTGTCCTCCTCCATGTGCGCGCGCTCGATCTCCACGCGCACCACGGAGCCGTCGTCCAGGGTGACGTCGAGCCAGCCGTCGAAGGCGATCGGCTCGTCGTACTGGGACGTCTGGAAGTTCTTCGGCATGTCCGGGTAGAAGTAGTTCTTCCGCGCGAACCGGCACCACTCCGCGATGGAGCAGTTGAGCGCCAGGCCGATGCGGATCGCCGACTCCACCGCCTTGCCGTTCACCACCGGCAGCGCGCCCGGCAGGCCGAGGCACGTCGGGCAGACGTGCGTGTTGGGCTCGCCGCCGAACAGGTTCGCGCAGCCGCAGAACATCTTGGTGTTCGTGTGCAGCTCGACGTGCACCTCAAGGCCCAGCACCGGGTCGAACCGCTCGATGACCTCGGCGTAGTCCATCAGCTCGTCCACGGAGGTCATGCCCTACCGCCCTTCCGGAGCCCGCGCACGGCCAGCGCCGCGCCGGTGATCGCGACCAGGATGCTCGCCGCCGCGTTGACGAGCGCCAGCCCGTCCTTCTCGCCGCGCGCCGACTTCAGGGTGGAGAACGCGCTCGTCGCCGCTCCCACCGCGCCCACGAGGGCCAACACCGCGCGTGCCTTCTTCATCGGGCACCCGCCAGCACCGGCACCTCGGCGATGACCGGGCCGCGCGCCGCCTCGTAGGCCGCCGCCACCCGGTACATGCGGTGCTCCTGCAGCGCGGGCGCCATGAGCTGGAGGCCCACCGGCAGGCCGTCCTCATCGGACAGTCCGCTCGGGACGCTCATGGCCGGCGTGCCCGCCAGGTTCGCCGGGATGGTGCACAGGTCGGCCCTGTACATGGCCATCGGGTCGTCGACGCGCTCGCCGATGCGGAACGCCGTCGTCGGGGTGGTCGGGGAGACCAGCACGTCGACCGCGCCGAACGCCTGCTCGAAGTCGCGGGTGATGAGCGTGCGCACCTTCTGCGCCGAGCCGTAGTAGGCGTCGTAGTAGCCCGACGACAGGGCGTAGGTGCCGATCATGATGCGCCGCTTGACCTCGGGGCCGAACCCGGCTTCCCGCGTCAGCGACATGACCTCCTCGGCGCTGCGCGTGCCGTCGTCGCCGACCCGGATGCCGTAGCGCATGGAGTCGAACCGGGCCAGGTTGGACGACGCCTCGCTCGGCGCGATCAGGTAGTAGGCGGGCAGCGCGTAGTCGAAGCTCGGGCACGACACCTCGACGACCTCCGCGCCCAACTGCTTGAGCTGCGCGACGGCCGCCTCGAACGAGCGCAGCACACCCGGCTGGTAGCCCTCGCCGCTGAACTGCGTGACCACGCCGACCCGCACGCCGGACAGGTCGCCGCGCGCGCCCTCGCGGGCCGCCGCGACCACCGGCGGGACGGGCGCGTCGATGGACGTCGAGTCCAGCGGGTCGTGGCCCGCGATGACCTCGTGCAGCAGCGCGGCGTCGAGCACCGTGCGCGCGCACGGGCCGGCCTGGTCCAGCGACGACGAGAACGCCACCAGCCCGTAGCGCGACACGCCGCCGTAGGTGGGCTTCACGCCGACGGTGCCGGTGACCGCGCCGGGCTGGCGGATCGAGCCGCCGGTGTCCGTGCCGATCGCCAGGGGCGCCTCGAACGCGGCGAGCGACGCCGACGAGCCGCCGCCCGAGCCGCCGGGGATGCGGTCCAGGTCCCACGGGTTGCGGGTCGGGCCGAAGGCGGAGTTCTCGGTGGACGAGCCCATCGCGAACTCGTCCATGTTGGTCTTGCCGAGGATCACGACGCCCGCCTCGCGCAGCCGGCGGGTGACCGTGGCGTCGTAGGGCGGCATCCAGTCGCGGAGCATCTGCGACCCGCACGTGGTCGGCATGCCCTGCGCGGTGAGGACGTCCTTGAGGGCCAGCGGGACGCCGGCCAGCGGGCCGACCGGCTTGCCCGCGGCGATGTCGTCGTCGACCGCGCGGGCGGCCCGGAGCGCGCCCTCGGTGTCGACGTGCAGGAACGCGTGCACCGCGCCGTCGACCTCGGCGATCCGGTCGAGGTGGGCCTGCGCGACCTCGACGGCGGAGACCTCGCGGCTCGCGATCTTGGTGGCGAGTTCGTCGGCGGTGCTGCGGATCAGGTCGCTCATGATTCCGCCTCCGCGGAGAGAAGTACGTCGGCGGTCATGCTTCCTCGCCCAGGATTCGGGGAACGCGGAAGCGGCCTTCCTCGGCGGCGGGGGCGCCCGCGAGCGCCTGCTGCTGACCGAGGCTGGGACGCACCACGTCCTCGCGGAACACGTTGGTCAGCGGAACGGCGTGCGAAGTGGGTGGGATGTCCGCGGTGGCGATATCGCCCACCGTGGCCACCGACTGGAGGATCACGTCCAACTGGCCGGCGAACAGGTCAAGCTCGTCGTCGGTGACGGCGAGCCTGGCCAGGCGGGCCAGGTGCGCGACCTCGTCGCGGGAGATGCTGGGCACCTCGTCAACCCCCGTGGGTCGGTTTTCTCGGATTGGACCCGCCGAGTCTATTGGCAGGTCAGGCGGGAGCCCGACGGGGTTCCTCGGGCTCGCGCGGGCACGGGCGCGGGGCGGGCGCGGCGGGCAGGCACGGGCAAGGGCGGGCGCAGGACGGGTGTGGGGGCGGGACAGGCGCGGGGCAGGCGTGGGGCGAGTGCGGGGCAGGCTCAGGATGGGTGTGGGCGCGGGTGCGGGACGGTCGGGCCGGCCCGCCAGCCACGCTCCCTCGGCCGGTCCCCCGCGCGCGGGTGCGGGATGGTACCGCCGGGCCACGCGGCCGGTGGGTCGGAAACCGCGGCCGCGTCTGCGAGAATCATCGGCCGGAATGCCCGATCCCAGCCCCTTGGAGGCGTGCACCGTGTCCTTCCTGCTCCGGGTCCAGCTCCCGGACCGTCCCGGCACCCTGGGCGCGGTCGCCTCCGCGCTCGGCGAGGTCGGGGCCGACATCCTCAGCGTGGACGTGGTGGAGCGCGGGGCCGGTCTGGCCATCGACGACCTCGTGGTGGAGCTGCCCTCCGGCCGGCTGCCGGACGTGCTGATCACCGCCGCGGAGTCCATCGACGGCGTCGAGGTGGACGCGGTGCGCCCGTACGCGGGCGTGCTGGACACGCACCGCGAGCTGGAGCTGGTGGAGGAGGTCGCGGAGGAGCCCGCGCGCGGCCTTGAGGTGTTCACCGAGGGCGTGCCCAAGATCATCCGTGCCGGGTGGGCGGTCGTGCTGACCCACGACAGCGCGGGCGTGCACCGGGTGACGGCGTCGACGGCCGCGCCGGAGACCCGCATGGCCGAGCCGCCGTGGATGCCGCTGGCGCGGGCCACCGTGCTGGACGGCGAGGAGGAGTGGGTGCCCGCGACGCTGCGCGAGCTGGGCACCGAACTGGCCGCGACGCCGCTGGGCAAGCCCGACCGGGTGCTGCTGGTCGGACGTCCGGGCGGGCCGATGTTCCGGGCGGCGGAGGTGGCCAGGCTCGCGCACCTGGCCGGGATCGTGTCCGTGGTGCTGCCGGACTGACCGCGGGGTGGGCGCCGGCGGGCGCGGTCTGCCCCGGCGCGTCCGGACGGCCTCCGGCGGGTTCGGCCCGGTGTCCCGGTCAGCGCACGGCGTTGGCGCGGACGACCCGTTGGGCGTGCGTGACGAGCTGGACGTTGTCCCTGGTCAGCGTGCCGTCCGGGTTGTGGAGGGTGTCCTCCAGGCCGATGCGCGTGTCCAGTCCCAGCCGCACGGCGTGGTCCAGGACGGACCAGGCGTTGTCGTCCTCGCCGTGCAGCAGGATCGGCGCGCCCAGCGGGGCCAGCAGGCGCAGCAGGGCGTCCGCCTCGGCGGTGGTGCCGCCGGGCTGGACCTCGGCCAGGACGCGGCGCGTGCCGTCGGGCAGGCCCGCCGCGACCAGGGTGCGGGCGGCGTCCTCGTGGAACACGCCCAGTTCGAGGCCGACGCCGGCGGCCCGCAGCGCGTGCGCGACGTCCAGCCAGCCGTCCTCGTGGACGTTGACCGAGGCCACGTCGGGACGCCCGGCGGCCAGCCCCGCCCAGCCCGCGACCAGTTCCGCGCGGCGCACCGGGTCGGGCTGGACCCAGGCCGCGGTGGTGACGCCCAGCTCGGCGTGCGGCACGGCGGCGCGGATCACGGCGACGGCGGTCGCGACCTCGGGGCCGGCCAGGACCTCCCGCCCGGCCACGTCCCTCGGGTGCAGGTGGAAGTGCTTGACGCCGAGTTCGTGGAGGACGGCGGCGTCGGCCGCCAGCTGCTGCGGGGTCACCGGGAGCGCGGGGTGGCTCTCGGGCGCGCGGGCACCGTTCAGGCAGACCTGGATCACGCGGACCAGCGTCGCACGGCAGGAGGGGCGGGGCGAACCGCGCGCACGGCGGCCGCCCCGGTCGGTGGCGCGCTGATCAGGCGGGGTGCGGCGGTCGGGCGGAGTCGACGGCCTGGTGGGTCACGCGGTCGGGCGGGGTTCGGCGGTCAGCAGGGGTCCGGCGGCCGGGCAGGTGCGGCGTCCGGGCAGAGGTGCGGCGTCCGGGCGCGGACGGGGCGGCCGGGCGCGGGCGGGGGCTGCTTCCGGCGGGCGTGGGCGGGGCCGGCACCCCGCCACGCGCCGGCCGAGGTGGCCTCAGTAGCCCGGACGGGTGAACCGCGCGGCCTCGTGGATCACTCGATCGTGTGGTTATTAGCATCGGTCGGATGTTGACCGGCGCGCTCGAACTCCCCGACGGCTCCCGAGTCCGCGGCCGCGGCCTGCGGAACCCCGCGCCCGACGACGCGCCGTCGTACGGGCTCTACCTCGGCGGCTCGCGGTTGCGGCGCGGCCGGGAGTTCGACTGGGACCACGACTGGGTCGACTGGCCCGACTTCCTGCTGCCCCGGTCCACCCCGGACGCCGTCCGGTTGATCCGCGGCCTGCACGCGCGGGCCGTCGCGGGCGAGGACGTCGAGGTCGCGTGCGGCGGCGGGGTCGGTCGGACGGGGACGGTCATCTCGTGCCTGGCCGTGCTGGCGGGCGTGCCGTCCGACGCGGCGGTGGCGTGGACGCGGGCCCACTACCACCACCGCGCGGTGGAGACGCCCTGGCAGAAGTCCTGGGTCCGGCGGTTCCCCCGGCCGGGCGTCGGCTGAGCGGCCCGCGGAGCCCGCCTCGCCGGCCGCCGCGCTCGCCGATCACCGCGATCACCTCGTCAGTCCACCGCACTCGCCTCGTCAGTCCACCGCGCCCTCCCCGCCCACGGCGCCCTCCCCGCTTCCCTCGCCCACGGCGCCCTCCCCGCCGGCCGTGCCCGACCCCTCGGTCGCGCTCCCCTCGCCGGCCGTGCCCTGCTCCCCGGGCGTGGCCGACTCGTCGGCGGCGATGGTCGCCACCGCGGTCGCCGCCTTCGGCCCCTCCTGGAGCAGCACCCGGAACCCGGCCTCGTCCAGCACCGGCACCTTCAGCTGCAAAGCCTTGTCCGCCTTGGCCCCCGGCGCGTCGCCGACCACCACGAACGCCGTCTTCTTCGACACCGCGCCCACCGCCTTGCCGCCCCGCGCCAGGATCGCCTCCTTCGCCTCGTCCCGCGAGAAGCCCTCCAGCGACCCCGTCACCACGATCGACAGGCCCTCCAGGGTGCGCGGCACCGAGTCGTCGCGCTCCTCCGCCATGCGCACCCCGGCCTCGGCCCACTTGCGCACGACCTCCTGCCGCCACGGCGTCCCGACCCACTCGCGCACGGCCGACGCGATGGTCGGCCCGACGCCCTCGGCCGCCGCCAGCTCCTCCTCCGACGCCGCCCGGATGCGCTCCAGCGAGCCGAACTCCCGCGCCAGCGCCCGCGCCGCCGTCGGACCCACGTGCCGGATCGACAGCGCCACCAGCACCCTCCACAGGGGACGCCGCTTGACCGCCTCCAGGTTGTCCAGCAGCTTCACCGCGTTCGCCGTCAGCTCGCCGGACTGGGTGCGGAACAGCGGCACCTCGGCCAGCTTCGCCGCGTCCAGCCGGAACAGGTCGCCCTCGTCGCCGTACACCGGCGACTCGACCAGGGCCGCCGCGCCCTCGAACCCCAGCACCTCGATGTCCAGGGCCGACCGGGACGCCAGGTAGGCCAGGCGCTCGCGCAGCTGGCCGGGGCAGCCCGCCGCGTTCGGGCACCGGATGTCGACGTCGCCCTCCTTCATCGGGCGCAGCGCGTGGCCGCACTCCGGGCAGGTGGCGGGCATCTCGAACGGGCGGGCGTCGGCGGGGCGGGCGTCGACCACCGGGCCCAGCACCTCCGGGATCACGTCGCCCGCCTTGCGGATGACGATGCGGTCGCCGATGAGGACGCCCTTGCGCGCGACCTCGCTCGCGTTGTGCAGGGTCGCCCGCGCCACCGTGGAGCCGGCCACCTTCACCGGCTCCATCACGGCGAACGGCGTGACCCGGCCGGTGCGCCCCACCTGCACCTGGATGTCGAGCAGGGTGGTCGTCGCCTCCTCCGGCGGGTACTTGAAGGCGATCGCCCAGCGGGGCGCGCGGGACGTCGAGCCCAGCCTGCGCTGGAGCGGCACCGCGTCGACCTTCACCACCACGCCGTCGATCTCGTGCACGGCGTCGTGGCGGTGCGCGCCCCAGTGCGCGACGTGCGCGTCGATCTCCTCGAAGCTCGTCAGCACCCTGGTGTGCTCGGACACCGGCAGGCCCCAGGCCCGCAGCGCCTCGTACGCCTGCGACTGCGCGGCCGGTTCGAAACCCTCCCGCTTGCCCAGGCCGTGGCAGATCATCCGCAGCCGCCGCGACGCCGTGACCTTCGGGTCCTTCTGGCGCAGCGAGCCGGCGGCGGTGTTGCGCGGGTTCGCGAACGGCGGCTTGCCCGCCGCCACGAGCTTCGCGTTCAGCTCCAGGAAGTCCTCCACGGCGAAGAACACCTCGCCGCGCACCTCCACCAGCTCCGGCACCGGGTACTCGGCGGTGCCCGTCAGCGCCTCGGGCACGTCGCCCAGGGTGCGGGCGTTCAGCGTCACGTCCTCGCCGGTGCGCCCGTCGCCCCTGGTCAGCGCCCGCTCCAGGCGGCCGCGCCGGTAGAGCAGGTTGACCGCCAGGCCGTCGATCTTCAGCTCGCACAGGTACCGCGCGCCCGCGCCGACCTCCTTCTCCACCCGCTCGACCCACGCGCGCAGCTCGTCGCGCGAGAACACGTTGTCGAGGCTGAGCATCCGCTCCAGGTGGTCGACGGCGCGGAACTCGGTGGAGAACGTGCCGCCGACGAGCTGGGTCGGCGAGTCGGGCGTCGCCAGGCCGGGGTGCCGCTCCTCCAGCGCCTCCAGCTCGCGCAGCAGCGCGTCGAACTCACCGTCACTGACCGTCGGCGCGTCGAGGACGTAGTAGCGGAACTGGTGGCCGCGCACCTCCTCCGCGAGGGCCGCGTGGCGCTCCCGCGCGGCGGCGGGCACGTCCTCGACGCCCTCGGCGGCAACGCTGGTCTGATCGGGTGAGTCGCTGCTGGTCACGGGGTGAGCCTAACCAGGGGGCACGACAATTTCAGGAGGAGTCCCCACCCAGGCCGCGCACGAGTTCCCGCAGCTCCAGCAGGCTGATCGTGCCCTCCGGTTCGGCGGTGGCGGTTTCGACGCGGCCGAGCCGCTCGCCCGCCAGGCGCTCACCGAGGGTGACGTCCAGCGGGAGGAACGTCATCGTCCGCCGCTGCGCGTCGTCGAGTTCGGCGAACAGCGGGTGGAACACGGCGACGTCCACCAGGCCGTCGTCGACCTGCGCGACGACCCGCACGTCGGCCAGCCGGACGCGCCGCGCGCCCAGGTTGACGGTGACCCCGGTCGGGTCCGGCACGGGCGGCACCGAGTCGTGGTACTCCCAGATCATGTCCTCGGGCGGCGCGGCGGCGCGCCACGCGTCGGTGTAGGGGCGCAGGCGCGGGTCCTCCTGGCCGCTGACGACCAGCGCGTAGATCGCGCGGTGGCCGCGTTCGAGGGAGAAGTGCAGGTCGGGGTGGACGGCGGCGACCAGCTCGCACAGCTCGTTCTCGACGCGGTGCGGCTCGCCGTCGCCGAGCGCCGCGCTCACGGTGGGCAGCAGGTCGGACCACCGCCGCCAGAACGCGTCCGCCGCCTCGGCCGGGTTCGGCAGGTGCGCGGGCGGCGGGACGGGCTCGGTGCGTCGGCGGAACCAGCTCATGCGCCCATTGAACTACGGCGGGTCGCCACCGCGAGGAGTTCCGCGGCGGGTCCCACGAGCCGCCGGCCGCCCGGCCACACGGCCCGCAGCACGCGCCGCAGGTCCAGGCCCTCCACCGGGACCTCCACCAGCCTGCCGTCGGCGAGGTCCAGGGCGACCGCCAGCACGCTCAGCACGGCGGGCGCGACACCGGCGACGACCGCGCCGCGCACGGCCGTCGTGGAGCCCAGTTCGAGGGCGGGCGGGCAGGCGTCGGGCAGGGCCCGGTCGAGGGTGTCGCGGGTGCCCGAGCCCCGTTCCCGGACCACGAGCGGGGTCCGGGCGAGTTCGTCGGCGGTGATCGGGCGGCGCGCCCAGCGGTGCCCCGGCGGCACGACCACGGCGAGCCGGTCCGCGGCGACCTCGCGCGCCGACAGCCGGGCCAGCGGGCCGGGCGCCTCCACGAAGCCGAGGTCCACCGCGCCCTCGCGGACCAGCCTGGCCACCGTCACCGAGTTCGTGACGCGCAGGCCCACGTGCAGGTCGGGCCGGGTGCGGCGGAGTTCGGCGAGCCAGCCGGGCGCGAGGTGCTCGGCGACGGTCATGCTCGCCGCGACCCGCAGCTCGGCCTCGCGGGACGCGCGCAGCGCCGCCGCGCCCGCGAGCAGCCCGGCCATCTCGTCCAGCACGCGCCGCGCCCGCTCGGTGACCACCACGCCCGCCGGCGTCAGCACCGAGCCGCGCCGGCCGCGGTCCACCAGCACGAGCCCGAGGCGGCGCTCCAGGGTGGCGAGCCGCTTGCTCGCCGACGGCTGCGCGACGCCCAGCTCCTGCGCGGCCCGGCCGAGGCTGCCCAGCTCGCCCACGAGCACCAGCAGCCGCAGGGACGCCAGGTCGGGCGGATCGGTCATAGTGCGAGGGTATGACTTCATCGCCGATGTCCGCCTACCGGCGCGCGAGCGGGCGGCACAGGCTGGGGTGGTGCTGATCGCCGCGCTCGTCCTCGGTGTCCTGGTGGGTGGCCGGTTGCCGGACCTGGCCCCGATCACGCGGCGGCTGCTGCGCGCCGGGGTGGTGCTGCTGGGGTTGCAGCTGTCGCTGCCGCAGCTGCTGGCGCTGGGGCCGGGCATCCTGCTGGCGGCGGTGGTCACGGTGGGCGTGACGTTCGCCGGCACCGTGTGGCTCGGCCGGTGCCTGGGTCTGCCGCGCGGGCTGTGCGTGCTGGTCGCCGGCGGGTTCTCGATCTGCGGCGCGTCGGCCATCGCCGCGGTCGCGTCGGAGCGGGACGAGGAGCACGTCGCCACCGGTGTCGCGCTGGTGACGCTGTTCGGCACCCTGACCATGATCGCCCTGCCGCTGCTGGGCGCGTCGCCGGAGTGGATCGGGCTGAGCGTGCACGAGGTGGCCCAGGTGGCCGCCGCCGCGCCCGCGGGCGGCCTGGCGACGGCGATGGCGGTGAAGCTGAGCCGGGTGGCGCTGCTCGCGCCGGTGGCGGCGCTGGCGAACCGGCGGCGCGGACCGGTCGTGCCGCTGTTCCTGCTGGGTTTCCTGGCGATGGTGGCGGTCCGGTCGGCGGACCTGCTGCCGCCGGCCGCGGTGGACGTGGCCCGGACGTCCACCACCGTGCTGTTCGCGGCGGCCATGTTCGGGCTGGGCACGGCGGTCCGGCCGAAGAGCCTGCTGGCGACCGGACCGCGCGCCCTGCTGCTGGGGCTGCTGGCGACGCTGCTGGTGTGCTCGGTGGGCTACCTCTCGCTGCGGGTGGTGTGAGCGCGCAGCAGGTCGGCGTTGAGCCGGGTGATGGTGCTCAGCGGGATGCCCTTGGGGCACACCGCGGTGCACTCCCCCGTGTTGGTGCAGCCGCCGAAGCCCAGCGCGTCGTGCTCGGCCACCATGTCGCGCGCCCGCGAGTACCGCTCGGGCTGCCCCTGCGGCAGGACGCCGAGGTGGGTGGCCTTGGCGGCGGTGAACAGCATCGCCGACCCGTTCGGGCAGGCCGCGACGCACGCTCCGCAGCCGATGCACGCCGCCGCCTCGAACGCCGTGTCGGCGTCCGGTTTCGGCACGGGCGTGGCGTGGGCCTCGGGCGCGCTGCCCGTCGGCACGCTGACGTACCCGCCGGCGGCCACGATGCGGTCGAACGCCGACCGGTCCACCACCAGGTCGCGCACCACCGGGAACGGCTCGGCGCGCCACGGCTCGACGGTGAGCACGTCGCCGTCGGAGAAGTGCCGCAGGTGCAGCTGGCACGCCGTGGTCGCCTTCTGCGGCCCGTGCGCGACACCGTTGATCATCACGCCGCACATGCCGCAGATGCCCTCGCGGCAGTCGTGGTCGAACGCGACCGGTTCCTCGCCGGCCAGCACGAGCCGCTCGTTGAGCACGTCGAGGGCTTCCAGGAACGACATGTCCGGCGACAGGCCGTCCACCGGGTACTCGACCAGCCGTCCGGTCGCCCCGTGCTGCCGCCAGATCCGCAGGGTGAGTTTCACGTGTAGCTCCGGGTGGTCGGCTTGACGTGTTCGAAAACGAGTTCTTCCTTGTGCAGCACGGGTTCCGCGCCGGTGAACTCCCACGCCGCGACGTAGGAGAAGCGGTCGTCGTCGCGCAGCGCCTCGCCGTCCGGCGTCTGGCTCTCGGACCGGAAGTGGCCGCCGCAGGACTCCTCGCGGTGCAGGGCGTCGACGCACATCAGCTCGGCCAGCTCGAAGAAGTCCGCGACCCGGCCCGCCTTCTCCAGCTCCTGGTTGAGCCGCGCGCCCGTGCCGGGCACCTTCACCCGCGCCCAGAACTCCTCGCGCAGCTCCGGGATGCGCTCCAGCGCCTTGCGCAGCCCGGCTTCGCCGCGCTCCATGCCGCACTGGTCCCACATCAGGCGCCCCAGCTCGCGGTGGAACGACTCGACCGTGCGGTCGCCGTCCACCGCGAGCAGGGTCTTCACCCGGCCGCGCACCTCGGACACGGTGTCCGCCACGGCCGGGTGGTCCTCGGCGAGCGGTGCGAAGGGCGCGTCGGCGAGGTAGTCGCCGATCACGCCGGGCAGCACGAAGTAGCCGTCGGCCAGGCCCTGCATGAGGGCGCTCGCGCCGAGCCGGTTCGCGCCGTGGTCGGAGAAGTTCGCCTCCCCGATGACGTACAGGCCGGGGATGTTGGACCGCAGGTCGTAGTCCACCCACAGGCCGCCCATCGTGTAGTGCACGGCCGGGTAGATGCGCATCGGCACCCGGTACGGGTCGTCGCCGGTGATGCGCTGGTACATCTCGAAGAGGTTGCCGTAGCGCTGCTCCACCGCGGGCGCGCCCAGGCGCGCGATGGCGTCGGCGAAGTCCAGGTAGACGCCGCGCTTCTCGTCGGAGATGTTCTTCGCGGCGCGGGACGCGATGTCGCGCGGGACGAGGTTGCCGAAGCTGGGGTACATGCGCTCCAGGAAGTAGTCGCGCTCGGCGTCCGGGATGTCGTTGGGCGGCCGGGTGTCGGTCGGGTTCGCGGGCACCCACACGCGGCCGTCGTTGCGCAGCGACTCGCTCATCAGCGTCAGCTTCGACTGGTGGTCGCCGCTGATCGGGATGCACGTAGGGTGGATCTGGGTGAAGCAGGGGTTCGCGAACAGCGCGCCCCGGCGGTGCGCCCGCCAGATGGCGGTGGCGTTGCAGCCCTTGGCGTTCGTGGACAGGTGGAACACGTTGCCGTAGCCGCCGGTGGCGAGGACGACGGCGTCGGCGAAGTGCGTGGACACCGCGCCCGACACCAGGTCACGCACGACGATCCCGCGGGCGCGGCCGTCGACGACGACCAGGTCCAGCATCTCCGTTCGCGGGTGCACCTCCACCCGGCCGGCGTCGACCTGCCGCTGCATCGCCTGGTAAGCGCCGAGGAGGAGTTGCTGCCCGGTCTGGCCGCGGGCGTAGAACGTGCGGGACACCTGGGCGCCGCCGAAGGACCTCGTGTCCAGCAGGCCGCCGTACTCGCGGGCGAACGGCACGCCCTGCGCCACGCACTGGTCGATGATCTCGACGCTGAGCTGCGCCAGGCGGTGGACGTTCGACTCGCGCGAGCGGAAGTCGCCGCCCTTCACCGTGTCGTAGAACAGGCGGTGCACGCTGTCGCCGTCGTTGCGGTAGTTCTTGGCGGCGTTGATGCCGCCCTGGGCGGCGATGCTGTGCGCGCGGCGCGGGCTGTCCTGGTAGCAGAACGACTTCACGCGGTACCCCAGCTCGCCCAGCGTCGCGGCGGCGGCGCCGCCCGCCAGGCCGGTGCCGACCACGATGACGGTGCGGTTGCGCCGGTTCGCCGGGTTGACCAGGCGGGCGGAGAACCTCCTGCGGTCCCAGCGGGACTCGATCGGACCGGCCGGCGCGCGCTGGTCGGAGATCGGCGGACCTTCGGTGTACAAGGGCATGTCAGCTCACCAATCCGGTGAAGACGGCGAAGGGGACGGAGAGGAAACCGGCGCAGATCACGACCGCCACGCCCAGGCCGAGGACGCGCGACGTGGTGACGCCCAGCGTGCGGGTGGCGCTCCACACGCCGTGCCGGAGGTGGAAGCCCAGGGCCAGCACGGCGACCGCGTAGGCCAGCACCACGTACCAGCGCTGGAAGTCGGCGACGACGTTGGCGTGGATCGCGCCCTCCACACCGTGCGGGTTGAGCACACCGACGGTGAGGTCGAGCAGGTGGTAGACCACGAACAGCGCGATGATCACGCCGCCCCACCGCATGGTGCGCGCGGCGTAGGAGCCCTGCACGACCCGCCGGTGCTCGTACCGGCCGCGGGCCCGGCGCGCCCGCGCGGTGAGCTGGTAGGCGGCGACGAAGTGCAGCACGACGCACGCGAGCAGCCCGACCCGCACCGGCCAGACCACCCCGATGGCCCGCAGCCACCGCCCGTACGCGTCCAGCGCGCCCGGCCCGGCGAACACGGCGAGGTTGCCGATCATGTGCGCCACGACGTAGAGGAACAACGCGGCACCGGTGACCGCCATGACCGCCTTCTTGCCGATCGTGCTGCGGTAAAGCCGAATCGTGTCCACGTCTCCGACGCTAGGAACCGGTGTGACGAGTCGTCCAATACATCGTTAACTGCCTGACGATAGCCTGGGGCTATGACGCTCCAGCAGCTCGCGTACTTCCTGGCAGTGGCCCGGACACGGCACTTCACGAAGGCCGCCGAGGAGGCGCGTGTGGCGCAGCCCTCACTGTCCAAGCAGATCCAGGCGCTGGAGAAGGAGCTCGGCGCGGAGCTGTTCAGCCGGGCGCGCGGCAACATCACGCTCACGCCGGCGGGCGAGGCGCTGTTGCCCGTCGCCGGCCGCATCCTGTCCGATGTGGACACCGCCCGGCTGGAGGTCGCCGAGCTGGTCGGCCTGCGGCGCGGCCGGGTGCGGGTCGGCGCGACGCCGAGCCTGTGCGGCAGCCTGTTCGCCGACGTCATCAAGCGCTACCACGACGCGTACCCCGGCATCCGGGTGGCGGTCACCGAGGGCGGGTCGCGGGACCTGGTGCGGGCGCTGGAGGCGGGCGAGCTGGACCTGGCGCTGGTCATCGTCTCACCGGCGGACGCCAACCGGGCGCTCACCGTCGCGCCGGTCCTGCGGGAGGAACTGGTCGTCGCGTCCGCGCGACCCCTCGGCGTGGAGCGGATGCGCCTGACCGACCTGGAGGACCACCCGCTGGTGATGTTCCGACCGGGGTACGACCTGCGGGAGACGACGCTCGCGGCGTGCCGCGGCGCCGGGTTCGAGCCGCAGTTCGCCGTGGAGGGCGGCGAGATGGACGCCGTGCTGCGGTTCGTCGAGGTGGGCTTGGGCGTGGCGATCGTGCCCAGCACCGTGCTCGCGGCGCGGTCCCTGCACGGCACGCCGCTCGCGCCCAGCACCACCCGGACGGTGGGCCTGGCGCACCGGACGGACGTCGCGCCGACCACCGCCGCGCGGGCGTTCCAGAACGTCCTGCTGGGCTTCCTGCGCGGGGCGGAGATGCCCGCGGGCGTCCACCTGGCGACGTCCTGAGCAGGTGGCCACGAGCCGTGGACCGGGGGTGAGCGCCCCTCGTGCGCGGTGGGGAGGAAGAGGTCGTGCCCCGCGGTCCTTCCGGTCGCCTGGCCCGACCGGCGCGACGGCGAGGCCGGGGATCGCGCGCGGGAGCGGTGATCCTAGGCTGGACCGGGTGTTGATCAGACGCGAGACACCCGATGACGTCAGAGCCATCACGGAGGTCACCGACGCGGCGTTCGCCGAGCGACCCGGCGGCGAGTCCTGGCTGGTGACCGAGCTGCGCGCCGACGCGGGCTGGCTGCCCGCCCTCTCCCTCGTCGCCGAGGACGGGTCCGGCGAGGTCGTCGGGCACGTGGTGGCCACCAGGGGCACCGTGAACGGCGCGCCCGCGCTCGGCCTCGGGCCGCTCAGCGTGCGACCGGACCACCAGGGGCGGGGTGTCGGGAAGGCGCTCATGCACACCGTGCTGGGCGCGGCCGACGCCCTCGGCGAACCGCTGGTGGCGCTGCTCGGCGAACCGCGCTACTACGCCCGGTTCGGCTTCCGGCCGGCGCAGGAGCACGGCGTGCTGCCGCCGAACCCGGAGTGGGGGCCGTACTTCCAGGTCCGGACCCTGCACGCGTACAGCCCGAACCTGCGCGGGCCGTTCCGCTACGCCGAGCCGTTCGAACGGCTGTGACGGGCTCGACCGGGTGAGGTCCGGCGGGGCGGCGGGCGGGTGGTCCCGCCGCCCCGCCGGGCGGTCAGGAGAGGGAGAACGCCAGCGCGGCCGTCGCGGTGAAGTCGATCGCCGGTTCGGAGCTCGGCCACGACCTCAGCTCGTCCACGAACCGGGACGTCGCCGAGTCGAACTGCGTCGGGTAGGGCTTGGCGCACGGGATCGCGCCCTCGGGCATCTCGCCGAGGCCGTCGAACAGCGCCGCCGCGTTCGGGCCGTTGATCACCGCGCCGACCAGGACGCGGTGGCCGCCGTCCGGGTCGCCGGACAGGTTCGCCGCCTGGTGGTGCGGGCACTCCGGGAACCGGCTGCCGACACCGACGACGAGCGTGGTGCCCCACGCGTTCGCGCCCAGCGCGAAGTTGCGCTGCTGCACGCCGAACGCGTCGAACGACCGGTCGCCGGTCACCTCGCGGTACAGGCGCGCGGTCGCCGCGAACCCGAAGCTGCGGGTGGCGGCGTCGAACGCGGCCACGTCGGCGGCCGTGCGGAACGGGCTGCGCGCGGCGCTGTCCACACCGGACTGGAGCTGCCGCCGCAGGTCGCCGACGAGCTGCGCCTCCGTCACCTCCGCGCCCGGCACGCCCGCGCGCAGCAGCCGGACCAGGTCGCGGTGGCCCAGCGCGCTGGTGTTGTAGACGTTGAGCGTGTCGGTGTCGCCACTGGCCAGGTACACCGACGCCCAGTGGGTCGCCGCACGCGCCCAGCCCGCCGCGCGCGGGTCGCGGAGCGCCTTGCCGGCCAGGGCCAGCTGGGTCGCGCCGAACTCCAGGTCGTCCGCCCACGAGTCCTCGGGGTAGTAGGCGTGCGGGAACGCCGTCACCAGCTCGCCCACGTCCGCCGTCTTGGCCCGCGCGAACAGCGACGCCGCCTGCTCCAGCAGGGCGCGGGCGCGCTTCGGGTCGCGCCGGGCCTCGACCTGCGCGGCCAGCGCGAAGGACGCGGTCACGCGGCCGACCAGGTTGGGGCTGATCCGCTCGCCCGGCTCGTTGGCCGCGAACACGGGGCGGTGCTTGATGAAGTACTTCGCGTCGCCGGGCCGCACGTCGAGCCGGTCGTCGTCCTCCGGCAGCCGCCACACGTCGTGGTCGCCGAGGAAGCCGTGCTCGGTGCTGCCGGTGCCGATGCCGACCTGGGCGTAGAGGACGCCGCGGTCGGCGTCCCAGACCTTGTCCAGCCACCGCAGCCCGAACCGGGTCTCGGCGGACAGCGCCGGATTCGACCGGTCGCGCTGCGCGAACAGCAGCGACGCCGTCGCGTACGCCGAGGCGTGCGTGAACTTCACGAAGTCGCCCGCGTCGAACCAGCCGCCCTCCACGTCGACGGTGCGGCCCGTGGGGCGCAGCGGCTCGGCGAGCTGGTCGCCGCCGTCGCCGCGGAACACCGGCGTGGCGTAGACGGTCGCCGCCCGGTCGGTCAGGTGCGCGGGCTTGCGGCCGAGCCTGCCCGGCACGACGTCCCGACCGTCCCGCTGCGCCTGGAAGAACTCGACAGTGCGGTCGGCGACCGGGTCGAACAGGTCGCCGCCGACCCGGAACGGCGGCGACGTCACGCCCGCCGCCCGGACCCGGTAGGTGCCCGCCTCGGTCAGGCCGGAGAAGTCGATCGGCTGCACCGCGCCGTACCTCGCGCTCCACCCGCCCAGCGACGCGCCGAGCCGGCCCGACCACGCGGTGCGGCCCTTCGCGTCGACCACGGAGAAGCGGCCGGACACCGCCGACGGCGTCATCAGGTACGCCTGCTTCGACTCGCCCGCGCCGTAGCCGACCTGGTCCACCCGCACCTGCCCGACCGGGGCGGCCTGGGCCGGCACGGCGGTCACCGAACCGATCAAGGCCAGCACCGACGCCAACGCCCACCGTGGGAACCGCATGGAACCTCCGCTCCGGCCGGCGGCGGTGGCCTATGTAAAGAGACCTCACTAATTGCGGAGGAGACTAACCGCCGGCCGACCCGGTTACCAGCCCTCCGGCGGCTCGGTGAACGCCCGGCCCGCGTCGCGCGTCAGGGACAGCGCGCGCCGCACCCACGAGGCGCTCGCGCCGGCCAGGCCGCAGGACGGCGTCGGCACGGCGTGCGAGGCGAGCAGGGACCTCGGGAAGCCCAGCCGGTCCACCAGGTCCAGCGCGGGCTTCGCCACCTCGCGCAGCTCCAGCGGGCGGCCGGGGTCGGTGCTCGGCGTCAGGCCGAGGAACAGCGTCGCGCGCTCCTCCCACGCCTCGCCCACCTCGTCCCACAGGTCGGCGTCGAGCACGGACACGTCGAACGCGACCGCCTTCGCGCCGGCCGCGCGCAACATCGTGATCGGCGGCCGGGGCGCGCAGCAGTGCACGACCACGTCGGTCCCGACGCCCTCGATGACGCCCTGGAGCAGCGCCCGCGCCTCGGGCTCCGGCACCGCCGCCACCGTGCCGAGCTTCGACGGCGTGGGCAGCAGGCCGCGCAGCACGGCGGGCAGGGACGGCTCGTCCAGCTGCACGACCACGCGCGCGCCGGTCCGCTTCGCGACCTCCGCCACGTGCCGGGCCAGGCCCTCGGTCAGCGAGGCGGCGAACTCGCGCAGCGCGCCCCGGTCGGTCAGCACACGGTGCCCGCGCGCCAACTCGACGCCCGCGGTCAGCGTCCACGGGCCGGCCGCCTGGACCTTCACCACCGACGGGGTCAGGCCGTCCGCCGCCTCCTCGAACGCGTCGAGGTCGCGGCGCAGCAGGTCCACCGCCCGCCGGTGGTCCCGACCGGGGTGCGCCGCGGTCCGGTACCCGGACGCCACCACCTCGACCGGCAGGTCGACCAGCAGCGCGGCGGTGCGGCCGATGACGTCCGCGCCGACGCCGCGCGCGGGCAGCTCCGGCAGGTGGGGCAGGTCGGGCAGCTCGCCGAGGACGACGCGCGCGGCCTCCAACGGGTCGGTTCCGGGCAACGAGCCGATGCCGGTAGCGGCGCCGGCGGACCAAGGGGCAGCATCCACGGCGCACAGTCTCCCACCTCCGGAACCGCACCGGTTGAGAGTGAAAAGGTCTAGACCCATTGACGAGGTGGTCTAGGCCACCTACCGTCACTGTGTCGGTGCCGACAGTTGCGAAGGCGCCGCACAGACGTGGTGTGGGGGCGTGCCGCGCCCCGCGCTCCCGCACCACTCCCAACCCCCGTCCCCTGCCACGGGAGCAAGTGCCATGTCGAACAAGCGCAAGGCCCTGGCCGCGCTGGCGGCCGGTGTCGCGGCGGTGACGGCGGCCGGTCTGCTGCTGACGGCGCCCGCGGGCGCCTCGGCCGCGCCCACGGCCGGCTTCACCCAGGACTCCACGTGGGGTTCGGGCTACCAGGGCAAGTTCACGATCACCGCCGGCAGCGCGCCGCTGACCGGGTGGAAGCTGGAGTTCGACCTGCCGTCGGGCACGACGCCCGGCTCCTACTGGGACGCGACGCTCACCAGCGCCGGCACCCGCCACACGTTCACCAACCGCGAGTACAACGGCGCGGTCGCGGCGGGTGCGTCGACCTCGTTCGGTTTCCTCGCCAACGGGACCGGCCTGCCGGCCAACTGCAAGCTCAACGGGCAGCCGTGCGCGGGCGGTGGCACGACCACGTCCGCCCCCACGTCGACGTCCACTTCGACTTCGACGTCGACCTCCACGTCGACTTCGACCTCCACGTCGACCTCGACCACGACTCCGCCGGCGGGCGCCATCAAGTCCGCGCCGTACGTGGACATCACGATGCCCACGCCGTCCCTGGAGTCGGTGGCCCGCGCGACCGGCCAGAAGGTGTTCACGCTCGCGTTCGCGCTCGCCGACAGCTCCGGCTGCAACCCGTCGTGGGGCGGCACCATCCCGATCGGCGACAGCCGGATCGTCAACGACGTCAAGGCGCTGAAGGCGCTGGGCGGCGACGTGATCGTGGCGACCGGCGGCGCGGCCGGGCCGTACCTGGAGTACTCGTGCTCCACAGCGGACGCCCTGCTCGGCGCGTACAAGAAGGCGTTGGACGCGGTCGGCAGCAACCACCTGGACGTCGACGTGGAGGCGTCCATCCCGCACGACATGGTCAACACGGCGCTGAAGAAGCTCCAGACCGAACGCGGCACGTCCATCAGCTACACGATGCGCGTGCAGGGCGACGACTACGGCATGGACCCGTACTCGGTGCAGATCCTGCAGAACGCGGCGTCCAAGGGCCTGACCGTGCTGGTCAACCCGATGACGATGGAGTTCGGCTCGTCGCGGGCGGACTGGGGTGACGCGGTGATCGCGGCGGCGGAGAGTTCGCTGCGGCAGATGAAGACGATCTGGCCGGGCAAGTCGGACGCGGAGCTCAAGCGCCTGCTCGGCGTGACCCCGATGATCGGCCGCAACTTCAACGGCAAGGTCTTCACGCAGGCGCACGCGAACAAGCTCGTGGCGTGGGCGAACACCAACAGGATCGGCCTGCTCGGGTTCTGGTCGGTGGGCCGGGACAACGGCTCGTGTCCCGGCGGCGGGATCTCCCCGACGTGCAGCAGCATCAACCAGTCGCTCTACGAGTTCACCAACATCTTCCAACGATTCACCGCATGACCTGGGCAAATGACGACGGTTGATCTTGTCGGGCCGTCGTCAGGCCGTCCGGGGTTCCCCTGCCCGCTGCGGACGGAACACCCGATCCACCGCCGACCGAGCCCGAGCGTGGCTCGACGGCAGGAGATGGGTGTACGTCCGCAGCGTGAACCCCGGATCGGCGTGCTCCACCAGGCTCAACATCGAGGCCCTGCGCCGAGTCGCGTCCAAGGTCAGCCCTTACGCACGGGGCCAGCCGGCTCTCCGCCTCTATGACGAGCCGATCCGCACCGACCAGGTGAAGTGCGTGGTCCAGCCCTACCTGCCGGACGCGCGAGGCGTCCAGTCGCCCACCCTCGTCATCGAGCGGGACGACGCCCTGCCCGGCCTGTTCGGTACCTTCTCGCAGGTCTTCGACTCGATGTGGAACCGCGCGAAGGAGATCGATTGATGCGACCGCTCGACCAGCTGGTCGAGATCGCGCAGAAGGCCGTCCGCATCGGGAACGACCTGATCAGGACCAGCCGCCCGCAGACCGTCATCGAGAAGACCGACCGCGACACCTACACCGACGTGGACGTGCGCATCGAACAGGAGATCCGGGCCCACCTCGCCGAGGCGACCCCCGAGATCGGGTTCATCGGAGAAGAGGAAGGCCGCAGCGACCAGGCCGCCGACAGCGAGTACGTGTGGGGCCTCGACCCCATCGACGGCACCGCCAACTTCGTGCACGGCGTGCCACTCTCCGGGGTGTCCGTGGCCCTCTTGCGGGGAGACCGCGCCGTCGTGGCCGCGATCTCGCTGCCGTACTCGGACCTGCACTACACAGCGGCTGAAGGCAGAGGCGCGTACGTCAACGGCAGGCAGATCCGCACCAGCACCACGACCGAGCTGCCGAAGTCCATGATCGCCATAGGCGACTACGCCCTCGGCGACCACGCTGCCGAGGAGAACAGGCAGCGAATCGCCCTGACCGCCGCCCTGGCCGCCGAAGTCGAACGCATCCGCATGTTCGGCTCCGCCGCCCACGATCTCGTGTGGCTGGCGGAAGGCCGCATTGATGGAGCGGTGATCCTGTCGAACAAGACACTCGACCTCGCGGCAGGCATCCTCATCGCCAGGGAAGCCGGCGCACTCGTGCTGGACAGCTCAGGAGACGACCACACCGCGTCCTCCCGCCACACGATCGCAGCAACCAGCGGTCTCGCCCGCCCACTGCTCTCACTTGTCCAAACCGCGCTCTGAAGCGCTACCAACCCGACCCGACACGAAGGCGTCGCCGACGCAGCAAGCACCTTCGCTGACCGGGCCGGCTGGATGACCATCTGCCGAACTTGGCTCTAGAGGATCAAGGCGCTCCGCCTGCGGCGGCGCGCTGGGCGGTCACGTCGCGCCGGCACCGACTCGCGTTGGCACCGACTCCCCGCATCACGGCCCCGCCGGGCCCCCCGCTCCGCTCCGCCCGGCGGCCGTGCGCGGAGTCGATGCACGCGGCCAGGTCCAGCACGCCACCGCAGGCGCAGTTCCTGCGTCGAAGCCCCGCCAACTTGCGTACCACCACACGCCCCGAACCCACCCCCGCATGCGAGGGGAAGACGTCTCCATGCCCTCCTTCGAGAGGTTTTCCTCCGGACCACCCCCGCGTGCGCGGGGAAGACATCTCGGTCATGACGATCAGCGCGCCATGGCTCGGACCACCCCCGCGTGCGCGGGGAAGACTCTACGTGCAACCGCCGCAGCCGTGCCTCCGCCGGACCACCCCCGCGTGCGCGGGGAAGACTGCTTCTCCGCCTTCGCGGCGGCGAACGCCTCGGGACCACCCCCGCGTGCGCGGGGAAGACGCCTTGTGGTCGTGGTCTTCCATGCACCGGTACGGACCACCCCCGCGTGCGCGGGGAAGACCACGGACCATCGCAAGGTCGTCAACTTGATCGCGGGACCACTCCCGCGTGCGCGGGGAAGACCGAATTGCAGGGGGTCGAATTGGTGTCGAAGTGGGACCACCCCCGCGTGCGCGGGGAAGACCCCGCCGGCGGGCGCGTCCCCTACGCGTCGTGCGGACCACCCCCGCGTGCGCGGGGAAGACACCGCCAGCGCCACAGGCAGCGACACTTCAGGCGGACCACCCCCGCGTGCGCGGGGAAGACTCCGTACCGTCCAAGAGGATGTCGTAGTGCAGCGGACCACCCCCGCGTGCGCGGGGAAGACGCGGGAGGGGTGCGCGTCCCGTTTCGTCACGCCGGACCACCCCCGCGTGCGCGGGGAAGACACTTCCCGACCAGGGGCGTTGTGTCGGCATCGCCTCGTTTTCATTCGGTGCGCCTCGGTCTCGAAATCGCAGCGCGGCAGCATCTCCTGGCCACTCTGGTCATCCGCAAGGACCCGCCGCCTGGATGACCGAACTTCCAACAACACGAACGGCTCAAGCGGGCTGTCCCCACGGAGGCCCTGGGATTCTTTAGCACCGGGCCGACGGCATCAAGGGCGCTTCGCGTCGCTGCGCGATGGCCTACGGCCACCCTTGACACCGCCGACCCGGCGCTAACTGCGGCAAGGGCCGAGGGACAGGGGGCGAGTAGCCCACCGAAGTTCACCGGACCCGTTGTCGGCCGGCGGTAGCAGGAGGCAGCAATGCGAGGCACCAGGACCAGGACGCCCGGACAGCTCGCACTCTGGGGACGCTACGGACTGGAAGACCAGGCCGTCAGCCACGCCAACCGCCGGCACACCCAACCAACACCCCCACCGACCGCCCACGCCGATCACCACCAGATCCCGGTCATCCCTGCGCGACGTACCAGACTGTCCCCGGCGTTCCGCCCACCCTGCCACCTGGCACCCGTCTTCCGAGTCGCCGGCCGAGCGACCGACAGCCCCTCAGTCCGCGTGCCGACGCCGAGCCGAGGACGCACCATGATCGTCTTCCGGGCCGTCTCCGGGCCGTCGGACGTCGGAAACCAGCGAAACGCAACGGAACACGACCAGACATGTCTGCCCAGGTCAGCGGCGTTCACAGCCGTAAGTCGGCTGATCCCGTTTGGACAGGTGGAAGAACACCAACATCTTCAAGGGCTTCACCCGGTAATCCCTGCACGGCGGCGGGGGTGGTGTCGTTGCGGACGACACCACCCCCGCCGCCGGTTTCCGGCCCTGTTGAGGGGCACACGGCCGAGCGCTTCACGGCCCGGACGACCACCCCGCGCGTGCGGGGGGCGGCCGGACGCCGCCACCCGACGCTCCGCGCCGGGCACCGCACCCCCTATGGTGCGAAAGCATGGACGGACCCGCGGAGATGCTCGCCAAGGACGCCGCCTCGACCGCGCTCGGCATGAGGGCGGTCGAGCTGGGCGACGGTTCCGCCACGATCGCCATGACGGTCACCGAGAGCATGATCAACGGCCACGGCATCGCCCACGGCGGGTACCTCTTCCTGCTCGCCGACACCGCCTTCGCCTGCGCCTGCAACCGCGCCGGGTCCGTCACGGTGGCCGCGCAGGCGGAGATCGACTTCCTCGCGCCCGCGCACCTGGGCGACGAGCTGGTGGCCACCGCCGCCGAGCGGGTCCGGTTCGGGCGGAGCGGCATCTACGACATCACCGTCCGCCGGGGCGACGAGGTCGTGGCCGAGTTCCGGGGCCGCAGCCGGACCCTCCGCGCCCGCTAGGCCGACCGGCACGGGCCAGCGCCGGTTACCCGCGGGTCCGCCGATCGCGTCCGAGGCCGTCACCGCCGCCCCGATCACCGGGCGATCCCATGGTTGCGCGGGCTGGGACGATGTGCCTCATGCCTGTCGAGCGGACGCTGCGGAAGGCCGCCGAAGAGCTCGAACGTGGCGATCTGGCGAGCGTGCTGCGCGCGCGGCAGCGGCTCGTCGGCCTCGTCACCAGCTTCCCGGACCGGCTGGACCTGCGGGAACGGCTCGCCGACGTCTACCGGGTGCTGGGCGACGCGCCGCAGGCGGGCCGCTGGGGTTACCTGTCCGAGCACCGCGACCCGGCGGAGACGGCGGCCTTCGAACGCGCCTACCGCACCCCGGAGGCCCGGCTCGCGGCGCTGCACTGGGCGGGCGGCGACGCCGCCACCGAGACCGCGCGCATCCGGCTGGCCGCGTTGCGGGCCGAGGTGTCCGAGCAGCTGCGCGACCAGCTCGCCGCGACCGACGACCGGGACTCCTCGTGGCACGCGAACATCCTCGTCCTGCTCGGCCTGGTGCTGGTCCTGCTGTGCTTCGTGGTCGGCGTGGTGACCCTGGCCGGGAAGGTGTACGGCTGGCTGACGGGCTGACGCATGCTGGACGGCATGACTCCTGACGTCCTCGCCGCCGCCGATCGCATCCGCCCGCACGTCCGCCGCACGCCGCTGTGGCGGGTGGAGGTCGACGGCCGCCCGCTGGCGCTCAAGCTCGAACACCTCCAGCTGACCGGCTCGTTCAAGCTCCGGGGCGCGGTGAACACGCTGCTCGCCGCGGACGTGCCCGACCGGGTGGTCACGGCGTCCGGCGGCAACCACGGCCTGGGCGTGGCCGCCGCCGCGCGGCTGCTCGGCGCGCAGGCCACCGTGTACGTCCCGGAGAGCGTCCCCGAGGGCAAGGCGCGGCGCATCGAGGCCGCGGGCGCGAAGCTGATCCGCACCGGCTCGACGTACGCGGAGGCCGTGCTGGCGGCCCGTGCAGCACCCGGCTTCTACGTGGAGGCGTACAACGACCCGTTCGTGGTGGCCGGGCAGGGCACGGTGGCGGCGGAGGTCGTCGCTGACGCGCCGGACGTGGACGTGATCGCGGTGGCCGTCGGCGGTGGCGGGCTCGCGGCGGGCACGGCGCTCGCCGGGCGGCACGTCGCGGCGGTGGAGCCCGAGCGCTGCCGCTGCCTGCACGACGCGCTGGCCGCGGGTGAGCCGGTCGACTCGGCCGTGGACTCCGTCGCGGCGTCCGCGTTGGGCGCGACGCGGGTGGGCGCGGTGCCGTTCGAGCTGCTGCGGGCGGCGTCGGTGTCGTCGGTGCTGGTCGGCGACGACGAGCTGCTGGCGGCGCGGGACCGGCTGTGGGAGGAGTTCCGGCTGGCCGTGGAACCGGCGGCGGCCGTGCCGTTCGCGGCGTGGCTGCACGACCGCGTGCCGGGCGAGTCGGTGTGCGTCGTGCTGTGCGGCGCGAACACGGACTGGACGCCGTAGCCGCAAGCCGCGAGCCACGAGCCACGAGCCACGAGCCACGAGCCACGAGCGTCGCAAGCCGCAGGAGCAGGGAGCCGCCGTACGCGTCCGGACGTATCCCCCGATACCGCTCGGGGCACGACGACGCCGGGCCGCGCGACGAGCACCATCGGGTCGCATGACTTCGCGTGTCGCGTACCGGGTGGCGGCGGTGCTGTTCCTCTCCGGGCTGTTCCACCTCGTGGTGTTCCTCGTGGCCGGCGGCCCCTGGGAGGGACCGGTGTCGTGGCGCAAACCGGTGACGTTCGGCCTGTCGTTCGGGCTCACGCTGGCCACCTACGCGTGGGTCGGCGGGTTCCTGCGGTTGCGGGCGTTCTGGGTCGGGCTGTTCACCGCCGCGTCCGTGCTGGAGGTGGCGCTGATCAGCCTCCAGGCGTGGCGCGGGGTGCCCTCGCACTTCAACGAGGCCACGACGTTCGACACGCTGGTCACCCGCGCGCTGACCGGCGGCGGGGTGACGATCGTGGTGGCGGTGGTGGCGTTGGCGGTGGCCGCCCTCCGCGCCGCGCACCTCACCCGCAGCACGCGGCTGGCGGCGCTGGTCGGGACGCTGAGCCTGGTGGTCGCGCTCGCGTTCGGCGGGCTGATGGTCGCCGAGCGCGGCGGGTCGTGGAAGCTGTCGCACGGCGTGGCCATGCACGGGGTGCTGCTGCTGCCGCTGCTGGCGTGGGTGCTCGGCTTCACGACGTGGGACGAGCGGCGGCGCACCAGGGCGGTGGGCGCGGCGTCGGCCGGGTACGCGGTGCTGCTCGGCGGCGCGGTGGCGGTCAACGCGCTCGGGTGACCGCGCGGGCGGCCATGCTGAGGGTGACCGCACGCGGGTGGCCGCACGCGGGACCGCGCTCGGGTGGATCGCTCGCGGGCGAGCCACCCGGACCGGTCAGCGCGTGGTGCCGATCGTCGCGCTGGCCAGCACGAGGTCGCCCGCCGGGTCCGGCCGGTACACCGCCACCGCCTGGCCGGGCGCCACGCCGCTGAGCGGTTCGCGCAGGTGCACCAGCAGCTCCCCGTCCACCAGCTCGGCCACAGCCGGCGCGAGGCCGCCGTGCGCCCGGACCTGCGCCACGCACTCCACCGGGCCGTCGAAGTCGACCCGCGTCACCGGCCGGTGCGCCACGATCTCGGTCACGGCCAGCTTCTCCGCCGACCCGACCCGCACCGTGCCGCTCACCGGCTCCAGCGACAGCACGTAGCGCGGGCGGCCGTCCGGCGCGGGCGCGTCGATGCCCAGGCCCTTGCGCTGCCCCACGGTGAACTCGTGCACGCCGACGTGCCTGCCCAGCACCGCGCCGGTCTCGTCGTCCACCAGCAGTCCGGGCTGCTCGCCCAGCCGCCGGGTGAGGAACCCGCGGGTGTCGCCGTCCGGGATGAAGCAGATGTCGTGGCTGTCCGGCTTCTCCGCCACCTGGAGGCCGCGCTCGGCCGCCTCCGCCCGGACCGCGGCCTTGGTCGAGTCGCCCAGCGGGAACATGGCGTGCGCCAGCTGCTCGCGCGTCAACGAGGCCAGCACGTAGGACTGGTCCTTGCCGTCGTCGGCGCTGCGCCGCAGCTCCACCCGCCCGCCCGCGGTGGACAGCCGGGCGTAGTGCCCGGTGCACACCGCGTCGAACCCGAGCGCGATCGCCTTGTCCAGCAACGCCTCGAACTTGATCCGCTCGTTGCACCGCAGGCACGGGTTGGGCGTGCGACCGGCCGCGTACTCCGCGACGAAGTCCTCCACCACGTCCTCGGTGAACCGCTCCGCGAAGTCCCACACGTAGAACGGGATGCCCAGCACGTCGGCGGCCCGGCGCGCGTCCCGCGCGTCCTCCACCGTGCAGCAGCCCCGCGCGCCGGTGCGCAGCGTGCCGGGTTTGGCCGACAGCGCCAGGTGCACACCCGTCACGTCGTGCCCGGCCGCCACCGCCCGCGCCGCGGCCACGGCGGAGTCCACGCCGCCGCTCATCGCCGCCAGCACCCGCATCCCGCTCACACCCCCGCTGTAGTCCGGTCGGCGGCCCCGGCGAGCCGCCGCATCCCCGCGATGCCCGCCGCGCGGGCCCGCGCCACCACCGGCCCGATCACCTCGGCCAGCTCGCGCACCTCGGCCGCGGTCGACGTGTGCCCCAGCGAGAACCGCAGCGAGCCGCGCGCCAGCACCGGGTCGACGCCCATCGCCAGCAGCACGTGGCTCGGCTCCGCGACACCCGCCGTGCACGCCGATCCGGTCGAGCACTCGACGCCCTTGGCGTCCAGCAGCATCAGCAGGCTGTCGCCCTCGCAGCCGGGGAACGCCAGGTGCGCGTTGCCCGGCAGCCGGTGCTCAGGGTCGCCGCTGAGCACCACGTCCGGCACCGCGCGCCGCACCGCGGCCACCAGCTCGTCCCGCAGGGCGGCGACCTCGCCGACCCGCGCGAGCTGCTCGGTCACCGCGTGCCGCACGGCCGCGGCCAGCGCGACGATCGCCGGCACGTCCAGCGTGCCCGACCGCACGTCCCGCTCCTGGCCGCCGCCGTGCAGCAGCGGCGTCGTCGCCACGTCCCGCCCGAGCAGGAGCACGCCCACGCCGTACGGGCCGCCGAGTTTGTGCCCGGTCAGCGTCAGCGCGCTCGCGCCGGACCCCGCGAAGTCCACCGGCACCGCGCCGACCGCCTGCACGGCGTCGGTGTGGAACGGGACGCCCCGCTCGGCGGCCACGGCGGCCAGCTCGCGCACCGGGTTGATCGTGCCGACCTCGTTGTTCGCCCACATGGTCGTGACCACGGCGACGTCGTCGTCCAGCGCGTCGCGCAGCGCCTCGGGCACGATGCGCCCCAGGCGGTCCGGCTCCAGCCAGGTGACCTCCGCGTCCTCGTGCTCGACCAGCCACTCCACGGTGTCCAGCACGGCGTGGTGCTCGACGCTCGACGCCACGACCCGCCGCCGCCCGTCGGCGCGCCGGGCCCAGTAGACGCCCTTGACGGCGAGGTTGTCGCTCTCCGTGCCGCCGCTGGTGAAGATGACTTCGGAGGGCCGCGCGCCGAGGGCGTCCGCGATGTCCTCGCGCGCCTCCTCGACCGCCCGCCGCGCACGCCGGCCCGACGTGTGCAGCGACGAGGCGTTGCCCGTGCTGGACAACGCCTTGGTCATCGCCTCGATCGCCTCGGGGAGCATGGGGGTCGTGGCGGCATGGTCGAAGTAGGCCATCAGTCTCCCAGGGTAGCCCTGCCCAGCCGTCGCGTGAGCACGGCACCGAGCACGGCCACGCCCACCATCAGCAGGTCGAACGGCACGATCGCGGCCGTCGGCGCCTGCGCCGAGGCGAACGTGGCGACCAGCACACCGCCCAGGCCCACCAGCAGCGCCGACCCGAGCATGTCGCTGATCTGCAGCGCCGACGAGTTGAAACCCCGGTCCACGTCGCTGGACGCCCCCAGGGTGAGCACGCTCAGGCTCGACATGGCGAGCCCCATGCCCGCGCCCGCCACCGCCCACAGCACCGGCGTGAGCCACGCCGGACCCCACGGCGGTGCGATGAGCGTCACCCCGGCGATGCCCACGGCGTTGAGCACGAACCCCCAGCGGACGAGCTTCTCGCGCGGGATGTCCGACTTGCGCGACTGCCACCACGCGCCCGTCGACCAACCGAGGGCCGACAGCGTCAACGGGATGCCGGAGGCGATGGCCGAGTACCCGTGCACGGAGGTGAGCGTGAGCGGGATGAACGCCTCGGCCGCGAAGAACGACCCGGCGAGCAGGCCGCGCGCCAGGATCGTCACCGGCAGCCCCCGACGCGCCAGCAGCGTGCCCTTGGGCAGCAACACGCGCAACGCCGGCACCAGCACGACCAGCGCGGCCAGGCCGATCAGCAGGTTCACGCCGGTGGGGTGCTGCGCGGCCCAGCTCAGCCCCACGACACCCCCGCCGGCCGCCAACGCGGCCAACGGCAGACCGCGTCGCTGGTTCGGGTCGGGCCGGTGCTCGGGCAGCTTCCGCAGGACCGGGACGAGCAGCAGCACCCCGAGCAGCACCAGCGGCGCGAGCCCGAGGAACACCCAGCGCCACGACAGCGCCTCGGTCAGCCACCCCGACACGGCGGGCCCGACCAGCGACGGCACCACCCAGGCGCTGGCCACCAGGCCGAACACGGCCGGCCGGTCCTCTTCCTCGTACACCAGGCCGATCAGGACGTAGAGCGCGACCACCTGCGCGCCGCCGCCCAGTCCCTGGAGCACCCGGCCCAGCAGCAACTGCGCCATGTCCTGCGCCGCGCCCGCGACCAACAGCCCGACCAGGAACAAGGCGGGCCCGGCCAACAGGCTCGGCCGGGGCCCGCGCAGGTCGCTGAACCGACCGGAGAGCACCGTGGCGATCACGCTGGCGGCGAGGAAGGCGAGGAACGGCCAGGCGTACAGGTCGTTGCCGTCCAACTCGGCGACCATGCGGGGCATCGCCGTACTGACACCCATGTTCTCGAAGGCGAGCAAGGTGACGAGCAGGATGATCCCGGCCGTGGGCCCCCTCCGCTCGGGGGTCCACAACCTGCTCTTGGCTGACTGCCCGGTCTCTCGTCCCGCATCGGTCGTGGTCACGGCTTCATGTTTCAACCTCGACCCAGGTGGAGGTCAAGGTGATATGACGCAGACCGGCACACCCCACCCGTCCGCCCGACCCCGGCCGCCCACCCGCTGGGCACACCACGGCCGGCTGCGTGTCATCCCCGTACGGCCTGCCCGCAGGGCGACCACATTTTTCACAGGGGCGCAAGCACGCTTTTCGCTTGCGCCCCTGTGAAAAATGTGGTGGTCTTTGACAGGTCGTACGGGGATGACACGCAGCCAAAGCTTTTCAAGCTTCGAAGAAGCTTGAAAAGCCTGCAAAGCTTCGAAGAAGCTTTGCCCTCATCCTCGGTGGCCTGCCCAGCGGCGAGCGCCCTTCTTTAAGCTTTGACCCGCTAAAACCGAAGAACTTCCGCACGGAAGGCGCCCGCACAAGCTTTAAAGAAGCGCTCGCCGCTGGGCAGACCTCCGGGGAGGAAAAACAAAAGCCAAGGCGTCGTGTTCTCCCCGCATGACCTGTCAAAGACCACCACAGTCGGTCAGGGGGCGCAAGCGGTGAAGCGTGCTTGCGCCCCCTGACCGACTGTGGTCGCCCTCCGGGCAGGCCATACGGGGAGAACACGAGACCAGAAGTCTGTGCTGCGCGGTGCAGTGGGTCCGGGTCGGTGCTGCGCGTGCAGGGGTCGGAGCCTGTGCGGGGTGATCAGGGTCTAGGTCTGGGTCCGGGCCGGGGAGGCGTTGGGCACGGCGGGGGCGCGTAGGCGACCGCGGCCCCCGCCGAAGTCTCGGGTCACACCGACTGGCGTTGTGCGCTGCCCCCGTGCGCGCGCTGAGCGGGTACCAGCACGTCGCCGTAGAGCGTTCGCTCGGTCTCCCGCTGCACCAGCGCGGCCAGTTCGCGCCGGGAAGCGGCCCGGCCCGGTGCGACCTCGTCCAGCACGCGCACCTCGACCACGAGGTCACGCAGCCGCAGCACGCGGCGCAGGGAGTCGACCAGCGTGTCCGAGCCGACGAACGCCGCGCGGGTCGTCGGGGCGCCGCCCACCAGGTACCGCAGGACGACGGGCTGGACGGGCACGCCGGCGTCCAGGGCCGCCTGGAACAGGGCCGGGCGGTACCGGCCGGAGGCCAGGCCGCACCACGTCGTGCCCTCGGCGTGGATGCCGACCGCCGCGCCGTCCCGCAGCGCGGCGGTCAGTTCGGCCACGGTGCCGGGCAGCAGGGACAGCCGCTCGCGGTCCAGGTAGACGGTCCTGGCCGCGGTGATCAGCCCGCCGAGCACGGGCCAGTCCTTGATGTCCCGCTTCGCGACCATCCTGATCGGCTGGACCGCGTCGATGGCCAGCTCGTCCAGCCACGACACGTGGTTGCTGACGACGAGCACCCCGCGGCCGGGTGTCGCCTGGAACACCGGCGCGCCGACCACCGACAGCCGTGCGCCGAACGCCCGCACGAGGAGCCGGAACCAGCGGCGCAGCAGCGCTTCGCGGGTCCGCCCGCGCGTGGCCAGCGCCGCCAGGGCGACCGGCGCGCCGCAGGCGAGGACGGCCAGCGCCGCGCAGACCCGCCACGCCACCCGGACGACGCCCACCTCGGCGGCCGTGCGGTCCACGCACCCGTCGCCGCACGGCGAGGACGGCATCCACGCGTGGGCGGCGGTCATGACGTCTCGCCCAGGAAGAACTTCAGGTAGCGCTGGTCGACGTGCTCCATCCCGAGCAGCACGAACAGGTCGGCGACACCGAAGTCCGGGTCCAGGGCCGGCCGCCCGCAAACCCACGCCCCGAGCCGCAGGTAGCCCTTGAGCAGCGGCGGGAGGACGGTCTTGGCGGGGCGCTCCACCGCGTCCACGTCCCACGGGTTGAGCGGCGTGACGCGGTACCGCTCGGGCGCGTAGTGCTTGGCCCGCACCTGGTCCCACACGCCCGCCGCGTGCGAGCCGCCGTCGTGCAGCGGCACGGACGCGCACCCCACCAGCCAGGAGTGGCCGGACAGGAGCATGTAGCGGGCGATGCCCGCCCACACCAGCGACACGACGGCGCCGGTGCGGTGGTCGGGGTGGACGCACGAGCGGCCCGTCTCGACGACGGAGGGCCGCAGGTCGGCGAGGTTCGTCAGGTCGAACTCGGTGTCGGAGTACAGCCGGCCCGCGTCGGCGGCGCGTTCCGGCGGCAGCATCCGGTAGGTGCCGACGATCTCGCCGGTCCGGTCGTCGCGCACCACGAGGTGGTCGCAGTGCTCGTCGAACGGGTCGACGTCGTGGCCCGCGACCGGCGAGTGCAGGGTCGCGCCCATCTCACCGGCGAAGACCTGGTGCCGCAGTCTCTGCGCGGCCACGACCTCGGCGCTGTCGCGGGCGACGAGCAGCGAGTAGCGCGGCGCGCCGGCGGTGGTGTCCCCGGTGCTGACAAGCAGTTGAGGCTGCGTCATGGGTCTGGTGTACCTACCCGATGGCGACCGACAGCAGGTCGTTCCGATGACGCATTAGTGGCAGGTCGGTTAAACCCTGGTGTGCTGGAATGCGCCGAGGGCCGCACCCGCGTGATCGGGTACGGCCCTCGGCGCCGGAAAAATGATCAGCCCTTGCGCTTCTCGACCTCTTCGGTGAGCTGCGGCGCGACCTTGAACAGGTCGCCCACCACGCCGAAGTCGGCGATCTCGAAGATCGGCGCCTCGGCGTCCTTGTTCACCGCGATGATCGTCTTCGACGTCTGCATGCCGGCGCGGTGCTGAATTGCGCCGGAGATGCCCAGCGCGATGTAGAGCTGCGGCGAAACCGTCTTGCCGGTCTGACCGACCTGGAACTGGTGCGGGTAGTAGCCGGAGTCCACCGCGGCGCGCGACGCGCCCACGGCCGCGCCGAGGCTGTCGGCGAGCTTCTCCACGACCTCGAAGCTCTCCGCCGAGCCGACGCCGCGCCCACCGGACACGACGACCGACGCCTCGGTCAGCTCGGGGCGGTCGCCGCCGACGACCGGCTCGCGGCCGGTCACGCGGGTCACCTTGGCGGGGTCCGCGGCGGGCAGCTCCACGGCCTGCTCGACCGCGTCGCCGGGCGCCTCCTCGGCCTCCACGCCGCCGGGGCGCACGGCGATGACGGGCACGCCGCCGGTCACCTCGGACTTCACGATGTACGCGCCGCCGAAGACCGACTGCGTGCCGACGCCCTCGCCGTCGAGGTCGACCACGTCGTAGAGCAGGCCGGAGCCGAGGCGCGCCGCGAGCCTGCCCGCGACCTCCTTGCCCTCCAGCGTCGCCGCCACGAGGACGGCGGCCGGGGAGGCGGTGCCCGCGATGGTCGCCAGCGCGTCCACCTTCGGCGTGACGAGGTGCTGCACGGCGTCCTCGGACTCCACCGCGTACACCTTGGCCGCGCCGTAGCGGGCCAGGGACTCCCTCACCTTGCCCGCGGTGCCGGGCGATCCGACCACCACCGCGGACGGCTCGCCGAGACGGCGCGCGGCGGATAGAAGCTCATGGGTGACCTTCTTGACCTCGCCGTCGACGTGGTCGACGAGGACCAGGACCTCAGACATTTGTTCCCTCCTCGCCTTCAGATGAGCTTCTGGCCGACCAGGTACTCGGCGATCTTCGATCCGCCGTCACCCGAGTCCTCGACGCGCTGACCGGCGCTGCGCGGCGGCTTGGGCGCCGCCTCCAGCACCCGCGACCGGGCCGCGCCGAGGCCGACCTCGCCCGCGTCCAGCCCGAGGTCCGCCACGGTGAGCGTGGTCACGGGCTTCTTCTTCGCCGCCATGATGCCCTTGAAGGACGGGTAGCGCGGCTCGTTGATCTTCTCGGTCACGCTGACCACGGCGGGCAGGTTCGCCTCCAGGAACGCCAGGCCCTCGTCGGTCTCCCGCTCGGCCTTGATCACGCCGCCCTCGACGGTCAGCTTGCGCACCTGGGTGACCTGCGGCAGGCCCAGCAGTTCGGCCAGGATCGCGGGCACCGCGCCCGCGCGGCCGTCGGTCGCCTCGTTGCCCGCGATGACGAGGTCGAAGCCCTCCACCGTGCCGATGGCCTTGGCGAGCACCTTGGCGGTGGCCAGCACGTCGGAGCCGTGCAGCGCCTCGTCGGAGACGTGGACCGCCTTGTCCGCGCCCATCGACAGCGCCTTGCGGATCGCGTCGGTGGCGCGGTCGGGACCCATCGCGACGACGGTCACCTCGCCGCCGTGCGCCTCCTGGAGCAGCAGCGCTTCCTCCACCGCGCGCTCGTTGATCTCGTCGAGCACGGCGTCCGCGGATTCGCGGTCGAGGGTGTGGTCGGCGTCGGTGAGCTTGCGCTCGGACCAGGTGTCGGGCACCTGCTTGACCAGGACGACAATGTTCATGGGTCCTCTTCGACCTCCTGCGGACGGGCGGCGATGTTCGGGCGAAGCGGTGGCCTGCGACCGGTCGCCGGGTGTTCCAGTGTGAATCGTGACCCTGCCATGTCATCACCGCATTGGCATGGTGGTGTCGGCCACCCGAATGTTACCCACCAGTAGCGGCGGGTGGAACGGCGGCCCCGGCCATAGCGCGTGACGATCCCCACAAGCGTTATGAGGCCGATTGAGCGACATCGTGCGTGCCCCCGGCGGCGTTACAGCGGACGCCGCTGCTCGGCTAGGGTCCGAACACATGCACCGTCGAGTAGCGATCGTCACCGACTCCACCGCGTGCCTGCCGGACCAGCTGGCCGAGAAGCTCGGCGTCACGGTCGCGCAGATCCAGGTCCGCATCGGTGACTGGGTGGACGACGAGGCCCGCGTGCCGCTGCCCAAGCTCGTGGACGCACTGCGCGACCGGCTCGACGTGGCCACCGCGCCACCCGACCCCGGCGCGTTCTTCTGGGCCTACTCCGACGCGGCGGCGGCCGGGGTGGAGGCGATCGTGTCGCTGCACGTGTCGACCGGGCTGTCGAAGACCGCCGAGGCCGCGCGGGACGCGGCGACGCAGGTGAAGGTGCCGGTGCACGTGGTGGACACGCGGACGTGCGGCATGAGCCTCGGGTACGCGGTCGTGGCCGCGGCGACGGCCGCGGCGGCGGGCGCCGACGTGCAGCGCGTGCTCTCCCACGCGCAGCGCAGCTTCCACCGCAGCACCGAGCTGATCTACGTGGACACGCTGGAGTTCCTGCGGCGCGGCGGGCGGATCGGCGCGGCGGCGGCGCTGCTCGGGTCGGCGCTGGCCGTGAAGCCGCTGCTGACGTTGGCCGACGGGCGGATCACGCCGCTGGACCGGGCGCTCGGGTCGGAACGCGCGCTGCGCAAGCTGGTCGACCTGGCGGTGCGGCGGGCCGGCACCGGGCAGGTCGACATCGCGGTCGAGCACTTCGACGCGCCGGAACGGGCGCAATCCGTGCTGGACCAGTTGCGCGCCAAGCTGCCCGACGTGCGGCGATTCCTGCTGACGCGGGTGAGCCCGGCGATCGGGGCGCACATCGGTCCGGGCGCGCTCGGGGTGACCGTTTCGCCGGTTTAGGAACTCCGCACGAGGTTTCTTCGTTGGCCCGGTGGGGAAAGGAGAGGACATGGCATCCCTGTTCAGCAGGATCACCGCGTTCACTCGCAGCCCGCAGGGCCGGCGGATCACCGAACAGCTCAAGCACGCCGCCCGCGACCCGCGCAACCGGGCCAGGGCGCAGCAGCTGCTGCGGAAGCTGCGCAAGCGCTGAGCCGTCAGCCCGGTCCTCGGCGCGTGGTGTCGCGGGCGTTCCGGAGCACCGCGCCGTCGACCGGGCCGCGCACCTCGGCGGGCTCGACCGGACGACCGTCCGCGTGATCGACGTCCGCGCCGTCGACAACCGGGCAAGCGACGTCCGGGCCGTCGGCGTCCGGGCGGGTGCCGTTCAGGCGCTCGACATCCGGGTGGTCGACGTCCACGAGGTCGGCGTCCGGGTGACCGGCGTCCGCACGGTCGGCGTCCGGGTGGTCGACGTCCGACCGCGGCACGAGCCCGACGTCGTCGAGTTCCGGGCTGTCGGAGTGGGGTGCGGCGGCTCCGGCTGCCGCGGGTTCCGGTACTGCGGGTTCCGGTGCCGCGGGTTCCGGTGCCGCGGGCAACACCGCCTCCGGGACGAATCGACCCACCGGGTCCAGCGACGGCACCAGCGTCAGCGCCGGACGGGTCGGCTCCTCCGGCGGAGCGGTGATCGGCAGCCCCACGACCGGGTTGCGGTGGATGGGCCTGGTCGCGTACTCCTCCCGAGGGAGGCGGAGGTCGAGCTTCGGTTCCGCGCGCCACACCGGCGGCGGGGTCGGCTCCGGTTCCGGCTCGCGTCTGAGCATGTACGCCGTGAGCACGCACCCCGCCGCGAACGACAGGGCGCACAACCCGAAGACGAAGGCGATCGCGCCTGACATAACGCTCCTACCCGACGAGCACGTCGACCTGGGGACCGCTCTCGGACGGCGCGCCCCAGACCGCGTCCACGACGACCCGCGTGCTGATGACCTCGGCCGGCACGCCGCGTGCGACGAGGGAGTCGCGCACCAGCTCCGCCCGCCGCTGGGCGAGGTCGGCGAGGCGGTGGTCGGGCGTCTCGCCCTGCCACGCGTGCGCGACCAGCGCCACCGCCGCGCCGGACGTCCCCGCCAACAGGTCGCCGACGCCCCGCTGCACCTCCGCGCCCCGGCCCGCGTGCTCGGTGCCGCCGGGCGCGAAGGTGATGCCCTTGACCCCGTTGGCGGCGAACAGGCTCGCCACGTTCTGCCGCACCGACTCGGCCGACGGCGCGAGCGACGCGGGCAGCGCCGGCGACCCGCTGACGCCCAGCGGCTCGGCGGTGGGGCGCACCGGCACCGGGCGGCGGGTCGGGTGGGCCAGGACGTGGCCGGTCGGCCCGACCACCGTCGCGCCGGACAGCTCTTCGCCGTACACCGTGAAGCCGAACGCCGTGAGCGCCGCGGACACCACGACCGCGCCCACGACCAACGGCGTGAGCGGCAGTCCAGGGGGCATCAGGCGCCGACCCTTTCCTCGTCCGACACGACATCCGACGCGGGGCCCGGCCCGGCGCCGGCCTTGGCGGCCGACCCGGAGCCCGACTCGGAGCCCCGCTTGGCACCCGACTCGGCATTCGACGCGGAACCCGCCTCGGCACCCGGCTTGGCACTCGGCTTGGCACCCGGCTCGGAACCGGACTCCGCACCGGAGGTCGTACCCGACTTGGCGGCCGACTTGGCGGCCGAGGCGCCGCCCACCCCCGCGCCGGCTCCCGCGCCGACCTCGGCGCTCGACCCGGCACCCGACCCGGCGTCGGCGACCGCGTCCAGCGCGCCCTCCGGCACGGTCTGCTCCGGGATCAGGTTCGGCACCCGGTCCACCGCCGCCGCCAGCACGGAGCGCGCGGCCGCCAGCTGGTCCGCGACGTTCCGGCGCAGCTCCTCCAGCTCGTCCGTGCGCCGCTGGATCTCCGCGATCCGGCGCTGCGCCTCCCGGCACGCCATCTTCACCACGAACGAGGCCCGCGCGTTCGCCAGCGCCTCCTGCTCGGCGAGGCGCTGCGCGACCTCCTTGCGCCGCCGCTTCACGATCAGGTCGAAGTACTTCTTGGCCTTCTCCCGCTTCTGCGCGGCCTCGGCGGCGAGCCGCTCGCACTGCTCGGTGGCGTCCTGCACGAGGGCGTCCGCCTTCTGCTGGGCGAGCGAGACCATCGCCGCGCACTGCGCCTCGACCCGCTCGGTGCGCTTCTGGAGGTGGGTCTCGGTCTCGGCGCGGCGGCGTTCGAGGTCGACCTCGCGCTGCTCCAGCTCGGCGGTCCGGCGGGCGGCGACGTCCCGCTGCTCGCGGGCGTGCGCCTCGACGGCGGCGCGCAGCACCGCGACCTCCTCGTCGGCCTTCCGGCGCTGCTCGGCCAGCTCGACCTGGGTGCGCTTGCGCAGCGCCTCGACGTCGCGCTCGGCGCGCAGCCTCAGGTCCGCGGCCTCCTCCTCCGCGAGCAGCAGCATCCGGTGCAGGCGCTCGGTGGCGCCCGCCGTGGTGTTCGGCGCCATCTCCAGCCGCTCGACCCGCGCCCGCGCCTCCTCCAGGTCGTGCCGGGTCATCTCCAGGATCTTGCGGAGGTCGGCCGCCTGCGCCAACGCCTCGGCGCGGTCCACGCTGGTGAACCGGAGCTGTTCCTCCAGGTTCTCGACGTGCTCGATCACCTGTCGTCGGTGGAATCCGCGGTAGACGACGTCGAAATCCGCGTGCAGCGGAACAATCTCGGGATCTTTCGCACTCATGGCCGCCCCACTCGTTCGAAGATTGTCCGAGGATACCCAGCGTGAGAGGACTGAACCAGCAGGTGACCGGCCGGGAAAGCGCCGGTGGGGTACCGCCCGCCGAGCCGCCTGGCAGGGCAAACAATGGACTCGAAGATCAACTGACTCGAACGCCACGTCACCCGATGGTGTCATTTCAGCCAAAAGGAGGGGCATCGCGACAATGCCGGTTCCACTCGACCTCTGGTAACTAGTCCGAACAACTTCACACGGAATAGTGACACCCGATGTGGCGGGCGATGGCTACCCGCGAGTAACGAGCAACTAGGCTGGGCCGGTGACCGTCGAGCCGCTGCCCCTCACCGGCGAGCGCACCGTGCCGGGTATCGCCGTCGAGAACTACTGGTTCCGCCGCCACGAGGCGGCCTACCTCGACCTCGTGCGGCACTGCGCGGGCGCGGTCGTGCTGGAGGCGGGCTGCGGCGAGGGCTACGGCGCGGCGCTGATCGCCCGGCACGCCGCGCGCGTCGTCGCCCTGGACTACGACGAGCCGACCGCGGCGCACGCGGCGCGGGCGTACCCGGGGCTGGACGTGGTGCGCGGCAACCTGGCCGCGCTGCCGCTGCGGGACGCGAGCGTCGACGTGGTGGCGAACCTCCAGGTCCTCGAACACCTGTGGGACCAGGAGGGCTTCCTGGCGGAGTGCGCGCGGGTCCTGCGGCCCGGCGGTCGGCTGCTGCTGACGACGCCGAACCGGATCACCTTCTCCCCCGGCCGGGACACGCCGCTGAACCCGTTCCACACCAGGGAACTCGCGGCCGACGAGCTGGCCGGCCTGCTCACCGGCGCGGGCCTGGCGGTCGAGCTGCTCGCCGGGCTGCGGCACGGGCCCCGGCTGCGGGCGCTGGACGCGCGGTTCGGCGGGTCGCTCATCGACGCCCAGGTGGCGGTGGCGGTGGCCGGCGGGCCGTGGCCGCCCGACCTGCTGGCCGCGGTGGGCGGGGTCCGCAGCGACGACTTCGAGCTGGCCACCGACGACGTGGACGCGTCGCTGGACCTGGTGGCCGTGGCGGTCCGGCCATGACCGAGGGCACGTTCTGCCTCGTCCTGCACAGCCACCTGCCGTGGCTGGCGCACCACGGCGCCTGGCCGGTCGGCGAGGAGTGGCTGTACCAGGCGTGGGCGCACTCCTACCTGCCCGTGGTCGACCTGCTGGAGCGGTTCGCGGCCGAGGGGCGCGAGGACGTGCTGACGCTGGGCGTGACGCCCGTGCTGGCCGCCCAGCTCGACGACCCGTACTGCCTGCGCGGCGTGCACGACTGGCTGGGCGACTGGCAGTTGCGCGCGCACGGCGCGAGCCGCCGGCTGCCGGACCTGTCGGCCCGCGAGCACCGGGCGTCGCGGTGGGCGCTGGAGCGGTTCGAGACCCGCTGGCGGCACGGGTTCTCGCCGGTGCTGCGGTCCCTCGTGGACAGTCGGGTGATCGAGCTGCTGGGCGGGCCCGCGGCGCACCCGTTCCAGCCGTTGCTCGACCCGCGGCTGCGCGCGTTCTCGCTGCGCACCGGCCTGGCCGACGCGCGGCGGCGGATCGGCGGCGCGCCCGAGGGCATCTGGGCGCCCGAGTGCGCCTACGCGCCGGGCATGGAGCACGGGTACGCGGCGGCGGGCGTGCGGCGGTTCCTGGTGGACGGTCCGTCGCTGCGCGGCGACACGGCGGCGGCCCGCCCGGTGGGCGGCTCGGACGTGCTGTGCTTCGGCCGCGACCTGGAGGTGTCCTACCGGGTGTGGTCGCCCAGGGCCGGCTACCCCGGCGACCCCGCCTACCGCGACTTCCACACCTACGACCACCCGAGCGGGCTCAAGCCGGCGCGGGTGACGGGCGTGCGGGTCGCCCCGGAGGACAAGGCGCCCTACGAGCCGGCGGCAGCGGCGGCGGCCGTCGCGCGGCACGCCGCGGACTTCGTGGACACGGTGGTGCGGCGGCTGCGGTCGCTGCGCGAGCGGCACGGCCGGCCGTCGCTGGTCGTCGCGGCGTACGACACCGAGCTGTACGGGCACTGGTGGCACGAGGGCCCGGCGTGGCTGGAGGCCGTGCTGCGGGCGCTGCCCGGGGCCGGGGTGCGGGTGACGACGCTGCGCGGGGCGGTGGAGGCGGGCCACGTGGGCACGCCGGTGGAGATCCACCCGTCGTCGTGGGGCGCGGGCAAGGACTGGCACGTGTGGAACGGGCCGCAGGTCGCCGACGTGGTCGACCTCAACGCGGGCGTCCAGCGCGAACTGCTCGACCTGGACCTGTCCGGCCGCACGCGGGACCCGGTCGCCGACCAGGCCGTGCGCGAGGCGCTGCTGGCGCTGTCCAGCGACTGGGCGTTCATGGTCACCAAGGACTCCGCCGCGGACTACGCCCGGTACCGCGCCAAGGTGCACGCCGACCGGTTCGCCGAGCTGGCCGCCCTGCTGCGCCGCGGGCGGGGGCGGGCGCGAGCGGCCGAACTCCGCCTGGTCGACGGGCCGTTCGGGCACCTGGACGCGCGGGAGCTGGCCGGATGACCGGCGGCGCGGGTAGCGCGAGACCCCGTGCCGAACCCACCCCCGATCACGTCGACGGGGGGCGCGACCGACCCGGGGGCAGGCGACCCGGGGGCAGGCGGGCCGGGGGCAGGCGGGCCGGGGGCTCAGGGCGTGCGGCCGTCCACGCGCTCGGTGATCCCGGCCGCGCCGGGGTGGTCGATCCGCGCCTGCGCGACGGGCTCGGCCCTCGACCGGCCCGCGGTGTCGGCGGGGCGGACCAGGCCGGCCCGCTCCGCCCGCGCCCGGCGGTCCACGACGACGCCGATCGCCAGGAGCAGCGCGCAGAACAGCACGGCGTACAGCCAAGGCTGCATGACGACCCCCTCAGTCACTTCGAGGGTAGCGAGGCAATGGGAGGATGCGCCATGCGTGTGCTGATGTTGTCGTGGGAGTACCCGCCGGTCGTCGTGGGCGGGCTCGGCCGCCACGTGCACGCGCTGGCCACCGAGCTGGCCGCGCAGGGGCACGAGGTCGTGGTGCTGTGCCGGCAGCCGACCGGGTCGGACGCGCTCACCCACCCCACGTCGGACGCGGTGGTGGAGGGCGTGCGGCTGGTGCGCGTCGCCGAGGACCCCGCGCACCTGGTGTTCGAGCGGGACCTCGTGGCGTGGACGCTGGCCCTGGGCCACGCGCTGACGCGGGCCGGCCTGGCGCTGCTGCGGGGGTGGCGGCCGGACGTCGTGCACGCCCACGACTGGCTGGTGACGCACGCGGCGGTCGCGCTGGCCGAGGAGGCGGGCGTCCCGCTGGTGGCGACCGTGCACGCGACGGAGGCCGGGCGGCACAGCGGGTGGCTGTCGCAGACGCTGAACCAGCAGGTGCACTCGGTGGAGTGGTGGCTGGCGAACCGGGCGGACGCCCTGATCACGTGCTCGTCGGCGATGCGGACCGAGGTGGCGCACCTCTTCGAGGTCGACCCGGACGGCATCACCGTGATCCACAACGGGATCGAGCCGCGGCGGTGGCGGGTCCGGCCGGCGGACGTGGCCGCGGCGCGGGCGGCGCACTCCCCCGACGGCGCGCCGCTGCTGCTGTTCTTCGGGCGGCTGGAGTGGGAGAAGGGCGTGCAGGACCTGATCGCCGCCCTGCCCCGCGTCCGCCGCGCGCACCGGGGCGCACGCCTGGTGGTGGCCGGCGAGGGCACGCACGGCGAGTGGCTGGTGGAGCAGGCGCGCAAGCACAAGGTGCGGCGGGCGGTGGACTTCGCGGGCCACCTGCCGGACCGGTCCCTGGCGGCCCTGCTGGCGGCGGCGGACGCGGTGGTGCTGCCGAGCCGCTACGAGCCGTTCGGGATCGTGGCGCTGGAGGCCGCCGCCGCCGGCGCGCCGCTGGTGGCGTCGACGGCGGGCGGGCTGGGCGAGGTCGTGCTGAACGGCGTGACGGGCCTGTCGTTCGCGCCGGGCGACGTCGACGCGCTGGCGGCCGCGGTCCGCTCGGTGCTGGCCGACCGGGCGTCGGCGGCGCGGCGGGCCAAGGCGGCCAAGGCACGCCTGGGCACCGATTTCGACTGGTCCCGCATCGCGGAGGCCACCGCCGGGGTCTACCGCTCGACCCCGATCCGGAGCCACCCGCCCCTCGGCCGCCCGAAGATCGCGACCGGCAACGCCTTCCTCTGAGTTGCGCCCTTCGCTCTTCGACGCGACGGGACCACAGCAGCGGGACCACGGACTCGACGCGCCCGGAGGCGAGCCGGTCTTGGGCGGTCGTCGGGAACGCCACGCAAAAACGACCACCCCTTCGCCCGAGCACGAATCCGCGGCCGCGATCCCCCTTCCGTCGGCCAGGGCCCCGAAGCGCTCTGATTCGCACCAGGGCCCCGAACCGCCCCCTACCCGGTCACTCGCCGTTCTGTGAGCGCTCCAGCGCCTCACGGGCCTTGCGCGCCATGTCCGCGACCGCCGCGCGGCGCACCGCGTCCGCCTCGTAGTCCTCGCGGCGGTCCTTCACCACCCGCGCCGGGATGCCGACCGCGATCTTGTAGTCCGGCACGTCGCCCCGCACGACGGCGTGCGCGCCCAGCACGCAGCCGCGCCCGACGCGCGTGCCCCGCGTGACGGTGACCTTCGTGCCCAGCCAGCAGTCCGGGCCGATGCGCACCGGGGACTTCACGATGCCCTGGTCCTTGATCGGCAGGTGGACGTCGGCCGTCACGTGGTCGAAGTCGCAGATGTAGACCCAGTCCGCGATCAGGGTCGCCGCCCCGATCTCGACGTCCAGGTAGCAGTTGACCGTGTTGTCCTTGCCGAACACGGCCTTGTCGCCGATCCGCAGCGAACCCTCGTGGCACCGGATGGCGTTGCCGTCGCCGATGTGCACCCAGCGCCCGATCTCCAGCCGCCCGTACCCCGGACGGCAGTGCAGCTCGACCTTCCGGCCCAGGAACACCATGCCGCGCAGCACCACGTGCGGGTTCGCCAGCCGGAACCGCAGCAGCCGCCAGTACCGGACCAGGTACCACGGCGTGTACGCGCGGTGGCGGATCACCCACTTCAGGGACGCCAGGGTGAGGAACCGGGCTTGCGCCGGATCGCGCCGCGACTTGCGCCACCTGGTCCACACGGGCGCACCCCACATGCTCGTCACCGGGGCACTCTAACCAGCGCACCACCCGGTTCCACGACGAACCCGTGCCGCAGGTAGAGGGCCAGGGCGTGGGCGTTGCCCGCCGCGACCCGCAGCCGGACGGGACGCGGGTCGGCCCACCGGGCGACCCCGTCGACCAGCGCGTCGCCGACGCCCCGGCCGCGGGCGGCGGGCGCGACCCAGAGCGAGATCAGCTCGACCGGGTCACCCGGCATCCCGCTGACCATGCCGACGTCCGCGCCGTCCAGGCGGGCGACGAGGTCGAGGGAGCCGGCCAGCCGCCGCCGCCAGCGCTCCTCGGGCGCGTGCGCCCACTTCTCGTACGCCGACTCGAACGCGTCCGGGGCGTCCCGCAACGCCGCCAGCCTCAGCCGTCGCCACACCTGCCAGTCGTCGGGGCCCACCGCGCGCACGTCCACCGCTCCAGGATGACCCCCGGCGCACCGACGACCGAGGCGACCCCGACGGCGAGCCACCCGACCGGCGACCACGACAGCCACCACGACGGCCACCCCGACCGCGACCCGCCCGGCACCGCACCGACCCCGCACCCCGGCACCTCGCCCGCCCCGGCGGGTCGGGCAGGATCGACGCACGTGACGACCCCTCTCATCATCGACACCGACCCCGGCGTGGACGACGCGTTCGCCCTCGCGCTGGCTGCGGCGAGCCCCGAAGTCGACCTGATCGGCGTGACGACCGTGTTCGGCAACGTGTCACCCGAGCTGACGACGCGGAACGCGCTGCGGGTCCTGGCGCTGCTCGGCCGGGAGGACGTGCCGGTCGCCGCGGGCGCGGCCCGCCCCCTGGTGCACCCCCAGCCGCACGTGTCCCTGGCGCACGGCCCGGACGGGCTGTCCGGGTTCGCCGACACCCTCCCCGAACCCACCAGGGGACCGGACGCGCGGGACGCCGTGACGCTGCTCAAGGACCTGCTGGAAGCCGCCGAGCGACCGGTGACCATCGCGCCCATCGGCCCGCTGACCAACATCGCGCTGCTGCTGGCCGCGCACCCCGGCCTGCGCAACCGGATCGAGCGCCTGGTGGTCATGGGCGGCGGCGTGCGGGGCGGGAACATCACGGCCGCGGCCGAGTTCAACCTGTGGAGCGACCCGGAGGCGGCCCGGCGGGTGCTGGTGGCCGCCGAGGTGCCGGTGACGCTGGTGCCGCTGGACCTCACGCGGCGGTGCGCGGTGAGCACGGCGTGGCTGGCGGAGCTGGCCGGGTCGTCGGCGGTGGGCGCCAAGCTGGTCGGGCTGACGCCGGACTACCTCGCCGCCTACCGGAAGTCCCTCGGGTGGGACGGGATGGCGCTGCACGACGCCGTCGCGGTCGCCGAGGCCATCCGGCCGGGTGTGCTCCAGGTCCGCCGGCACCCGGTGGAGGTCGAGTGCTCGTTCGGGCCGGGCCGGGGCGGGCTGCTCGTGGACGAGCGGTTGAGGTCGGCGGACGCCGGCGGGATCGACATCGCGGTGGACACCGACGTCGACGGCCTGCGCGGGTTCGTCCTGGACCGGCTACGTGCGCTCGGCGCGGGCCAGTAGGTAGGTGGGCGTCCGGCCGATCCGGGTGAGCACGGCGGTCGCCTCGGCCGCGCCGGCGGGCTTCAGCCTGCGGCGCAGGGTGTTCGGGTCGACGTCCAGGCCGCGCACCAGGATCTCCAGGCGGCCGACGTCGTGCGCCCGCAACACCGACCGCAGCGCCTTCTCGCTGTAGTGGCCGTGCTCGACCACGCGGAACGCGCGGATGCCCGGCGGCGGCACGGGCCCGGTCAGGTAGGCGATCCGCTCGTCGAGCTGCGCCAGGCCGTGCCGGGCCGCGTAGTGCCGCACCAGGCCGGCCCGCACCACCGCGCCGTCCGGGTCGACCAGCCACTCGGCGGGCGGCGTCACCGGGCAGTCGTCCGGCTCGGCGTCGGTGATCGTCCACCCGGGGCCGCCGGTGCGCAGGACGGACGCCCGGCGCGTGACGCCCGGCGTGGCCAGCCCCCTGGTCCACAGGCACGCCTCGCGCACCTGGCCGTCCAGGGACACCAGTTCGACCTCGTCCGCCCACGGGGCGACCGCGAAGTCCACGCCCGGCGCGCACTTCACCGCCAGGTCGCGGTCGGCGTAGGCGGCGGCGAGCCCGTCCAGCGGCGGCGCGAAGTCCGCCGGCCGCCACGTGCGCCTGCCCGTGGCGTCCCGGCGGGCCGGGTCCGCGACGACCGGGACGCCCCGCGACACCGGGCGCAGCGCGTCGGCCCGGAGCACGGTCCGGGAGCCGCCCAGGTTGTGGCGGGCCATCGCCAGCCGCACCGGGTCCAGGTCGGAGCCGACGGAGCCCTCCGGCAGCGCCGCGAGGTCCGCGCCGATCGAGCACGTCACGTCGTGCACCACGCGGCCCGCGAACCGCGCGGCGCGGTGCTCGGCGACCGGCCGGGGCGTGGCCTGCTGGAGCGCGGCGTCGGTGAACAGGCCGTCCCGGAACGGGACCTTGGCCGCCGCGCCGCGCCGGAGCAGCAGGGTCTCCAGCACCGCCGCGAAGTGCCGCGGCGCAACCCGGCGCGCCCGCGCCACGTCGGACAGCCGGGACGCCGGGGTCAGCGGCAGGTCGGCCAGCTCCGCCAACGCGGCGCACCCGGCGTCGGAGCGCAGGTACGCCACGTCGTCGAGGCCGAACGCGTACCCCATCTCAGCCGGCCCGCTTGCGGCCCGTCACGGAGACGTTGTAGAAGACCTCCCGCGGCAGGAGCTTGGCCAGCACGTTCTCGTCCACCCAGGAGAGCCGCTGCCACGTCCGGTAGGCGAACATCGCCCACCCGAACCCGAGCTTCCCGCGCGGCACGGCCGCCTCGAACGTCCGCACCGGCCACCCGAACAGCGCGGCGGACAGCTCCTCCGTCACCGCCCGGACCTCCGTCGCGCCCGCGGCCCGCGCGGTGCGCTCCAGGTCGGACGGGTCGAAGGTGTGCAGGTCCACCACGGCCTCCAGGGCCGCCGCGCGGGACGACTCGTCCAGCTCGGCCTGCGGGCGTCGCCAGCCGTTCAGCGGGCCCAGCCTGGTCACGTTGGTGGTGAGCCACCAGGTCAGCCGACCCAGCTTGCGCGCGTAGAAGTCGCCGATGCTCGTGGGGTCACCCGCGAACACGAACCGCCCGCCGGGCTTGAGCACCCGCAGCACCTCGCGCATCGCGGCCGGGACGTCCGGGATGTGGTGCAGCACCGCGTGGCCGACGACCAGGTCGAACGTGTCGTCGTCGTAGGGGATGCGCTCCGCGTCGGCCACCCGGCCGTCCACCGGCAGGTCCAGCCCCGCCGCGTTGCGCAGCGCCACCTCGACCATGCCGGGCGACAGGTCGGTGACCGAGCCCCGCTCGATCACGCCGCCCTGCATCAGGTTGAGCAGGAAGAAGCCCGTGCCGCAGCCCAGTTCCAGGGCGTGCCCGTACGGGCCGGCGTCGCCCGCCACGGCCCGGAACCGGTCCGTCGCGTAGGTGATGCAGCGCTCGTCGTAGGAGATCGACCACTTCTCGTCGTACGTGTCGGCTTCCCAGTCGTGGTAGAGCACGTTGGCGAGCTTGGGGTCCGAGTACGCCGCCCGCACCTCCTCGGCCGTGGCGCGGGGGTTCGGCCTGGGGTCCCGCACCGGGTCAGCGGCCACTGAACTTCGCCTTCCCCGGCCCGTTCTCGATGAACGACGCCATGCCGGTCTTCTGGTCCTCGGTCGCGAACATGGCCGCGAACAGCTGGCTCTCCAGGTTCAGGCCGCTGCCGAGGTCGGTGTCCAGGCCGCCGTCGATCGCGGCCTTCGCGGCGGCGTACGCGCGCACCGGGCCGTTGACGAACTGCGCCGCCCAGCGGCGGGCCGCCGCGTAGACCTCGTCCGGCGCGACGACCTCGTCCACCATGCCGATCCGCAGCGCCTCCTCCGCGCCGACGAACCGGCCGGTGTAGATGAGGTCCTTCGCGCGGGACGGTCCGATCAGGCGCGGCAGGCGCTGGGTGCCGCCCATGCCGGGGATGACGCCCAGCAGGATCTCCGGCTGGCCGACCTTGGCGTTGTCGCCCGCGACGCGCCGGTCCGCGCACAGCGCCAGCTCGAACCCGCCGCCCAGGGCGTACCCGGTGATCGCGGCCACCGTCGGCTTCGGGATCTCCGCCACGGCGCGCAGCGCCGACTGGAACTCGCCGGCGCGGGCCGCCATCTCGGCGTAGGTCAGCTCCGCCATCTCCTTGATGTCCGCGCCCGCGGCGAACACCTTCGGGCCGCCGTGGACGATCACGGAGTACACGTCGTCGCGACGCGCGGCCTCCTGCGCGGCGGCCCGGATCTCCTCCTGGACCTGCCGGTTCAACGCGTTGATCGGCGGACGGTCCAGCCGGATGGTGCCGATGCCGCCCTCGACTTCCAGCTTCACGAACTCAGCCACAAGAACCTCTGTGTTGGATTGCCTCGGCTTCGCCTCGGCGGCTCGGCCGCCCTGTGGTCGGGCCGTCGCGCCTGATTTCCCGCCGATCGAAAAGCGTGATCGGCGGGAAATGAGGCGCGACAACCCGACGGCGGCCTCGCGGGGTGGACCGTGAGGCGTCGCGGGTGGCGCGGCCTCGCGGGATGGGTGCCGCTGCCCCCTGGACGGGTGGTGCCGTCATCAAGGTGCGCGGTGTGGTCACGGGTAGGAGGTTACCCCTGGGTAGGTTTGCGGCGGGCGAAGTAGCGGGCGCCGGCTCGTTGTAGTTCGAGGGGCTGGTCGAAGGTCTTGGAGAGGTTCTCCTCGGTCAGCACGTCGTCGAGGAGGCCCTGCGCCACGATCGCGCCCTCGCGCAGCAGCAGCGCGTGCGTGAAGCCCGGCGGGATCTCCTCGACGTGGTGCGTCACCAGCACGGACGCCGGCGCGTCCGGGTCGAGCGCCAGCTCCGACAGCCGCGCGACCAGGTCCTCGCGGCCACCCAGGTCCAGGCCGGCCGCGGGCTCGTCGAGCAGCAGCAGCTCCGGGTCGGTCATCAGCGCCCGCGCGATCATCGTCCGCTTGCGCTCGCCCTCCGACAGCGTGCCGTAGGCGCGGTCGGCCAGGTGCCCCGCGCCCAGCTGGGCGAGCAGCTGCTTCGCCCGGCCGGTGTCCAGCCGGTCGTACTCCTCGCGCCACCGGCCCACCACCGCGTACCCGGCGCTGACCACCACGTCGACCACCTTCTCGTCGGCCGGCACGCGCCCGTTCAGCGCCGCCGAGCACAACCCGATGCGCGGTCGCAGCTCGAACACGTCGGTCCGGCCGATGCGCTCGCCGAGCAGCTCCAGCCGGCCCTTGGTCGGGTGCAACTCGGCCGCGGCCAGTCGGAGCAGCGTCGTCTTGCCCGCGCCGTTCGGGCCGAGCACCACCCAGCGCTCGTCCAGCTCGACGCTCCAGTCGACGTCCCCGACCAGCGTGGTCTTGCCCCGTCGAACCGAAACACCCTGCATGTGGATGACCAGATCTTCGTTTTCCACGCCTGCCCTCGCCCCGTCGGTGCCTCGCCTCGGCCATTCTCGTGCAACGCCCGACGCGCGGGGGCGGCAGGTCTCCCATCCCCAACGCGGGGGCGGATGCTGGGAAGATCCCCGGTATGGCTGTCGACTCGTCCCCGCTCGCAGGCAGGCCCTTCCCGCTGGGCGCGCACCCCGAGGCCGGTGGCGTGCGGTTCGCGGTGTCCGCCGCACCCGCCGACGCGGTCGAGGTGTGCCTGATCAGCGAGGACGGCACGGAGGAACGGGTCGAGCTGACCGAGCGGACGTTCGGCGTCTGGCACGGCACGGTGACCGGCATCACGCCCGGCCAGCGGTACGGCTACCGCGTGCACGGCCCGTACGACCCGTCGCGGGGCCTGCGGTGCAACCCGGCGAAACTGCTCATCGACCCCTATGCGAGGCAGATCACGGGGACGTTCTCCGACCTGGACGCCGCGCTGGGCTACGTGGACGACCCGATGCTGGGCCCGCCGTCGCCGGTCGACTCGCTGGGCAGCGTGCCGCTCTCGGTGGTCGCGTCGCCGGGCGGGCCGGACACCGGCGTCAAGCCCGAGGTGCCGTTCCAGGAGACGGTGATCCACGAGCTGCACGTCAAGGGCTTCACGCGGCGGCACCCGGCCGTGCCGCCGCACCTGCGCGGCACCTACCTCGGCCTGGCGCACCCGGCGGTGATCGACCACCTCGTGCGGTTGGGCGTGACGGCGGTCGAGCTGCTGCCGGTGCACGCGTTCGTGGACGAGCCGGCGCTGATCCGGGGCGGGCGGCACAACTACTGGGGCTACTCGCCGCTGAGCTACTTCGCGCCGCACCCCGCCTACGCCGCCGAGCCCGGCCGCGAGGTGGAGGAGTTCCGGACGATGGTCGCCGCGATGCACGCGGCCGGCGTCGAGGTGCTGATCGACGTGGTCTTCAACCACACCTGCGAGGGCGGGCCGGAGGGGCCGACGCTGTGCTACCGGGGCTTCGACGCGCCGGGGTACTACCTGCACATCGAGGGCGGCGGCACCCTGGACATCACCGGCTGCGGCAACACGCTGGAGGCCGGTTCGCCGCAGGTCGTGCGCCTGGTGACGGACTCGCTGCGGTACTGGGCGACCGAGCTGGGGGTCGACGGGTTCCGGTTCGACCTCGCGTCCACGCTGGGCAGGCCGGGCGGCGGCCGGTTCGACCGGGCCTCGGCGATGCTGACGGCGATCACGTCCGACCCGGTGCTGTCGCGGTGCAAGCTGATCGCCGAGCCGTGGGACGCCACCGGCGACGGGTACCGGGTGGGCGACTTCGGCGTGCAGTGGGCCGAGTGGAACGGGCGCTACCGCGACACCGTCCGGGACTTCTGGCGCGGCCACACCGGCGTGCGCGACCTCGCCTACCGGCTGTCCGGTTCCTCCGACCTGTACGCCGACGACCTGCGGCGGCCGTGGCAGTCGATCAACTTCGTGACCGCGCACGACGGCTTCACGCTGCGCGACCTGGTCTCCTACAACGACAAGCACAACGAGGCCAACGGCGAGGACAACCGGGACGGCACCAACGACAACCGCTCCTGGAACTGCGGCGTCGAGGGCGAGACCACCGACCCCGACGTGCTCGCGCTGCGGCGGCGGCAGGCGCGCAACCTGCTGGCGACGCTGCTGCTGTCCACCGGGACGCCGATGCTGACCGCGGGCGACGAGCTGTGGCGCACGCAGGGCGGCAACAACAACGCCTACTGCCTGGACGACGAGACGTCGTGGGTGCGGTGGAAGCTCGACGGCGAGGGCGAGGCCATGCTCGCGTTCGCCCGGCGGGTGATCGGCGTGCGGGCGGACAGCCCCGCGCTGCGCCAGCCGGAGTTCTTCGACGGGCGCACCACGCCGTCGGGCGCGCCCGACCTGGTGTGGTTCCGGTCCGACGGCGAGGAGATGGCCGAGACCGACTGGTTCGACGAGGGCAGGCGGTTCCTCGGCATGTGGATCGACGGTTCGACGTCGTTGTCGCGGACCCGCGAGGGTGAACTGGTGTCCGACGACTCGTGGCTGCTGCTGCTGCACTCCGGCGGCGAGGAGTTGTCGGTCACCCTGCCGGGACCCGATTACGGGACCGGGTTCGAACCGGTGGTCGATTCCACCACCCCGGACGGCGCACCGGCGTCGCCGGGAATTCTGGCACCCGGTTCGGTGGTGGTGCTGACGGCCCGGTCACTGCTTTTGCTGCGCATTCCCGAAACGGGTGCACCCGCCTGAGCGAAGTGCGCCGGAGAGGGGAACCGACTCGGGGGCAGAGGCAATCCTGACTGGTGGGAGGACGTGCGGTGGCGCTGCGGCCCGTGGCACCATGCCGGGGTGGCCACTACCTTGCTGACCTGGTGCGACCGCACGATCGACCTCCTGCTCGTGGCGTCGTGCGGGTGTAGCCGGACGCGGCGGGACGGCTGGGTGATCGCGGGTTCCCGCGGTCGGTGAATTCCGCCCGTCGCGTCTTGATCGCTACCCCCGCACCGCCTCGTAGCCATCAGGAGCGATTGTGACCTCTCTGCTGCCCGGTGCCGACGTGCACCCCGCGCTGGACGTCCCGCTGTTGCGGGACCTCATCCACCCGGAACGCGAATTGTGGACGCCGCGCGAACTCCGGGAACTGACCTCGTTCGTCGCGAGCGAATTGACCACGCCGCTGCTGGACATCCTCGAATTCGACACCGCGCGCCGGTGGTGGACCCGGCTCGGCCTCACCGAGGGCGTCGAGCTGTGGCTGCTGTCGTGGCTGCCCGGACAGGGCACCGAGCCGCACGACCACGGCGGCGCGGCCGGCTCCTTCGCGGTGCTCACCGGCGAGCTGACCGAGGACTACCGCTACCCCGGCGGCCCGGTGCGGACCGCCGTCCGCGAGGTCGGTTCGGCCATCGGGTTCGGCGCGGGCCGCGCGCACCAGGTGGCCAACCGCGGCGGCATCGGCGCGTCGAGCGTGCACGCCTACTCGCCGCCGCTGGTGCCCACGCGGGAGTACCCCGACCTCGCCGACATCCCGGACGAGATCCAGCCGCTGCCCGCCCGGCGGCTGCCGCTGGAGCGGTTGCGCGAACTCGCCGACCAGGAGGGCCCGTGAGCGCCGAGCGGTTGCTGGCGGAGGCGCGCCGCGACCTCCGCCGGGTCACGCCCGCCGAGCTGGCCGGGCTGGCCGACGCGCTCGTCGTGGACATCCGGCCGCACCACGACCGGCTGGCCGAGGGCGAGATCCCCGGCTCGGTGCCGGTCGAGCGGATCGTGCTGGAGTGGCGGCTGGACCCCCGCGGCGAGCACCGGATGGGCGGTTTCGACGCCGGCACCACCGTCGTCGTGCTGTGCAACGAGGGCTACGCGTCGAGCCTCGCCGCGCGCGACCTCCAGCGGGTCGGGCTGCCCAACGCCACGGACCTGGTCGGCGGGTTCCGGGCCTACGCGGCGGCCGGGCTGCCGGTGCGGCCGGGCGGCACACCGGCCGTGACGTAACCGGGCGCGGGCGTCACCGGGCGCGGGCCGCGCGGTTCCCGGCCGGCCCGACCGGGAACCGCGGCCGGGCCGGTAGCGTCTTCAGCCTTGTGTGGAAGGTGCTGACGGCGCTCGCCGTGGTCGTCCTCGTGGTGTGGGAACCGGGCTCCTGGGCGCTCGGCCTGGCGGGTGCCGCGTGCGGGCTGGTCGCCGCCCAGCTGCTGCTTCAGCTCGGGCTGCTGGTCGGCGCGCTGCTGTGCCGGGTGCGGGTGTCGCTGGTGGTCATCGGCGTCGGCGGCGAGGTGGGCACCTGGAACCGGCCGCACCTGCGCGTGGTGCTGCGGACCCTGCCGCTGGTCATGTCGGTGGGGCTCACGTCCGTGCGCGCGCCCGTGCGGCCGAGGCTGTGGCTGACGTCGCTGGTCTCCGTGCTGCTGACGGCCGCCGCGGTGGCGCTGTGCTGGGTCTTCGCGGGCGGCGCGCCGTTCGGTCGCGGCCTGGCCGTCGCCGGGACCGCCGTGCTGCTCAACGGGCTCGTGCCGCGCCGGGGCGCGGGCACCACGTCGCCGGGCTGGTTCCTGTGCCGGCTGCCCCGGCTGACCGGGCGCGTGGTCGAGGAGCTGGAGGCCACGCCGCTGGTCAACCAGGTGTCCGACGCGCTCGCCACCGGCGACGTGGACCGGGCCGAGGAGATCGCCGACCGGCTGGTCGCCGCGCACCCGACGCTGCTCGTCGCGATCGGCTCGCGGATCGCCGTGCTCACCATGCGCACCCGGTACGCCGAGGCGCTGCACACCGTCAGCAAGCTGGTCGGCCGGACCGACCTGGACCAGCGGGACATGGCGTTCGTGATGGCCGAGATGGCCAGTTCCACGGCGAACGCGATGGAGGCCGGGCAGCTGCCGGTCGAGGTCGGCCTCGGCGCGGCCAAGCGGGCGTCCGACGGCGCGGTGCAGCTGGGCTACCCGAGGCACCGGTGCGCGGGGACGCTGGCGCAGCTCGCGCTGCTGGAGCACGACACCGACCTGGCCATCGAGCTGGCGGGGCAGGCCAAGCGGACCAGCGAGAGCGCGCTGGGCCGGGCGGACGCCCTCGCCACCCTGGCCCGCGCGCAGATGGCCGCGGGCGACAACGCGGCGGCCCGGCGGACCCTGGTGGAGGCCGACGAGCTGGCGGGCTGGCTGCCGCGCGTCGCCGAGACGGCCGCCCGGCTCAACGTGACCTGACCGGGCGCGGCGCGGGGTTCGGCGCCGACCCACCGGGTCCCGGCCTCCTGGGACCCGGTGCCCGTCCCGGTGCCGCCTACCCGGCCAGGACCACCCGCCCCAGCTCGGCGGGCGACGCCAGCAGGTCGTGCCGGGGCAGCACGCGCACCGTGTAGCCGACCGCGCCCGCGTGCGGCAGCGGCACCTCGACCTCGTAGTTCCCGTTGCCCGCGTACCGCATGGTGTGCGTGACGACGTCGTACAGCTCGTCCGAGTCGCCGACCTTGCCCAGCACGACCTGCACCTCGACCTCGGACGGCTCCAGCCCCGCCGGCTCGACGCGCGCCCGCACCGCCACCGGCGTGCCCAGCAGCGGCGCGGTGGAGCCGTTGAGCGTCAGGTCCGACTCCAGCACGCGCACCCGCGTCCACGACGCCCGCAGCCGCTGCCGGTACGCCGCCAGCTCCTTCGCGCCCCGGAAGCCCTCGCCCACCACCGACGCGGCCGACGACGCGGCGGGCGCGTACAGCCTCTCCACGTATTCCCGCACCATCCGCGACGCCTGCACGGCCGGGCCGAGCGACGCCAGCGTGTGCCGCACCATCGCGAGCCAGCGGGTCGGCACGCCGTTGTCGGAGCGGTCGTAGAACAGCGGCGCGACCTGGCTGCCCAGCAGGTCGTACAGGGCGGCGGCCTCCAGGTCGTCCCGGCGGGTCGGGTCGGTGACGCCGTCGGCGGTCGGGATCGCCCAGCCGTTGCTGCCGTCGTACAGCTCGTCCCACCAACCGTCCCGGATCGACAGGTTCAGGCCGCCGTTGAGCGCCGACTTCATGCCGGACGTGCCGCACGCCTCCAGCGGGCGCATCGGGTTGTTCAGCCACACGTCGCAGCCCCAGTACAGGTAGCGGGCCATCGACATGTCGTAGTCGGGCAGGAACACGATCCGGTGCCGCACGCCCGCGTCGTCCGCGAACCGCACGATCTGCTGGATCAGCGCCTTGCCGCCGTCGTCCGCCGGGTGCGACTTGCCGGCGACCACGAGCTGCACGGGGCGCTCGGGGTGCAGCAGGAGCGCCCGGAGGCGTTCCGGGTCGCGCAGCATCAGCGTGAGCCGCTTGTAGGTGGGCACGCGACGGGCGAAACCGACGGTCAGCACGTCGGGGTCGAACACCGAGTCCGTCCAGCCCAGCTCCAGGGCCGACGCGCCGCGCTGGAGCCACGACAGGCGGGTGCGGCGGCGGACCTCGTCGACGAGCTTGCGGCGGAGGTCGTTGCGCAGCTCCCACAGCCGCTGGTCGGTGACCGGCTCGAACCCGCGCAGGCCGACGCCGCTGTCGTCCGACTCGCCGAGCAGGCGGCTCATCTCGGTGGCCGCCCACGTCGGGCCGTGCACGCCGTTGGTGACCGAGCCGATCGGCACCTCGGTGACGTCGAAGCCCGGCCACAGGCCGCGGAACATGTCGCGGCTGACCTCGCCGTGCAGCCGGGACACGCCGTTCGCGCGCTGGGCGAGCCGCAGGCCCATGTGCGCCATGTTGAACAGGCCGGGGTTCTCCTCCGCGCCGAGCGCCAGCACGCGCTGGGTGCTCACGCCGGGCAGCAGCGCCTCGGAGCCGAAGTAGTGCTGCACCAGGTCGACGGGGAACCGGTCGATGCCCGCCGGCACGGGGGTGTGCGTGGTGAACACCGTGCCCGCGCGGACCGCCGCCAGCGCCTGGTCGAAGTCCAGGCCCTCGGCGGTGACCAGCTCGCGGATGCGCTCCAGGCCGAGGAAGCCCGCGTGTCCCTCGTTCGTGTGGAAGACGTCGGGGCTCGGGTGCCCCGTGAGGTCACAGAACGTGCGCACCGCCCGCACCCCACCGACACCGGCCAGGATCTCCTGCCGGATGCGGTGGTCCTGGTCGCCGCCGTAGAGCCGGTCGGTGACGCCACGCAGGTCCTCGTCGTTCTCCTCGACGTCGGAGTCGAGCAGCAGCAGCGGGATCCGGCCGACCTGCGCCTTCCAGACCTTGGCGCGCAGCACGCGGTCGCCCGGCATGGCCACGTGCACCAGGATCGGCGCGCCGGACGGCTCGGCGAGCAGCTCCAGCGGCAGGCCGCGCGGGTCCAGGACCGGGTAGTGCTCGATCTGCCAGCCGTCCAGGGACAGCGCTTGGCGGAAGTAGCCGGAGCGGTACAGCAGGCCGACCGCGATCAGCGGCACGCCCAGGTCCGAGGCCGCCTTCAGGTGGTCGCCGGCGAGCACGCCGAGGCCGCCCGAGTAGTTGGGCAGCGCCTCGGTGACGCCGAACTCCATCGAGAAGTAGGCGACGGCGGCGGGCAGCGGGTGCTGGTCGTGGTCGCCCTGCTCGCGCCGCAGCCGCACCTCCTCCTGCCGCCGCTGGAACCAGCGCGGACCGGTCGTGTAGCGGGTGAGGTCGTCGGACAGCGCGCGCGTGTGGGCGAGGAACTGCTCGTCGCGGGCGAGTGCCTCCAGCCGTTCCGGGTCGACGGTGGAGAGCAGTCGCAGGGGGTCGGGGCTCTCGGACCACAGCGCGGGGTCGACCGACGCGAACAGGTCCTGTGTCGGCTGGTGCCAGGTCCAGCGCAGGTTCGTGGCGAGCGTGCCCAGTGCGGACAGCGGCTCGGGCAGGCTGGCTCGGACGGTGAACCGGCGGAGTGCTCGCATGGCGTCGGACCTTATCCCCCATCCAGCGGTGTCGAGCAAGGGTCGCCCGAACCGATGCAGGGACCGATCCAGCCCGAGCTGGGCGGACGCCCCCGCGCGTGTTCTTTCGTACACGGCGGCGGACGCCGCCGCGACACACCGGCCCGGATTCGCCCGTTGGGCCGATCGGGGCCGGGCGCGCTGCACCGGTCGGCCCCGCCGGGCCGCCGGTGCGCGGGTCGGCGACCGCCCGTTCCGAGATCGCCCGTTCAGGCATCACCCACCGGGGGGATCGAGATCACCATCCCCCATGCCGAGATCGAAGTCACCGCCAAGTGTGCGATCCGATCGAACGGGGTAGGAAAAGCGGGTGGCAGCTTTGTGGCGCGGGGCCCCGGTGGCGCCGCGCCCGACCAGTGCGGGCGAAACTCGCCCGTGCGAGCGGCACACCAGGCGAGAGAGGCGTTGCCGATGAGCGGACGACTCGGTATCGACGACGTCTCGCCGACCGTGAGCGGCGGCCGGTACCCGGCCAAAGCGGTGGTCGGCGAGCACGTCCCCGTCACGGCGACGGTGTGGCGCGAGGGCCACGACGCCGTCGCGGCCACCGTGACGTGGCGGGGTCCCTCGGACCGGGTCGCGAGACAGACTCGCATGGCGCCGGAGGGCGTCGGGCTGGACCGGTGGGCGGCGACGATCGTCCCCGACGCCGTTGGCGCGTGGACGTTCCGGGTCGACGCCTGGTCGGACCCGTGGGCCACCTGGCTGCACGCCGTCGAGGTCAAGATCGCCGCCGGCCAGGGCGCCGACGAGCTGTACAACGACCTGGAGTCCGGCGCGCTGCTGCTGGACCGGGTGTCGCGCAGGCCGGACCGCCGCCGCGACAAGCCGCTGCTGGTCAACGCCGCCCGCGCGCTGCGCGACGAGGACCGGCCGCTGGCCGAGCGGGTCGCGCCGGCCCTCGCGCGGGACGTCCGGCAGGTCATGCACGACCACCCCGTGCGCGAGCTGATCACCAAGGGCAGGCCGCACAAGGTCTGGGTGGACCGCGAGCGCGCCGCGTTCGGCTCCTGGTACGAGTTCTTCCCGCGCTCCACGGGCGGCGTGGACGAGTCCGGCGTCCCGGTGCACGGCACGTTCGCCACCGCGGCCAAGGAACTCGACCGCATCGCGGCGATGGGCTTCGACGTGGCCTACCTGCCGCCGATCCACCCCATCGGCCGGGTGAACCGCAAGGGCCCGAACAACTCGCTCGTCGCCACCGAGGACGACCCCGGCTCGACCTGGGCCATCGGCGCGGACGAGGGCGGGCACGACGCGATCCACCCCGAGCTGGGCACGATCGAGGACTTCGACGCCTTCGTGGCCCGTGCGCGGGAGCTGGACCTGGAGGTGGCGCTCGACCTGGCGCTCCAGTGCGCGCCGGACCACCCGTGGGTGCTCAAGCACCCGGAGTGGTTCACCACCCGCCCGGACGGCACGATCGCCTATGCCGAGAACCCGCCGAAGAAGTACCAGGACATCTACCCGGTCAACTTCGACAACGACCCGCAGGGCCTCTACAACGAGGTGCTGCGCGTCGTCCTGCACTGGGTGGAGCACGGCGTCCGGATCTTCCGGGTCGACAACCCGCACACCAAGCCGCCGGACTTCTGGGCGTGGCTGATCTGGGCGGTGAAGGACTCCCACCCGGACGTGTTGTTCCTGTCCGAGGCGTTCACCCGCCCGGCGCGGCTGTACGGGTTGGCGAAGCTGGGGTTCACCCAGAGCTACACGTACTTCACCTGGCGGACGACCAAGGAGGAGCTGACCGAGTTCGGCGTCGAGCTGGTGCGGCACTGGGACGAGGCCCGCCCGAACCTGTTCGTCAACACCCCGGACATCCTGCACGAGTCGTTGCAGCACGGCGGTCCGGGCATGTTCGCCCTGCGCGCCGCGCTGGCCGCGACGCTGAGCCCCACCTGGGGCGTCTACTCGGGCTACGAGCTGTACGAGCACCAGGCGGTGCGCGAGGGCAGCGAGGAGTACCTGAACTCCGAGAAGTACCAGCTGCGCCCGCGCGACTTCCAGCAGGCGGTCGCGGAGGGCCGCTCGCTGGAGCCCTGGCTGCGCAAGCTGAACACCATCCGCCGCGCCCACCCGGCCCTGCGGCAGATGCGCACGCTGCGCTTCCACCACATCGACAACCCGGCGCTGATCGCCTACTCCAAGCAGGACCCCGGCAGCGGCGACACCGTGGTCGTGGTCGTGAACCTCGACCCGCACGACGGGCAGGAGGGCACGGTCTGGCTCGACCTGCCCGCGCTCGGGTTCGACTGGCACGAACGCCTGATCGCGCACGACGAGGTGACCGGCGAGACCTGGGACTGGGGCCAGGCCAACTACGTCCGCCTGGAGCCGTGGCGCGCGTCCGCGCACGTGGTCGGCGTGCAGCGCAGGTTCAGCAGCTAACCGGGACCGCCCGGATCACACGCACCGTCCCCGCGCCGCGGCGCGAGGGACGGTCGAACCTACCCCCGACGAGGTGGGACGAGGTGGAGCACATGGCAGAAGAAGCCCGACCCGACGCCGCCCTGACCGGCCTGGAAGGCGTGCCGCACACCGGCGAGGCCATCGGCGCGGACGGCCTGCTGGTCGAACCGCAGGCCGAGGACTTCCGGTCGGCGAAGCTCGCGCCGCGCGAGCCCGGCTGGTTCAAGGGCGCGGTGTTCTACGAGGTGCTCGTGCGCGCGTTCACCGACTCCAACGGCGACGGCACCGGCGACCTGCGCGGGCTGGCGTCCCGGTTGGACTACCTGGAGTGGCTCGGCGTCGACTGCCTCTGGCTCCCGCCGTTCTACGCGTCGCCCCTGCGGGACGGCGGTTACGACATCTCCGACTTCCGCGCGGTGCTGCCGGAGTTCGGCTCGGTCGAGGACTTCGTCTACCTGCTGGACGAGGCGCACCGGCGCGGCATCCGGGTGATCACCGACCTGGTGCTCAACCACACGAGTGACGCGCACCCGTGGTTCCAGCAGTCGCGCGCCGAGCCGGACGGCCCGTACGGCAACTTCTACGTGTGGAGCGACGACGACCAGCGCTACCCCGACGCGCGCGTGATCTTCGTCGACACCGAGTCGTCGAACTGGACCTACGACCCCGTGCGCGGCCAGTTCTACTGGCACCGCTTCTTCTCCCACCAGCCCGACCTCAACTTCGAGAACCCCGACGTGCAGGAGGCGATGCTGGACACCCTGCGGTTCTGGCTCGACCTGGGCATCGACGGGTTCCGCCTGGACGCCGTGCCGTACCTGTTCGAGCAGGAGGGCACGAACTGCGAGAATTTGCCGCGCACGCACGACTTCCTCAAGCGCTGCCGCAAGGTGGTGGACGACGAGTACCCCGGTCGGGTGCTGCTGGCGGAGGCCAACCAGTGGCCGAGCGACGTCGTGGAGTACTTCGGCGACCCCGAGGTGGGCGGCGACGAGTGCCACATGGCGTTCCACTTCCCGCTCATGCCGCGCATCTTCATGGCGGTGCGGCGCGAGTCGCGGTTCCCCATCTCGGAGATCCTGGCGCAGACGCCGCAGATCCCCGACGGCTGCCAGTGGGGGATCTTCCTGCGCAACCACGACGAGTTGACGCTGGAGATGGTGACCGACGAAGAGCGCGACTACATGTACGCCGAGTACGCCAAGGACCCGCGCATGAAGGCGAACATCGGCATCAGACGACGGCTGGCGCCGCTGCTGGAGAACGACCGGAACCAGCAGGAGCTGTTCACCGCCATGCTGCTGTCCCTGCCCGGATCGCCGGTTCTCTACTACGGTGACGAGATCGGCATGGGCGACAACATCTGGTTGGGCGACCGGGACGCCGTCCGCACACCGATGCAGTGGACCCCGGACCGCAACGCGGGGTTCTCCTCCTGCGACCCCGGTCGGATCTACCTGCCGGTGATCATGGACCCGGTCTACGGCTACCAGGGACTGAACGTGGAGGCGCAGCTGAACAACCAGTCGTCGCTGCTGAACTGGACGCGCCGGATGATCGAGGTGCGCAAGCAGCACCACGCGTTCGCCGAGGGCGACTTCACGGACCTGGGCGGCTCCAACCCGAGCGTGCTGGCCTACCGGCGCCGGTGGTGCCGCCCGGACGGGCACGAGGACGTCGTGCTGTGCGTGAACAACCTGTCCCGGTTCCCGCAGCCGGTCGAGCTGGACCTGTCCGAGCACCGGGGCAGCCGTCCGGTGGAGCTGACCGGCGGGGTGCACTTCCCGGCCATCGGCGACCTGTCCTACCTGTTGACGCTGCCCGGCCACGGCTTCTACTGGTTCCAGCTGGTGGAGGCGGGCGACGAGGGCGAGACGAGGTGAACGCAGTGACCGAACCGCACGACCTGGTCGACAAAGTCGTGACCGAACTGCCCGAGTGGCTGCCCGCGCAACGGTGGTTCGGCGGCAAGGACCGGCCGGTCACGTCGGTCCGTCCACTCCGGACCAGCGTGCTGAGCGCGCGGCCGCTGCTGGTGCACCTGGTGGTGGAGGTGGCGCAGGCGGACCGGCGCGAGCCGTACCAGCTGCTGGCGACCGACCAGGTGGACCACTACGACGCGACGGCCGACCCCGAGCTGGCCGGCCTCCTGCTGGACCTGATCGCGGAGAACACCGCCGTGGACGGGCTGGTGTTCGAGCACGAGCCGGACGTGGAGTTGCAGACCGGCCTGCGCGGCAGGCCCATCACGTCCGAGCAGAGCAACACGTCGCTGGTGTTCGGCAGCCAGTACATCCTCAAGCTGTTCCGCAAGCTCACCGCGGGCGAGAACCCGGACCTGGTGCTGCACCGCGCCCTGCACCGGGTGGGCTGCGAGCACATCGCGCAGCCGCTGGGCTCGATCACCGGCGCGCTGGGCGACGACGCCGCCACCGTCGGGATGCTCCAGCAGTTCCTGCCGGACGCGGTGGACGGCTGGGCGATGGCCACGACCAGCGTGCGCGACCTGATGGCCGAGGGCGACCTGCACGCCGACGAGGTCGGCGGCGACTTCGCGGGCGAGGCGCAGCGGCTGGGCCAGGCCGTCGCGACCGTGCACGCCGACCTGGAGCGGGCGCTGGGCACCGAGCACGCCGACGCGGGCGACATCGACCGCACGGTGCGGGCGATGGTGGCGCGGCTGGACTCCGTGGTCGAGTCGGTGCCCGAGCTGCGCCCGTACGTGCCCGCGCTGCGCGAGGCGTTCGAGCAGGCGCGGGACACCCCCGGCGCGGTCGCCATCCAGCACATCCACGGCGACCTGCACCTGGGCCAGGTGCTGCGGACCGTGCACGGCTGGCTGCTGATCGACTTCGAGGGCGAGCCGGGCGCGCCGATCGCCGAGCGGACCGCGCTGCGCTCGCCGCTGCGCGACGTGGCCGGGATGCTGCGATCCTTCGACTACGCGGCGCACCAGCTGCTCGTCGGCCGGCCGGAGGACCACCAGCTGACCACACGGGCGCTGGAGTGGTCGCGGCGCAACCGCGCGGCGTTCACCGAGGGCTACGCGGAGGCGGCGGCGTCCTCGGTGGGCGACCCGCGCGGGCGCGGCTACCTGCTGCGGGCGTTCGAGCTGGACAAGGCGGTGTACGAGGTGGCCTACGAGTACGCGAACCGGCCGGAGTGGTTGACGGTGCCGCTGTCGTCGATCGCCCGGATCACGGGAGAGGGAGCGCGATGACCGAGGACGTGGACCGGCTGCTGTCGGGGTCGCACCACGACCCGCACTCGGTGCTCGGCGTGCACCACCTGCCCACGGGCGAGGTGGTCGCGCGTGCGCTGCGGCCCGGCGCGTCCGCGGTGGCGGTGCTGGCGGGTGACAAGCGGTTCGAGCTGGACCGGGTGACCGACGGCCTGTTCGAGGGCGAGCTGCCCGAGCACCCCGGCGACTACCGGCTGGAGGTGGCCTACCCCGGCGCGACCGTCGAGGTGGACGACCCGTACCGGTGGCTGCCCACCGTCGGCGAGCTGGACCTGCACCTGATCGGCGAGGGGCGGCACGAGCGGCTGTGGGACGTGCTCGGCGCGCACGTCCGCTCCTACGACACGGTGTCGGGCACGGTCACCGGGGTGTCGTTCGCGGTGTGGGCGCCGACCGCGCGCGGCGTGCGGGTGTGCGGCGACTTCGACGGCTGGGACGGCCGGGCGAACCCGATGCGCTCGCTGGGCTCCTCGGGCGTGTGGGAGGTGTTCGTCCCCGGCGTGCCGGTGGGCAGCCGGTACAAGTTCCGCATCCTCGGGCGCGACGGCGGCTGGCACGAGAAGGCCGACCCGATGGCGTTCGCCACCGAGCAGCCGCCCGCGACGGCGTCGGTCGTCACCGCGTCGTCGCACGAGTGGACCGACGCCGAGTGGCAGGCCAGGCGCGACGCCACCCAGTGGGTCAACGCGCCGATGAGCGTCTACGAGGTGCACCTGGGTTCGTGGCGGCCGGAGCGGGACGGGCGGCCCCTCGGCTACCGCGAGCTGGCCGAGGAGCTGGCCGCGTACGTCGTGGAGGCCGGGTTCACGCACGTCGAGCTGATGCCGGTCGCCGAACACCCGTTCGGCGGGTCGTGGGGCTACCAGGTGACGTCGTACTACGCGCCCACGTCCCGGTTCGGGTCGCCGGACGACTTCCGCCACTTCGTCGACGTGCTGCACGGCCACGGCATCGGCGTGATCATGGACTGGGTGCCCGCGCACTTCCCGAAGGACGCGTGGGCGCTGGCCCGGTTCGACGGGACGGCGCTGTACGAGCACGCCGACCCGCGGCGCGGCGAGCACCCCGATTGGGGCACCCTGGTGTTCGACTTCGGCCGCAACGAGGTCCGCAACTTCCTGGTCGCCAACGCCCTGTACTGGATCGAGGAGTTCCACATCGACGGCCTGCGGGTCGACGCGGTCGCCTCCATGCTGTACCTGGACTACTCGCGCGAAGAGGGCCAGTGGCTGCCCAACCAGTACGGCGGCCGGGAGAACCTGGACGCGGTGCGGTTCCTCCAGGAGCTGAACGCGACCGTCTACAAGCGGCACCCCGGCGTGGTGATGGTGGCCGAGGAGTCGACGGCGTGGCCGGGCGTGACGCGGCCGACGCACCTGGGCGGCCTCGGTTTCGGGTTCAAGTGGAACATGGGCTGGATGCACGACACGCTGCACTACCTGTCGCGCGAGCCGGTGCACCGGTCGTTCCACCACAACGAGATCACGTTCTCGCTGGTGTACGCGTGGAGCGAGAACTTCGTGCTGCCGCTGTCGCACGACGAGGTGGTGCACGGGAAGGGCTCGCTGTGGCAGCGGATGCCCGGCGACGACTGGAACAAGGCCGCGGGCCTGCGGTCGCTGCTGGCGTTCATGTGGGCGCACCCCGGAAAGCAGCTGCTGTTCATGGGCGGCGAGTTCGGCCAGCAGGGCGAGTGGTCGGAGTCCCGGCCGCTGGACTGGCACCTGCTGGAGTCGCCGTTCCACGCGGGCATCCGGTCGCTGGTCGGCGACCTCAACGCGGTGTACCGGGCGACGCCCGCGCTCTACAGCGCCGACGCCCGGCCCGAGGGGTTCTCGTGGATCGACGCGAACGACTCGGCGGGCAACGTGCTCAGCTTCCTGCGCATCGGCGAGGACGGCTCGGTGCTGGCGTGCGTGGCGAACTTCTCGGGGATGCCGCACCACGACTACCGGGTCGGGCTGCCGTCGGCGGGGCACTGGCGCGAGGTGGTCAACACCGACTCGGGGGTCTACGGCGGTTCCGGGGTGGGCAACCTCGGCGGGGTGGAGGCGGAGGAGGTGCCGTGGCACGGCCGGCCGGCGTCGGCCGTGTTGCAGCTCCCGCCGGCCGGCGTGCTGTGGCTCATCCCCGATCCGGCCTCGGAGCCGCGCTGAGCTGCGGGTGTGCAACTTGACGTGGGCAACCTGACACTAGGATCGCGTTATGGCGCTGTCCGACGGAGAGTTGCACACCTTGCTCGCCGACCTGGAGTCGGACCGGGTGGAGCGGAAGGAGTCTGCCTCCAACTCCAACTCGGACCGCATTGCCCAGGCCATCTGCGCCTTCGCGAACGACTTGGCGGATCATCGGCAGCCGGGTGTGTTGTTCATCGGTGTCCGTGACAACGGCACGCTGTCCGGAGTTCCGGTCACCGACCAACTCCTGCAGAACTTGGCCTCGTTCCGCGACCAGGGGAACATCCTGCCCCCGCCCTCGCTCACGGTACGCAAGCTGTGCACACCCGATGGCGAGGTCGCGGTCGTCGAGGTGCAACCGAGCAATACACCGCCGGTGAGGTACAAAGGACAAATCTGGGTGCGCGTGGGTCCACGCCGGGCGGTGGCGAATTCCGAGGACGAGCGCAGGTCGAACGAGCGGAGGCGGTCGCTCGACCTGCCTTTCGACAGCCGGCCCGTGCTCGGTGCCACGAAGGGCGACCTCGATCTCGGGCTGTTCGAGGAGTTGATGATCCCCTCCCTCGTACCGCCCGCGGTACTGGCCGCGAACGGCCGCACGACGGACCAGAGACTGGCCGCGCTTCGGCTGACCTCGCCGGACGGCGTCCCGACCACGGCCGGGCTGATCACCATCGGCCGTGATCCGATCTCCTGGGTACCGGGGGCCTGGGTGCAGTTCCTGCGCGTCGACGGCACGACGCTGGCCGACCCGTTGAACGACGACAAGCGTTTCGACGGGCCGTTGCCGGAAGTGCTGCGCCAACTGGATGAGATCCTCGTGCTGAACATCCGCTCGGCGGTCGACTTCACCTCCGGCACGACCGAGGCCCGCGTTCCCGATTACCCGATCGTGGCGTTGCAGCAGGTGGTCCGCAACGCGCTCATGCACCGCAGCTACGAGCACACCAACGCCCCGGTGCGCATCACCTGGTACCGCGACCGGGTGGAGGTGGTCAGTCCCGGCGGGCCGTTCGGCGTGGTCACCACCGAAACCTTCGGCCAGGGCCTCACCGACTACCGCAATCCGACCCTGGCAGAGGTGATGCGCGGATTGGGGTACGTGCAGCGTTTCGGCGCGGGCATCCCGGTGACCATCAGCAGCCTGGCCGCCAACGGCAACCCGAAGGCGGAATTCACCCCGACGCAATCGCACGTCGCGGTCACACTGAGGAGTCGCACGTGAACGTGCCCGTGATCGCCTTCTTCAACAACAAGGGCGGGGTGGGGAAGACCTCGCTGGTCTACCACCTGGCCTGGATGCTGGCCGACACCGGTCACCGTGTGCTCGCCGCCGACCTCGACCCGCAGGCCAACCTCACCTCCGCCTTCCTCGACGAGGAAGACCTGGAAGTGCTGTGGTCGACCGACGGTCGCCGGGAGACGATCTGGGGTGCCATCCGACCCTTCCACACCGGCGAAGGCGGGTTCTCCGAGATCGCCCTGACGCCCACCGCGGAGGAACGGCTCGCGGTGCTCCCCGGTGATCTGGCGCTCTCCGCCTTCGAGGACGAGCTGAGCAGCGCGTGGCCCAAGTGCCTGGATCGCGATGCCAGGTCGTTCCGGGTGATCTCCGCATTCTGGACGATCATCAACCGCGCCGCCGAGAAGCACTCGGCCGACCTCGTCCTGGTCGACGTGGGGCCCAGCCTGGGCGCGATCAACCGCGCGGCCCTGGTGAGTTCGGACCACGTCGTCATACCCGTGGCTCCGGACCTGTTCAGCTTCCAAGGGTTGCGCAACCTCGGCCCCGCCCTGCGTGACTGGCGCGCCGGCTGGCACAACCGGTTGCGGGTGCGCCCGGCTTCCATCAGCGAATCACCGGACGGCCGGATGAACGCGCTGGGCTATGTCGTGCTCCAGCACGGCGTTCGACTCGACCGTCCGGTGAAGGCGTATCAGCGGTGGATGGACCGGATCCCGGGGGAGTTCCGGTCATCCGTGCTGGCGAGTGAGGAGCCGGCTCTCCCGGTCGGCACCGACCCGTACTGCCTCGGGCAACTCAAGCACTACCACGGCCTCATGTCGCTCGCGCAGGAAGCACGCAAGCCGATCTTCGCCCTGACCAGCGCTGATGGCGCTTTCGGCGGTCACTTCCAGGCCGCCAAGGACGCGTACGGCCACTTCCACTCACTTGCCGGGAGAATCCTCTCCAGGATGGGGTCCGGCATCGCTTGACGCCGGGCTCGGCGTGCCCGTGCCGTCCGCGGGCACGGTCCACCGCTGCTTGTCCAGGCCGTAGCCCACGGTGTGGGCGTCCGGCCACACGGCCTGGTCGTCGACGCTGCGGGCCTCGGCCAGCGGCGTCTCCGCCATCGTCGCGAGGTCGAGCACGTGCAGCCGCCACGGACCCGGTGTGACGCGCTTCTTGAACGCCAGCCTCGTCCCGTCCGGGGACAACGACGGGCACTCCACGTTGTCGCGCAGCGCCGTCGCCTCCCACGTCCGGTAGTCCGCCTGGATCAGGTGGGTGCGGCCCCGGCTCGCGGCCGTGGCGTAGAACCGCGTGTCGTCGGCGGCGAACGTGACGCCCCAGAAGTTGACGTCCGGCGCGAAGTACCGCTTGCCCTCGACGGTCAGCGGGATGTCCTCGATCGACTTCCGCAGGTCGTCGGTCTTCGTGTCGAGGATGCCGGTCCGGGTGGAGAAGCCGGACGTGTTGTAGGAGTCACCGGACACGAACACCGTCCAGGACACCATCCGCCCGCTCGGCGACACCTGCAACCGGCTCGGGATGCCGGGCAGGGCGTGCCGCTGCTCCCGCCCGTCGCGGGTGACGACGAGGTCCACCATCGGCGGCAGCCCCGGCCGCGCCGCGAGGCACGCCCTGGTGCCCGCGGCCTCGGAGACCCGCGCGCACCCCGGTTCCGCCTCGGCGGCCCGGCCGCGGGCGTGCAGCACGTACGCCGTGGCCGCCAGGATCACGACGACAAAGGCCGCAACACCGCCGCGCCACCCAATACGACCACCAACGCGGCCAGCGACACCAGCAGTGCCGTCGGCACTCCCCAGAACGTCCACATCGCTCCAAACAGGACAGAGGAAACCAGTTTCGCCAACGCCTGGCCGGTCTGCAGCACGGCCATCCCGCTGGTCCGCAGCTCGGCGGGCAGCAGCGGGCCGGCGGCGGCCATCAGCACGCCGTCGGTGGCCGCGTAGAACGCGCCGTGCAGGGCGAGCACGACGAAGGCGTTCACGAACGGGGTCAGCAGCAGCCCGAACGCCAGCGCCAGCGCCACGTGACCGGCGAGGAACACCGGCCAGCGGCCCACCCGGTCGGCCAGCCTGCCCAGCGGCACGGCCAGCAGCAGGTACACCGCCGCCGTGCCCAGCGCCAGCAGGGGGAAGTGGACGGCGTCCAGCCGCAGCTCCTGCTGGAGCAGCAGGTACAGGAACGCGTCGCCCACCGTGACCAGGCCCAGCAGCGAAGCCCAGCCGACGACCCGGCGGAACTCGCCGCGCCACAACGCCTTCAGCCGGGGCCGCGCGGGCAGCGGCGACCGCTTGTCCCGCACCAGCATGGCCAGCAGCAGGACGCCCAGCACCGCGAAGCAGAAGCTGGTGACGAACACCGCGTCGTACGAGCCGAGGCTGGCCCACAGCACGAAGATCGCCACCAGCGGCCCGAGGAACGCGCCGACGGTGTCCATCGCCCGGTGCACGCCGAACGCCCGCCCGAGCGCGTCCGGCGCGCTGCTCAACGAGATCAGCGCGTCCCGCGGCGCGGTGCGGAGCCCCTTGCCGGTGCGGTCGACGGCCAGCACACCGCCCAGCGCGCCCACCGAGGAGCCCGCGGCGAGGAACCCGAGCTTGGCCACCGCGGACATCCCGTACCCGGCCAGCGCGACGGCCTTGCGCCGCTGCCACCGGTCCGCGGCGTGCCCGCCGAGCAGGCGGACCACCGCCGTCACGCCGGAGTAGAGCCCGTCCAGCAGACCGAACTGGAACGGGCTCAACCCGAGCGCGACCACGAAGTACAGCGGCAGCACCGCCGTCACCATCTCCGACGACACGTCGGTGACCAGGCTGACCAGGCCGAGCGCGAGCACGTTGCCCGCGACCCGACCCCGGTCGGCCTTCTTCTCGGACGGCGTCTGCCGCGCGGTCGCGATGTACATGTCAGTGGCAGGTGTAGGTCGGGGTGCTGTCGATCGGCTTGCCGTCCAGGCCCAGGTACTGCCAGGAGTAGGTGTTGTCGGTCAGCGTCATCTTCATCACGCCGTGGATCGACTTCGCGAACTCCGTGATGGCCGGGTTCGCCGACACCTTGTACAGCGCGGCGCCGCCACCGCCGCCGATCACCGAGCGGGTGCCCTTGGGGTCCGCCTTGCCGTCGGCGTTCAACGGCTTGAACCGCTCGTAGTGGTGGTCGTGGCCGGAGAGCACCAGGTCGACCTTGTTGGCCACCAACGTCTCCCACATCGTCGCGCTGCTGGTGTTGTTGCCGTGGCTGCCGGAACTCCAGCGCGGGTGGTGGAAGTACGCGGCCACGCAGCCCTTGTCGTTGGCCGCGAGGTCGCGCTTGAGCCACTCGTGCTGCGCCGAGCCGGGCTTGCTCGACTCGGTCGAGTCCAGGGCGATGAAGTGCCAGTTGCCGTGCTCCCACGAGTAGTAGGTCTTGCCGTTGGGCGTGGCGATCGAGCCGAAGTAGCCCTTGTAGCCGGACAGCGGCGGGTCGGAGTAGGTCTCGTGGTTGCCGGGGATCGGCTTGGTCTTGGCCTTGAAGCGGCCCCACGTCTTGTCGTAGTACTTCTGGAAGTCCGACAGGTGGGCGTCGTCGTACTGGTTGTCGCCCATCGTGATCACCGCGACGGGGTTCATCTGCTCGACCAGCTTGGCGGTCTTCGGGTGCACGCAGGAGGAGCTGCTCGCGGTGCACTGCTCGGCGATGTCGCCGGCCGCCGCGATCACGAACGACCCGGAGGACGCGCCGGTCGTGACGCGGACCTTGTTGCCGGGCGGCGACGTGTTGCCCGCCGCGTCCCTGGCCCGCACGGTGTAGTCGTACGCCGTGCTCGGCGCGAGGCCGCTGTCGGTGTACGCCGTGCCGGTGGCGGCGCCGACCACGACGCCGTCGCGGAGCACGTCGTAGCCGGCGACGCCGACGTTGTCGGTGGCCGCCGTCCAGGCGAGCGACGCGCTGCTCGCCGTCGTGCCGGTGACGCGGAGGTTGCCGGGTACGGTCGGCGGGCTCGTGTCGCCGCCGCTGCGGACCCCGTACACCTCCAGCTCCCAGATCGAGTAGCCGTAGTCGGTGGCCCGCTCGGTGCCCAGGACGCGGAGGTACCGGCCGGTGCCGTTGAGCCCGGAGTGGGTGTCGGAGTCACCGTCGCCGCTGCTGCGGCTGCTGAGGTCGGTCCAGGTGGAGCCGTTGGCGGAGAGCTGCACCTTGTACTTGGTGGCGTACGCGTCCTCCCAGCGGACGATCACCTCGTGGACCTCGGCTGCGCCGCCGAGGTCCACGGTGAGCGACTGGGGGTCGATGCCGGGCGCGCTGGCCCAGCGGGTGTCGGCGCGGCCGTCGACCGCGAACTGGCCGGCCAGCGAATCGTCCTCGACGGACGTCACGGTGACCGGTCTTCCTTGGGAGAGAAGGGAATCGGCTGGTGCGCTGGCGGCGGTCAGCGGATGCACGAGCAGGATGCACACCGCCACCGACGCCAGTGGGGCGACTCGGCGCACTGGGTTCTCCTCACGGTCCGTGGCGGCGGCTCGGGAGCAGGATCGTAAAGGTTGTTTACAATTCGCAGGCTAGCGCTCCGCCGACAGGGGTGTCAACGACCCGGTGGTGAACGCGCGCGGACCGGTGCGCGGCGCGCCACGCCCGCGGCGGGCACAACCCCTCACCAGCGAACCCTCGTCGAACTCGCGGCGACGCCGACCACAACGGACGGACGCGGGACGGCCGGGCGACCGCCCTCGGTCCGCGGTTCCGACGACCGCGGACCGGGGGCGGTCCAGGGCGGCCGGGCGCGGTCCCCGACGACCGCCCACCGGGCGCGATCCAGGACGACCGGTGCCGCGCGGTTCCGGACGACCACCGGCCGGGCGCGAGCCGGGAGCCGTCCTCGCGGCACCGCGCCGGCCTGCGCACCGCACCGCCCGAGTCGGCCCACCGCGCTCGGACCACCGCGCCTGGTCCACCGCGCCTGGTCGGGGTCGCCGCACCGGGTCCGAGCCACTCCGGGCACGTGCCGCACGCGAAGTCCCGACAACACCACCGACCGGGGTGCGAAGGCGGCAGAATGGTCCGATGCGGCGCGCATCGGCTCGGCTCGTTCTGCTGGTAGCGGTGGTACTCGTGGCCTCCGGGTGCACGCGGTGGGTCGACGGCCACCCGGGCGCGGGCAAGGTCGTCGCCAAGGGCGGCGTCGACCCCGGTTTCATCCGGGGCACCGACGGCGGACCCGTCGACCGGCTCGCGGCGACCGCCATCACCGACATCGACGCGTTCTGGGAGGCCGCCTTCCCGGACGCCTTCGGCGAGAAGTGGCGCCCCCTGGAGGGCGGCATCTACTCCGTCGACACCGCCGACCCGTCCGCCAAGCCGCCGCCCTGCACGGAGAAGGCGAGCGACGTGGAGGGCAACGCGTTCTACTGCCCCAGCGCCGACGCCATCGCCTGGGACCGGGCCGCCCTGCTGCCCGTCCTCCAGGACCGCTTCGGGGACGCGGCCGTGGTGATCGTCCTGGCGCACGAGGTCGGGCACGCGGTGCAGCGCCGCATGGGCATCACGCCCGAGGCGGAACGCCGCGACCCGCAGAAGTACCCGACGATCCTCACCGAGGCGATGGCCGACTGCTTCGCGGGCAGCTTCGTCAAGTGGGTGAACGACGGCAAGTCCGAGCACCTGGCCATCGGCACGGACACCCTCGACTCGGCGCTGGGCGCGCTGATCACCTTCCGCGACCCGGTCGGCACCTCGCCGCAGGACCGGGCGGCGCACGGCAACGCGTTCGACCGGGTGTCCGCGTTCCAGGACGGCTACCAGCAGGGCACCCGGTTCTGCGGCGCGATGACCGTGGAGAACCGGCCGTTCACCCAGCAGGCGTTCACCACGCTCGACGACCGCGACCGGGGCGGCAACCTCCCGTTCGACGAGATGCTGGAGGCCGTCACCGACGACCTGGGCAGGTACTACGGGGCCCTGGTGACCGCCAGGGGCAAGGCGTGGACCCCGCCGAAGACCACGCCGACCAGGGAGGAGCCCGACTGCTCCGGTGACCAGGGCCCGGTCGCGTTCTGCCCGAAGGACGGCTCGGTGGAGGTCGAGGTCACGCGGGAGCTGCCCGAGCTGCACGCCGAGATCGGCGACTACGCGACCGGTGTGCTGCTGGCGTCCCGCTACGGGCTGGCCGCGCGGTCGGCCGCGGGCGAGGGGGTCGAGGGCGCCGACGCGGCGGCTTCGGCGCTGTGCCTGGCCGGCGCGTACACCCGCGAGGTGTTCACCCGCCGGCAGGGGTTCGGCCTGTCGCCCGGCGACCTGGACGAGGCCGTGCAGGTGCTGCTCGCCCACGACTACGCGGCTCGGGACGCGACGGGCAGGCAGGCCGTCGAGCCGGGTTTCCAGCGGGTGGACGTGTTCCGCGGCGGTGTCTTCGAGGGCGTCAAGGCGTGCGGGCTGGGCTGACCGGCGCGGCCCGCTCGCGGCGCGGGCCCGCCCCGGTGCGGGAGTGGTGCCCCGGACAAGCGCCGGACCGGTCCCGCGGCGGCCGTTCGCCCAGTAGGGTTCGGGCGGACCGACGGAGCGGGATGGGGCTGGGGCATGGCTCGACGGGTGTTCACGGTCGCGGCGGTCGTCGCGGCGGCGGCGTTGGCCGGCGGGTGCACGCAGGCGGTGGACGGGCTGGCGCGCCCCGCGCGGCCGGACGTGTCGAAGGTGTCCGGCCTGGAGATCACCACCGGCGAGAGCGGCGCCAAGCCCGGCGTGCCGGACGCCGACCTGCGCGTGGAGAACGGTGACGGCGGCGAGATGGACCGGCTGGCCATCAACGCGCTCGCCGACGTGGCGGAGTACTGGACCGAGCAGCTGCCGGCGAACTTCGACGGCAAGGAGTTCGAGCCCGTCAAGCGCCTGGTCTCCTACGACTCCAACGGCGCGGGCGTCGAGATCTGCCGCACCAACACCAAGGGCGTGGCGAACGCGTTCTACTGCTCGCTGGACGACAGCATCGCGTGGGACCGCGGCGACCTGCTGCCGATGCTCGACGACGCCTTCGGCCCGATGGCGGTGGTCACCGTGCTGGCCCACGAGATGGGCCACGCCGTGCAGTACAAGCTGGGCGCGAAGGGCGGCGTCACCCAGGCCACGCCGTCGATCATCAAGGAGCAGCAGGCGGACTGCTACGCGGGCAACTTCTTCCGGTGGGTCGCGGAGGGCAAGTCGAAGCACTTCCGCATCTCCACCGGTCCCGGCCTCAACCAGGTCCTGGCGACGATGTTCTTCATCCGCGACGCGGCGGGCACCTCGGCCGAGAAGCAGGGGGCGCACGGCAGCGCGTTCGACCGCGTGGCCGCGTTCCAGTTCGGGTTCGAGGGCGACCCCGAGCGGTGCGCCCGGATCGACGAGCAGGAGATCAAGAGCCGGATCACGCAGCAGAAGTTCGACTCGCAGGACGCCGACTCCGGTCAGGGCAAGGGCAACCTGAAGGTGGACGAGCGCAGGCACCTCGAACTGCTGGAGACGAGCCTGCGCAACGCGTTCAAGCAGACCGGCGCGGCGCCGCCCGCCATCAAGACCGGCGGCTCGTCGTGCTCCGACGACCGGCCCACCTCGCCGGCGTCGTACTGCCCGGCCACCAACACCATCGCCGTCGACCTGCCCGACCTGGTGAAGATCGGCACGCCGCCGAAGCGCGGCCAGAAGGGCGGCATCGGCGACTTCGCGGCGTTCGCGGAGATCGCTTCGCGGTTCGCGCTGTCCATCCAGAAGGCGACCGGCTACTCGCTGGAGGGCCCGGCGGCGGGGTTGCGCACCGCGTGCCTGACCGGGGCGTGGGCCGGCACCACCACCGAGGCGTCCGCCCGGCTGAAGCTCTCGTCGGGCGACCTGGACGAGGCGGTGGCGGAACTGCTGGCGGACAAGAGCCTCATCGCGGCCGACGTGCGGGGCGCGGTCGTGCCGTCGGGCTTCGCCCGCGTGGAGGCGTTCCGGGACGGCTTCTTCGAGGGCTCCGGCCTCTGCACCCGGAAGTACTACGGCTGATCCCGCGCGGAGCGGTCGGCCCTCGCGCGGGGCCCTCGACCCCGGCGCGGGCCGGCCGAGTCCCGCGCGGTGCCCGACGGCGCGCGCCGGCGCGCACCCGCCCCGCACGCGCCGGACGTCACGGGGTCGCCCGAACCGCGGTGCGCCGGGGCATCGCCGCCGGACCGCACCGCGACCCGCACCGGGCACCAGCCGACGACCGCGCACCGACCGCGACCGCACCCGGTCCGGTGATCATCGCCCGGACCGGCCGTCACCCGGACCGGCGGTCCGGGTGGGGCAGCGGTCGCGCGCCCGGTGCGGTGGCCGCGCTCAGAACAGCGCGCTGGCCAGGTTCCGCCGTGCCTTCGCCACCCGCTCGTCGTCCGCCGGGAACAGCTCGAACAGCCCGACCAGGTGCTCGCGCACCTTGTCCCGGTCGTCGCCGAACACCCGCCGGACCGTGTCGACCAACCGCTTGAACGCGGCCTCCACGTCCTGGCCCGCCAGTTCCGCGTCGGCGGCGGCGAGCTGGGCGTCCACGTCGTCCGGTGCGGCGTCGGCCTTCGCGACCACGTCCGGGGACAGGCCCTCCGCCCGCGCGGTGAACCGCACCTGCGCCAGCGCGGCCTTCGCCTCGGCGTTGGCCGGCTCCGCGGACAGGATCGCCTCGTAGGCGGCCTCGGCGGCGGCGAAGTCGCCCCGCTCGAACGCCTCCTCGGCGGCGGTGAACCGCGGGTCCTCGGGCGTCTCGGCGGGCGCCTGCCCGGCCTCGGCTGCCTTGATGCCCGGCAGCCGGTCGCGCAGCGCGTCCAGCAGCCGGTTGATCCACTGGGTGAACTCGGCTTCCGGCAGCGGCCCGGCGAACGCGTCCACCGGCTGGCCGGCGGCCACCGCCACGACCGTCGGCACGGACTGCACGCCGAACGCCTGGCCCACCCTGGGGCTGGCGTCGAGGTCGACGCGCGCCAGGAGCCAGGCTCCGTTGCCCGCCCGCGCGGCCCGTTCCAGGATCGGGGAGAGCTGCCCGGCCTCGGGGCTCCACGACGCGGTCAGCTCGACCACGACCGGGACGTCCAGGGAGCGCTCGACCACCGACTGGAAGGTCGCCTCGGTGACGTCGAGCACCCACGGGCTTGGTCCGCCGCCGTCGGTGGGCGCGGGCGCGCCCGGCGGCGGCGCGGTGGCGCGCTGGCGGGCGGCGTCCGCCCGTGCCTTCAGCGCGCCGAGGTCGACCGCCCCGGACAGCGCGGCGGACAGTGCTGCGGTCTTTCGAGGGTCTGGCCTTGTCACGGTTCCATCCTGGCACGAGACCCGGAGTGGACGGCGACCGGTCAGGCGGTCAGTTCGCGCACCGCGTCCAAGCCCATCGGGTTCGTGCGCATGGCGTCGTTCCCGCGGCCCAGGGCCAGCGCGATCGGCGTCATCAGCGCCACGAACCGCGCGGTGCCCGCCTCGCCCAGGGCGCGCCACGGCGCGGCGGCGGCCTCCTCGGTCCGCCGCTCGACGTCGGCGCGCAGCGCGCGGCCCGCCGGCGTGAGCCCGTCGGCGAGCAGGCCGCGCGCGGCCAGCGACGCCTCCGCCGCGCGCCACTCGTCCTCGTCCCACCCGCGCGCCGCCCGCAGGTACGCCGCGTCGAGGCCCTTGTCCGCCCCGTACAGGACGAGGGCCTCGCACGCCGTCAACCCGGCCGCGACCAGCGCCGCCACGTGCCCGTCGCCGCGCGACTCGCGCAGCGTCGTACACGCCTGCCAGAGCGCCAGGTGCGGCTCGTCGGGCAGCGGGAGGGCTGCGTTGGCCGCGCCGAGCACCCGTCCCGGCAGCGGTGCCGCCGACGCGGCCCGGACCGCCAGCTCGGCGGCTTCCGCCACGTCCAGCGACGGCAGCAGCCGGCGCAGCGCCCCGTCGACGCCCCGCAGCCGCGCCGCCAGGAACTCCTCCGGCGACGCGACCCGCCACGCGTCGGGCAGCGCCCGCGCCACCCGGCGCGGGTGGAAGCTGAAGAACGCGGCCGTCACGGTCTCCGGGGCCGCCGCGCCCAGCGGCGCGGCGCGCATCCCGAAGTACCCCATCCAGCCGCCCCGGCAGCCGAGCGCGTCGGTGACCGCCCGTGATTCCGGCGTGAAGTACGTGACGTCGTGGTACGTCTCGAAGCGCAGCCAGAGGTCGCGGGGTGACATGGTCACCAAAGTAGTAGGACTTCCGACTATTCGCCAGAGGCGAGGTGCTGCTCCACGCGCTCGACCTTGGCCCGCAGCTGACCGGTGTGACCGGGCCGGATGTCGGCCTTGACGACCAGGCTCACGCGCGGCGCGGTGGCCTGCACGACCTCGGTCGCCTTCTTCACCACCGCCATCACCTCGTCCCACTCGCCCTCGACCAGCGTGAACATCGCGTTGGTCTCGTTGGGCAGCCCGGACTCCCGGACCACCCGCACCGCCTCGGCGACGGCCGCCGCCACGCTGTCGGACTCCCCGCCGAGCGGGCTGACGCTGAACGCGACGAGCACTGGTGCCTCCTGATAGTCGGGTACCCACTGGTAGCTTCAGCGCCATGACGTCCCAGCCGCTCCCGTTCGACCCCATCGCGCGCGCCGCCGAGCTGTGGGAGAAGCGGATCGGGCCGTCGACGTCGATGGCGGCGGTCACCAGCGTCATGCGAGTACAGCAGATCATCCAGTCCGCCGTGGACGCCGCCCTCAAACCGCACGGCCTGACCTTCGCCCGGTTCGAGGCGCTGGTGCTGCTGACCTTCGCGCGCACCGGCAGCCTCCCCATGCGGGTCATGGGCGAACGCCTCCAGCTGCACCCGACGAGCGTGACGAACATCGTGGACCGCCTGGAGGCCGACGGGCTGGTCCGCCGCAACGCCCACCCGACCGACCGGCGCACCACGCTGGTCGAGATCACGGAGGAGGGCCACGTCCGGCGCGAGGCCGCGACGCAGGCCGTGACCGAGGTCGACTTCGGCCTGCGCGGGCTCACCGAGCGGCAGACCGAGCAGCTGACCGAACTCCTGGCGAGGGTCCGCCGGGCCGTCGGCGACTTCCAGGACTGACCGCTCCCCCGGCTTATCCCCTCGACGCCGCGCGCGGGGTGGTCCACGCTGCACACGTGCGAGAGGTCTTGGCGTTGCTGACGGTGGACGGCCGCCACGTGGGCACCGTGCCGCCGTTCACGGTGGACAGCCCGTGGTGGAACGACGTCGAGCCGGTGACGGCCCACTTGGACGCGGTGCTGGGCGTGCCCACGAGCGTGCTCCGCCTCGTGTCCGCGACCGGTTCCGGGATGCGCGACGGCACGGTCACCTACCAGGTCGAACTCGCCGCCGCGCCGGACCGCCTGTCCACACCGGACCCGTCGACCGGGGCCCGGCACGACTTCCCCGACACGCCGCTGCGGATGCCGTGGGCCCGACCCGGCGGCCCGGCGGCGCTCGTGGCCTGGGCGGAGCGATCCGTGACCCGCACCGGTCCCGCCGTGCAGGTGAAGACGTGGAACCTGTCCTGCCTCTACCGCCTGCCGACCGACAGCGGGCACGTGTGGGCCAAGGAGTTCCCCTCGTTCATGGCCGACGAGGCCGAGGTGATCGCGCTCGTCGCGGCGGTCGACCCCGCGCTGGTGCCCCAAGTGCTCGCGGCGGAACCCCGACGGCTGCTCATGGCGGAGTCCCCCGGCGCCGACTGCTGGCACCCGGCACCCGAGGTGATCACCGACATCGTGCCCCGCTGGGTCGCGGTGCAGGCGGCCCTTGCAGGGCCCGCCCGCCTGCGGGTGCGGGGCGTGGACGTGCCCGCCTTCGGCCTGCCGCACACCCTGCTGCACGGCGACTTCCACCCCGGCAACTGGCGCTCGGGCGGGACGGTCCTGGACTGGGGCGACGCGCACTGGGGCCACCCGGCCCTGGACGCGGCCCGCCTGATCGACTTCGCACCCGCCGAGACCCGGCCGCTGATCGAGCGGACGTGGGCCGAGGCGTGGCGACGGCACCGACCCGACAGCGACCCGGAACGCGCGCTGGACCACGCGCGCTCGGCCGTGCACCTCGTGGGCGCGCTGGTGTACCAGGAGTTCCTGGACAACATCGAGGAGAGCGAACGGGTCTACCACGCCGGCGACCCGGAACGGGAGCTGGCGCTGGCTCAGTCCCGAGCGGTCCGCACCTCGTCCAGGTGACCCTTCCGCTGCGCCCAGCGCTCGAACACGACGGTGCCGAACGGCGGGATGCTCGCCAGCAACGCCCAGATCGTCGTCCTGCGGTCCCAGCGGTGGGCGACCATGAGGGTGACGACCACGTACCCCACGAAGATCACCCCGTGGAGCGGGCCGAACACCTTGACCCCGATCTCGTTGTTGACCACGACGTACTTGAAGAACATGCCGATCAACAACCCGGCCCACGACACGGCCTCGGCCAACGCAAGAAGACGGAAACGACCCTCGGGGGTGCTCAGCATGCCCCCATTGTGATGAGTGACCCCGCTCACCCCCGCCCAGGGTCCACCACCACGCAGCACCGCGCAGGACAGACCCAGGCCCACCGCACCGCGCCGCGCAGACTTCTGGTCTCGTGTTCTCCCCGTATGGCCTGCCCGCAGGGCAACCACAGTCGGTCAGGGGGCGCAAGCACGCTTCACCGCTTGCGCCCCCTGACCGACTGTGGTGGTCTTTGACAGGCCATGCGGGGAGAACACGACGCCCTTGGCTTTTGTTTTTCCTCCCCGGAGGTCTGCCCAGCGGCGAGCGCCTTCTTTTTCTTTCGGCTGAGATCAGCACGGAAGTTCATCGGTTTTAGCGGGTCAAAGCCTAAAGAAGGGCGCTCGCCGCTGGGCAGGCCACCAAGGATGAGGGCAAAGCTTCTTCGAAGCTTTGCAAGCTTTTCAAGCTTCTTCGAAGCTTGAAAAGCTTTGGCTGCGTGTCATCCCCGTACGACCTGTCAAAGACCACCACGCTCGTCAGAGGGGCGCAAGCGGTGAAGCGTGCTTGCGCCCCTCTGACGAGCGTGGTTGCCCTGCGGGCAGGCCGTACGGGGATGACACGCAGCCCGCCCGAAGTGTGCCCTTGCGGGCGGGCTGGTGGCGTTGGTCAGTCTTCCCAGCGGAAGACCTTTGCCGCGATGAAGCCCACCACGAGGGTGAAGCCGATCAGCACGGCCGACGGCAGCAGCAGCGCTTCCACGCCCTTGCCCCGCACGAGGACGTCGAGCATTCCGTCGTTCATGTGGCGGAGCGGGAAGATGTTCGACACCGCCTGGAGCCAGCCCGGCGCGTTCTGCACCGGGAAGAACGTCCCCGACAGGAACGCCATCGGCAGGATGACGATGTTCGCCGCGCCGCTCGCGGCTTCCTCGGTCTTGCAGAACGCACCGACGAGCATCCCGATGGCGAAGAACGCCGTGGTGCCGAGCACGAGCAGCGGCAGCGCCAGCCACCACTGGCCGGTCAGCTTCAGCCCGAACGGCGGCGTCAGGGCCACCGCCACGAAGACCACGCCCTGGGCGACCGCCGTGCCGATGCTGACCAGCACGCGCGAGCTGAGGACCGTCGTCGGGCCGACGGGCGCCAAGCGGATACGGCGCAGCACCTGCTTCTTCCGCCACGCCACGAGGGTGATGGACGCGCCGAAGACACCGGAGATCGACACCGCCCACGACAGGATGCCGGGTGTCAGGTACTGGATGGGCTTGAGCGACGAGTCCTCGACGGGCCTGGCGTCGAGCGTGAACGTCGGCCGCGTGCCGGTCGCCGCCAGGTTGGCCTGGTCGACCACGCCGGAGACGATCCCGACCACGGTCTGGGCCTGAACCTGGTCACTGGCCGCGAAGGTCAGCTCGACGTCGTCGCCGGTCACCGCCAGGAGCGCGGGCAGGTCGCCGTCGTGGACCTTCCGCCGCGCCGCGTCGGCGCTGTCGTGCCGCTCCAGCTCCAGCGCGCCGGTCCTCTCCAGCGCCGCGATCACGGGACCGTCGCCGACGACGGCGATCCTGGTCCGGTCGCCGCCGCCCTCCCGGAACAGCAGGCCGAACACGACCAGGAACATCAGCGGGAACAGGAAGACGAAGAACAGCGTCGTCCGGTCCCGCAGGAAGCCCTTCACCATCGCGGTGGACAGGCTCTTGAACGCGGTCACGCGCGGTACTCCCGTCCGGTCAGGCTGAGGAACACGTCCTCCAACGTGGCCGTGCGCACCTGGAGACCGTCGAGCGTCCCGCGCTCGGCGAGCGCGGACAGCACGGGCGCGGGTTTGCGGGTCGAGATGGTCAGCGAGACCTCGTCCTCCTGGGCCTGCTCGACGCCGGCGATCGCCTTCGCCTCCGCCAGCGGCAGGCTGCCCTTCTGGAGCACGACGTGGGTCGGCGCGTCGAGGCCGCGCACGAGGGTGGCGGGCGCGTCGAGCGCCAGGACCCGGCCCCGGTCCATGATCGCCACGCGGTCGCACAGGATCTCGGCCTCGTCGAGGTAGTGCGTCGTGTAGACGATGGTCTTGCCGCGCGCCTGGATCGCCCGCAGCACGTCCCACAGGTTGCGCCTGGCCTGCGGGTCCAGGGCCGCGGTCGGCTCGTCCAGGAAGACGACGTCCGGGTCGTGGACCAGGGCGCAGGCGATGGACAGGCGTTGCCGCTGGCCGCCGGAGAGCTTGTTCTCCTGCACGTCGGCCTTGTCGGTCAGCCCCACCAGTTCCAGCATCTCGTCGGCCTTCGCGGCGGTGACGCCGTACAGCGAGCCGAACGTCTGCAACTGCTCCCGAGCGGTGAGCTTCTCGAAGAAGCTGGACGCCTGGAGCTGCACGCCGATCCTGGGCAGCAGGTCCGCGTTGCGCGGCCACGGGTCCAGGCCGAGCAGCGTCACCGCGCCCGAGTCCGCCTTGCGCAGGCCCTCGACGATCTCCAGGGTGGTGGTCTTGCCCGCCCCGTTCGGCCCGAGGATGCCGAAGAACTCCCCCTCGGCGACGGTGAACGAGACACCGTCCACCGCCTTCAAGTCACCGTAGTGCTTGCGGATGTCCGCGACCACGACGGCTGGTATGCGCGCCCCTGTCATGGCCAGGAAGGTAAGCCCTCGCGACCGCCCCGCGGGGCCATCTCGACCATCCGAGAGACAAAAGTGAGCAAATCTCGTACCTTCCATCGACCTCGCGGTCCCGCGAACGACACCTTGATCGCACCGCGCACCCGCTCGGTCGCCCGGCGTGAGGTCAGGCGTCGGAGCACGGCGACGGCGGCGCGGCGGCCGGGTCGGTGCCCCAGGTGGCCTCCGCCGGGTCGGAGGTCAGGTCGAAGGCCACCTCGGCGCCGGCGACGAGGGTCTCGTGGTCCAGCCAGATCCGGTCGTGCGGCGCGCCGTCCACGGTCGCGGCCTTGACGTACTGGAGGCGGGCGGTGTCCGTGCCGGGCGCGGTGAGGGTGAGGTCGCGGCCCGGTCCCAGGTGAACCACGGCCCGGCCGAACCTCGGCGCGTGCAGCAGGAACCGGCCGGTGCCCGGTGTCGGCGGGTAGAGGCCGAGGGCGCTGAACACGTACCAGGCGGACATCGTGCCGAGGTCGTCGTTGCCGGTGACGCCGTTGGGCGCGTCGACGAACAGCGTCTGCGCCGCGCGGTTCACCGCCGAGGTCTTCCACGGCTGCCCGAACAGCGCGTACATCCAGGGCGCGTGCAGGTCCGGCTCGTTGTTGGGGTTGTAGCGGAACTGGTTGTAGTAGTCGTAAGGACCGACGACCCACTTCTTGCGCACGGTGCCGGCCGGGTCGGCGACCAGGTCCGCGTAGGCGAAGAAGTCGTCCAGCCGGGCGGCGGCCCGCTCCCGGCCGCCCAGGCGGGCCACCAGGCCCGGCACGTCCTGCTGCGCCAGCCACTGGTACTGCCAGGCCGTGCCCTCGTGGAAGCCGTCCTTGCCCTGCGGGGTGAACGGGTCCAACCACCGGCCGTCGGCGGTCTTCGGCCGGGGGAAACCGGTGAAGCCGCGGTCGGCCACCGCGTCGTCCCACAGGACGCGGTAGTTGCGACCGCGCCGGCACAGCTCCGCCGCGTCCCCCGGGTGGCCCAGCGCTTCCGCCATGATCGACAGCGACGCGTCGGCCAGCGCGTACTCCAGCGTGGCGGACGCGCCGTGGTGCGGGTCGACGTCCTGCCCCTTCTTGGGGAAGTCCCGGTCGAACTGGACGAACCCGTTCGCCAGGTACGAGGGGTTGCCCGCGCGGCCCTCGAACGGCGACCGCGCGGGCGGCACCCCGGTGGCGTTCTCCAGCAGCGCCGCGTAAGCCCGGTCCGCCAAGCCCTCCAGCGCGCCGAACCGCCAGAGGTCCACCAGGAAGGGGGTGACCGGGTCACCCGTCATCGTGTTCGTCTCCTGGTTGGCGTACGCCCAGCGCGGCAGCCAGCCGCCCTGCTCGCGGATCGCCAGGACGGATCGCGCCACGTCCTTCGCGCGGTCCGGGCGGAGCAGGGCGAGGAGCTGGTTGTGCGCGCGGTAGGTGTCCCACAGGGAGAAGTACTCGTAGTACGTCCAGCCGTCGGCGGTGTGCACCCGGTCGTCGAAACCCCGGTAGCGGCCGTCGATGTCGTTGCCCGTCAACGGTTGCAGCAGCACGTGGTACAGCGCCGTGTAGAAGACGGTGCGGTCGCGCGCGTCGGCCGCGTCGACGTCGATCGACCGGAGCTCGTCCCGCCACGCCGATTGCGCGGCGGCGCGCAGCGCGTCGAACGGCTTGCCGCGCGCCTCCGCCAGGTTCTTCACCGCGCCCTCGGCGTCGACGTGCGAGATCGCCGTCGCGGCGGTGACGGGTCCGCCGTCGAACGCCACCCACTGGCCGCGCAGCCCCTCGCCGCCCTCGGGGCCGCCCCAGTTCCCGGTCCGCGTGAACGGCCGGTCGAACGTCGTGGTGAAGTACGTCGTGTACGGCTTGCCGCCGCAGAACGCCTGTGCCGTCACGTGACCCGCGAGCGTCCGGTCGTCCACCACGCGGATCGCGCTGCCGGACACCGGCTCCCGGTCGTTGGCCTGCCCCACGTTCACCAGCACGTGCGGTGTGCCGCCCGCCGGGAACGTGAACCGCTCGACCCCGGTCCGCGTGGTGGCGGTGCTCTCCACGCCGACGCCGGACGCCAGCCGCACCCGGTAGTCGCCGGGCCGGCCGACCTCGCCGTCGTGCGAGTAGCCCACGCCGTACCGGCGGTGGTCGAACGTCGACGGCAGTCCGGTGGTCGGCAGGATCGACACGAGGCCGCCCTGTTCCGAGCAGCCCGCGCCGGACAGGAAGAAGTGCCCGAACCCGCGGATCACCGGATCGTCGTAACGCCAGCCCGCGTAATGCGAGCCGATCGGGCTGGAATGCGCCATGCCGAACGGCATGGAGGCACCGGGGAACGTGTTGCCCTCGTCCTTCGTGCCGATGAACGTGTTCACCGACTCGACCGGGTCCGCCCACGCGTCCGCCGCCACGGGTGTCACCATAGCGGCCAAAACCGGGAATACCAGCAGCATCCGCGACACGACGGCCACGTTATTGCGGACGGGTGCGCGCGGCCACCCGGATGGACGACCGCGGTGTGCGGCCACCCGGAAGGAGGGCGACCGCACGTGTCCCGATCAGCGCCAGCGCTGGTTCGCGCCACCGTGGTAGTCCCACTGGACGATCTTGCCGCCGTTCTGCTGCGACCAGTCGTAGACCTCCAGCGCCTTGCCGCTGTGCTTGCTGATGTACCGCAGGCTGTTGGTGTCGTTGTTCCACGACTGCGCCCAGCGCTGGTTGTTGCCCCCGTGGCAGTCCCACTGGACGATCTTGCCGCCGTTGGCCGTCGACCAGTTGTAGACGTCCGCGCACTTCCCGCTGTGCGCGCTCTTCAGCGAGTAGCTGCCGTCGTCGTGCCGGATGAAGGTCCACAGCTGGTTGTTGCCGTAGTGGCAGTCCCACTGGACGAGGTCCCCGCCGTTGGCCGTGGACCACTCGTAGACGTCCAGGCACTTGCCGCTGTTGTCGTTGCGCAGGGGGTAGGTGCCGTTCACCGCGAGTGCGCGGCCCTGGTCCGTCGCGACGGAGACGTCCTGGGGGTCGGCGGACGCGCCGGCGGGCGCCACGAGCAGCGCCAGCACCGCCGAGGCTCCCGTCAAGAAACTCACCGTGATTCGCCTCATCGGGTCTTCTCCCAATAGTAGAGGTAACGACCGGCACAGTCTGGGAGAACGTCCTTAAAGACGGCTGATTCTGGGCTGAACAACCGCCATCGACGGGACTCGGGAGGCAGCGGGTGAACTTCAAGGTGCTCGGTGAAGTGAGCATGTGGAAAGGGCACCAGGTAATTCCATTGGGTGGTCCTCGGATACGAGCGCTACTGGCTGTACTACTGCTGGAAGCCGACCGGGTGGTATCCGTAGATCGAATCATTCGGTTGTTCTGGGAAGACGACGTGCCGGTCACGGCGCGCAACGCCGTCCAGGGGCTGGTGGCGGCCCTGCGCCGGACGCTGCGCGCGGCCCCGGAGGTGCACCTGGTCACGCGCGGCCCCGGCTACCTGCTCCAGGTCGACCCCGATCGGGTGGACGTGTTCCGCTTCCGCGCCGAGGTGGAGCGGGCGCGCACGCTGCCCGATCGGGAGGCGGCGGTCGTGCTGCGGGACGCGCTGGCGCTGTGGCGGGGCGCGCCGATGGCCGACATCCCGTTCGAGTCGGTGCGGGTCCGGCTCGGCGGCGTGCTCGAACAGGAGCTGCTGGCCGCGCGGGAGATGCGCGCGGAGGTCGAGCTGCGGCTGGGCAGGCACCGCGACCTCGTGCCGGAGCTGACCCGGCTGGCGGACGAGCACCCGGTCCGCGAGTCGCTGCACCGGCTGCTGATCCTCGCGCAGCACCGCAGCGGGTGCACGGCGGAGGCCCTGGAGACCTACCGGCGGCTGAGCCACCGGCTGGTCACCGAGTACGGCATCACCACCGGCCCGGCGCTGCGCGAGCTGCACGAGGGGATGTTGAGGAGTTGTGTTTGAGGTGTGTCTGATGGCCCGACTCCGTCGGGCGGCTGTGTTGGATTGGCCCGACTCCGTCGGGCGGCTCGGCCGCCTGTTAGTCGGCGGCTCGCGGGGCGGGTTGCGCCGATCGAAAAGCGTGATCGGCGAAACCCGCGCCGCGAACCGCCGACGCGGCTGTGTTGAATGGCCCGACTCCGTCGGGCGGCTCGGCCGCCTGTTAGTCGGCGGCTCGCGGGGCGGGTTGCGCCGATCGAAAAGCGTGATCGGCGAAACCCGCGCCGCGAGCCGCCGACGCGGCCTCGCGTGCGAGCGGCGGCGAGCAGGGGCGGGAGGGAGAGGGGGAGAGGCGCGAGGAGGGGTGAGGAGGGGTGAGGGGGTCAGGTTGGGGACACGCCGATGGCGAAGACGTGGAAGGTGCCGCCGGTTACCGATGTTGGCAGGGTTACGGATCGGATTTGCTTGGCTTGCAGGGTGATGGGCGCGGTGGCGAAGACGAAGACCTTGACCGGTTGCGACTCGCCGCTCGGGCTGTTGCGGTACGGCGTGGTGGCCACGACGCGGTTGTCGAACGACGGCGGTGTCGACGGGTTGCCGCCCAGCGCCCAGTCCGAGAAGCCGACCTCCGCCTTCTGCTCCGTGCCGTCCGCGTAGGTGATGGTGAGCGTCCCGGAGGACCGGCCGTTCGCGGCGCTGCCCAGCAGGCCGAGCCGCGCGCCGGTCGCGTTCAGCGTCACGGTCTGGCCGGACGCCGTGACGTTGTCCGGCTCGCCGACCGGCGACGTGGGCCACGAGTAGGTGATGCCGTCCCGGCTGACCGGCGCGCCCGGCGTCAACCCGGCCTTCGCCAGCGCGTCCCGCGAGTAGCTCCAGCCCTGCCCGTCGAAGTTGCCGCTCGCCTGCTGGTCGTCCGGCGAGGTGCCGGTGTTGTCGAACGCCGCCCGCAGGCTGCCCGGCTCGGCCACCAGCACCGAGATGGTGCTGCGCTGACCGTTGGAGAACGCGACCGGCACCCGGTGGGTCAGCTCCGCGGCGTCCGGCGCGACGGTGACGGTGACCCGCTCGCCCGCCTTCTCCCCCGGCGGCAGCGCGACCTGGCCGTGCGCCGGTGTCACGGTGAGGCCGGCCGGCGGCTGCGCGCTCCAGCCCACCTTGCCGCCCTGCCCGGAGAAGTCCTGCGCGCCGACGGTCACCGCGCCCGTGCCGCCGGCGGGCAGCACCAGCCGCCCCGGTTCGACGAAGCCCTGCTGCCCGACTTCACCGTCCCGGAAGGACGGTGGCGCGTCGGCCGGGCCCGTGCCCCAGGTGGTGGGCGTGACCGAGCGGCGGAACTCGACCGTGCCGCCGTTGGCCGCGAACGACTCGGGCAGCCACGTCCGGGTCTGCGCGCGGCCGTCGAGGGTCAGCTCCGCGACGTGCTCACCCGTGCCGGACGCCTTCACGACGATCGGCTTGCCGTTCGGCCGGGTGATGGTGACCTCGTCGAACAGCGGCGTGTTGACGACGAGTTCGGCGCGGCCGGGTATCACCGGGTACATGCCGAGCGCCGCCCACACGTACCAGGAGGACATCTGGCCGAGGTCGTCGTTGCCGACCAGGCCGTCGGGCCCGGGGCCGAACAGCTCGCCCATCGCCTTGCGCGCCACCGCCTGCGCCTTGGCCGGCGCGCCCGCCCAGTTGTAGAGCCACGGGGTGTGCATGGTCGGCTCGTTGCCGAGGAACGCGTGCGGCTCGTGCGGGCCCGCGTCCAGCTCGGTGAAGAAGAAGTCCAGCCGGTCGCGGACCTTCGCGTCGCCGCCCATCGCGGTGAACAGGCCGCGCGCGTTGTACGGCACCATCCAGGTGTACTGGGCGGCGTTGCCCTCCACCCAGTTGTCGGGGTTGCCGGGCGCGAACGGCTCGACGAACGACCCGTCCCGGTTGCGCGGCTGGGTGTACCCCGTGGCGGGGTTGAACACGTTCTGCCAGTACTGGGCCCGTTTCATGAACGCCTGCCAGGTCGCGCCGTCACCGAGGCGGCGGGCCAGCTGGGCGATGGAGAAGTCCGCGGTGGTGTACTCCAGCGTGGTCGAGGGCGCGCCCCACACGCCCTTCGCGCCCACCGGCACGTAGCCGAGGTCCTGGTACTCCGGGAGACCGGGTCGCTCCTCGTAGCCCTGCGTGGGCTGGGTCGCGCCGCGCAGCATCAGCAGCAGCGCCTTGGCGGCGTCGAAGTCCCTGGCCCCGAAGGCGTACGCGCTCGACACCATCACGTGGTAGGGGTCGCCCGACATCACGCCGGTGTAGCCGTTGGCCACGGTCCAGCGGTCCCACGAGCCGCCCTGCTCGGCGAACGCCACCATCGAGCGGACCATGTCCGCCGTTTCCCCCGGCGCCAGGAGGGAGAGCAGTTGCATCTCCGACCGGTAGACGTCCCACCCGGAGAAGTTGGTGTAGATCGCGTGGCCGTCGTCCGCCCGGTGGACGCGGCCGTCGAAACCCGGGTAGCGGCCGTCGACGTCGGAGAACACGTTGGGCTGCAACAGGGAGTGGTACAGCGCCGTGTAGAACGTCGTGCGCTGCGCGTCCGTGCCGCCGGTGGCCCGGACCTGCCCGAGCCGGTCGTTCCACGCCTGGCGGGCGACGGCGCGGACCGCGTCGAAGGACTTCCCCGCGCTCTCGGCGTCGAGGTTGGCGCGCGCACCGTCGACGGACACGAACGACAGGCCGACCCGCATCGTCACGTCGGGGTCGTCGAACGTCACGTAGCCGCCGCTGCCCGGACCCGACACGGTGGTGTCGCGGGTGGCGACCTCGCGCTGCTCGGTCTGCGCCGCGAGGGTCTTGCGCGCGTCGCCGGGCTCCCGGCGCGGCGAGCCGCCGCGCTCGCTGGTCCGACCGGGCGTGACCGCGCCGTTCTTCCACGTGCCGACGGAGGCGAACGGCTGGTCGAAGCGCGCGTGGAAGTAGACGCGGTAGCGGTGGTCCGCGCCGCAGAACCGGCCGCTGGTGGCCCACCCGCTGATGGTGCCGTCGCCGATGACGACCTCGGCGTCGTCCGCGCCCGCGATCGAGCCGGCGGTGTTGACCAGCAACGTCGAGGTCGCGCCGCCGGGGTAGGCGAACCGGCCGACGCCGGTCCGCTGGGTCACGCTCAGCTCCACCCGCGCGCCGCTGTCCAGCGTCACGCCGTAGTAGCCGGGCGTCGCGCTCTCCTTCGCGTGCGAGAAGGTGGACACGTACCGGTTGGGGTCGGCCGCGGGCGAGGTCGTCACCTCGCCGACGAACGGCATGATCGGGACGTCCTGGTAGGTCGAGCAGCCCGCGCCGGACAGGTGGGTGAGGCTGAAGCCCTTGATCCGGTTGTCCTGGTAGTAGTAGCCGCCGTGCTGGCGGGTCACCGTGTCGGGGCTCCACTGCACCATGCCGAACGGCACGTCCGCGCCGGGGAAGGTGTTGCCCGCCCCGCCGCCGGTGCCGTGGTCGGGCCCGCCGGGCTGGGTGCCGACGAACGGGTTCACCCACCGCGCGAGGTCGTCCGGCTGGGCCTGGGCCGCGACCGGGTGGACCAGGGCCGCCGCCACGACCACCACCGCCGCCAGTGCTGTCTTCACGAGCCCTCCTCGGTGACAACGCTGTCCCTTACAACACGTGACTGCATACTTGCGGAGAGTGCGCGGGGTGCGTCAAGCCCGGGTGCGGGTGTTGTCTCGTTCCGGACAGTGCCGATCATTGACATCGCCGGGGCCCGGGTGTGTGATTCGGCGACCATGACAACGTTGTCCCCGAACGGCGCCGCGGGTGCCCGCAAAGTGCGGCGCGCCACGATGAACGACGTGGCGCGGCTCGCGGGCGTCAGCATCAAGACGGTCTCGCGGGTGGTGAACGACGAGGCGGGCGTGCACCCGGCGACCGCCGAACGGGTGCTGGCCGCGATCGACCAGCTGGGCTTCCGGCGCAACCTCAGCGCGCGCAACCTGCGCCGCGGCTCGTCCACCGGCACCATCGGGCTGGTGCTGGAGGACGTGGCCAACCCGTTCTACTCGGGCGTGACGCGGGCGGTGGAGGAAATCTCCCGGCTGCGCGGCAGGCAGGTGATCACCGGCTCGTCGGACGAGGACCCCGTGCGGGAACGCGAACTGGCGCTGGAGTTCTGCTCGCGCCGCGTCGACGGGCTGCTGATCGTGCCCGCCGGCCTCCAGCACGGCTACCTCGTGCCCGAGATGCGCGCGGGCACGCCGATCGTGTTCCTGGACCGCCCGGCGGGTGACGTCGTGGCGGACACCGTGCTGGTGGACAACGTCGGGGGCACGATGGAGGCCGTGCTGCACCTCGCGTCGTTCGGGCACCGCCGGATCGCGTTCCTCGGCGACGCGCCGGACATCTTCACCGCCAACGAGCGCCTGCGCGGCTACCGCGAGGGCTGCGTGCGCGCGGGCATCGGGTACCACGAGTCGCTGGTCGTGATGGGCCCGCACGACGCCGGGTCGGTGCGCCGGGCGCTGCACCACCTCGGGTGTGCGGCCGACCCGGCGACGGCGGTGGTCACCGGCAACAACCGGATCACCGTGCACGCGCTGCGCGCCCTGGCCGGCGCGGCGCGGCGGCCGGCCCTGGTCGGTTTCGACGACTTCGAGCTGGCCGACCTGCTGTCACCGCCGGTCAGCGTGATCGCGCACGACGCGAGCGCCCTCGGGAAGGCGGCCGCGGACCTGCTGTACGCCCGGTTGGACGGCGACGGCGCGCCGCCGCGCCGCGTGGTGCTGCCGGTGCGGTTGGTGGCACGTGGATCAGGGGAGGTTCGTGCGTGAGCAACCATCCGGTGGCGCTTCCGGCCAACCAGCCCGACCAGTTCTACCGGGGCGGCGCGGCCATCGCCGCGCTGCGCGGCGACCCCGCCGCGCGGCAGGGGCCCGAGGACTGGGTGGCGTCGACCACCACCCTGTTCGGGCAAGACGAGGCCGGCCTGTCCCGGCTGCCCGACGGGCGGTGGCTGCGCGACGCGGTGCGCGCGGACCCGGTGGCCTGGCTGGGCGACGCGCACGTGGCCGCGTTCGGGCCGGACACCGCGCTGCTGGTGAAGCTGCTCGACGCGGGCCAGCGGCTGCCGGTGCACTGCCACCCGTCGGACGCGTTCGCCGCCGAGCACCTGGCGTGCCGGCACGGCAAGACCGAGGCGTGGGTCGTGGTCGGCACCTCGGGCCCCGATCCCCTGGTGCACATCGGTTTCCGCGAGGACGTGCCCGCGCCGGTGATCGCCGACTGGGTGTCCACGCAGGACTCGGCCGCCATGCTGGGCGCGCTCAACGCGGTGTCGGTGAAGCCCGGTGACACGGTGTTCGTGCCCGCCGGGGTGCCGCACGCCATCGGCGAGGGCGTGTTCGTGGTGGAGCTCCAGCAACCGACCGACTTCTCCGTCACCCTGGAGTGGCGCGGCTTCCTGGCCGACCCGGACGCCTGGCACCTGGGGCTGGGCGGTGCGACGGCGCTGGCGTGCGTCGACCGCCGGGCCAAGCACGTCGAGGACCTCTTCACCCGCACCGGCTCGCGAGCCGCGCCCTCGGTGAACCTGTTGCGCGCCAAGGCCGATCCGTTCTTCCGGGCGGACCGCCTGCACGTGTCCGGCGCGCTGACCCTCGAACCGTCGTTCGCGGTGCTCGTGGTGCTGGAGGGCGAGGGCGTGCTGGACTCGCTCCCGCTGCGCCGGGGCAGCACGGTCGTCGTGCCGCACGCGGCCGGCGGGAGCGCGCTGACCGGCGACCTGGTCGCCGTGCGGTGCCGACCGCCGCTGCCGCCCAACCACGGGAGCTGACGTGGCCGATCCGCTGCTGGACGCCCGTGACCTGGTGAAGCGCTACGGCGGCGTCGAGGCGCTGCGCGGCGCGTCGTTCACCGCCAACGCGGGCGAGGTGGTGTCGCTGATCGGCGACAACGGGGCGGGCAAGTCGACGCTGGTGAAGTGCCTGTCCGGGGTCGAGCAGCCGGACTCGGGCACCGTCGTGTTCGACGGCGCGGAGGTCGCGCTGCCCACGCCGACGGCCGCGCGGGCGCTGGGCATCGAGACCGTCTACCAGGACCTGGCCGTCGCGCCGGACCTCGACCCGGCGGCGAACCTGTTCCTGGGCCGCGAGCTGCGCAAGCCGGGGCTGCTGGGCCGGTTGGGCGTGCTGGACAAGAAGGAGATGCGCCGGCGCGCCGCGGCGTCGTTCCGCGACCTGGGCGTGGCGCTGCAAAGCGTGGACGTGCCGATCGGGGCGCTGTCCGGCGGGCAGCGGCAGAGCGTGGCCGTGGCCCGCAGCGTCGTGTGGGCGAGCAGGCTCGTGTTCATGGACGAGCCGACCGCCGCGCTGGGCGTGGTGCAGCGGGAACGCGTGCTGGACGTGATCAGGCGCGTGCGCGACCAGGGCATGGCGGTGGTGCTGATCAGCCACAACATGCCCGAGGTGCTGGCCGTGTCGGACCGGGTGGAGGTGCTGCGGCTGGGCAGGCGGGTGGCGCGCTTCCGGGCCGCGGACACGACGGTGGAGGAGTTGGTCGGCGCGATGACCGGAGCCCTGTCGCAGGAGGACGCATGACACCGGACGTGCGGGAGCGGACCCTCGCGCAGCGCCTGCTCGGGGCGAACACGCTGTGGATCGCGCTGGTGCTGCTGGTGCTGGTCGCGGTGTTCGGCGCGCTCCGGCCGGACGCGGTGCTGACGACGTTCACCCTCCAGACGACGCTGGTCGAGACGGCGGTGCTGCTGGTGCTGTCGGTGGGCATGACGTACGTGATCATCACGTCCGGCATCGACCTGTCGGTGGGCTCGGTGCTGGTGTTCTCCGGCGTCACCTCCGCGATGACCATGAACTCGCTGCACGGCGGCGACGCCACCGGCGCCGGCTGGGGCACCGTCCTCATCGGACTGGTCGTCGCGCTGGTCAGCGGCGCGGCGTGGGGCCTGCTCAACGGCCTGCTGGTGGCGAGGACCGGCATCCCGGCGCTGATCGTCACCCTGGGCACGTTCGGCGCGGCGCTCGGCGCGGGGCAGCTGATCTCCAACGGCTCCAATGTCAGCGGCGTGCCTGCCGTGCTGAGCGACAACCTCGGCACCGGCACCTGGTTCGGCGTGCCCAACCTGGTGATCCTGGCCGCCCTGGTGACGGCCGTCGGCGCGCTCGTGCTCGGCACGACGCGGTTCGGCCGCCACACCTACGCGATCGGCTCCAACGAGGAGGCCGCGCGGCGGGTGGGCATCGGCGTGACCGGCCACCTCGTCAAGGTCTACCTGCTGGCGGGCACGCTGGCCGGCCTGGCCGGGTTCATGGCCCTGGCGTACTTCCGGGTCGCGTCCATCACCGGGCACGACACGGACAACCTGAACGCCATCGCGGGCGTGGTGCTCGGGGGCACCAGCCTGTTCGGCGGCACCGGGTCGGTCGTCGGCACGGTGCTGGGCGTGTTCATCCCCGCCGTGCTGCGCAAGGGTTTCGTGATCGTCGGCGTGAACGTGTACTGGCAGCCGATCGCGGTGGCCGTCGTGCTGGTCGCGGCGGTGTGGTTCGACCAGTCACGACGAAGGGCGCGCAATCGGCGCTGAGGCGAAAGGTGCGGGAGACATGTCAACGAGGACAGTTGCCCTGCTGGGGGCGGCGCTGCTGCTGGCCGGGTGCGGTGGCGGCGGGCAGATCGGCGACACCGGCGGCTCCGGCGACGGCAAGCGGATGGTGCTGATACCCGGCGCCGCGGCCGAGCCGTTCTACATCTCGATGGAGTGCGGGTTCCGCGAGGCGGCCGGCGCCAAGGGCTACGCGGTGGACGTCCAGGCGCCCGCGAAGTTCGACTCCACCCTCCAGACCCCGATCGTGACCGGTGTGCTGGCGAACAAGCCGGGCGCGGTGCTCATCGCGCCGACCGACGACAAGGCGATGGCCGGCCCGATGAAGCAGCTCAAGGACGCGGGCATCAAGGTCGTCGAGGTCGACACCAAGCTGGAGGACACGTCCGTCGCCGTGTCCACCGTGTCGTCGGACAACGAGCAGGGCGGCCGGCTCGCCGCGCAGACGCTCGCGCAGCTCGTCGGCGACAAGTCCGGTTCGGTGCTCGTGCTCAACACCAAGGCGGGCACGTCGACCACGGACGCCCGCGCCAAGGGGTTCGAGGACGAGGTCGTGAAGCACCCCAACCTGAGGTACGTCGGCCAGCAGTACACCGACAACGAGCCGGACCAGGCCGCGTCCAAGCTGACCGCGACCCTGGCCGCGAACGCCGACCTGATCGGCGTGTTCGCGACGAACCTGAACACCGGCGAGGGCGCGTCCACCGGCCTGCGCAACGCGGGCCGGACCGGCTCGGTCAACCTGGTCGGGTTCGACGCGAGCCCCAAGCAGGTGGAGGACCTCAGGGCGGGCGTGGTGCAGGCCCTGATCGCGCAGGACCCGGCCACCATCGGCCGCACCGGTGCCGAGCAGGCGATCGCGGCGCTCGAAGGCGGTGACGTCAAGCGCGACATCGAGACGAACCTGGTCGCGATCACCCAGGCCGACCTCCAGGCGAAGGAGAAGTACTTCTACAAGCAGAAGTGCTGACCGCGCGGGGACCGGGCCGGCTCAGGCGTCCAGGTACTTGTTGGCCAGCTCCGAGTACTCCTTCTCCAGGTCGTCGGCCAGGTACGCCACGTACGCCCACGGGACGTCGTGCACGTGGTCGCGCATCCCGAGCAGGTGGCGGCGGGCTCGCGGCGCGTCGTCGGCCAGCGCGAACGCCGCCGCGAACAGGTTGTGCGCCTGGAGCGAGCGGGGGTGCGGGCGCGCCGGCGACGCGTCCCACTTGTCCGCCGCCACCGCGATCTCCTCCCGCACGCGGCTGAAGTAGCGCAGCTTGAGCGTGGCGATCTTCAACGCGCTGCGCGCCTGCACGGCGTCCTCGAACTGCTCCAGGAAGATCTCGAAGTGCGCCAGCGGCAGCATCGCGACCACCGGGTCGCCCGGTTCGGCCGCGTCCACGCTGCCGTGCGCGAACGCCATCATCTCCTCGGCGGACCCGCCCCACTTGGCGGCGAGGATCTGCAACCGCGTCCAGTGCGCGGGGTACAGCGACGGGGCGCGGGCCACGACCTCCCGCCACACCTCGTCCTTCTGGTCCCGGTCGACCTGGAGGCCGAGCCCGGCGGTCTGGAGCTGCGCCCACGGGACCGCGTCGCGCGGCAGCAGCTTGGCCGCCTCGTGCAGCGGCCCGACGGCCTTGCGCAGCGTGCCGAAGAACACCTTGAACCGGTCCTTGCCGACCCCGTCCGCCCGCCCCGAGCCCCGGATCGCCCACGCCTCGCGGATGAACGCCGTGCCCGCGAGCAACCACAGGTCCGGGTCGGTGTTGGTCTTGGCCAGCTCCAGCAGCTCGTCCGCGTGCCCGATGGCGTGCTCGCCGAGCACCTCGACGCGCAGCGCGCGCACCTCCGGCTCGTCCCGGCACTCGGCGAGCACGGTGGTGGCCGCCCTCAGGTGCCCGGCGTCCATCTCCTCGGCCGCGATGTCCAGGATCGCGTCGTCGTACGTGTGATCCCGCACCACCTCACGGGCTACCGCGGCAGGCCGCTTCCTCCGGAAAATCCCCACCCTGCCGACCTTACTTTCCCGAGGCGCCGTCCGGCCTAGTGCTTTCGTAGACCCGAACACCACTCTTTGTGTGGTTGTCACCGCCCCCTCCGCACCGATGAGGTGGTGGGCACGACCGGAGGGGAATCCATGCGAAGACTGGTAGTAGCCGTGTCCACCGCCGTGCTGGCGGCGACGTTACCCGCGCAGGCCTTGGCCGAAGGACGGGACCAGAGCACGAGCCCGCACTTCACGCAGACCATCGCGTGGGGCCCGTGCACCGACCTGGACGCGCCGACCCTGGAGTGCGGCACGTACCGCGCGCCGCAGGACTGGCGCTCGCCGCGCGCGGGCAAGGACATCACGATCGCCGTCAGCCGCCTCAGGCCCAAGAGCGGCCAGGCCAGGGGCAGCGTCCTGACCAACCCCGGCGGCCCCGGCGGCCCCGGCAGGCTCCTGCCGAGGATCTACGAGGGCCGCGCCAAGCTCGTGGACAACTTCGAGGTCATCGGCATCGACCCGCGCGGCACCGGCGCCAGCACCAACGTCACGTGCGCGAACTTCGACTTCCGCGCACTGGCCGACCCGCGCGACCGCAGCCGGGAGAACGTCGAGCTGGTCTACGACGCGGCGGCGCTCCAGGCGGCGGCCTGCCAGCGCCACAGCGGCGAGTTCGGCAAGGTCGTCAACACCGAGCAGACGGTCAAGGACCTCGACCTCCTGCGCCACCTGCTCGGCCGCGAGAAGATCAGCTGGATCGGCTACTCCGGCGGCACCTGGATGGGCGCGTACTACGCGACCTACTTCCCGGACCGCGTGGACAAGTTCGTGCTCGACTCGAACACCGAGTTCACGACCACGTTCCAGGACATCTTCGACGAGTTCGGCCGGGGCTTCGAACGCCGCTTCCGCGTCGACTTCCTGCCCTGGGTCGCCAAGCACGACGACGTCTACCACCTGGGCAAGACCGCCGAGCAGGTGCGGCTGAAGTACGAGGAGACGCGCGCCAGGCTGGCGGAGCACCCGGTGCCGCTGCCCGACGGCCAACTCGTCAACGGCGTGGTGCTGGACTTCATCCTGGTGCAGGCGCAGTACAGCAAGCAGCTGTTCCCGACCACGGCGAGCACCTTCGCCCAGCTCAGCCAGGCGTCCACGACCAGCGCCGCGGCGGCCGTCGACGTGCGCTACCCGGACGCGCCGTCGGCGACCCTGTACTCCGTCACCTGCAACGACACGAAGTTCAAGGGCGGCCGCGCCTACCTGGCACGGGAGGCGGAACGCCTCGGCAGGCAGTACCCGCTGATCGGGTACTACCAACTGCTGGCCCCGTGCGCGTTCTGGGACCGACCGGCCCTGCGCCTCAAGACGCCGACCGGGGAGAACGTGCCGCCGGTGCTCATGGTGCAGTCGGTGCGCGACCCGGCGACCCCGGTGGAGGGGGCGCGGCGGGCCCATGAGAAGTTCGCCAACTCCCGCCTCCTCACCGTGACCGACGAGGGTGACCACGGCATCTACGGCTTCGGCAACAGCTGCGTGGACGACCTGGTCGAGTCCTTCATCGTCGACGGCAAGGTCCCGCCGAACGACCTGACCTGCCCCGGAACCCCGCTCCCCGAACCGACGTCGACCTTCGACACCACCAACACCGCCGTCATCAACGGCTGGCTGTAACACCCACGCAGCCCGCCGGGCACACCCCTGGCGGGCTGCGTGTCATCCCCGTACGGCCTGCCCGCAGGGCAACCACGCTCGTCAGAGGGGCGCAAGCACGCTTCACCGCTTGCGCCCCTCTGACGAGCGTGGTGGTCTTTGACAGGTCGTACGGGGATGACACGCAGCCACAAAGCTTTCAAGCGAAGCTTGAAAGCTTTGCCCCCATCCTTGGTGGCCTGCCCAGCGGCGAGCGCCCTTCTTTAAGCTTTGACCCGCTAAAACCGATGAGCTTCCGTGCTGATCTCAGCCGAAAGAAAAAGAAGCGCTCGCCGCTGGGCAGACCTCCGGGGAGGAAAAGCTTTAAAGGCGTCGTGTTCTCCCCGCATGGCATGTCAAAGACCACCACAGTCGGTCAGGGGGCGCAAGCGGTGAAGCGTGCTTGCGCCCCCTGACCGACTGTGGTTGCCCTGCGGGCAGGCCATACGGGGAGAACACGAGACCAGAAGTCTGTGCTGCGCGGTGCTGTGTGCCCGGATCTGTGCTGCGCGGTGCGGTGGGCCTGGGTCTGTGCAGCGGTGTTGGTCAAGTGCCGATGATGCCGCTTTGGCGACGGCGGGCCGCGTAGACGCCGGCTTCCGTGCGCCGGTCGAAACCCAGTTTGTGGAGCAGTGAGGAGACGTAGTTCTTCACCGTCTTCTCCGCCAGGTAGAGCCGCTGCGCGATCTGCCGGTTGGTCAGGCCCTCGGCGATCAGGTCGAGGATCCGCCGTTCCTGCGGGCTCAGCGCCGCGTACCGGGGATCTTCCACCGGCCCGCCGCGCAGGCGCTGCAACACCGTCGCGGTGACGCCGGAGTGCAGCAGCGAACCGCCGGCGGCCAGGGTGCGGATCGCCGAGACGAGGTCGTTCCCGGACACCTGCTTGAGCATGTAGCCCGCCGCGCCGGCCATGATCGCCCCGAACAGCGCCTCGTCGTCCGAGTACGACGTGAGCATCAGGCACGCCGGGGGCGGTTGGACCGTCGAGCGGATCTCACGGCACACGGTGACGCCGTCGCCGTCGGGCAGCCGCACGTCGATCACGGCCACGTCGGGCCGGTGCTCGGCCGCCGCCGCCACCGCCGCCGAAGCGCTCTCCGCCTCGCCGACGACCTCGATGTCCGCTTCCACGTCGAGCAGTTGGTGGAGGCCGCGTCGCACGATCTCGTGATCGTCGACGAGCAGCACCGAGATGGTCATGAGCCCCTCCGCTACCCCGATACCAACGGCACGGTCCACGTCACCGTCACGCCCTTGCCCGCTTCCGACCGCACTTCGCAACCACCGTCCCACCGCGCGGCCCGCGCGGCCATGTTGACCAGGCCACCGGTGTGCCGTGCGCCGTTGGCGGGCAGGCCGTCGCCGTCGTCGGACACGACCAGGTGCAGCTCGGTCGCCTCGCGGTCGACCATCACCCGCACGTCCACCCGCTTCGCCGACGCGTGGCGGGCCGCGTTGGCGAGGGCTTCCCGCAGCGTCGCCAGCAGGTCCGGTCGCACGTGGTCGGGCACCAGCGAGTCGACGGGACCGTCGGTCGTCAGCGCCGGCTCGAAACCCAGCAGGCGGCTCGAATCCTGCACCACCCGCAGCAGTTGCGCGCGCAGGCTCGCCGAGTCCGCCTGCGACTCCTGGAGCGAGAAGATGGTCCGCCGTATCTCGCGGATCGTCAGGTCGACCTCGGTGACGAAGTCGGCGAGCCGGTCCGCGACGAGCGGCTGCTCGACGAGCCCGTTGAGGCTCTGCAACCCGAGCCCCAGGCCGAACAGCCGCTGCACGACGAGGTCGTGCAGGTCGCGCGCGATGCGGTCGCGGTCCTCCAGCACCGCGAGCCGCCTGCCCGCGCCGGTGGCCCGCGTGAACTCCAGGATCAGCGCCGCCTGCCGGGCGAACGACTCGACCAGCGCGACGTCCGACGCGTCGAACGGGCGGTTGTCGCGCGAGCGCGCCACCATCAGCACGCCCAGGACGCGCTGGCCGGCGGCCAGCGGCACGACCACGACCGGTCCGATCCGGTCGAAGTGGCCGGGCAGCCCGTCCAGCACCTTGGTCTTGCCGGTCGCGTACACCTCCCGGCTGGCGCTGCCCTCGCGCGACACGGTGAACCCGCGCAGCTCGCCGTCCATGACGCGCACGGCCAGCTCGCCCTGCGCGTCGGGCAGCGCGAGCACGGCGTTCACGCCGTCGGCGGCCAGCCGGGCGCGGACGGCGACGAGCCGCAGCGCGTCCCGGTCCGGTGTGCCGGTGAGCAGCGCGTTCGTGACCTCGTTGGACGCGCGCAGCCACACCTCGCGCTGGCGGGACTGCTCGTAGAGGCGGGCGTTCTCGATCGCGATGCCGGCCGCCGCCGCGACGGCCACGACCACCTCCTGGTCCGCGCGCGTGAAGTCGGCCCCGTCCTGCTTGTCGGTCAGGTAGAGGTTGCCGAACACCTCGCCCCGCACGTGGACGGGCACGCCCAGGAACCCCGGCGCGGACGGGTCGAACGCGACGCCCTCGAAGTCGGTGTGCTGCCGCTCGGCGCCGTAGGTGAACTCCAACAGCTGCCGGTTGGGCCCGACCACGGCCAGCGCGCCGTACCGCGCGCCGACCAGGGTGCACGACGACTCCACGATGCGGCGCAGCACGTCCGGCAGCGACAGGTCGCTCGCGAGCGACACGACCGCGCCGAGCAGCCGGTGCATCCGTTCTCGGGAGCCGGCCACCTCGGCCGTCCGGTCGGTCAGCTCGCGCAGCAGCCCGTCCAGGCGGGTCGCGTTCGGGTCCGGGGAGCCAGGCAACCGTTCCACCCCTCGCAGCGGGAGTACCCGAGGTTATCGCCTCCGGTCACGGGATGCGACGACCGGACAGGACCTCCAGGGCGACCCGCAGGTAATGGTCCCGGTCGGTCACGCCGCGTGACGGGAGCGGCAGGTCGCGCAGCCTGGTCAGCAGGGCTTCGTCACTCACCTCGGTGACATGTCCGACCGCCATCACCGACCACCCCTTCGACAGGTCCGGTCGCACGTCGTCGATCTGGAACGCCACGATCGTGTCCCGCGCGACCAGCGTCTTGCTGCCTTCGGGCACCCTCAGCACCACCGACTCGCCGTCCAGCGCGTAGACGACGGGGTGCACCATCGGCAGTGCGCGGTCGGTGAAAACGAGCCTCCCGACCGCTGTCGTGGCCAGCAGTTCCAGGCACTCCTCGCGGGAGAGCACCTGGAGCCCAGCGGAGTCGTACATCGCACCTCTTATCCCCCAATTGCCGGACCAAATCGTTCTGCTCCGTGATCGCGCTGCCTAGAGGCGGAAGACCTGTGTTGGATGGCCGCTGCTCCGCAGACGGCGGCTCGGTCGCCTGGAAGTCGACCCATCGCGCCTGATTCCCCGCCGATCGAAGAGCGTGATCGGCGGGGAATGAGGCGCGACAGGTCGACGCGACCTCGCGTGGGGCCGGTGGGGTGACGGGTGAGAGGGAGGCCAGGTGGGGGAGGGCGGCCGGGGGGAGGGAGGCGGCGGGGGGCTGGGGAAGCGGCCGAACGGGGCGTCAGGTGGTCAGGGCGGTGATCAGGTGGTCGGCTGCGGTGTAGGGGTCGAGGGTGCCGGTTGCCACCTGTTCGGCCAGGCGGGTGGCTGCGGTACCGGCTTGCCCGGTGCCGAGCCTCGAACGGAGGGTGTTGAGGGCGATGGCCTCGATCTCGCCGGCTGCGCGGCGTGCTCGTCGGCGCGGCAGTTCGCCGCGGTCGCGCAGGTGGGCGTGGTGCGCGTCGAGGGCCGCCATGACGTCGTCGATGCCCTCCGCGCGGGCCGCCACCGCCTTCACCACGGGAGGCCGCCAGCCGGCGTCGGCGCGCTCGCGGCGGCCCAGTGAGATCACGTGCTTGAGGTCGCGCGCCGTGGCGTCCGCGCCGTCCCGGTCGGCCTTGTTCACCACGAACACGTCGGCGACCTCCAGGATGCCCGCCTTGGCCGCCTGGACGCCGTCGCCCATGCCGGGCGCGAGCAGCACCACGGTGGTGTCGGCCAGCGACACGACCTCCACCTCGGACTGCCCCACGCCGACGGTCTCGACCAGCACCACGTCGCAGCCGGCCGCGTCCAGCACGCGCAGCGCCTGCGGCGTGGCCCACGACAGCCCGCCCAGGTGGCCTCGGGTGGCCATCGACCGGATGAACACGCCGGGATCGGTGGCGTGCTCGCCCATCCGCACCCGGTCGCCCAGCAGCGCACCGCCCGAGAACGGCGACGACGGGTCGACCGCCAGCACGCCGACCCGCTCGCCCCGGTCCCGGTAGGCGCGCACCAGCGCCGAGGTGGACGTCGACTTGCCCACGCCCGGTGCGCCGGTCAACCCGATGACCCGCGCGTGCCCGGTGAACGGCGCGAGCGCCCGCGCGACCTCGCGCAACCGCGGACTGGCGTCCTCGACCAGCGAGATCAGCCTGGCGACCGCGCGCGGCTGGCCCGCACGCGCGCGGTCGACCAGGTCCGGGACGTCGACGGTGCGCGTCACACGCCTAGACCTTCGGGACGCGCACGATCAGGGCGTCGCCCTGACCACCGCCGCCGCACAGGGCGGCGGCGCCCACGCCGCCACCGCGGCGCTTCAGCTCCAGCGCGAGGTGCAGCGCGAGCCGGGCGCCCGACATGCCGATCGGGTGACCCAGGGCGATCGCGCCGCCGTTGACGTTGACCTTGTCCTCGGCGATGCCGAGCTGCCGGGTGGAGACGATGCCGACCGCGGCGAACGCCTCGTTGATCTCGACCAGGTCGAGGTCGGCGGGGTCGATGCCCTCCTTGGCGCACGCGGCCTTGATCGCGTTCGCGGGCTGCTCGTGCAGGCTGGCGTCCGGGCCGGCGACGACGCCGTGCGCGCCGATCTCGGCCAGCCACGTCAGGCCCAGCTCCTCGGCCTTGGCCTTGCTCATCACGACCACGGCCGCCGCGCCGTCGGAGATCTGCGACGCCGAGCCGGCCGTGATGGTGCCGTCGGCCGCGAACGCGGGGCGCAGCTTGGCCAGCACGTCGACGGTGGTGTCGCCGCGCACGCCCTCGTCCGTGTCGAACGTGATCGGGTCGCCCTTGCGCTGCGGGATCGCGACGGGCGTGATCTCCTCCGCGAACACGCCGTTCGCGGCGGCCTTGGCGGCGAGCTGGTGCGACCGGGCGGCGAACGCGTCCTGCTCCTCGCGCGTCACGCCGTGGCGTGCGTTGTGCTTCTCCGTGGACGCGCCCATCGCCACCTGGTCGAAGGCGCAGAACAGCCCGTCGAGGGCCATGTGGTCCTGGAGCGTGACGTCGCCGAACTTGTGCCCGCTGCGCGACTTGGGCAGCAGGTGGGGCGCCTGGGTCATCGACTCCTGGCCGCCCGCCACGACGACGTCGAACTCGCCCGCGCGGATCAGCTGGTCGGCGAGCGCGATCGCGTCGATGCCGGACAGGCACACCTTGTTGACCGTCAGCGCGGGCACGGTCATGGGGATGCCCGCGTGCACCGCCGCCTGGCGGGCCGGGATCTGGCCCGCGCCCGCGGTGAGCACCTGACCCATGATCACGTACTGCACCTGCTCGGGCGCGACGCCGGCCCGCTCCAGCGCCGCCTTGATCGCGACGCCGCCGAGCTGGGCGCCGGAGAAGTCCTTCAACGATCCGAGCAGTCGCCCCATCGGGGTACGGGCCCCGGCGACGATGACGGAACCGGACACATCGGCCTCCACGAGCATGTGTAAGCGGTTGTTAACTGGCTACGATACCCAGCGCTACTCGGGAGTAGCCGTGTGAGGCGCCGCACAGCCACCGCTGCACCGATTCGGCCGCTACTGTTCCCTGCCATGCAGGGAGAACTCCGCGGCTTCGTGACCGCCATCGACCACGTCGGCATCGCGGTGCCGGACCTCGACGCCGCGATCGCGTTCCACCGCGAGCACTTCGGCCTGGAGGTCGCCCACGAGGAGACCAACGAGGAGCAGGGCGTCCGGGAGGCGATGCTGCGCGCGCCCGGCGACGCGGGCGACGGCGCGGCCGTGCAGCTGCTCGCGCCGCTGACCCCGGAGTCGACCATCGCCAAGTTCATCGGGCGCTCCGGGCCGGGTCTCCAGCAGCTCGCCTACCGGGTGTCCGATGTGGACGCCGCCGCCGAGGCGTTGCGGGCCAAGGGCCTGCGGTTGCTCTACGAGCAGGCGCGGCGCGGCACGTCCGGCAGTCGGGTGAACTTCGTCCACCCGAAGGACGCAGGCGGTGTGCTGGTCGAGCTGGTCGAGCCGGCGGGCGGCCACTGATCGGACGAGCCGGGCGCGCCGGACGGGTAACGGTGCCGGCGGCGATCGCCGAACCGGCCGGCGGTCACCGGAGCGCGGCGGCGACGAAGGACAGCTCGCGGTCCATCCGGTCGTCGCCCGGCGCGTGCCGGGCGACCGAGTGGCGGTAGCTCACCGCGTGGGCGACGAGCGCGGACGCGCTGTCCACGTCCTTCGCGGCCACGGCCGCGCCACCGGCGGCCAGGATCACCTGCCGGACCTGCGCCGCCACCAGCCGGTAGCGGGCGTGCAGCGCCTCCCGCACCGCCGCGTGCGTGTCCGCCTCCCGCCACAGCAGGTGGCTGAGCAGCGGTGAGGCGTCGAGCCGGGCGTCCAGCGCGGCCACCAGCCTGCGCAGGCTCTCGGCGATGTCGCCGACGACCACGACCCGGCGCGCGTCCACCGCGCCGTCCGGCAGGCGTCGCACGAGCGCGGTCAGCAGGTCCTGCTTGCGCCGGAAGTAGTAGTGCACGAGCCCCTTGGGCACCCCGGCGCGCTCGGCGACGCGCGACGTCGGCGTGGCGTCGAACCCCGCCTCGGCGAACAACTCCTCGGCCGCGCTCAGAATCCGTTCCCTGGCCGACGAGTTCCCTGCCAACGGTCGAACCTTCCTCGGTGCGGTGGGTGGTCACGAGGCCGCGCCGGTCGTCCGGACCGCTCCGCGTCGACCCTCGCGAGCGACGCGGCGCGACGCGGCGTGACGAGCGCCGAGCCGACGGACGACCGGCTCTCGGGCGGCCTCGCCGCCCCGGCGGCACCGGGACGGCGTGGTGCGGAGCGGTGCTACGCGGTGCCCGCCAGTCGCGAGTGCGCCGCGTTCGCCGCGGGCATGGCCATCGCACCGGCGACGACGGTGAGCACGCCACCGATCCACGACACCCACGACGCGCCCGTCAGGTCGCTGTAGCCGAGCACCCACGGCGAGATGAACAGCAGCGCGCCGAGGACCACCTGGAACCACTCGCCGAACACCATCGACGGGTTGGCGAGCGACGCGAAGCCGTCGACGGCGATCAGCGCGCCGAGCACGATCATCGTCCACATCGCCGCGGCGGACGTCTCGACCACGAGGGGCGAGAGCAGCACCGCCACCCCGATCACGACTTCCACCCAGTCCTGCCACCTGGTCCACGCCTTGGTCATGACCTGCACCTCCGTCCTGCACGTCGGACGCCCCCGATGCTCCGCTTGGTTGGCCGCCCGGTCAAGGCTGCCCGAACGGGAAGGCCGCCAGTGCGATGGCTCACAGGGGCGACTCTGAATCGGTTACCGATGGGTAACCTCCGGCATCCACGTGGACCTGCGTCCATCGCCGCTCATCCCGAGCACCCCTGAGCAGGGAGGGAACGCCGTGCAGAAGATCCTCGACGCGATCCTCGCCGACGAACTGGACGCGATCGGATCATTGGACGTGCCGGAGACCTACCGGGGCGTCACCGTGCACGCCGACGAGGTCGAGATGTTCCAAGGCGTCGCGACCAAGGACAAGGACCCGCGCAAGTCGCTCCACCTGGACGAGGTCCCCACGCCGGAGCTCGGGCCGGGCGAGGCGCTGGTCGCCGTGATGGCGTCCGCGATCAACTACAACACGGTGTGGACGTCGATCTTCGAGCCGATGTCGACGTTCGGCTTCCTCCAGCGGTACGGCCGCAGCGCGCCGGAAGCGGCCAAGCACGACCTGCCCTACCACGTGGTCGGCTCCGACCTCGCCGGCGTCGTGCTGCGCACCGGTCCGGGGGTGAACGCGTGGCGGCCCGGCGACCGGGTCGTCGCGCACTGCCTGGACGTCCAGCTGGAGCACCCGGACGGGCACGGCGACACCATGCTCGACCCGGAGCAGCGGATCTGGGGCTTCGAGACGAACTTCGGCGGCCTCGCCGAGATCGCGCTGGTCAAGGCCAACCAGTTGATGCCCATGCCCCGGCACCTCACCTGGGAGGAGGCCGCGTCGCCCGGTCTGGTGAACTCCACCGCCTACCGGCAGCTCGTGTCGACCAACGGCGCGAACCTGAAGCAGGGCGACACCGTGCTGATCTGGGGCGCGTCCGGCGGTCTCGGCTCGTACGCCACGCAGTTCGCCCTCAACGGCGGCGCGACGCCGGTCTGCGTCGTGTCCTCGCCGGAGAAGGCGGAGATCTGCCGGCGCATGGGCGCGGAGCTGATCATCGACCGGACCGCGGAGGGTTACCGGTTCTGGAAGGACGAGCACGAACAGGACCCGAAGGAGTGGAAGCGGCTCGGCGCGAAGATCCGGGAACTCACCGGCGGTGACGACCCGGACATCGTGTTCGAGCACCCCGGTCGGGAGACGTTCGGCGCGTCGGTGTTCGTCGCCAAGCGCGGCGGCACGATCGTCACGTGCGCGTCCACCAGCGGGTACCTGCACCAGTACGACAACCGCTACCTGTGGATGAACCTCAAGCGGATCATCGGGTCGCACTTCGCGAACTACCGCGAGGCGTGGGAGGCCAACCGCTTGATCGCCAAGGGCCGCATCCACCCGACACTGTCCAAGGTGTACTCGTTGGCGGACACCGGCCAAGCGGCGCACGACGTCCACCGCAACGCCCACCAGGGCAAGGTCGGCGTGCTGTGCCTCGCGCCGGAGGAGGGCCTGGGTGTCCTCGATCACGAACTCCGCGCGGAGCACCTGACCGGGATCAACCGTTTCCGGGGCGTGTAAAGAAGAACGTGTGGTCGTGCGGGTGGCAGGGTGCCACCCGCACCCCCGGAACGGGTAGCGTGACCCTCATGGGCCTCGCCGACGACCGTGACCTCGTCCCCCTGGGAACCGGCTTCGACATCGTCAAGCGCGGCTACGACCGCGCGCAGGTCGAGGACCACCTGGAGCGCCTCGACTCGGACCTGCGGCTGCTCGCGGCCGACCGGGACGCGGCGGTGTCGCAGACGAACGACCTGAGCCGCCAGCTGGAGGCCGCGCGCTCCGAGATCGCCGAGCTGCGCGGTCAGGTCGAGCGGCTGTCCCTGCCGCCCACGACGCTGGAGGGCCTGAGCGAACGCCTCCAGCGGATGCTGCGGCTGGCCCAGGACGAGGCGAACGAGATCAAGGCGCGGGCGGAGGCCGAGGGCGGCCACATCCGCGCGAAGGCCGAGTCGGACGCGGCCGTGCTGCGCACGCGGTACGAGAAGCTGATCGCCGACCTCGACCAGCGCCGCACCGAGATGGAGGCCGAGCACCGCGGCGTGCTGGAGACGGCGCGCGCCGAGGCCGAGCGCATCGTGGGCGAGGCGCGCGACACGGCGGCGAAGCTCGACGAGGAGTCCCAGCAGCGCAGGACCACCGTCGAGGAGGACTTCGAGATCGCGATGGCCGCGCGCCGCGTCGAGTCGATGAAGGTGCTCGCCGAGCAGGAGGCGTCCAGCAAGGCCGAGGCCGACCGCCGGGTGCGGGAGGCGGCCGAGGAGGCGGCGCGGGTGCGCGCCCAGATCGCGCAGGAGCAGGCGGCGTCGAACGCGGAGGCCCAGCGACTGGTGCGCGAGGCGACCGAGGAGGCGAACCGCCGCCGCCACGACTCGATCAGCGAGGCCACCGCGCGGGTCCAGGAGGCGACCGACGAGGCGAACCGCCGGGTGCGGGAGGCCACCGAGGAGTCGAACCGCCGGGTCACGCAGGCGGCGCAGAAGGTCGACGCCCTCAAGCAGCTCCGCAACCGGCTGTCGCAGCAGTTGCACGCGGTCCGGACGGCGCTGCACGAGGTCACGCCGCTGCTGGACCCGCTGGAGGAGGAGCGCGCCCCGGCTCAGAACCAACCGGCACAGAACCAGCCCGCGCAGAACCAGCCCGCGCAGCAGCAGCCCGCGCAGCAGCAGCCCGCGCAGCAGCAGGCGGGCCAGGCGCAGAACCGGCCCGCGCAGCACCAGCAGCAGCCCGCGCAGGGCCAGGCTCCCCAGAACCCGACGCCCCAGAACCCCGCGACCCAGAACCCGGCGACCCAGGGCCAGCCCGCGCAGCACCAGCCGACCGCGGAGCCGCAGGGCGCGACCCCGGCGGCCACCGGCAAGCAGGCGTCCGACGGCAAGCCGCAGGCCGCGCCGGACGGGCCGACCCAGAAGATCGCCCGCCCGAACCCGAAGAGCCGCACCGGCAAGCGCTGACCGCTGCGATCCCGCGCGCCGACCGCCGATCCCGCGCGCTGATCGGCGGTCCCGCGCGCCCACCGCCGGTCGCGCGCTACACGCCGACCCGCCGCCGCCAGTCGAGCACCGCCGCCGCAAACGCTTTCGGTGCTTCCAGCGGCGTCAGGTGCCCCACGCCGGGCAGCTCCGCGTACTCACCGCGCGGCACCACGTCGGCCAGTTCGCGGGCCACGGCGGGCGGCGTCAGCGCGTCCTCCGCGCCGACCAGCACCAGCGCGGGCACGTCCACCGCCGCCAGCACCGCGCGGGAGTCCGGCCGCCCGGCCATCGCCCGCTGCGTCCAGGCCACCTCCGCGGCGGGCTGGTCCAGGATCAGCGCGCGGGCCCGCGCCACCACGGCGTCCGACGGCGACGGCCCCAGCAGCCCCGGCAGCACGGCGTCCGGCACCCACCCGACGCCCTCGGCGAGCACCCGCTCGGCCATGACCAGCCGACCGGCGCGGGCTTCGTCGCCGTCGGCCGTGAACCGCGTGTCGGCGAGCACCAGCCCGGCCACCCGCGACGGCTCGCGCCTCAGCAGCGACATGGCGACGTACCCGCCGAGCGAGCAGCCGCCGAGCACCACCCGGTCGACACCGCGCCGGTCCAGGTCGCGCAGCACGTCGTCGGCCAGCACGCCCAGGTCGGGTTCCCGGCCCGCGCCGCGCAGGTCGGGCGTGAGCGGGTCCAGCTCCGCCCGCACGCCGTCCCACAGGCGGCCGTCGAACGGGAACGCGTGCAGCAGCACCAACGGTGAGAGGTCCATACCCGGAATTGTCGGTCCCCGTCGCTAACGTGCCTCCCATGACGTCGAGCCCGGATGAGATCCGCACCGACCGGCTCCTGCTGCGGCGGGCCGGGCCGGGTGACCTGCGCGCCGCGATCACCGTCCTGTCCGACCCGCGGACCCACCGCTACAACCCGGCCGGTCCGCCGTCGCCGGAGGAGGTGGCCGGGATGCTGGCCGAGTGGCAGGCGCACTGGGCGCACGACGGCATCGGGTACTGGGCGGTGGAGCTGCCGCCGACCGGCGAGGTGGTCGGGTTCGGCGGCCTGCGCCACCACCGGCTGGACGGCGAGCCGACGCTCAACCTGTTCTACCGGTTCCGGCCCGCGCACTGGGGCCGGGGCTACGCGACGGAGATGGCGCGCGCGGCCGTCGAGTGGGCGGACCGGGCGCGGCCGGACCGGCCGGTCGTGATCATCACCGACCCGGACAACGAGCCCTCCCAGCGCGTGGCGAGGAAGCTGGGCTTCACGCACGCGGGCGACAGCATCACGATCGACGGCCCGGTGCTGGTCTACCGACGGGAGGAGGCGACCCTGCGCGCCTGACACCGACCTCTCCGACACCGGCCTCCGCCGGACGCCACCCACCCGGACCGCGCGGGTTGGCCGGCGAACGCCCGCACCCACTCAGACGGATAGCCCCGCCTCCTCTGGGCACACCGGTGACCGGCGAAGCGTGATCAGCGGCGGCGCATCGGGCCCCGGCGGGCGCGGCTGGTCCAGCAGTGCTGGTGCCAGTGCCGCCGGTCCTCGACCGAGCCGTAGTCGCCGGCCGGCCACGCCACGACGTGGGGCGTGCCCGGCCTGATCTCGTGGTCGCAGCCCGGACAGCGGTAGGTCTTCGTGGTGCTCGCGCCCGAGACGTTGCGGACCAGCCACTCGCCGTCCGGTGCGCTCTCCGACCTCGCCCACCCGTGGCCGCCGAGCGGAGGGGGCTCGTCGGGGCGTTGCGGGCGGTTGCGGCGGGGCACGGCGGACGAGGGTATCCCGAGCGCGACCGGTGATCGAATACGGTCCGTGGGGTGAACAGGTGGCAGCGGGCTGTGGTCGGCGTTCTGTTGTTACTGGAGATGGCGGTGGTCGCCCAACCCGCCGTGCGCGCCGGGGTGGGCGACCTGACCCCGGCGAACCGGCCGATCGGCCCCCACCAGGGCATGCTGCTGGCCTCGTGCACGATCCTGTTGGTCACGGCCGGCGCGGGGCTCGCGACGATGCTGGTGCGCCCCCGGTCGCGGACGTGGGTGGCGACGTTCACCGCGGCGCACGCCGCCGCCGCCGCGCTCGGCTGGGCGCACGGGCTGCCGCTGCTGACGCTGGTCTCCGCGCTGGCGGCGTCAGCCGTACCGGCGCTGGTGCTGCTGCCCGAGCAGCCGCCACAATAGGGACGTGCCCACCTACGAATTCCGCTGCAAGTCCTGCGGGTCGACGTTCGACGTGAAGCGCCCGATGAGCGAGGCGTCCGAGCCGGCCACCTGCCCGCACGGCCACGACGACACGGTCAAGCTGCTGTCGATGGTCGGCCTCGGCGGTGTCGGCGCGACCGCCGCGCCGGCCGGCGGTGGTGGCGGGTGCTGCGGCGGCGGGTGCTGTAGCTGACGCCCCCGCACCGCCCCACGCCGAGAGGCCGAGGGCGGTCGGACGTGTCACCCACCGCAACACCCCACCGCGCGCACGTCGCCGCAGGGGTCGAACGCGACGAGGTCGCCGCGGCGGCTCAGCCGGTCGGCTCCTTCGACCGGAGCACCTCGGCGACCTTCTTGCCCTGCTCGCAGATCGCCCCGTACCGGGCCGACCCGTCGATCACGATGATGCCGAGCCCACCACCGGCGTAGTCCATGACGAGCACGCACGACGGCTGCACGCTGGTGTCCGTGGTGCGGTCGAAGTACTTGACCTTGCGGTCGCCCAGGTCGAACTCGCCGTTCGTCTGCTCCAGCGTGATCGGCCGACCGGCGCGGAAGCGCAGCGTCACGCCGACGTCGAGCTGGTCGACCGTGGTCTGCCACTTGCACGACTGGTCGAACTTCGGGTCGTAGCCGGTGTCGGTGGGCGCCGCCGACTTGTCCCGCACCTCGTAGGGCAGGTCCTTCCACGTCAGCAGCTTGCACACGTCGCCGACGGCGTCCGCGTCGGGCTCACCGGACCGGGGCGTCGGTTCCCGCTCGCCGGACCGGGGCGTCGGCTTCTGCTCGGTGGACGAGAACGGCGGTTCGATGTCCAGCACGCCGGCCGACACCGGGGTGCCGTTCACCGTGTACGCGCAGCCGGACGTCAGGCCGAGCGCTGCCACCAGGACCGAGAGAACCGCACGCCGCATGCGACCACCATGCCAAACGCGGAGGACCACCCGGCACTCAGGTGTAGTCGCGGAAACCCTTGCCGGTCTTGCGGCCGAGCCTGCCCGCCGTCACCAGGTGCTCCAGCAGCGGCGCGGGCGCGAAGCCGGCTTCGCGGAACTCCAGGTAGAGCGTGCGCTCGATGGCCAGGGACACGTCCAGGCCGACGACGTCCAGCAGTTCGAACGGCCCCATCGGCAGCGAGCAGCCGACCTTCATGGCGTTGTCGATGTCGTCGGCGGACGCGTAGTGCGCCTCCAGCATCTTCACCGCGTCGTTGAGGTACGGGAAGAGCAGCGCGTTGACGATGAACCCGGCGCGGTCGCCGCAGTGCACCGGCTGCTTGCCCAGGTCCAGGCACACCCGCCGGGCGGTGGCGACGACGTCGGCGGACGTGGCGATGGTCCCGACGACCTCCACCAGCTTCATCACCTGCGCCGGGTTGAAGAAGTGCAGGCCCACCACGTCGCCGGGCCGCGAGGTGGCCGCCGCGCACTCGATCACCGGCAGCGAGGACGTGGTGGTGGCGAGCACCGCGCCCGGCTTGCAGACGTCGTCCAGCGCGCGGAACACGGACCTCTTGACCGCCAGCTCCTCCGCGACGGCCTCGACCACGAGGTCGCAGTCGGCGAGGTCCGCGAACTCGACCGCGGGTGTGACGCGGGCCAGCGCCGCGTCCCGGTCGGCCTCCGCCAGCCGGCCGCGCGCGACCGCCTTGTCCAGCGACCCGCGCACCCGGCCCAGCGCCGCCTCGGCCTTGTCCCGCGAACGGGCCCGCAGGACGACGTCGTAGCCGCGCTTGGCGAACACCTCCGCGATGCCGGTCGCCATGACGCCGGTGCCGACCACGCCGACCCGCCGCACCTCCCGCGCGGGCGCGGCGTCGGCGGACGCGACGGGTGTCAGCGCGTCGGGCACGACGGTCGGCGAGTCGGGCCCGTCGTAGGCGTAGAAGCCACGCCCGCTCTTGCGGCCCAGCAGTCCCGCCGTGATCATCTGCTTGAGCAGCGGGGCGGGCGCGTGGAGCCGGTTGCGGGACTGGTGGTACATCGTGTCGAGGATCTCGTAGGCCGTGTCGAGGCCGATGAGGTCGAGCAGCGCCAGCGGTCCCATCGGGTAGCCGCAGCCGTGGCGCATGGCCGCGTCGAGGTCTTCCCTTGTGGCGTAACGGGATTCGTACATCCGCACGGCGTGGTTGAGGTAGCCGAACAGCAGCGCGTTGGCGATGAACCCGGCGCGGTCGCCGATGACGACCGGTGTCTTGCCGAGGGATTCGGCGAACGCGACCACGTCGGTCACGACGTCCGGCTCGGTGACCACCGTGCGGACGACCTCGACCAGCTTCAGCACCGGCGCGGGGTTGAAGAAGTGCATCCCGACGACCTTGCCGGGACGTCCGGTGCGCACGCCGATCTCGGTGATCGACAGTGAGGACGTGTTGGACGCGAGGACGGTGTCCGGCCCGCAGATCCGGTCGAGGGCGGCGAGCACGTCGGCCTTGCGGTCGAGCTGTTCCGGCACGGCCTCGATGACGAGGTCGGCGTCGGCGAGGGCGTCCAGGGAGGTGTGGAAGGTGATCCGGTCCAGCAGCCGGGCGCGGTCGGCGGCGGTGAGCTTGCCCTTGGCCACCGCGCGCCCGGTCGAGTGGTCGAGGTGCCCGCGCCCGCGCGCCAACCCCTCGTCGTCGACGTCCACCGCGAGGACGGTGCGACCGGTCCGGGCAAGCACCTCCGCGATGCCCGCGCCCATCGTGCCGAGACCGATGACTCCGACCGTGTCGAACTGGCGCGTCACTGCTCTACCTCCCACTCGGCGGAGCTGCTACCGAACGGTAACTTGCGCCCGACTATCCCACGACGGCCACCCGGCCTTCACGTGACCTTCACCATCCACATCGAGCAAGAAACCGGTCAAGCCCACCCGCCCGGCCGACACCCCACAGCGCCACGGGAATCCATACGCGTACGTCGTACTCCTACCCCATCGCCCAATTTAGGCGTACACCATACTCCAACCCTGAAGAACGGGCAGCCGACACACAACCCGCCACACCAGCCCGTGCAGGATTCACATCCGCATCCCGCCACTGCCCACACATGCGCGTACACCGTACTCCTACGCGCAGTCATGCGTGTACACCGCATTCTTACGGGCAGTCATGCGCGTACATCGTACTCTCACGTGCGGCGAGTGAAGTTGGTCGACCGAGGTGGGTGCTTTTGTCCGCTATTCGTCGAAGTCGCGCGCGGCGAGGTCGCGCAATCGCCGCACCGCCTCGGCGGCGTCGGGTCCGGTCGCCACCACCTCGACCCGCGCGCCGCCCGGAGCGCCCAGCCCCATCAGGGCGAGCACGCTGGTCGCATCCGCTTCCCCCGGCCCGAAGCGCACGCGCACCCGTGCGTCCAGACCGGTCAGCGAACGCGCCACCAGGGCGGCGGGCCGGGCGTGCAGGCCGACCTCGTTGGTCAGCTCGACCTCCTCCCGGACGGCGTGCTCGGCGGGCGCACCGGGCGACCCTCCACCGGACAGCTCGGCCGAACCGCCACCCGACAGCTCGGCCGACCCTCCACCGGGGATCCCGGCGGCCCTGTCACCGGGCGTCTCGGCCGAACCGCCACCGGAGACCCCGGCGGGACCGCCACCAGGAACCCCGACGGAACCGTCCTCCGAACCCCCGGCGGAACCGTCACCGAGCACCCCTGCTGAACCGCCACCCGACGCCTCGCCCCTGGCCCCGGCGGGCGCGGCGCGGTCACCGGTCGCCGCGGCGGCCACCTCGTCCAGGTCCGACCCGCGCTGCGCCGCGACGGCGGCCGCGACCGCCCCCTCGACCAGCGGTGCGTCCACCACCCGCACGTCGCCGGCCGACGCCTCGGCCGCCATCTCGGCGACCATCCGCGCGCTGCCCAGGTCGAACAGCACCACGACGCCCGTACCCGAGTCCGCCCGCGAGACCGCCTCGGTGACCGCGTCGAAATCCGTGCCCAGCCCACCCGCACCGTCACCGCCGGACGGCGCGATCGTCACGTCCGGCGCCATCTGGCCGGCCAGCTCCGCCACCCCGTCGGCCAGCAACCTGCTGTGCGACACCACCACGAGCCCGATCACCACGACCTCCCACCACACCGGCCGACACCACGCGCCGCGACCTCCCGCAGGTCCTCACCGGACCCGGCCACCGCGACGCCACACCGAGCACGGGGCACCGCGACCCGCGCACCACCGCTCCCCCACCAGGCGAGCCGCCCCCTCGGCCCCGGCCGACCACTCAGCCCCGGCGAACCACCCCGCCCCGCCGCGCCGCACCCACCCGCGCGCCGCCTCACCGAGCGCTCCCGGCCAACGCCCGCAGCAGCAACGACGTCGACCGCGCACCGGGATCGAGGTGCCCGACCGCCCGCTCACCCAGGTAAGACGCCCGCCCCTTGCGCGCCACCAGCGGCACGGTCGACTCCGCACCCCGCTCCGCCGCCTCGGCCGCGGCGTCCAGCACCCCGGCCACGTCGCCGCCGGCGACCGCGGCCGACGCCGCACCCACCGCGGGCGTCAGCGCGTCCACCATCGTCTTGTCCCCCACGACCGCCTTGCCCCGCGCCACGACGCCCTCCAGCGCCGCCCGCAGCGCACCCGCCACCGCCGCCGCGTCCAACTCCCCCGCATCACCCACCGCCGCCGCCGCGCGCAGGAACCCCGTCCCGTACAGCGGACCGGCCGCACCGCCGACCGTGGAGATCAACGTGGTGGCCGCCAGCTTCAGCACCGCACCGGGCGTCGCGGGCACCTCGGCGTCCAATTTGGACACCACGGCCGCGAAGCCGCGGTTCAGGTTCTCGCCGTGGTCGCCGTCGCCGATCTCCCGGTCCAGCCGCACCAGCTCGTCCCGGTGCTCGGCGACCACCCGCGCCACCGCCCGCAGCGCCTCCGCCACCCGCTCGGCCGTGCACCCCATCAGACACCCCACCGCAGGGCCGCCGTGCGCACGGGCGCGTCCCACAGCTCGACCAGCTCGTCGTCCAGCTTCAGCAACGTCAGGCTCATGCCCTGCATCTCCAGGCTGGTGACGTACGGGCCGACCAGCCGCCGCTCCACGGTGATCCCGCGCTCGGCCAGCAGCCGCTCGGCGATGCCGTGCGCCAGGTACAGCTCCATCAGCGGTGTGCCGCCCATGCCGTTGGTGAACAGCAGCACCCTGTCGCCCTCGGCGAACGGCAGGTCCGCCAGGATCGGGTCGAGCAGCGCGGGCACCAGCGAGTCGGCGGGCGCGAGGGGCACCCGCCGCCGCCCCGGCTCGCCGTGGATGCCGACGCCCAGCTCCATCTCGTCGTCGCCCAGCGCGAAGCTCGGCTGCCCGGCGTGCGGGACGGTGCACGGCGACAGCGCCAGGCCCATCGAGCGGACCTGGCCGATCACCTTGCGCGCCAACGCCTCGCAGCCGTCGAGGCCGACACCGCGCTCGGCGGCGGCGCCGACGACCTTCTCCACCAGCACGGTGCCGCCCACGCCGCGGCGGCCGGCGGTGAACAGCGAGTCCCGCACCGCCACGTCGTCGTCGACCACCACCGTGCGCACGTCGACGCCGTCCACGGCGGCCAGTTCGGCGCCGGTCTCGAAGTTCAGCACGTCACCGGTGTAGTTCTTCACGATCAGCACCGCGCCCGCGCCGCCGTCCGTGCGGGCCAGGGCGGCCTGCACCTGGTCCGGGGTCGGCGAGGTGAACACCGCGCCGGGGCAGGCCGCGTCGAGCATCCCGCGCCCGACGAACCCGCCGTGCAGCGGCTCGTGGCCCGAGCCGCCGCCGGAGACCACCGCGACCTTGCGCGGCACCGGCGCGTCGGCCCGCACCACCACCGCCGGGTCGTACTGGACGTCGAGCAGGTCGGCGTGCGCGAGGGCCATGCCGCGCAGCGCGTCCGCCACCACCGTCGCCGGATCGTTGATGATCTTCTTCAAGGGTGACCTCCATCACCGATGGTCACCCACCTTCCTACCCCACCGGCACGGGGAACGCTCAGCGCCCGTAAAGCAGCCGCACGAGGCGCAGGACCCGCCGCATGGTGCGCGAGCCGCGCTCGTACGTCATCGGGTCGAGGGCCGCGCCGAACCGCTTGCGGGTCACCGCGTGCGCGTAGGCGAACTCGCGCAGGCCGTCCTCGCCGTGGATGCGCCCGAACCCCGAGTCGCCCACCCCGCCGAACGGCAGCCCCGGCACGGACGCGTACGCCAGCACGGAGTTCACCGACACCATCCCGCAGCGCAGCCGCGCCGCCAGCTCGTCGCCCCGGTTGCGCGAGAACACCGTCGCGCCCAGCCCGAAGGGCAGCGCGTTGGCGCGCCGCACGGCCTCGTCCACGTCGGCCACCCGGTTCACCACGAGGGTCGGCCCGAACGTCTCCTCGGTGACGGCCAGGGCGTCCTCGGGCACGTCCACCAGCACCACCGGCTCGACGTACGGCGGCCGGACCGACTCCAGCCCGCCCACGACCGCCCGCCCGCCCCGCGCCAGGGCGTCGGCGACGTGCGACCGGATGACCTCCACCTGCCGGGGCATGGTGATCGGCCCGAAGTCCGCGCCCGGCTCGCCACCGGGCCGCAGCCTGCGCGCCTTCTCGGCCACCAGCCCGACGAACCGGTCGTGCACGGCGTCCACCACGTACACCCGCTCGACGCCCGCGCACGTCTGGCCGGAGTTGAAGATCCCGCCCCACACGGCGGCCTCGGCGGCGGCCTCGACGTCCGCGTCCTCGGCCACGATCAGCGGGTCCTTGCCGCCGCACTCCACCAGCACGGGCGTCAGCGTCGCGGCGCACGCCGCCATGACCTTCCGCCCGGTCGCCGTGGAGCCGGTGAACGCGAGCTTGTCCACCCCGGCCGCGCACAGCGCCGCGCCGGTCTCGCCGAACCCCGTCACCACCTGGAACACCGGGTGCTCGGGCACGACCTCCGCGAACGCCTCGGCCAGGAACACCCCCACGCCGGGCGTGTACTCGCTCGGCTTGAACACCACGGCGTTGCCGGCGGCCAGCGCGTACGCGATCGACCCCATCGGGGTGAACGCCGGGTAGTTCCACGGCCCGATGACGCCCACCACGCCCAGCGGCCGGTACTCCAGCGTCGCCGCGTGGTTGTACATCAGCACGCCGGGTTTGACCTTGCGCCTGCCCAGCACCCCGGCCGCCTGCCGGGCCGCCCAGTGCAGGTGGTCGACGACCAGCGCCAGCTCGGTGCGCGCGTCGTCGGCCGACTTCCCGGTCTCGGCGCTGACCAGCGCCAGCAGCTCGTCGAGCCGGCGGACCAGCAGCCTGCGCCACGCGTCGAGCCGGGCGCGCCTGCCGTCGAACCCGAGGCCGTCCCAGAACGCCGCCGCCGCCCGGCCCGCCTCCACCGCCGCGCGCACCTCGGCCTCGCCGTGCACGGGGTGGTGCGCGACGACCTCGCCCGTGCGGGGGTCCAGCGAGGCGAACCTCCGCTGCTCGTCGACCCGCGGCGGGCCGGTGGGAGCGGTCTGCGTCATGAGGCCCTCCAAGGTGCACGAAGGTGTTACTCGACAGTAACGGCCGACACCGGCGATGTCAGCCCCGTCAGCCCTTCGGGATCTTGGGCAGCACGGCCTTGGCGAACGCCACGGCCGTCGCGCACCGGTCGAACTCCGCCTTCTTCTGACCCGCCGACTTGACCGCCACCAGCTCGCCCTCCTCGCCGGTGTTCATCCGCTGCACCCACTGCACCGTGCACGACGGGTACGCGCCGGTGTTCGCGAGCTGGTAGCCGGTGACCCCGCCGCCGAGGTCCACTTCGGTCTGCTTGGCGTCGAACCGGCGGTCCGGCGGGACGAAGGTCGACCGCAGGTCGAGGGAGACTTCCTTGGCGTCGGCCACCCACGAGCAGGTGTGCAGCCCGTACGGGAACATCCGGCTCGCGGGTCCGACGGCCGCGGCCACGGCGGACTGGTCCACCAGCGCGCACGGGTCCAGCCGGACCAGCGAGTCCTTCGGCGGCGACTGCGCGCCCGCCCTGGCCTTGAGCAGCCCCACCACGGACTCGGCCACCTTGCGGCCGGGGCCGCACGCGTCGCCGTCCTGGTAGCCGATCTGGACGGTCAGGCCCAGCGGTGGCCGCTCCTGCGTGATCACCGAGACGAAGCAGGCGCTGGAGTCCAGCGTCTGCTCGTAGCTCTTGAGGCCGGCGAGCTGCTTGTCCGCCTTCTTCAGCTCGGTGGCCATCGTCTGGCCGATCTCGACGCTGACCGCGAGGTCCTTGCCGTTCTTGTCCGCCATGTAGTTGGAGCACCGGCTGAACCCGGTGGGCGAGACCTCGCCGGGCTTGCCGAACTGCGCCAGGACCTCGCGGTCGAGCAGCTTGCACGGGTCGGTCAGCCGGAGCTTGTCCGGTGCGAAGGCCGGGTCGACCGGCTGACCGCTCGGGGTGTCGGTCGGCGTCGCGCCGGTGGTCTCGGTGACCTTCTCCGCGTTCGCCTGGATGGTGCTGCGCGGGTACGGCTTGTGCTTGGCGAGGTCGGCGCCGGCACAACCGGAGACGACGAGGAGCGCGCACAGGACAGCGACGAGGCGGGGCACGTGAGCACGGTAGCGATCGAATCCGCCATTCGTGGAGAGATCCCTGTGTCGGGCCTCACCAAGCGATACGGGAACGATTCAGTAGATCGACGCGCTGTACCCGGTGTACCCCTATCGAAAGGAGCACGAGTGCGCGACCGCATTCGCCGCGCTGTCCGCTGGCTCGACACCTGGACCGTCGAAGCCTTCAACCCCCTCCACGCGCGCCGCTAGGCGCGGTCGGCGGCGTCCTCGTCCGGCACCACGATCGGGCGCAGGAACGTCCACGTGGCGAACACCGCCGCCAGCACCACCATCCCGACGCCGGCCCACAGGTTGATGTTGAGCCCGTCGGACTTGGCCAGGTCGGCCTCGTCAGTGAAGCCGAGCCCGACCACCGCCAGGATCACCCCGTAGACGCCGAACAGGACGGCGATCACGAGCCTCAGGTCGAACAGACCGGCCTTGTGCGCCACGACGACCTCCCTCAGCCGAAGACGATGTTGAGCACGATGGTCAGCACGAGCACGCCGACGCCGAGCACCACCGGCGAGCGGTACCAGCCGGCGTCCTCACCCGTGGCGGAGTGCCGGCGGCTCTCCTTGGGCGTCAGGCTGTAGACCAGCCCCACCAGCCGCTCCTCCGGCACCGGCCGGGTGACCGACGTGACCGCCACGCTCACCAGGATGTCCACCGCGAACGCCACGCCCGCGCCGACGAAGCTCGCGCCCTGGCCGGGCAGGTCCACGACGCCGGTCTCGGCGAGCACGAACACCAGCACCGCCGCGAGCGTGCCCGAGACCAGGCCGATCCAGCCGGCCGCGGCCGACATCCGCTTCCAGAACATCGCCAGGATGAACGTCGCGAACAGCGGCGCGTTGAAGAACGAGAACAGCGCCTGGATGTAGTCCATGATGTTGCCGTAGCCGGCGGCGAGGAACGCCGTGCCGATGGCGACCAGCGTGCCGCCGATCGTGGCCAGCCGGCCGATCCGCAGGTAGTACTCGTCCGGGCGGTCCTTGCGCACGTAGTCCTGCCACAGGTCGTAGGTGAAGACCGTGTTGAACGAGGACACGTTCGCCGCGACGCCCGCCATGAACGAGGCCAGCAGGCCCGTGATGGCGATGCCGAGCATCCCGTTCGGCAGCAGCTCGCCGATCAGCGCGGGCAGCGCGTTGTTGTAGACGATGCCGGAGCTGTCGTCGCCCGCCTTCAGCGCGCTCAGCTCGGGCACCACCAGCGCCGCGATGATGCCGGGGATGATGACCACGAACGGGATCAGCGCCTTCGGGTACGCGCCGATGATCGGCGTGCGGCGGGCGGCCGACATGCTCTTGGCCGACAGCGCGCGCTGCACCTCGGCGAAGTTGGTCGTCCAGTAGCCGAACGACAGCACGAAGCCCAGGCCGAACACGATGCCGAGCACGCTGAGCACCGGGTTCTGGATGCCGGTCAGCTCGGTCGCCGGCCACGCGGACAGCTGCTCCGCGCCGCCGGGCCCGGCCGTCACCCGGTCGACCAGGCCGTCCCAGCCGCCGACCCGGTGCAGGCCGACGAGGGTCAGCGGCAGCAGCGCCGCGACGATCACGAAGAACTGGAGCACCTCGTTGTAGATGGCCGCGGACAGGCCGCCGAGCGTGGTGTAGGTGAGGACGACGAACGCCGCGATCACCACCGACAGCGGGATCGGCCAGCCGAGCATGAGGTTGAGCAGGAACGCCAGCGCGTAGAGGTTGACGCCCGCGATCAGCACCTGCGCGACGGCGAAGCTGACGGCGTTGACCAGGTGCGCGCCCTTGCCGAACCGGCGGCGCAGGAACTCGGGGACGCTGCGGACCTTGGAGCCGTAGTAGAACGGCATCATCACCAGGCCGAGGAAGACCATCGCCGGGATCGCGCCGATCCAGTAGTAGTGCACGGTCGCCATGCCGTACTGCGCGCCGTTGGCGGCCATGCCCAGCAGTTCGATCGCGCCGAGGTTGGCGGAGATGAACGCGAGGCCGGTGACCCAGGCGGGCAGCGAGCGGCCGGAGAGCAGGAAGTCCAGGCTGGACGACACCGAGCGCCGCGCCAGGAAGCCGATGCCCAGGACGAACGCGAAGTAGATCGCGAGCAGCGCGTAGTCGAGCGGCCCGGCGTCCAGCCGGAGATCCGCCTGCCCCTCGGCGAGCACGGGCACCGTCGCCCACCTCCTTGTTCAAACAAGGTCCAACAACACCGGACACTAGCGCACACCCGATCACGCCGACCGTAGTGCAACCGGGGGGACTTCGCTGGGCTGAACTACCCACGTCGAGGGGTGTTCAGTCCTCGACTTCGACCGGACCGCGAACTCGCGCGAGCGCGCCGGCCCGCACGGTTGGCGACGGGTGTCGACCTCGTCCGCCGGACGGGCGGTTCCCTGGCGTTTTCCGACTAACGGGTGAGCGCGGGCCGAGGGGTGGAGCGGTCGGGGCTAGCGGGTGAGCACGAACGGCGTCTCGGCGTAGAACGGGCCGGAGGTCGCGCCGAACACGAATTGCGCGCCGGGCTCGGCGTCGCGGAACGAATCCGGCACCACCACCGGCGCACCGGCGAACCGCCCGGCGGCGTCCGTCGTGGCGTCACCGACCCGCCGGCCGTGGAGGGTGAAGACGACCCGCGCGCCGGCGGGGTACCCCTCGCCGCTGAGCCGGACCTCGTCACCGGCGCGACCGGCGTTGGGCCGGGCGACCAGCTGGGCGGTGGGCGCGACGGCGGCCGAACTCGCCCCGACCCGCACCGGGACGTCCGGCTTCGGCACGAGCGCGGTCCGCTGCGCGCAGCCGGCGAGCACGGCGAGCGGCACCAGGACCAGGACGGCCGACAGGCCGGGTCTTCGTCCGCGCACGACGCCCTCCTTTGCCGGGCAGTCAGCGTATATCGCCGGATCGCGCCTGCCACGCGGCCGAACGGCGGATCGCGCGACCGGGCATTGCCGAGCACTTTTCGGATATGGGCGCGGCAAGGGGAATTCAGCGGTCGAACCGGCCGCCCGCCGTGGCCGGCGCTTCGGCCGACCACACGAGGTGCAGCCGCCGCACGTCCTCGTCCTCCGTGCTGATCTCGGACCGCCGCAGAGCGCCCTCCGCGCCGCGGGAGCCCAGCCGGAAGTGACAAGCCGTCCTGAGCAGGGAACAGCCCCTCAGGCTCTGGGCACGTCAGGGAAGGGCCACACGCCTCAGAACAGGCGGAACTCGTCGGGTTCGATGCCGCGCAGGGCGTCGTAGTCGAGGACCACGCAGCGGATGCCCCGGTCCTCCGCCAACGTCCGCGCCTGCGGCTTGATCTGCTGCGCCGCGAACACGCCCCGCACCGGGGCCAGCAGCGGGTCGCGGTTGAGCAGTTCCAGGTAGCGGGTCAGCTGTTCCACGCCGTCGATCTCGCCCCGGCGCTTGATCTCCACCGCCACCGACCCGCCCGCCGCGTCGCGGCACATCAGGTCGACCGGCCCGATCGCGGTCGGGAACTCGCGCCGGACCAGCGTCCAGCCCTCGCCCAGCGTCGTCACGTGCTCCGCGAGCAGCTTCTGGAGGTCGGCCTCCACGCCGTCCTTCACCAGGCCGGGCTCCGGGCCCAGCTCGTGCTTGGAGTCGTGCAGCACCTCGGCCAGGGTGATGATCAGCTTCTCGCCCGCCTTGTTCTGCACGACCCACAGGTCCGGTTCCTCGATGAGCCAGCACGGCGGGCTCATCCAGTTCAGCGGCTTGTACGCCCGGTCGTCGCTGTGCACGGACACCGAGCCGTCGGCCTTGATCAGCAGCAGGCGCTGGGCCATCGGCAGGTGGGCGGTGAGGCGTCCGACGTAGTCGACCTGGCAGCGAGCGATCACTAGGCGCACGGCCGACAGGCTACGGGGTGCCGGACCCGGACGACCGGCAGGTACCGTCGGGCGCCGTGTCACTCCTCCGCACCAAGCCGGTCGACCGCATCGCCGACGAGAGCGCGCACACGTCGCTGCGCCGCACGCTCGGCCTGGTGCCGCTGATCGCCCTGTCCGTCGGCGCGACGCTCGGCACGGGCATCTTCGTGGTGCTCGGGCAGGCCGCGCCGGTCGCCGGGCCGGCCGTCGCGGTGTCGTTCGCGGTCGCCGCGCTGGCCGCCCTGTTCTCCGCGCTGTCCTACGCCGAGCTGGCGGGCGCGGTGCCGGTGTCCGGCTCGGCCTACTCCTACGCCTACGCGACGCTCGGCGAGCTGGTCGCCTGGGTCTGCGGGTGGTGCCTGCTGCTGGAGTACGGCGTGTCGGTGGCCGCCGTCGCGGTCGGGTGGAGCGGCTACCTCAACGCCTTCCTCGACGCGACGCTGGGCGTGCAGCTGCCCGCGGCGCTGTCCGGCGACGTGGTCAACCTGCCGGCGGCGGTCGTGGTGCTGCTCGCCACCGCCGTGCTGGTGGGCGGCGTGCGGGAGAGCGCCGCGGTCACGACCGTGACGACCGTCCTCAAGGTCCTGGTGCTGCTGTTCTTCGTCGTGGTGGCGGTGTTCGGCTTCCGGTCGGCGAACCTCGCGCCGTTCGCGCCCGCCGGGGTGGCGGGCATCACCGGTGCCGCGTCGCTGGTGTTCTTCTCGTTCATCGGGTTCGACGCGGCGTCCACGGCGGGCGAGGAGGCGAAGAACCCGCAGCGGGACATGCCGCGCGCCATCGTGCTCTCGCTGGCCATCGTGACCGTCGTGTACGTGCTGGTCGCGCTCACCGCCGTCGGCGCGGTCGGGGTGGACGTGCTGGAGGGCTCGGACGCCTCGCTCGCGACCGTGCTCCAGCGGCTCACCGACGCGAGCTGGCCGGCGACGGTGCTCTCGGCGGGCGCGGTGATCGCGATCGCCTCCGTGGTCCTGACCGTCCTGTACGGACAGACGCGCGTGCTGGTCGCCATGTCCCGCGACGGGCTGGTGCCGAAGGTGTTCTCCCGCGTCGGGCCGAGGCGGGTGCCCACGGCCAACACCCTGATCGTGGGCGTGGTCGTCGCGGTGCTGGCCGCCCTGGTGCCGCTCGGCCAGCTCGCCGAGGCCACCAGCATCGGGACGCTGGTCGCGTTCGGGCTGGTCAACATCGGGGTGATCGTGCTGCGCCGCACCCGGCCGGACCTGCCGCGCGGGTTCCGGACGCCGTGGGTGCCGGTGGTGCCGCTGCTCGGGCTCGGCATGTGCGCGCTGCTGGTGGCCGGGCTCGCGCCGGCCACGTGGTTGGCGTTCGGCATCTGGTCCGTGGTGGGCTTGGTGGTGTACTTCGCGTACGGACGTCGGCACTCGGAGTTGGCACGGGGAGAGTGAACGTGGAGACCCTTGGATCGCGTGAGGTGTACGCGAACCCCTGGATGACGGTCCGGGAGGACCCGGTCCGGCGGGCGGACGGCACGACCGGGATCTACGGCGTGGTGGACAAGCCGGACTACGCGCTGATCATCCCGCTGGACGGGGAGCGGCTGCGGCTGGTCGAGCAGTTCCGGTACCCGCTCGGGATGCGGCGCTGGGAGTTCCCCCAGGGCACCGCGCCGGAGCGGGCCACCGAGGAGCCGATCGCGCTGGCCGAGCGGGAGCTGCGCGAGGAGACCGGGCTCCGCGCGGGCAGGCTGGTGGAGCTGGGCCTGCTGGACGTCGCGGCCGGCATGTCCAGCCAGCGCGGCCGGGTGTTCCTGGCGACGCAGCTCGTCGAGGGCTTCCACGAGCGGGAGCACGAGGAGCAGGACATGCGCTCGGCGTGGTTCCCGCGCGCGGAGTTCGAGGCGATGGTCGCGCGCGGCGACATCACCGACGCCCAGTCGATCGCCGCGTACACCCTGCTCCTGCTGCACGAGAACGCGCAGCCGTGACCGCCGTCGCGGAGCTGCTGTCCACCGACGTGCTGGCCGGGGCCGAGGAGCTGGCCGACGTGCTGGCCGACGCGGTCGAGGGCGGCGCGTCGGTCGGCTTCCTGTCGCCGCTGCCGCGCCCGCACGCGGTGTCGTGGTGGCGGGCGCAGGCGGCGGCCGTCGCGAACGGCGTGCTGGCGGTGTGGGTGGCCCGCGCGGAGGGGCGGATCGTCGGCACCGTCCAGGTCCGGTTCACCTCCACCCTCAACGGGACGCACCGCGCCGAGGTCGCCAAGCTGCTGGTGCTGCGCCGGGCGCGCGGCGCCGGCCTGGGCAGGCGGCTCCTGGCCGCCGCCGAGCGGGGCGCGGCCGGCCGGGGCGCGACCCTGCTGACGCTGGACACGCGGACCGGCTCGCCCGCCGAGGCGCTGTACCGGTCGGCGGGGTGGACGGAGGTCGGCGTGATCCCGGACTACGCGACCGACCCGCGCGGCGCGCTGCACCCGACCACGGTGTTCTTCAAGCGGCTCGGCACACCCGAGGAGCGCCGCGCCGGCTGACCGGTCCGGGCCGCCGGCGCTAATCGGTCCAGGTCGCCGACCGCTTCTCCAGGAACGACGACATGCCCTCCTTGGCGGCGGGCGTCTGGGACGCGGCGGCCATCACCTCGACGGCGATCGCGTACGCGTCCGCCTCCGGCCGGTCGAGCTGGGCGTACAGGGTCTGCTTGCCCAGCGCCTTGCTGGCCCGGCTGCCCCGCGTGGCGCGGCGCATCAGGTCGTCCACGGCCGCGTCCAGCTCGTCGGCGGGCACCACCCGGTTCACCAGGCCCCACCGCTCGGCGGTGCGCGCGTCGATCACGTCGCCGGTCAGCGCCAGCTCCATCAGCCGCTTGCGACCCACGGCCCGCGCCACCGGCACCGCCGGGGTGTGGCAGAACCAGCCGCCCTTGCCGCCGGGCAGCGCGAAACCGGCGTCCTCGGACGCCACCGCCAGGTCGCAGGAGGCGACCAGCTGGCAGCCCGCGGCCGTGGCCAGCCCGTGCACCCGCGCGATCACCACCTGCGGCACGGACTCGACGGTGCGCATCAGGTCCGTGCAGAGGGTGAGCAGGTCCCGCACGCCCTCCAGGTCGCGCGCGGCCACGTCCGCGAAGTCGTGGCCGGCGGAGAACACCGGGCCCTCACCCGCCAGGACCACCCCCGCGGCGTCGGTGGCGGCGATCGAGCGGAACGCCGCCAGCAGTTCGGCGAGGTGGTCGGCGGACAGCGAGTTGCGCTTCCGGGCCCGGTCCATCGTGACGCGGACGACGTCGTCCGCCCGTTCGACGCGGATGTGCTGGTACTCGGCCATGTGCCGACCGTAGTCGGCGGCGCAAACGCCCACCGCGCGCACGCCGCACCCCCTCAGGGGGACCGGTTCACCGCCGAGGCCCAGCACGACCTCACGCCCGCCTCCGCCGAACCCACGCGCCAGAACTCGTGCCGCCCGACCCACGCTGCCCGACCCACGCTGCCCGACCAGCGCTACCCGACCGCGCGCCGGGCCCAGGGCGTCACAGGCCGTTGGCCTCCCGCACCACGGTCACGATCTCGTCCATGATCCGGGTCAGCTCGTAGTCCTTGGGCGTGAACACCCGCGCGATGCCGCGCTCGCGGAGCTTGTCGGCGTCGTCGGGCGGCACGATGCCCCCGACGACCACCGGCACGTCCCCCGCGCCCGCCGCGCGCAGCCCGTCGACCACCGCGGGCACGACCTCCAGGTGCGAGCCGGACAGCACGGACAGGCCGACCACGTGCACGTCCTCCTGCACGGCCGCCGCGACGATCTGCGCCGGCGTCAGCCGGATGCCCTGGTACACGACCTCGAACCCGACGTCGCGCGCCCGGACGGCGACCTGCTCCGCCCCGTTCGAGTGCCCGTCCAAGCCGGGTTTGCCGACCAGCATCCGCAACCGCTCGCCCAGCTCCTCACCCGTCGCCCGGACCCGCTCGCGCACCCGCGCGACCTCCTCGCCCGCCTCACCGGACGCGGACGCGGCCGAGACGCCCGTGGGCGCGCGGTACTCGCCGAACGCCTCGCGCAGCGCCGCGGCCCACTCACCGGTCGTGACGCCCGCCCGCGCGCACGCGATGCTGGGCTCGACCAGGTTCCGGTCGCCGGCCGCCGCCGAGCGCAGCTCGTCCAGGGTGGACCGCACCAGGGCGTCGTCCCGCCCGGCGCGCCACTCGCGGACCGCCTCCACCGCGTGCCGCTCCACGCCCGGATCGACGGTCTCGATCGCGTTCGCGCCCTCGGCCTGCAACGGCGACGGCTCGGTGGTGGCGAACCGGTTCACGCCCACGACGACGTCCTCACCGGACTCCACGCGCCGCCGCCGCTCGGCCAGCGACGCCACCAGCGCCGACTTCATGTAGCCGGACTCGACCGCCGCCACCGCGCCGCCCATCGCCCGCACGCGGTCCAGCTCGGCCCGCGCGGCGGCCGCGATCTCCTCGACCTTCGCCTCGACCACCCGCGAGCCCTCGAAGAGGTCCTCGTACTCCAGCAGGTCCGTCTCGTAGGCGAGCACCTGCTGCATCCGCAGCGCCCACTGCTGGTCCCACGGGCGCGGCAGGCCGAGCGCCTCGTTCCACGCGGGCAGCTGGATCGCGCGGGCGCGGGCGTCGCGGGACAGCGAGACCGCCAGCATCTCCAGCACGATCCGCTGGACGTTGTTCTCCGGCTGCGCCTCGGTCAGGCCGAGCGAGTTGACCTGCACGCCGTACCGGAAGCGGCGGTGCCTCGGGTCCTCGATGCCGTAGCGCTCGCGGGTGATCTCGTCCCACAGCCGGACGAAGGCCCGCATCTTGCACATCTCCTCGACGAACCGCACACCGGCGTTCACGAAGAACGAGATGCGCGCGACCACCTCGCCGCGCCGCTCCTCGGGCACCTGGCCCGAGTCGAACACCGAGTCCAGCACGGCGATCGCGGTCGACAGCGAGTACGCGATCTCCTGCGCGGGCGTCGCGCCGACCTCCTGGAGGTGGTACGAGCAGATGTTGATCGGGTTCCACTTGGGCGCGTTCACCACGGTCCACGCGACCATGTCGGTGATCAGCCGCAGGCTCGGGCCGGGCGGGAACACGTACGTGCCGCGCGACAGGTACTCCTTGATGATGTCGTTCTGCGTCGTGCCGGCCAGGGCCGCGCGGTCCGTGCCCTGCTCCTCGGCGACGCTGACGTAGAGCGCGAACAGCCACATGGCCGTCGCGTTGATCGTCATGGACGTGTTCGCGCCGCCCAGCGGGATGCCGTCGAACAACCGCCGCATGTCGCCGAGGTGGCTGATCGGCACCCCGACCTTGCCCACCTCGCCCCTGGCCAGCTCGTCGTCCGGGTCGTACCCGGTCTGCGTCGGCAGGTCGAACGCCACGGACAGGCCGGTCTGCCCCTTGTCCAGGTTGCGGCGGTAGAGGGCGTTCGACGCGGCGGCGCTGGAGTGCCCCGCGTACGTGCGCATCACCCACGGGCGGTCGCGCTCGCGGTCGGCCGGGTACGGCACGGCAACCTCCTCCGACGTCGGATCCCCGTAGCGTACTGACGGGTAACACGACGGCCCGAGTGGCGTTGCCCACTGAATCGGTGCCGGAGGAGCATGGTCGCGTGACCGCTCTCCTCCAGACCCTGCTCCTGGTGGTGGTCCTGGCGACCCTCGCCCTCCTGCTGCGCTGGGCGTTCGGCAACGACCGGCGCGCCGTGCCCGACCACACGGGCGACGACTTCGGCCTGCTCACCGAGGTGGCCGCGGTGCCGACCCCCGAGGCGGCCGACGTGCTCGCCCGACGCCTGCGCCAGGCGGGCATCCGGACGACCGTCGCGCGCCGCGGGCAGGTCCACCGCCTGCTGGTGTTCCCCGCCGACGTGGCCAACGCCAAGCTCCTGCTCCGCTGATTGTCGTACCCCGCTGCGATGCTGTGCCCATGACCGGACCGAGCGCGAAGTCGGAACTCCACCGCTACCTCCAGCTGGCGCGCGACGCCGTGCTGTGGAAGCTGGAGGGCCTCGCGGAGTACGACGCGCGCCGACCCCTGACCCCGACCGGCACGAACCTCCTGGGGCTGGTCAAGCACCTGGCGAGCGTCGAGGCGGGGTACTTCGGCGTGACGTTCGACCGGCCGTTCCCCGATCCGCAGCCGTGGATGTCGGTGGACGCCGAGCCGAACGAGGACATGTGGGCCACCGCCGAGGAGTCCCGCGAGTTCATCACCGGCACCTACCGGCGGGCGTGGGCGCACTCGGACGCCACGATCGAGGCGCTCGACCTGGACAGCGCGGGCAGCGTGCCGTGGTGGCCGGAGGAGCGCCGCCGGGTCACCCTGCACCGGGTGCTGATCCACCTGATCGCGGAGACCAACCGGCACGCGGGCCACGCCGACGTGGTCCGCGAGCTGGTCGACGGGTCCGCCGGCCTGCGCGCCGACGCCGACAACCTCGCGGAGGGCGACGAGCCCTGGTGGGCTGCCTACCGCGCCCGCCTGGAGCGCGCCGCGCGCGAGGCAGCCGGCTGACCCGACCCGAACGCCGACCGGCCCGGCCGACCCGAACGCTGGGCCGGCCCGCCACCCATCCGCACCGCTCAAGACCGGACAGCAGCCCGACCACACAGGCCGCTTGACGCACAGGCCGGCCGTCCCGGAGGGACCACGCGACCGAACACGACACCGACGCCGGCCTCAACGGGCGAGCCGGGCCTCAGCCGCCGATACCGGCTCAGCCGGAGATGCGGTCGACCGTCGCGCCGAGCTTGCGCAGGTTCTCCACGAACCCCGGGTACCCGCGCTCGATGTGGAAGATCTCGTAGACCTCGGTCGCACCCACCGCGCACAGCCCCGCCAGCACCAGCCCGGCGCCGGCGCGGATGTCGGACGCCCACACCGGCGCGCTGGACAGCCGCTCCACACCCCGCACGACGGCGTGGTGGCCGTCGGTCCGGGCGTCCGCGCCGAGCCGCACCATCTCCTCGATGAACCGGAACCGCGCCTCGAACAGGTTCTCGGTGATCATCGACGTGCCCTCGGACACGCTCGACAGGGCGATCGCGAACGGCTGGAGGTCGGTCGCGAAGCCCGGGTAGGGCAGCGTCACGAAGTCCACCGACCGCGGGCGGCCGTCCTGCACCACCCGGAAGCCGTCGTCGTCGAACGTGGTGACCTCCGCGCCCGCCATCCGGAGCTTCTCAAGCACCAGGTCCAGGTGGTGGGGGTTCACCCCGCGCACGGTGATGTCGCCGCGCGTCATCACGGCGGCGAACGCCCACGTGGCGCCGACGATCCGGTCGCCGATGACCCGGTGCTCGGTGGGCGACAGCGACTCCACGCCGTGCACGGTCAGCGTCGACGTGCCCGCGCCCTCGATCCGCGCGCCCATCTCCTGGAGCATCACGCAGATGTCGACGATCTCCGGCTCGCGGGCCGCGTTGTCGATGACCGTCGTCCCCTTGGCCAGCACGGCGGCCATCAGGATGTTCTCGGTCGCGCCCACGCTCGGGAAGTCCAGCCAGATCTGCGCGCCGTGCAGGCCCTCGGCCTCGGCGACCACGCACCCGTGCTCGATCTCGCTGTGCGCGCCGAGCTTGCGCAGCCCGTTCTGGTGCATGTCCAGCGGCCGGGAGCCGATCGCGTCGCCACCGGGCAGCGCCACCACGGCCCGCTTGCACCGGCCGACCAGCGGCCCGAGCACGCACACCGACGCACGCAGCTTGCCCATCGCCTCCGAGTCGGCCCGGTGGTTCAGCTCGGCCGGCGTCGTGATCGTGGCGACGTCGCCGTCCAGCGTCACGGTGCAGCCGAGGCTGCGCAGGACGTCCGCCATCAGGGGCACGTCCAGGATCTCCGGGCAGTTGGTGATGGTGGTCGTGCCCTCCGCCAGCAGCGCCGCCGCCATCAGCTTCAGCACGCTGTTCTTGGCACCGACGACCTCGACCTCGCCGACCAGCCGCGCACCGCCCTGGACCCGGAAGTGCTCGCTCACCAAGGGAACTCCTCAAGTCGGTTCTGGGGGGCAATCGTACGGACGCTCTGAATCAAGCCAGTGCCCGGAGCCCCTTACAGTGCTCGACATGGCGGTTCACCTCACCAAGATCTACACCCGAGTGGGCGACGACGGCACCACCGGCCTCGGCGACTTCAGCCGGGTGCCCAAGACCGACCCGCGCATCACGGCGTACGCGGACGTGGACGAGACCAACGCCGCCCTGGGCGTCGCGCTGGCCCTCGGCCGACTGGAACCGGCCGTGGCGGACGTGGTCCGGAAGGTCCAGAACGACCTCTTCGACGTCGGGGCGGACCTCTGCACGCCCGTCACCGAGGACCCGAAGCACCCGCCGCTGCGCGTGGGCCAGCCCTACATCGACCGCCTGGAGGCGTGGTGCGACGAGCACAACGCCCGCCTGGGCAAGCTGGAGTCGTTCATCCTCAACGGCGGCACGCCGGGCGCGGCCCTGCTCCACCAGGCCCGCACCATCACCCGCCGGGCGGAACGCAGCACGTGGGCACTGGTGGAAGCCGACCCGGACCACACGAGCACCCTGCCCGCCAAGTACCTGAACCGCCTGTCCGACCTGCTCTTCATCCTGGCCCGCGTGGCCAACCCGGACGGCGACGTCCTCTGGCGGCCGGGCGGCAACGCCTGACCTCGCCCAGCCCCCGCGCCGAGCGCGACTCACCCGCACCCGGTCCGCGCCGGCGCGGACCGGGCCCCCGGCGGCCTGCCCAGCGGCGAGCGCCGCTCTTCAAAGCCCTTGAAGCCCTTCCACCACTACCCCGCAACCAGCACAAGCGGGGGTCAAGACGCCCAGGGAATGGAACGGCCCGGAGGCGCCGACTCCAGCCACGACAAGAAGCCGGTCAACGCGTCCGGGCCCATTGCGATCTCCACCGTCTCACCCGAGGCACCGCGACACCGCAGCACCACCGCGCCGTGCGGCATCGCATAAGCCTCGGAGGCCGTGGGCTCACGCCGGTCGTCGATCTCGAACCCGTCGCGGTGGATCAGCCGGTCCGGGCCGGCGCGCAGGCTCAGCACCCGCGACCACACGAACGAGTCACCCCGGTAGTGCCCGACGCCGAGGTGCCACCCCCGACCGCTGACGTCGAGCCTCGTCCGCAGGGCCACGTGCACCCCGCCCGCCCTCAACAGGCGGATGCGGCGCCACGCCACGTACGCGAGGACCACCACCGCGACGAACAGGACCACCCCGACGACTTCGGCGATCCCCACGGCGCTTGTCCGCTCGTCCGCGTCAGGCCGAGTGGCCCGCGGCGCGGAGCCGTGCGATCGCCCGTGCCCGTGCGACGTCGTCGGAGTCGGTCAAGGCGGACCGGGCCTCCTCCACGTCGATCTCGTGGGCCAGCTCGGCGTCCTCCGCGAGGACGCTGACGCCCTCCCCGGTGACGGACAGGAATCCGCCGTGGACGGCCGCGGTCACGAGGTCGTTCTCCACGGTCCTGATCCGGACCACGCCACCCTCCACCAGCTGCCCCAGCACGGGCTCGTGGCCGGGCAGGATGCCGATCTCGCCCTCGGTCGTCTGCGCGACCACCGAGGTGGCCTTCCCGGACCACAGGCGGCGTTCCACGGCGACCAGCTGGACGGTCATCTCGGCCACGCGCATCTCCCTTGTCTGGCGCTGGAGTCGTGTGCAGTCTAAACGGTCGCCCGAAGCCCGCGCCGCCCCAGCCACCCTCAGGCGCGGGCCGCCCCCGGCACCACCCGCCCGGAGGACGCTCCAACGGTGGTCACGACGACCGCACCCACCGGGGTGACCGAGAATCCCGCAGCTCGGCACACCCGGAAGTGGACCACAGCCGCCCCATCCAGGCCAACCCCCCGCTGCCGCAGCACCGCCACCCCCACCGATCGTGGCCACCGCCCCGAGCACCAAGCGGTCCGCAATGGACCTCCCGCGCGACGTGAGCAGCGTCACCCGCCCTCCCCGAGTACGCTTCCCGGCGAGTGGAAGGGTGGGACCGTGCCGGCGCCGAAGTCCCTGCTCGGCAGAGCGTTCGCCCTGCTCGCCGTCTTCACCGCCGAACGCCCGTCGGCCACGCTGTCCGAGCTGAGCAGGCACTCGGGGCTGCCGCTGAGCACGACGCACCGCCTCGTGCGGGAACTGGTCGCGTGGCGCGCCCTGGCCCGCGACGAGGAGGGCCGGTTCACGATCGGCCTGCGGCTGTGGGAGCTGGGCGCGCTCTCCCCCGGCGCGCTGGGCCTCCGGGAACGGGCGCTGCCCTACCTGGAGGACCTCTTCGAGGTGATCCGCCACAACGTGCAGCTGGCCATCCGCGACGACCTCGAAGTCGTCTACGTGGAACGGATCTCGGCCAAGGACGCGGTCAACGTCCTGACCAGGATGGGCTCCCGGATGCCGCTGCACGCCACCGGCGTGGGCCTGGTGCTGCTGGCGCACGCGCCGCACGACGTCCAGGAACGCGCGCTGGCCTCACCGCTGAAGCGGTTCACGGAGCACACCATCACGACGCCCCAGGCCCTCCGGACGGCGCTGGCGGCCGTGCGGCGCGACGGCTACGCCATCTCCGACCGGCAGTTGGAGCCGATCACCCACTCCGTCGCGGCCCCGGTGCGCGGCCCGAACGGGGAGGTGGTGGCCGCCGTGTCCGTGGTCGTGCCGGTCGAGACGCGCACCGACACCGTCCTGCCCGCCGTGCGGGCCTGCGGGCGGGCCATCTCCCGCTCCCTGGGCTGGCGGACGCCCTGACGGGGCCGACCCCACCGCCACCCACAGGGCCACACCGCCGAGCACGCACGAGGCCCGCCCGACACCAGGTCGGACGGGCCTCGTCACAGCGAGCCGGGACTTACTTGCCGGCCAGCTTCTTCGCGTTGGCCTCGACGTCGTCGAGCCCGCCGCAGCTGAAGAACGCCTGCTCCGGGTAGTGGTCGAACTCGCCCTTGCAGACGCGGTCGAACGCCTCGATCGTGTCCTTGATGGGCACGAAGGAGCCGGGCTGACCGGTGAACTTCTCGGCCACGATGAAGTTCTGGCCGAGGAAGCGCTCCAGGCGACGGGCGCGGCCGACGAGGACCTTGTCCTCCTCGGACAGCTCGTCCATGCCGAGGATGGCGATGATGTCCTGCAGCTCCTTGTACTTCTGCAGGATCCGCTTCACCTCCTGCGCGACCCGGTAGTGCTCCTCGCCGACGATCGACGGCTCCAGGATCCGGGACGACGACGACAGCGGGTCGACGGCCGGGTAGATGCCCTTCTGGGAGATCGGACGGGAGAGCTCCGTCGTCGCGTCCAGGTGGGCGAACGTGGTCGCCGGCGCGGGGTCGGTGTAGTCGTCCGCGGGCACGTAGATGGCCTGCAGCGAGGTGATCGACTTACCGCGCGTCGAGGTGATGCGCTCCTGCAACTCGCCCATCTCGTCGGCCAGCGTCGGCTGGTAGCCCACGGCCGACGGCATGCGGCCCAGCAGGGTCGACACCTCGGAGCCGGCCTGGGTGAACCGGAAGATGTTGTCGATGAACAGCAGCACGTCCTGGTTCTGGACGTCGCGGAAGTACTCCGCCATCGTCAGCGCGGACAGCGCGACGCGCATGCGGGTACCCGGCGGCTCGTCCATCTGGCCGAAGACGAGCGCGGTGTCGCCGAGCACGCCCATCTCCTCCATCTCCAGGAGGAGGTCGGTGCCCTCACGGGTGCGCTCGCCGACGCCGGCGAACACCGACGTGCCGGAGAACTCGCGGGCGATACGGGTGATCATCTCCTGGATGAGCACCGTCTTGCCCACGCCCGCGCCGCCGAACAGGCCGATCTTGCCGCCCTTGACGTACGGGGTCAGCAGGTCGATGACCTTGATGCCCGTTTCCAGGACCTCGGTCTTGCCCTCGAGCTGGTCGAACGACGGCGCCTTGCGGTGGATGCCCCACTGCTCGCCGTCCCGGCCGAGGCCGGGCGCGTCGAGGCAGTCGCCGAGCGCGTTGAACACGTGGCCCTTGACGACGTCGCCGACGGGCACCTGGATGGAGTTGCCCGTGTCGGTCACGGTCGCGCCGCGGACCAGGCCGTCGGTCGGCTGCATCGAGATGGTGCGGACCAGGTTGTCACCCAGGTGCTGGGCGACCTCCAGGGTCAGCGTCTTGGCCACCGCTTCGTAGGTGATCTCCACGTGCAGGGCGTTGAACAGCTCCGGAACCGCGTCGCGCGGGAACTCCACGTCGACGACGGCGCCGATCACCCGGACCACACGGCCGGTGCGGGTGGTGGTGGCAGTAGCACTCATGTCACTCATCACTTCCTGCGCCACCGGTAAGCGCGGAGGCGCCACCGACGATCTCGCTGATCTCCTGGGTGATCTGGGCCTGGCGGGCCGCGTTCGCCGCACGGCTGAGGGAGCGGACCAGCTCGTTGGCGTTGTCCGTGGCCGCCTTCATCGCGGTCCGCCGGGCCGCCGACTCCGACGCCGCCGCGTCCAGCAGTGCCGAGAACAGCCGGGTCTTGACGTACTTGGGCAGCAGCGCGCCCAGCAGCGCCTCGGCGTTCGGCTCGAACGAGTACACCGACTGGAGCTTCGCCGCGGGCGTGGGGTCGAACTCGACCTCCATCGGCGCGATGCGCTTGGCCGTCGGCTGCTGGCTGAGCATCGACTTGAACTCGGTGTAGACGATGTGCAGCTCGTCCACGCCACGGCCGCCGTTCTGGGTGCCCTCCACGAAGGCGGGCACCAGCGCGTCACCCGCCTCCGCCGCGTTGACGTAGTGCGGCAGCTGGGAGAACCCGGTCCACTCGGCCGCGATCTCCCGCCGGCGGAAGCGGTAGTAGCCCACGCCCCGGCGGCCCATGACGTAGAGGACGGGTTCCTTGCCCTCCGAGCGCAGCAGCGCGAACAGCTCCTCGGCCGCCCGGAGCACGTTGGCGTTGTACCCGCCGCACATGCCCTTGTCGCTGGTCACGACGAGCACGCCGGCTCGCTTCGGCGTCTCGCGCGCGGTCAGCAGCGGGTGGTCGAGGTTCGCCGAGGCGCTCGCCAGCGCGGAGAGCACCCCGGTGATCTCCTCGGCGTACGGCTTCGACGCCTCGACCCTGGCCTGCGCCTTGGCCAGGCGGGAGGTGGCGATCAGCTCGTACGCCTTGGTGATCTTCTTGGTCGCGTTGACCGTGCGGATCCGTTGGCGCAGCTCTCGAATCTGTGCCGGCATGCCTACGTCACTTCTCGGTCGGAGCGGGTCGGTTGACCTTGACCGACTCGTGTCCGACCTTGTCGGCGTCCATCGCGTCGGCGGGCGCCTCGTTCACGACCGCGGCGCCGTTGGATGCGGTGAACTGCTGCTTGAACGCGTTGACAGCGTCCACGATGCCCTTTTCGGTGTCCTCGGACAACGTCTTGGACTCGCGGATGCTGGACAGGATCACGTCGTGGCTGCGCCGCACGTGGTCCAGGAACTCCGCCTCGAACCGGCGCACGTCGCCGACCGGGACCGAGTCGTAGTGGCCCTTGGTGCCGAGGTAGATGGAGACGACCTGCTCCTCCATCGGCACCGGCGAGTACTGGGCCTGCTTGAGCAGCTCGACCAGCCGGGCGCCGCGGTCCAGCTGGGCGCGCGAGGCGGCGTCGAGGTCCGAGGCGAAGGCGGAGAACGCCTCCAGCTCGCGGAACTGCGACAGGTCCAGGCGCAGGGAGCTGGAGACCGTCTTCATCGCCTTGGTCTGCGCGGCGGTGCCGACGCGGGACACCGAGATGCCCACGTTGACGGCCGGGCGGACACCGGCGTTGAACAGGTCCGACTCCAGGAAGCACTGGCCGTCGGTGATCGAGATGACGTTGGTCGGGATGTACGCCGACACGTCGTTGGCCTTGGTCTCGATGATCGGGAGACCGGTCATCGAGCCGCCGCCCATGTCGTCGGACAGCTTCGCGCAGCGCTCCAGCAGGCGCGAGTGCAAGTAGAAGACGTCACCGGGGTACGCCTCGCGGCCCGGCGGGCGGCGCAGCAGCAGCGAGATCGCGCGGTACGCCTCGGCCTGCTTGGTCAGGTCGTCGAAGATGATCAGGACGTGCTTGCCCTGGTACATCCAGTGCTGGCCGATGGCCGAGCCGGTGTAGGGCGCGAGCCACTTGAAGCCGGCCGAGTCGGACGCGGGCGCGGCGACGATGGTCGTGTACTCCAGGGCGCCCGCCTCCTCCAGCGCGGCCTTGACGCCCGCGATGGTGGAGCCCTTCTGACCGACGGCCACGTAGACGCAGCGCACCTGCTGCTGGGGGTCGCCCGACTCCCACGCCTTCTTCTGGTTGATGATCGTGTCGATGCAAACCGCGGTCTTGCCGGTCTTGCGGTCACCGATGATCAGCTGGCGCTGGCCGCGGCCGATCGGGGTCATCGCGTCGATGGCCTTGATGCCGGTCTGCATGGGCTCGCCGACCGGCTGGCGCTGGAGCACCGACGCGGCCTGGAGCTCCAGGGCGCGGTTGTCGTCGGCGACGATGTCGCCGAGGCCGTCGATCGGCTGGCCGAGGGGGTTGACCACGCGGCCGAGGAAGCCGTCGCCGACGGGCACGGAGAGCACCTGGCCGGTCCGCTTGACCTCCTGGCCCTCTTCGATCTTGTCGAAGTCGCCGAGGATGACCGCGCCGATCTCGCGCACTTCCAGGTTCAGGGCCACGCCGAGCACGCCGCCGGGGAACTCCAGCAGCTCGTTGGTCATGGTGCCGGGCAGACCCTCGACGATGGCGATGCCGTCGTAGGTCTCCGCGACGACGCCGACCTCTTCCCGGCTGACTTCCGGGGAGTAGGTCGAGACGTACTTCTCGATCGCACTGCGGATCTCGTCCGACGAGATCGTCAGCTCCGCCATGTCGTTCCTGCTCTCACTTCGTTAAAGGAAAGGGGCTTGTGGGCCGCGGTTCCGGTCCGGTCAGCCGGCGAGGTCGCGGCGCAGTGCCGCCAGCCGACCGGCCACGCTGCCGTCGATGACCTCGTCGCCGATCTTGATCTGCAAGCCGCCGCGCAGCGTGGGGTCGACCTCCACGTGCAGCGCGATCGGCCTGGAGTAGATCCGGGTCAGCGTGGCTTCGAGACGGTCCTGCTGCGCCGCGTCCAGCTCGACGGCGGATCGGACGTAGGCGACGGAGCGCTCCCGGCGCTTGGCCGCGAGCGACGCGAGGTCGGCCAGCCCGGCGACGACGCCCTGGCCGCGGGGCTCCCGCACCAGCTGGTGCACCAGGACCTTGGTCGTGTCGTCGACCTTGCCCGCGATGAGGCCGTCCACGAGCGAGACCTTGCCGTCGGCGTCGGCCGCGGGGTCGGTCAGCGCAAGCTCCAGCTCGTAGTTGCCGGCGATGATCCGGCCGAGGCGGAACAGCTCGTCCTCGACGGTGTCGAGCTTGCCGTCCCGCTCGGCCCGCACCAGGAGCGTGGTGCGGGCCAGCGACTCGACGCCGTCGACCAGCTCGCGCGGGCTGGACCAGCGCGCGGCGACGACCGTGGTGAGCACCTCCAGGGCGTCACCGGAGACCTTGCCGTCGAGCAGGCCGCGCAGCAGCTGCTCACGGCTCACGGGCTCGGTCGAGGCGTCGGCCAGTGCCCGGCGCAGCGAGGACTGCCTGCTCAGCAGGCCGACCACCGCGAACAACTCCTCGCCGAGCTTGCCCGCGGCCGCGTGGTCGGTCCCGGCGGTGCCGTCCAGGACCTCCAGCAGCCGCAGTTCGGCGGCGGCCAGCGCGTCGCGGCTGGCGGCGTGCAGCGTCATCGGCGTTCCCTCACTTGCCGGCCGGAGCCGCGGTGTCGTCGAGTTCCGCGAGGAACCGGTCGATGGTGCCCCGGCGGCGCACCTCGTCCTCCAGCGACTCGCCCACGACCCGGTCGGCCAGGTCGATGGCGAGGCGGCCCAGCTCGCCGCGCAGCTCGGCGACGATCTGCGCGCGCTGGGTCTCCAGCTGCGTCTGGCCCTGCGCGACGATCCGCGCGGACTCCTCCTGCGCCTTGGCGCGCAGCTCGCTGATGATCTGCTCGCCTTCGATGCGGGCGTCGTCCCGGATGCGGGCCGCCTCGGCGCGGGCCTCGGCGAGCTGCGCCTTGTACTGCTCCAGCATCCGCTGGGCTTCCGCCTGCGCCTGCTCGGCCTTCTCGATGCCGCCCTCGATCTTGGCGGCGCGTTCCGCGTACAACGTCTCGAAGCGTGGCGACACGAACTTCTTGATGACGAAGAAGAGCAGCAGGAACGCGATCAGGCCGATGATGATCTCGGACGGGTGCGGGAGGACCGGGTTGATGGCCTCTCCCTCCGCCGCCAGGATGAGGGTCTTCATCACGACTCCTAATGCGCGAAAAGGACGATCAGGCGTTGCTCGCGAGGAAGTACACGACGAAGCCCAGCAGGGCCAGGACCTCGACGATGGCGAACGTCGTCCAGGCGAGGCTCAGCAGCACGCCGCGCGCCTCGGGCTGACGGGCGGTGCCGTTGATGACCGAGGAGAAGATCAGACCCACGCCGATGCCGGGGCCGATGGCCGCGAGGCCGTAGCCGATGGCGGCGAGACCCGCGTTGTTGACGGTCTTGACGGCATCCTGAGCAAGAACGATAGCGCTCACTTGTGCTGTTCCCTTTCCAACTCGGTCCGCGAACGCTCGCGGATCGGAGGCTTGTTGTTTCTCAGTGCTCTTCCGCCAGCGCCGCGCCGATGTAGTTGGCGGACAGCAGCGCGAAGATGTAAGCCTGGAGGACCATGATCAGCGCCTCGAGGAACGTCAGCGCGATGGCGAAGAGGAAGGCGATCGGCGCCACCACGACCGTGACGCCGCCGTTCAGCAGCAGGAACTCACCGGCCAGGGTGAACACCAGCAGCAGGAGGTGACCTGCGAACATCGCCGCGAAGACTCGGATGGCGAGCGTGAGCGGGTTCAGCAGGAACTTCTGGAAGAACTCGATCGGGATCAGCAGGATGAGCACGAACCACGGCGCGCCGGGCGGCATGGTCGAGTGCTTCAGGTATCCGACGAAACCGTGGCGCTTGAATCCCACGAAGTGGTAGACCGGATAGATGACCAGCACCGAGACCGCGAGCGGGAACCCGATGTGGGCCATCGTGGGGAACTGGATGAACGGGATGAGCCCGTACAGGTTGTTCACCAGCACGAAGGTGAAGACCGTGAGGATGAGCGGCACGAACGGCTTGAAGTCCTTGCCGCCGATCTGCTCGCGCGCGATGGAGTTGCGGCCGAGGTCGTAGACCGACTCGGCGGCGAACTGGAACTTGCCCGGCACCAGCTTGAGGTTGCGGGTCGCGGCGAGGAAGAACGCCCCGATGATGATGATCGACAGCACCAGCAGGACCATCGGCTTGTCGACCGACCCGAAGATCGCCGGGGGGAAGAAGTCCTTCACACCGGGTGCGACGAACTCGTCACCCGAGGCCAGCACCAACGTGGTCACTGTGTTCCTTCCGGTTCTCCCGGCCGGCGTTCACTCCGCCGGGGGAATCGTCACGATCGGGACAAACGTACCTTACGGACCGCACGCGCCCGCGAGCGGGACCTGCACCTAGCAGGGAAGTCCCGTCCGCGCGCACCGTACCAGCCGGTAGTTCAGGTGGTGCTCGACGTGGGGATGATCACTTGGCTGCGACTGCGCTTGGAAGCGCGGACCTCCATGAAGGTCGCCACGACGATCGTCGCGGCCATCGTCAGCGCGAGCGCGTTCACGTGCAGCACGGGGAACTTCTGGAGCAGCACCATCACCACGACGAGCAGGACGAGCTTGCCGAGGAAGCCGCCGAACGCGGCGATCATGATGAACTGCACCGGCAGGGCCGCCGTGCGGTGCATCAGCCAGAGCGTGATCAGGGAGCACGCGATGGCGAGCGCGCCGCCGATCAGCGCCGCGACCAGGCCGGGGACACCGGCCAGCACGGTCCAGACCACCGCGCCGATGGCGACGGTGGCGAGCGCCGCCCAGATGAGGCCGCGGAACATCTCGCCCGCGAGCCGCTGGACGACCTTCTCGTGAGTCCACTCCTGGCTCATGTCACCCCTTCCCACTGGTCAGGAACGAGTGTAAGAGGGCCTCGCATCGCACCCTGCGGTCGGGGTCAGGAACGCCGCACTTCGCGGAGCTTCGGTATCGCCGAGACGACCAGCGCCAGCAGCAGCCCGAGGGCCAGGCACCACCCGACGAGGGCCGCGTCGAACAGGGTCAGCGACACCGTGCCGAACGCCAGCACGCCCGCCCACAGGTAGATCAGCAGCACGGCGCGGCGCTGCGAGTGGCCGATCTCCAGCAGCCGGTGGTGCAGGTGCATCTTGTCCGCGGAGAACGGGCTCTCGCCGCGCCGGGTGCGGCGCACGACGGCCATCAGCAGGTCCAGCATCGGCACGAACAGCACGGCCGCGACCACCAGCAGCGGTGAGAGCAGGCCGAGCAGGTCGGTGGTCGCGATGGCCTGGTAGGACCCGTCGATGCCGGGGTAGTTGAGCTTGCCCGAGGCGGACGTGACGGCCGCCGCCAGCATGAGGCCGATCAGCATCGACCCCGAGTCGCCCATGAAGATCCGGGCGGGGTTGAAGTTGTGCGGCAGGAAGCCGAGGCACGCGCCCGCCAGCGTCGCCGCGATCAGCGCGGGCGGGTAGGAGCCGACGTCGCCCTGGTTCTTGGCCAGCACGCCGATGGAGAACGCGCAGGTCGCGACGGCGGCGATGAGCCCGATGCCGGCGGCGAGCCCGTCCAGGCCGTCGACGAAGTTCATCGCGTTGACCATCGTGACGGCCAGCAGCACGGTCAGCAGCGCGCCCTGGTTCTGGTCGAGCACGAGCAGCGAGCCGCGGTCCGGGACGTCGCCCCACGGCACCCAGAACAGCAGCCACTGGAGCCCGAACAGGACCAGGATGCCCGCCGAGGTGACCTGCCCGGCGAGTTTCGTCAGGGAATCCAGCTCGAACCGGTCGTCCAGCACGCCGACCAGGACGATCACCCCGCCGCCGACGATGACCGCCCACGGGTCGCCGGAGAAGTCGAACGCGGCGCGCAGCACCGGCAGCTGGTGGGCGAGCAGCATGCCGCCGAGCACGCCGCCGTACATGGCGAGCCCGCCCATCCGCGGCATGGGCTTGACGTGCACGTCCCGCTGGCGCGGGTAGGCCACCGCGCCGATCCGGAACGCGAGCGCGCGGACGAGGCCGACCAGCAGGAACGTGACGACGGCGGCCGTCAGCGCGACGAGCAGGTACTCCCGGACGGGGAGGACGTTCGTGGTCTCGGGCAACGGGCCCACTGGTGCTAGTCCCTCGGGGTCGTGGACGCTGAGGGCACCACGCTACTCCGCACGCGAAGATCCACTAGGAGGCGACCTCGACTTCGTCGCCCAGCACCTCGCGGACGGCGTCGAGGGGCACCGCGCCCTCCCGCAGCACGAGCGGGTCGGGGCCCGTCAGGTCGACGATCGTGGACGCGACGTTCTCCTGGGCCGGCCCGCCGTCGAGGTAGACGCCCACCTCCTCGCCGAGCTGGTCCCACGCCTCCTGCGCGGTGCCCGCCGGGGGGAAGCCGGACTTGTTCGCGCTGGACACGGCCATCGGGCCGACGTCGCGGAGCAGTTCCAGCGCCACCGGGTGGAGCGGCATCCGGAGCATCACCGTCCCGCGCGTGTGGCCGAGGTCCCAGGCGATCGACGGCGCGTGCTGGAGGACCAGCGACAGGCCGCCCGGCCAGAACGCCTCGATCAGGGCGCGGGCCTGGCGGGGCACCGAGAGGACGAGGCCGTCGATCGTGGTCCAGGAGCCGACCAGGACGGGCACCGGCATGTCCGGGCCGCGCCCCTTGGCCTCCAGGAGGAACCGGACGGCTTTGGCGTTGAAGGCGTCGCAACCGATGCCGTAGACGGTGTCGGTGGGCAGCACGACCAGCCTGCCGGACCGCACCGCGCCGGCGGCGGCGGCCAGGCCGGCGGTCCGATCGGACTGGACGCTGCAGTCGTAGAGCGTGCTCACGGGACGAATCCTGGCACAGGTCGGGTTCGGGGAACGGCGGCGGTCACAGGTATCGGGGGTGCGGGGCTGGTGTGGGGCCGGCGCGGGGGTGTGGGGCTGGGTGTGGAACGGGGGTTTGGGGCGGGGTGCGGGGCGGGGGTTTGAGGCGGGGCGTGGGGCGGCGATGCGGGGCGGGGTTCTCAGGTTGGCGGGCTGGGAGTGTCGTACCCGCGTGGTTGGGTGTGTGTCGGGGGCGTTCGGTTTCGGGGGACGCCTGGTTTGGTGTGGCTGCGTGCGGGTCGAGGCGCGTGGCGGGGTTGGCCGGGGCGCAGGGTGGCCGGGGCGCCGGGGCGCAGAGTGGCTGGCTTGGGCGGCGGTTCGGCGCGGAGTCAAAGCGTGAAAAGCGTCCTCGCCGGACGGGCCGGCCACCGAGGATGAACCCTGGCCCTTGGTCGGTGCGGCGCGGTGCGGAGGGCGAAAAGCGACACGCTCGGGTGAGGTGTGCGGCGCTGCTCGCGGTGGGAGGGGCGCGGTCAGGTTCGGCGGGCGGTGGCGTAGCGCGGGCGGCCGGCCAGGTCCGCGTGGTCCTGCACGTCGGTCAGGACTCGGCGTGCGGACAGCAGGGCGGGCACCGCCTCGGCGTGCGTGTCGTCGTGCTCGATGCCCACGTGCCCGCCCGGCTTGAGCAGGCGGGCGGCCAGGGTCACCACGTGGCGGATCACGTCGAGGCCGTCCGGACCCCCGAAGACGGCCGCCCGCGGGTCGTGGTCGGCCACCTCCGGCGGCACCGGGGTGTCGTCCGGCACGTACGGCGGGTTGCACAGGACCAGGTCCACCGTTCCGTCCAGGTCGGACAGCACGTCGGGGTGCGTGACGTCGCCCGCGTGCAGGTGGATCGGCCGGTCGCCTGCCGTCGTGCGCGCGTCGGCGTTGCGCCTGGCCCAGGACAGCGCGACGGGGTCGCGTTCGACCGCGTGCACCACCGCGCCGGGCAGTCGGTGGGCCACCGCCAGCGCCAGCGCGCCGGAACCCGTGCACAGGTCGACCACGACCGGGTCCGGGCCCACTGTGGACAGCGCCCACTCCAGCAGCAGCTCGGTTTCCGGCCGCGGGACGAACACGCCCGGACCGACGTCCAGGTCCACGCCGCCCAGGTGCGCCCACCCGGTGAGGTGTTGCAGCGGGACGCGCGCCATCCGCTTGCGCACCAGCCCGTGCAGCGCCTCCACCACGGGCGGGTCCACCAGCGGGATCAGGGGCAGGCGGGAGCGCTCCACGCCCAGGACGTGCGCCGCCAGCAGTTCGGCGTCCACGCGTGGGCTGGCGACGCCCGCCGCGGCCAGCAGCCGTTCGGCTTCCAGCACGGCCGGCCGCAGCGGGTGTCGGGTCATGGCGTGAGCCTAGAGCTAGAAGTTGATCATGTGACCGGCCAGGCCGTGCACGGCCTCCTTGACCGCCTCGCCGAGGGTCGGGTGCGCGTGGACGTTGCGCGCCACCTCGTGCACGGTCAGGTCCCACTGCTGCGCCAGCGTCAGCTCCGGCAGGAGTTCCGTCACGTCCGGCCCGATCAGGTGACCGCCCAGCAGCTCGCCGTACTTGGCGTCGCTGATCAGCTTGACGAAGCCGCCCGAGTCGCCGATGCCGTGCGCCTTGCCGTTCGCCGTGAACGGGAACTTCGCGACCTGGACGTCGTAGCCCTTCTCGCGCGCCTGGGCCTCCGTGTAGCCGAAGCTGGCGATCTGCGGCTGGCAGTACGTCGCGCGCGGGATCATCACGTAGTCGAGTTCCTGGGTCTCGGCGTCGGCGATGGTCTCCGCCGCGATGATGCCCATCGACTCCGCCGCGTGCGCCAGCATCAGCTTCGCCGTCACGTCGCCGATGGCGAAGATGTGCGGCACGCTCGTCCGGCACCGGCCGTCGACGGCGATCGCGCCGCGCTCGGTCAGGGCGACACCGGTCTTCTCCAGGCCGTAGCCCTCCACGCGCGGCTGGAAACCGATGGCCTGCAACACCTTGTCGGCCTCCAGCACCTCCTGCGCGCCGTCCTTCGACACGGTGACGCGGACTTTCTCGCCTGTGTCGTCGATGGACTCCACGCGCGTGCCGGTGCGCACCTCGATACCCAGGCGCTTGTAGCGCTTGGCCAGCTCGGTGGACACCTCCACGTCCTCCAGGGGCACGACGCGGTCCAGGAACTCCACGATCGTCACCTTGACGCCGTAGTTGTGGAGCACGTAGGCGAACTCGACGCCGATCGCGCCCGCGCCGGCGATGACGATGCTGCCCGGCAGGTCGGAGGAGAGGATCTGCTCCTCGTAGGTGACGACGCGCTCGGACAGGCTGGTGCCGGGCAGGAGCCGGGTGGTCGCGCCGGCCGCGATGATGGCGTGGTCGAACGTGACGGTCTCGTCACCCACCTGGATGGTGTTGGCGTCGACGAAGGTCCCCCGACCGTTGTACTCGGTGATGCCGTTCTTCTTCATCAGGAAGTGCACGCCCTTGACGCGCCCGTCCGCGACCTTCCGGCTGCGCGCGAAGGCGGCGCCGTAGTCGAACTTCACCGTGCCCTCGACCTCGATGCCGTAGGTCTTCTGCTCGTGCGTGAACAGGTGGGCCAGCTCGGCGTTGCGCAGCAGCGCCTTCGACGGGATGCACCCCACGTTCAGGCACACCCCGCCCCAGTAACGCTCCTCGATGATCGCCGTCTTCAGCCCCAGCTGGGCCGCGCGGATCGCGGCGACGTACCCGCCTGGCCCAGCACCGAGGACCACGACGTCAAAGTGTGCGCTCATGGGCGACACATTAGGTGCCCGGTTGGTCGGACAAGAACTCGATGGCCCGACGCCACGCGTCCACCCTGGCCGCCGCCGTGGCCTCCGGCGTGCCGCCCGTCGAGAGCCCGCCGCCGGGACCGGGCGCCACGAGGTCCGCGGTCGGGCGGTGCGGCGGCCCGGCCATCAGGTGCCCTGCCTCCGGGTACACCACGTGCTCGTGCCGGAACGGGTGGTCGTGCGCGGTCAGCCGACGTTCCGCGACCGCGCTCAGCTCGGCGCTCGGCCAGGCGTCGTCACGCCCCGGTGAGAGCAGCAACACACCGCCGGAGATTCGCTCGACCGGGATCTCGGCGGCCTCCGGGATGCCGTCGGAGAGGTCGTACGCCAGGCGCAGCGGCACCGGCCCGCCCTCGACCACCGCGCGCCGCAGCTCGTCGGGCACGGAGTACGGCAGGTACGGCAGCGGGCGGCGCTGGAACGTCCACGACGCGGCCTCCAGCGCCAGCCGCTCCAGCAGCCGCTTGCCCGGACCGGAGCACTGGGTGACGACACCGCTGCCCGCGACGCTGACCACGGCCGTCACGTCGGGGAACGTGGCGCCGGCGAGCAGCGCCAGCTCGCCGCCCCGGCCGGAGCCCAGCAGGCCGACCGCGCCCGCCCGCCCCTTGAGGAACTCGACCGCACGGCCCACGTGCTCCAGGGGCACGTCCACCAGGTCGTCCGGCACGCCGGCGGCGCCGAAGTAGGCCAGGGCGAGGGTGGTGAAGCCGTGACCCGCGAGGAGCGCCGCGTCCAGCTCGGGTCGCCCGCCCTCCGAGCCACCCAGCACGATGACACCCGGACGGGTGGCGTCGACGGGTTCGAACAGGACGGCCGACAGGTCCGCCACCTCGGTCCGCCGGACGCCCTCCGGGACGTGCAGGCGGGTCAGCTCGACCTTGCCGACGCCGTCCACCTCGACCAGGGTCGGTCCCGGCTCCTCGCCCGTCGGCGTCATGGACCAGAACAGGCCCATCGGGTCGACGCGGGAGTAGTCGCCGCGCAGCGGCGCGTGCCTGGTCAGGTCGACCACGCCCCGCTCGTCCGAGCGGAAGACCGCCCGCGCGGACCGGTCGCCCGTGGTGGCGCGGACCGCGGCCTCGGTGTCCGGCTCCAGGCCGACCACCCGGATGTCGAGCGTCCGGTCGAGCGGGGCGCACTGCGGGTTCACCAGGATTTCCGCCATCGCGCGCCCTCCCCGTCGATCACCCGCCGGCAAGCCGTTCCGCCCGGTCGGCCGCCGCGAGCGCGTCCAGCACCGCGTCCAGGTCGCCGTCCAGGACTTGATCCAGGTTATGGGCTTTGTACCCGACACGGTGATCGGAGATGCGTGATTCCGGGAAGTTGTAGGTCCTCACCCGTTCGGACCGGTCCACGGTGCGGATCTGGGTGCGCCGGGCGTCGGACGCCTCCTGCTGCGCCTTCTCCTCCGCCAGCACCTGGAGCCGGGACCGGAGGACCTGCATCGCGCGGGCCTTGTTCTGGAGCTGGCTGCGCTCGTTCTGGCAGGACACCACGATGCCGGTCGGCAGGTGCGTGATGCGGACCGCGGAGTCCGTCGTGTTGACGCTCTGACCGCCCTTGCCGGACGAGCGGAACACGTCGACCCGCAGGTCGTTCTCGTCGATCTCGATCTCGACGTCCTCGGTCTCCGGGAACACCAGGACGCCGGCCGCGCTGGTGTGGATCCGGCCCTGGCTCTCCGTCACCGGCACCCGCTGCACGCGGTGCACGCCGCCCTCGTACTTCAGCCGCGACCACACGCCGTCCGGCGAGTCCGTCCGGGCCTTGATGGCGACCGTGACGTCCTTGAACCCGCCCAGGTCCGAATCGGTGCCGTCGAGCACCTCCGCCTTCCAGCCCCGCCGCTCCGCGTACCGGAGGTACATGCGCAGCAGGTCGCCCGCGAACAGCGCGGACTCCTCGCCGCCCTCACCGGACTTGATCTCCAGGACCACGTCCGCCGAGTCGTGCGGGTCGCGCGGGAGCAGCAGCTCCGTCAGCCGCTCCTCGATCTTGGGGATGCGCTCGGTCAGCTCGTCCACCTCGGCGGCGAACCCCGCGTCCTCGGCGGCCAGCTCCCGCGCCGCCTCCAGGTCGCTGCGCGCCTGGGCCAGCTCGCGGGCGGTGCGGACGATAGGGCTCAGCTCGGCGTAGCGCTTGCCGAGCTTCCGCGCGCCTGCCTGGTCGGCGTGCACCGAGGGGTCGGCGAGCTTGGCCTCCAGCTCGGCGTGCTCGGCGAGCAGTGCTTCCAGGGTCACGTTGGCGCTCCGGTCTCGAAGAAGTGCTGGTGAGACGACAACGGCGCCCACCCGGAGAGGTCCGGGTGGACGCCGTCGGTTCGGCTACTTGCCCTTGCGCTTGCCGTAGCGGGCCTCGAAGCGCGCGACCCGGCCACCGGTGTCGAGGATCTTCTGCTTGCCGGTGTAGAACGGGTGGCAGTTCGAGCAGACCTCGACGTGGATGGAGCCGGAGGTCTTGGTGCTGCGCGTGGTGAAGGTGTTCCCACAGCCGCAGGTGACCTCGGTCGTCACGTACTGGGGGTGAATGCCGGTCTTCAACGTCTTGTCCCTCTCTTCGGTGGCCGCCGGGTCCTCGGTGTGCCTGAGGTGAACCGGAGCCGGACTCGACCTGACAGTCTGCCAGACGCCGTCATCGCCTACGTCAACACATTCCGGGCCCGTGGTGTTCCCGTGGCCGACGTCACTACCGCTTGTCGTCCGAAGTCGACCATCCGGCGCACGACGTAACCGTTGGACTACCCAAAGCGTCCCATTCTCGTCACGGAGCGCGAAAATGTCCCCGTGTTGTGCGCCTCCGGACGCCCCCTTCAGTTGACCAGGTGGCTCGCCGTGCCCTTCGTGTTCGGCAGCGCCGTCCTCGGCCTGACCGGCCTCGCCGGCCTGCTCGTCGGCGTGCCGGACGACCTGACCCTCTCCAGCCCGCTGTTCGGGGCGGCAGCGGCGGTGGGCGTGGGCACGAGCGGCGTGGTGAGCTGGCGCCGCCCCTGGCAACGCGTCTGGCTGAGGTGGGGCTACACCGCCGCCTGGCTGGTGACCGGGATAGCGGTGGACGGCCTGCGCCTGCCCGTGGCGGCCGTCGTCGCGATCGGCGTGCCTTCGCTGATCGCCCTGCTGTCGCACTGGGTGGCAGAACGCCGCCGGATGCCCGAATCCACCGACCAGGGCATGAACCCACTCGGCAACAACTACTGCTGACCCGAACCCGGACGACGACCGAACACACCCGCGCAGACCTGAACCCACCGCACCGCGCAGCACAGACTCCTGGTCTCGTGTTCTCCCCGTATGGCCTGCCCGCAGGGCAACCACGCTTGTCGTGGCAGGTCAAGCACGCTTTCCGCTTGACCTGCCACGACAAGCGTGGTGGTCTTTTGACAGGCCATGCGGGGAGAACACGACGCCTTCAAAGCTTTTCCTCCCCGGAGGTCTGCCCAGCGGCGAGCGCCTTCTTTCGGCTGAGATCAGCACGGAAGTTCTTCGGTTTTAGCGGGTCAAAGCTTAAAGAAGGGCGCTCGCCGCTGGGCAGGCCACCAAGGATGAGGGCAAAGCTTCTTCGAAGCTTTGCAAGCTTTCACGCTGCGCGTGAAAGCTTTGGCTGCGTGTCATCCCCGTACGGCCTGTCAAAGACCACCACGCTTGTCAGGCCAGGTCAAGCGAAGGGCGTGCTTGACCTGGCCTGACAAGCGTGGTTGCCCTGCGGGCAGGCCGTACGGGGATGACACGCAGCCCGACCGTGGTGTGCCCTTGCGGGCGGCAGGGGTGGGTGCCGGAGCCGTTGCGCGGAAGGCCCGCCCGACTGGGTGTCGGGCGGGCCTTCCGGGTGTTGGTTCGGCTTGGTCAGTCGTTGTCCGCGCCGGGGGTGGTCTTGGCCACCTGCATCAGGAACTCGATGTTGGTCCGGCTCTTGCGGAGGCGGTCCAGCAGCAGGTCGATCGCCTGCTGGCTGTCGAGCGCGTGCAGGACCCTGCGGAGCTTGTGCATGACCGCCAGCTCGTCCGGGGACAGGAGCAGGTCTTCCTTGCGGGTGCTGGACGAGTCGACGTCCACCGCCGGGAAGGTGCGCTTGTCCGCGATCTTCCGGTCGAGCTTCAGCTCCGCGTTGCCGGTGCCCTTGAACTCCTCGAAGATCACGCTGTCGCCCGCCGAGCCGGTCTCCACCAGCGCCGTCGCGATGACGGTCAGGCTGCCGCCGTTCTCGATGTTCCGCGCCGCGCCGAGGAAGCGCTTGGGCGGGTACAGGGCCGTCGAGTCGACACCACCGGAGAGGATGCGGCCGCTGGCCGGTGCGGCCAGGTTGTACGCGCGGCCCAGCCGGGTGATCGAGTCGAGCAGCACGACCACGTCGTGGCCCATCTCGACCAGGCGCTTGGCCCGCTCGATGGCCAGCTCCGAGATCGTGGTGTGGTCCGACGGCGGCCGGTCGAAGGTGGAGGCGATGACCTCGCCCTTCACCGACCGCTGCATGTCGGTGACCTCTTCCGGGCGCTCGTCCACCAGGACCACCATCAGGTGGCACTCCGGGTTGTTCACCGTGATCGCGTTCGCGATCGACTGGAGGACGGACGTCTTGCCCGCCTTCGGCGGCGAGACGATCAGCGCGCGCTGCCCCTTGCCGATCGGCATCACCAGGTCGATGACGCGCGTCGTCAGGATGTGCGGTTCCGTCTCCAAGCGCAGGCGCTCGTTCGGGTACAGCGGGGTCAGCTTGGTGAAGTCGGGGCGGTTCTTCGACTCCTCCGGGTCCAGGCCGTTGATCTTGTCGACGCGGACCAGCGGGTTGAACTTCTGCCGCTGCTGCTCGCCCTCGCGCGGCTGGCGGACGGCGCCGATGATCGCGTCGCCGCGGCGCAGGCCGTACTTGCGGACCAGCGACAGCGACACGTAGACGTCGTTCGGGCCGGCCAGGTAGCCGGACGTGCGGACGAACGCGTAGTTCTCCAGCACGTCGAGGATGCCCGCGACGGGCAGCAGGACGTCGTCCTCGCGCACCTCGGTGTCGGGGCCGCCGCCCGCGCCGTCGCCCCGGCCGCCACGACGGCGGCGGTCGCGGAAGCGCCTGCCCCTGCGGCCGCCCTCCTCGTCGTCCTGGTCGTCCTGGGCGTTCTGGCGGTTGCGGTTCTGGTCGCGGTCACCCCGGCCGCCGTCGCGGTCCCGATCGCGGTCGCGGTCACGGCGGCTGCCGCGGTCACCGCGGTCACCGCGCTCGCCCCGGTCCTGGCGCTGCTCGCGCTGGTCGCCGCGGTCCTGGCGGTCGGACCGGTCCTGCTGCGGCCGGTCCTGGCGGTCCTGCTGCGACCGGTCCTGCTGCGGGCGGTCCGCGCGCTCGGCGCGGTCGGCCTGCGGCGCGGCGGGCGCCTCGGCGGGCGCCTGACCCCCTTCGGGGCTGCCCGCGGGGCGGTTCGCGGAACGGCGGCGGCGGCTGCCCCGTCGTCCGCCCTCCTCCTCGGTGCCCGCGGGCCGGTCGGCCACGTCGAGCTGCTGCTGCGTCGGCTTGTCGACGGGCTTCTCGGCGGCGGGCGCGGGTGCGGCGGCGGGCGCCTCGGCGGCGGGCTTCCCGGCCGCCGGCTTCTCGGCGGCCTTCTTCTCGGCCTTCGGCGGCGTCGCGGCACTGCCCCGACCGGAGGTGCCGCCCTGCCGCTCCTTGATGGCCGCGATGAGGTCGCCCTTGCGGAGCCCCGCGGTGCCGGTGATGCCGAGCTGACCCGCGAGTTCGCGGAGTTCGGCGAGGACCATGCCGGAGAGGCCGGCGCGCTTGCGCGGCGGGGCGCTGCCGTTCGAAGGGGTGGTCAGAGCGTTCTCCTCAGCTCCGGAACTGGCAGCGGCGTTGGGAGCAGCAGGAGCTTGGCTGCTCAGCACATCGGTGTTGCTCACACATGTCCTTCCTGACCGGACCGCGCCTCCTACGCGACCCAGCGGACCTGCCGTCCGACGGAATGCGGACAGGCAGTTCGCCTGCCTTCCGGAGGACCTCGACGTCGCGACAACGCGCACGAATGCGGAGTCCACCGGCACAGACGTTTCTCGGTCACACGGCGAGCGGGTGCCTTCCAGCCCCGACCCCGTCCATACGGCACAGGGCCAAGTCACTGGAGGAATGCGATCCGGAGCGAATGTCCGGGCACCACACCGGCGCCCGTGCGCGCGGTGACTGATGGCCCCGAGGGTAGACGGCGGTACGGCCGGGTGCAACAACCGGCACCCGGCGCGTCGCCTCGCTCAACCGAGTGGCGCAACCCGGACTCCCACCTCGTCCACCGGGACGTGGTGCGTCGTGAACCCGCTCAGGTCCACCCCTTCGGGTGGTTTGCCGTCCTCCGGAAGGGCCAGCACGGTCGGTCCCGCGCCCGACACCGCCGCCGGCACGCCCGCCGCCCGCAACGCCCTGACCAGCGCCGACGTGGCCGGCCAGGCCGGTTCCCGGTACGGTTCGTGCAGCCGGTCGTCCAGCGCGGCGAGCAGCAGCGAGGGGTCCGCGGTCAGCGCGTGGACGGCCAGCGCGGCCCGCCCGGCGGCGAACGCCGCGTCGGCGTGCGGCACCGATCCGGGCAGCAGACCGCGCGTGGTCTTCGTCGCGGACATCTGTTCGGGAACCAGCACCACGGGCGCGAGCGCGGGGTGCGGGTCCAAACGCACCGCGTGGAAGCCGTCACCCTGCGTCCACGCCACCACGACGCCGCCGAACATCGCGGCGGCGGCGTTGTCGGCGTGGCCCTCGAACTCGGCGGCGAGTCGCAACGCGGTCGTGTCCAACTCGTGCCCGGCCAGCGCGTATCCGGCCGCCACGCCCGCCACGACGGCCGCCGACGAGGAGCCGAGGCCGCGCGCGTGCGGTATCGCGTTCCGGCACCGCAGGCGCAGGCCCGGCACGTCCACCCCCAACCGGGCGCACGCCGCCCGGAACGCCCGGACCACCAGGTGCGACTCGTCGTCGGGCACGCCGGCCGCGCCCTCGCCGGACACCTCGATCACCAGCCCGGACGGCGCGACCTCGAACTCGACCTCGTCGTGCAGCCCCAGGGCCAGCCCGAGCGCGTCGAACCCGGACCCGAGGTTCGCGCTGGACGCCGGGACGGTGACCCGGACGCCCGTCACGCGAGGTCCAGCGCCGTGGCGACCGCGCCGGGGTCGACCGGCACCGGCTCGACCTCGGCCATGCCCAGCAGCGCCGTGTCGGGGTCCTTCAGGCCGTGGCCGGTGACCGTGCAGACGACCACGGAGCCCCTGGGCAGCCGGCCGTCGGCGGCGGTGGCGAGCAGGCCCGCGACGCTGGTCGCGGACGCGGGCTCCACGAAGATGCCGTCCCGCGCCGCGAGCAGGCGGTACGCCTCCAGGATGCGCTCGTCCGCGACCGCCTCGAACAGGCCGCCGGACTGCTCCTTGGCGGTCACCGCGCCGGTCCACGACGCCGGGCTGCCCACCCGGATGGCGGTGGCGATGGTCTCCGGCTCCGCGACCGGCGCGCCGAGCACGAGGGGCGCGGCCCCGGCGGCCTGGAACCCGAACATGCGCGGCGTCGAGCCGACCACGCCGTCGGTGGCGTAGTCGGTGTACCCGCGCCAGTAGGCGGTGATGTTGCCCGCGTTGCCGACCGGGAGGCAGTGGACGTCCGGCGCGCGGCCGAGCACGTCGCAGATCTCCCACGCGGCGGTCTTCTGGCCGATCAGCCGGACCGGGTTGACCGAGTTCACCAGCGTGATCGGGTACTCGACGGAGGTCTTGGACGCCAGTTCGAGGCAGTCGTCGAAGTTGCCGTCGATCTGGAGGATGCGCGCGCCGTGCGCGACCGCCTGGGCGAGCTTGCCGAGCGCGACCTTGCCGCGCGGCACCAGCACGGCCGCGGTGAGCCCGGCCTTGGCGGCGTAGGCGGCGGCGGACGCCGACGTGTTGCCCGTCGACGCGCAGATGACCGCCTTGATGCCGCTGGCCAGGGCGTGCGTCATGGCCACGGTCATGCCGCGGTCCTTGAACGAGCCGGTCGGGTTCGCGCCCTCGACCTTGATGTACACCTCGCAGCCCGTCACGTCGGACAGGTGGTCCGACGCCACCAGCGGCGTGCCGCCCTCGTGCAGGGTGACGACCCGCGCACCGGCCGGGAGCGGGACCCGGTCCGCGTAGGCGTGGATGATGCCGGGCCACCCCGGCCGCGCTGTCGTCCGGTTGTCGGCCCCGCCGAGGGTCACTTGCGCCGCCATCACTCTTCGCCTTCCACCCGCATCACGCTGACCACTTCCCGTACCGCGGGCAGTCCGCCGATCTTGTCCACGGTCGACCGCAGCGCCGCGTCGGTCGCGGCGTGGGTGACGATCACCAGGCTGGCGTCGTCGACCCGTCCCTCCTGCCGGACCGCGGCGATGCTCACGTCGTGCTCCGCGAACACCGCCGCGACCTGCGACAGCACACCTGGCCGGTCGGCCACGTCGAGGCTGATGTGGTAGCGGGTCGGCGCCTGGCCCATCGGCCGCACGGGCAGCGCCGCGTACGCCGACTCGCGCGGGCCGCGCCCGCTGACCACCCGGTTGCGGGCCACGGCGACGAGGTCGCCGACCACCGCGCTGGCCGTGGGCGCGCCGCCCGCGCCCTGGCCGTAGAACATCATCTCGCCCGCCGCGTCGGCCTCCACGAACACCGCGTTGAACGCGCCGTGCACGCTGGCGAGCGGGTGCGTGCGGGGGATCATCGCCGGGTGCACGCGGACGGAGATGCTCTCCCCCGCGCCGTTGCCCGCGCCTGCCTGCTCGTCGGCGGCGCCGGTCACGCGCTCGCAGATGGCCAGCAGCTTGACCGTGCGGCCGAGCGCCTTGGCGGCGGCGATGTCGGCCGCGCTCACCGACGCGATGCCCTCGCGGTGCACGTCGGCGGCGGTCACGCGGCTGTGGAACGCCAGCGAGGCCAGGATCGCGGCCTTGGACGCGGCGTCGTACCCGTCGACGTCCGCCGTCGGGTCGGCCTCGGCGTAGCCCAGGCGGGTCGCCTCCTCCAGCGTCTCCGCGTAGCTCGCGCCGGTGGAGTCCATGCCGGAGAGGATGAAGTTGGTGGTGCCGTTGACGATGCCCATCACGCGGGTGATCCGGTCGCCGGCCAGCGACTCGCGCAGCGGGCGCAGCAGCGGGATCGCGCCCGCCACGGCCGCCTCGAAGTACAGGTCCGCGCCGCTCGCGTCGGCCGCCTGGAACAGCTCGCCGGAGTGCTCGGCGAGCAGCGCCTTGTTCGCCGTCACCACGGACTTGCCCGCGGCCAGCGCCTTGACCAGCCACGTCCGCGCGGGCTCGATGCCGCCGACGACCTCGACGACGACGTCCACGTCGGACTCGACCAGCGCGTCGGCGTCCGTGGTGAGCAGCGCGGCGGGCACCTCGCGGTGCTTGTTCGGCTTGCGCACCGCGATACCGGCCAGCTCGACGGGCGCGCCGACGCGCGCGGTCAGGTCCGCCGCCTGGTCGGTCAGCAGCCGGACCACCTCGGTGCCGACCGTGCCGCAGCCGAGCAGCGCGACTTTGATCGGTTTCTGGCCAGGCACGTCATACCTCCAGGCGGAACAGGTCTTCCTCGGTCTCCCGGCGCAGCAGCAACCGGGACTGGCCGGCCTCGACCGCGGCGAGCGCGGGCCGGGGCAGCCGGTTGTAGCCGCTGGCCATCGAGTAGCAGTACGCGCCGGTCGCGGCGACCGCGATCAGGTCGCCGGGTGCGAGGTCGTCGGGCAGCCAGCAGTCGCGCACCACCACGTCGCCGGACTCGCAGTGCTTGCCCACCACGCGGCACAGCACGGCCGAGGAGTCCGGCTCGGCCTTGCGGGACACCAGCTTGCAGTCGTAGACCGCGTCGTACAGGGCGGTGCGGATGTTGTCGCTCATGCCGCCGTCCACGCTGACGTACCGGCGGATGGCGCCCGCGTCGAGCTGGACGTCCTTGATGGTGCCCACCTCGTACAGGGTGACCGTGCCGGGGCCGACGATGGCGCGGCCCGGCTCGACCGCGATCTTCGGCATGGGCAGGCCCGCGTGCTCGCACTCCTTGCCGACGATGTCCTTGAGCTGGCGCGCCAGCTCCGCGGGCGGCGGCGGGTCGTCGTCCGCCGTGTACGCGATGCCGAGCCCACCGCCGAGGTCCACGGTGGACACCTGGTCGAGGACCCCCGCGCCGTGCTCGTCGCGCAGCTCGGCGAGCAGGCCGACCACCCGGCGCGCGGCGACCTCGAACCCGCTGGCGTCGAAGATCTGCGAGCCGATGTGGCTGTGCAGGCCGATCAGGCGCAGCCCCTCGGACTTGAGCACCCGGCGCGCCGCCTCGGCCGCGTCGCCGGAGGACAGCGAGAAGCCGAACTTCTGGTCCTCGTGCGCGGTCGCGATGAACTCGTGGGTGTGCGCCTCGACGCCGACCGTGACCCGGATCATCACCGGCTGCACCCGGCCGCGGTCGCGCGCGACCTGGTCCAGGCGGGCGATCTCGTGGAACGAGTCGAGCACCACCGCGCCGACGCCCGCCTCGACCGCCGAGACCAGCTCGGCGACGGACTTGTTGTTGCCGTGCAGCGCGATCCGCTCCGGCGGGAACTCCGCGCGCAGCGCGATGGCCAGCTCGCCGCCGCTGCACACGTCGATGCTCAGGCCCTCCTCGGCGACCCAGCGGGCCACCGCGACGGACAGGAACGCCTTGGACGCGTAGTGCACCTGCGCGGGGTCGCCGAACGCCTCCGCGTGGTCCCGGCAGCGGGACCGGAAGTCGCCCTCGTCCATCACGAACAGCGGGGTGCCGTACTCCTCGGCCAGCGCGCGGACGTCCACGCCGGCGAGCGCGACCGCGCCGTCCTCGCCGCGGGCGGCGTTGCGCGGCCACACGCGCGGGTGCAGCGCGTCGAGCGCCTCCGGGGTGGTGGGTCGCTGGCCCGCGGTGTTCGACGGGACCAGGACGTCGGCGTGCCGGGGACCGGCCGGGTGTGCCCTCATCACATGCGCTCCGGTGCACTCACGCCCAGCAGGGCGAGGCCGTTGGCGAACACCTGTTTGGTGCTCGCGCACAACTGGAGGCGGGCGCGGTGCAACTCGGTCGTCTCCTCGTCACCGCGCGGCAGCACCCGGCACGCCTCGTAGAACCGGTGGTAGGTGCCCGCCAACTCCTCCAGGTACCGGGCGACCCGGTGCGGTTCGCGCAGCTCGCCTGCGGTGGCGATCACGCGCGGGAACTCGCCGATGGTGCGGATCAGGTCACCCTCGCGGTCGTGGTCGAGCAGGTCGAACGCGTCGCCCGGCGTGACGCCCAGGTCGGCGGCGTTGCGCAGCACCGAGCAGATCCGGGAGTGCGCGTACTGCACGTAGAACACCGGGTTGTCGTTGCTGCGCTTGCGCAGCAGGTCCAGGTCGATGTCCAGCGTCGAGTCGGCCGACGATCGGGTCATCGCGTAGCGGGCGGCGTCGACGCCGACCGCCTCCACCAGGTCCTGCATGGTGATCACGGTGCCCGCGCGCTTGCTCATCCGCACCGGCTTCCCGTCGCTGACCAGGTTCACCATCTGCCCGATCAGCACCTCGACCGCGTTCGGGTCGTCGCCCACCGCGGCGGCGGCGGCCTTGAGCCTGCCGATGTAGCCGTGGTGGTCCGCGCCGAGCATGTAGATGCACAGGTCGAACCCGCGCGACCGCTTGTCCAGGAAGTACGCGATGTCACCCGCGATGTAGGCCGGTTCGCCGTCGCTCTTGATGACCACGCGGTCCTTGTCGTCGCCGAACTCGGTGGACCGCAGCCACCACGCGCCGTCCTCGAAGTACAGGCCACCCGACTCCTTGAGCCGCGCGACGATCCCGGCGACCGCGCCGGACTCGTGCAGCGAGTTCTCGTGGAAGTACACGTCGAAGTCGGTGCCGAACTCGTGCAGGTCGCGCTTGATCTCGTCGAACATCAGCTGCACGCCGACCCGGCGGAACACCTCGTGGCTGTCCTCGGCGGACAGCGCGGTGGGCTCGCGCCTGAGCACCTCGGCGGCGATGTCGGTGATGTAGCCGCCCGCGTAGCCGTCCTCCGGGGCGGGCTCGCCCTTCGCGGCGGCGATCAGGGACCGGACGAACCGGTCGATCTGCGCGCCCGCGTCGTTGAAGTAGTACTCGCGGGTCACGTCGCCGCCGTTGGCGGTCAGGATGCGCCCCAGCGCGTCGCCCACGGCCGCCCACCGGGTGCCGCCCAGGTGGACGGGGCCCGTCGGGTTCGCGGAGACGAACTCCAGGTTGATCCGGGTGCCCGCGAACTGGTCGCCGTGGCCGTACCGGTCGCCGGCGGCGATGACCTCGCGGAGGATGTCGCCCTGCGCGTCGGCGGCGAGGCGCAGGTTCAGGAAGCCGGGACCGGCGACCTCGACCGACGCGATCGCGTCCGTGCCGGTGAGCGCGTCGGCCAGCCAGCCGGCGAGGTCACGGGGCACGACACCGAGCTTCTTGGCGGTCTGGAGCGCCAGGTTCGTGGCGTAGTCGCCGTGCTCGGGGTTGCGGGGTCGCTCGATGGTCACCGCGGCGGGGAGGGCGGCGGGGTCCAGGCCGCGGGAGGACAGCACGTCCACGGCCGTCGCGCGGACCAGTTCAGCGAGCGCAGCGGGAGTCACCCGTTAAGTCTAGGGAAACGTTCCCGCTGGTCTCGACCGGGTTACGAGTCCCGAGGAGTGGGAGGCGCGCGGGCCTGGCAAGTGTTGACGGACACCCCCGGTGACCGGCAGTTGACGGCAATCCGACACCGGGTCCCTACACTGGCCCGCGGCACGGGCGTATGACGACGGACCTGAGGCGGACATGACCAGCGGCAAGAAGACTAAGGCCGCGCGCTCCAGCGTGGCGGCGGCGCGGTCCTCGGTGGTGGCGAAGAAGCCGAAGCCGTGGGGCACCATCATCGCGGTGATCGCCGTGTTGGCGCTGGCGGGAACGGTGTTCGGGTACGCGTACTCGCAGATCTCGGAGCAGAGCGAGCGCGAGGCCGCCCTGGCCAAGTGGAACCCGTCCGAGGAGAACAAGGACCCCTCGGACCAGATCCAGGGCGTGGTGAAGAAGGAGTACGCCGCCGGCAAGCACGTCACGCCGACGCAGCGCGTGGCCTACGACCAGTCGCCGCCCTTCGGTGGTCCGCACGACGGCGCGTGGGCGAACTGCACCGGCATCGTCTACTCGAAGCCCGTGCGCACCGAGAACATGGTCCACTCGCTGGAGCACGGCGCGGTGTGGATCGCGTACAACCCGGACCAGGTGTCCGGCGACGCGCTGGACAAGCTCAAGCGCCGCGCCGAGGGCCAGCAGTTCACGATGATCTCGCCGTACCCCGGCCTCGACAAGCCGATCTCGCTCCAGGCGTGGGGCCACCAGCTGAAGCTGGAGAGCGCGGACGACGAGCGCATCGACCAGTTCATCCAGTCGCTGCGGCGCAACCAGTACACCTACCCGGAGATCGGCGCGGCCTGCGACTCCACCACGTTCGACGTGGACAACCCGCCGCCGTTCGTGGCCGAGCAGCCGGGCGCGGACGCGGTCCCGATGGACGGCGGCACGGAGGACCAGGCCGAGACCGGCGGCACGACCGGCGCGCCCGCGCCCACGACCACCCAGCCGAGCAGCTGACCTTGACCTCGGACACCGGGCAGCAGCGGCACGCCTCCACCGCGACGCGGACCGTCGTGGTCACCGTGGCGGTGGTGGCCGTGCTGCTGCTCGGCGCGGCGGTCGGCCTGCTGATCCGCCTGCCGGGCACGGACTCCTCGACCACGCCCGGCAAGGACTCGGTGGACATCGGGTTCGCGCAGGACATGGCGGTGCACCACCTCCAGGGCATCACGATGGCCAACACGGCGCGGGACAAGACGGCCGACCCGGCGATCCGGCAGCTCGCGTTCGACATCGAGTCCACCCAGCTGGAGCAGGTCGGGCGGATGAAGGGCTGGCTGACCCTGTGGGGCGCGCCCGAGCAGTCCGTCGACGGCACGCACATGGCGTGGATGGAGTCGGCCTCGCACCACTCGTCCTCGTCGAACGGGGGCACGAGCGGGCTGATGCCCGGCATGGCGACCTCCGACGAGCTGGCGAAGCTGCGCTCGCTGTCGGGCACGGAGTTCGACGTGTACTTCCTCCAACTGATGCTGCGGCACCACGAAGGCGGCGCGCCGATGGCCCAGTACGCGGCCACGCACGCCGGGCTGCCGGTGGTCCGCACGCTCGCGGACAACATGCTGAAGTCGCAGGCCGGCGAGAGCACCTACATGAAGCAGCTGATCGCCGAACGCGGCGCCGCTCCCCTGCCCTGACACCGCCCCACCCGCGTGCCCGCCCATCCCGCCCGGCCGGCGGGGTGGGCGTGCGCGGTTCCGGGGTCAGCCGCGGGGCACGGCCGTCATCAGCAGGCCGGTCGGGTAGGCCGCGGTGGTGAACTTCGTCCGCACCGGCTTGCCAGGCACGGGCACCAGCCGCCAGCGGGCCGCCACGGTCGCCAGCGTCAGCACCGCCTCGGTCCGGGCGAACGCGTTGCCGACGCACTGGCGGACACCGCCGCCGAACGGGACGAACGCGCCCTTCGGCAGCGCCGCGGCCCGGTCCGGCGCCCAGCGGTCGGGGTCGAACCGCTCCGGGTCCGGGTAGTGGGCCGGGTCGTGGTGCACGCCGTGCGGGCTGACGATCACCTCCGCGCCCGGCGGTAGCACGGTGCCGCCGAGGTCGACGGGCGCGACCGCCTTGCGCATGAGCAGCCAGATCGGGTACTTGCGCAGCACCTCGTCGACCACCCGGTGCAGGTAGCCCAGCCCCGCCAGGTCCTCGAACGCGGCGGGGCGGCCGGCCAGCACCTCGTCCACCTCGGCGTGCACGCGCCGCTCCGCCTCCGGGTGCTCGGCCAGCTCGTGGAACACCCACGCCAGGGCGAGCGCCGTGGTCTCGACGCCCGCCGTCAGCAGGGTCAGCACCTCGTCGTAGACCTGCCGGTCGGTCATCCGCGCGCCGGAGTCCTCGTCCTGCGCCAGCAGCAGCGTCGACAGCAGGTCGCCGCGGTCGACGCCGGCGGCGCGCCGTTCCTCGATGACCTCCAGCACGATGCCGCGCATCCGCTCGGTGGCCCGGTCGAACCGCCGGTTCACCGGGAGCGGCAGCCTGGCCACGACGCCCGGTGACAGGGCGCGCACGATGCCGTCCTTGGTGATGTCGAACACCGAGCGGCGGATCTCGGCGATGGCCCGCCGCCCCAGCTCGGCGGAGAACAGCGCCTCGCCGACGACGGTGACCGCGAGCGCCTGCATGTCGTGCTCGACCACCCGCACCTCGCCCGGCCGCCAGGTGGCGGTCAGGTCGGCCGCCGCCCGGACCATCGTCCCGGCGTAGCGCGCGAGGCGCTCGCGGTGGAACGCGGGCTGCACCATCCGTCGCTGCCTGCGGTGGAAGGCGCCCTCGGACAGCACCAGGCCGTTGCCGAGGTACGGCCGGAACCGCTCGAACAGGATTCCCTTGCGGAACCGCGCGCCGTCGGTGACCAGCACCTGGTGGACCAGTCGAGGGCTGGTCACGAAATAGGTCGGAACCGGACCTAGATACACCTTCACAATTTCGCCTCGGGACCGCAGATCGGCGGTGAAAGCGGCCCGCCTGCGCAGCAGTGACAGGGTGTGCCCGAGCAAAGGCAGTCGGCCCGGCGCAACGGGGACCATCGGCGCTCCTCGGTCCGCGACGAATTCGGAGGCATCACCATAGGCGGCATTCCGGTCGGGGTGGACGCGGCCGCGCGGGTGTCACCCCGTCGGCCCAGCGGAGTTCGACCCGGCGCTCGCTAAACTCGGTGCCCCCGACTCGGAGAGGTGTTCCCGGTGACCCGTCCGGACTGGGTTCCGCAGAGTGTCGACGTTTCGGTGCCGAGCATCGCTCGGGCTTACGACTTCATGCTGGGCGGCGGGCACAACTTCGCCGTCGACCGCGAGATCGCCCTCCGGATCGACCTCATGATGCCCGGCCTGCGCGCGGGCGCGCGGGTGAACCGGGCGTTCCTCGGCCGGGCCGTGCGGTTCATGACCGAGCGGGGCGTCCGGCAGTTCCTGGACATCGGGTCGGGCATCCCGACCGTGTCGAACGTGCACGAGGTCGCGCAGGGCGTCGACCCGTCTTGCCGCGTGGTCTACGTCGACCGCGACCCGATCGCCGTGGCGCACAGCGAGCTGATGCTGGCGGGCAACGACCTGGCCGCGGTCGTGCGGGCCGACATGCGCGACGTCGAGGGCATCCTGACCAGCGCGCCCGTCCGCCGCCTGCTCGACCTCGACCAGCCCGTCGGCGTGCTGATGCTGCTGATGCTGCACTGGGTGCCGGACGAGTGGGAGCCGGCGCGGCTGGTGGCCCGCTACCGCGACGCCCTACCCGCCGGCAGCTACCTGGCGGCCAGCCACGTCAGCGCGGACCACGTGGGCTCGCGGATGCACCGGGCGGCCGAGATGATCGAGCGGAGCGGCAGCCCCGACCGGATGGCCGTGCGCACGCACGCCGAGATCCTGGCCCTGTTCGACGGTTTCGACCTCGTCGAACCGGGGCTGGTCGGCTGCGGCGAATGGCGGCCGAGCGGGCCGGCCGACATCGCCGACGAACCGATGATGAACATGCTGCTCTACGCCGGAGTCGGTCGGAAAACGTGACCGGACGACACCTCCCGCGGGCCGGTTGGTCGATCGTGTGATCTTTGTTCACTCTATTGGTCGAGCGGGTGTGGACGCTCAGTGGGTAAACTGCCGCGCAACCTGGAATCAGAGCGCAGGACAATCGGTGATGGCTGATCCCGAACGCACACCGGGCCGCGCGCCGTCCACCCCGGACGCCGTCCGGGACCGGGAATTGCTCGCGCGCAAGTGGGCCTACCTGATGAGCGGCCGGATCGTGGTCGCGCACACGCAGGAGCGGCTCGACGCCGAATTGCGGGCGCGGCTCGACGCCATCTGCGAAGAACTGCACCGCGAGCCGCCGGAACCCGAGCGGCTGGTGCGGTTGGGCGAGGAGCTCGGGTCGCTCGGCTACGTCGGCGAGGACGCCCTGCGCTGCACGTCCGACGTGCTGGGGCCCGGCCTGCTCGCGCTGCCCGAGTTCCGGTCCGCGGAGCGCGCCGCCGAGCGGGTCGTGGTCGGGCTGGGCGCGCTCGCGTCCGGCCTCCTCGCCGCGAACCGCCGGGCCGTGTTCGAGCAGCAGGAGAGCATGCAGCTGACGCTGCTCAAGGCCGTCCGGGACGCGAAGTGGCGGCTGCGGGAGAGCGAGGCGCGGTTCGACGAGGTGGTGACGTCGTCGACCAGCGGCGTGCTGATCGTGGACCTGAACGGGCGGGTGCTGCGCGCCAACGCCGCGATCGGCGAGATCCGCGGGCGCACGGCGGCCGAGCTGGCCGACCGGTCGCTGTTCGACCTGGTGCACCCGGACTCGGCGCCCGCGCTGCGCGAGGCGATGGCGCGGCTGCTCGACGGCGGGCAGGAGCGCGTCCGGCAGTCGCAGCGGCTGCTGCGCCGGGACGGCGACGTCGCGCGGATCTCGCTGACCACGTCGCTGCTGCGCGACGCCGACGACCGGCCCGCGCACTTCGTGACCGTGGTCGAGGACGGCACCGAGCTGATGCTGCTCCAGGGCGAGCTGCACCGGCAGGCGCTGCACGACGTCCTCACGGGCCTGCCCAACCGCCAGTACTTCGGCACCCACCTGGAGACGGCGCTGCGGCGCGCCGACCCGGAGCACGGCGTCACGCTGTTCCACCTCGACCTGGACGCGTTCCGGATGGTGTGCAACAGCCTCGGCGCTCGCGCCGGCGAGCGGCTGCTGGTGCACGTGGCGCAGCGGCTGCGGGGCGTGCTGGCGCGGGAGAGGGCGATGGTGGCCCGGTTCGAGGGCGACGAGTTCGGCATCCTGGTGGAGAACACCGCGACCACGCCCGACGTCGCGCGGACCGTGGCCGCCATCAACGCCGAGCTGGCCGAGCCGGTCTTCGTGGACGGGCACGGCCTCGCGGTGTCGGCGAGCATCGGCGTGGTGCGGCGGCCGGCGCTCGACCTGCCGCCCGAGGAGCTGCTGCGGGCCGCCGACCAGGCGTTGCGCCGGGCGCAGGCGGGTCGGCGCGGCCAGTGGGAGCTGTTCCACCCCGAGCAGGACGAGGCGGACCGGCGCGCGCAGGCGCTGGCGGTGGGCATGCCGGGCGCGTGGGAGCACGGCGAGATCGGCGTCCGCTACCGCCCGGTGGTCCGGTTCGGCGGCGGTCTGGCGGGCGTGGCCGCCCTGCTGCACTGGGACCGGGAGGAGCCGCTGGGCCACGACGAGTGCGTCGCGCTGGCCGAGCAGACCGGCCTGGTCCTGCCGCTGGGCGAGTGGCTGCTGCGGGTGGCGGGCGGGCAGGCCCGCTGGTGGCGCGGGCGCGGCGGCGTCGACGCGCCGGTCGCGGTCGACCTGTCGGCGGTGCAGTCGGGCGACGCGGACCTCGTGTCGCGGGTGGTGCGGGCGCTGGACGACACGGGGCTGCGGCCGGACCGGCTGGAGGTCGGGATGCCGGCGGCCGTGCGGTCCGTGGCGGAGGCGGTGGACAACCTGGCGGTGCTGGCGGACATGGGTGTCCGGACGGCGCTGCACGACTTCGGCCTCGGCCCGGACGACGTGGCGGCGGTGGAGGGCCTGCCGGTGCGGGTGGTGCGGGTCGCGCGCCGGCTGGTGGACCACCGCGCGCCCTACGTCGAGCCGCTGCTGGCCGCGGTGCGGGCGGCGGGCGCGACGATCGTGGTGGACGGCGTGCGGACCGCGGCGCAGGCGGACTGGTGGCGCGCGGCGGGCGCGGACGCGGGTCGCGGCGACTTCTTCGGCGCGGCGTGCCCGCCGGCCGACGTGGCGGCATTTTTCGGCTGAATTCCGACCGCGCCGACCAGGTATCCGGAAGCCGCGTGTCCGGATAATTGCGGAAATACGCCTGCGCCGGCGTGAGAAACCGCACACCACGGTGCCCATCGACGCGGAAGACCAGGTAGTGGACCTGAACGGCCTGGTGGAGGCGGTGCGCGCGAGCGGTGGTCGAGCCATTCCGCGAACGCGTTGAATGGATCACCAAAGCCTGGTCTCCGCCCGCCGGAACGATCACAGTGTGCGCTGCGGAACGGTTCGTCTCCGCGTCCTCCCCCACCAGATCGGTGCATTCCGTGAACCACGAAACGACGCAGCACTTCTCCTCCGGGCCGTGGACGCTCCTGCTCGCCTACGGCGTGTCCGTGATCGGCTCGCTGATCGGCCTGGCCTGCGTGGTGCGCGCCCGCCGCGAGCCGGGCCGCGGCGCGCGGGTGCGCTGGACCGCGCTGGGCGCGCTGGCCGTCGGCGGCATCGGGATCTGGCTGATGCACTTCATCGCGATGCTGGGCTTCGACGTCCCCGCCGCGACGATCAGGTACTCCGGGCCCGTGACCGCCCTGTCGGCGCTGGTCGCCGTGGTCGCCGTCGGGTTCGGCCTGTCGCTCGTGACGCTGGCCCGGTTCACCGGCGCGCGCCTGGTCCTCGCCGGCCTGCCCGCCGGGCTGGGCGTGGCCGGGATGCACTACCTCGGCATGGCGGCCATCCGGTTCAAGGGCGAGGTCTTCCACGACGAGCTGCTCGTCGCGGCGTCCGTGGTGATCGCCCTCGTCGCCACGACGGCGGCCCTCTGGTTCGCGCTGGTCGTCCGGACCGTCGCGGCGCAGGTCGTCGGCGGCCTCGTGCTGGGCGCGGCCGTGACCGGGATGCACTACACCGGCATGGCGGCGATCCGGGCGACCTCCGACCCCAAGCTGCCCGCGCCGCAGGGCATCGCGGCGTTCGACCTCGTGTTCCCGGTGTTCGTGATCAGCGGCCTGGTCGTCGGCGTGCTGCTCTGGACGTTGTTCACGGCGTCCGGTGACGCCTCCGACGACTTCGCGGACCGCCGGGTTTGATCACCGGCGCGCGGCCGGCCTACGATGGCGCCGTGCAGTTCTTCTTCCGACTCTGACGCGACCGCCGGCGAGCCACGGGCATCCCCCTCGCCGTCGATGCGGGGCGGCAATCCCACCGCCCCGGTCGCGACGCGGAAGAAGATCCATGATCTCTCCCCCACCGGCGTGCGTCCACGCCGGCATTGAACCGCGTCCGGGCACCCACGCCCGGACGTGACGACCGCGCGCCTGCTGGCGCGAACGGTACGCGGCGCGGAAACGCTGGCCGCACAGGAGATCCGCTCCCTGGGTGCGGTCGACCGCATCGCACACCGCGAGGTGTGGTGGACGTGCGACACCCCCGGTCCAGAGGTGCTGGACCTGCGCTGCGCGGACGACGTCTTCCTGGTGGCCGCCGAGGTGGGCGGCATCGGCCGCGCCAAGGCCGACCTCCGCCTGCTGGCGAAGGCGGCGGCGGCCGTGGACGCCGCGGCCCTGGTGTCCCGGCGGGCCGCGTTCGGCGCGGTCGACCGTCCGTCCACAATGGACGTCTCGGCGTCCTTCCTCGGCCGGCGCAACTTCACCCGGTACGACCTGGAGGACGCCGTCGGCGAACCCCTGGCCGCCGCGCTGGGCCTGCCCTACCGCAGCCGGCGGCACGGCACGCCGCCCGCCGGGCTGACGTGGCGGGTCACCGTCGCCGACGACCGGGCCGTCCTGGCGCTGCGGATCGCCGGGAGGCCCCTGCACCGCAGGGACTACCGGCGGGCCACCCGGCCGGGCGCGCTGCACCCGCCGCTGGCCGCGGCGATGCTGCGGCTGGCCGACCCCGGCCCTGGCGCACGCCTGCTCGACCCGTTCTGCGGCAGCGGCACGATCCCGCTGGAGGCGGGCACACCGGGCGCGGTGGGCACCGACGCCGACCCGGCCGCCATCGCCGCCGCGACCGCCAACGGCGCGGGCCGGGGCGTCGCCTGGGCGGTGGCCGACGCGGGCCGGCTCCCGTTCCGCGCCGGCGCGGTCGACGTGGTGGTCACGAACCCGCCGTGGGACCGGCAGGTGCGGGCGGCCGGCGTGCTGGCCGCGCGCCCGCACCGCTTCTGGCACGAGCTGGCGAGGGTCCTGGCGCCCACCGGGCGGGCCGTACTGCTGCTCCCGGACGTCGACGACCACCTGGCGCGGGCGGCCGGGGCGGGTCTGCGGCCGGTCGACCGCCGTCCGGTGAGCCTGTTCGGCCGGCACCCGGAGATCGTCACCATGACACGAGCAGGAGGTTGACCGCGATCACCGCCGCCGACGCCCACAGCACCCACGGCACGGCCCGCCGCGCGCGGGCGACGCGCCGGGCGTCGGCGGCCCGCCGCGGCTCGCCCGCGGACAGCCGGCAGGCGAGCACGAACACCGCCGTGCTGATGATCAGCAGCAACGCCGACGCGGCCGGCACCAGTTCGACGTCCACCAGCCGACCTCCGTTCGCCACCTCCCCATACTGCCAATCGGTGGCAACAACGGCTGCGGGGCCGCCGAAGATCACACCTCCGGCGCAGGGCCCGGCCCGGCCCCGCGCGGCCGGCCGCCTTCCGGCGGGGCTCGGTCGCGCGCCGGACGCGAGCAGCGGTCGCGACTCCGAGCACGCGGCTCCGCTGCGGGCCGCAGCGCTCAGGGGCCGCAGCGCGAAGGGGCCACGAGTGGGTGTCCCCCCGGTCGGACCGGAGGGCGGGCCGCGCGTCGAGCGTCCGCGCCGGACCTCGGGTGCACCGGACGGACCGGAGGCCGGGTGTCCGCGCGCGGGCGGCGACTCGCGGGTGGGCGGAGCCGCGTGCCGGCGGCGGGCGGCGGTTCGGGCGGGCGGCGGTCCGGTGGGCACGGTTCGAGAGGCGGCGGTTCGAGAGGGTCGCGGTCCGAGAGGTCGCGGTCCGAGAGGCGGCGGTTCGGCGTGGGTCGCGTGCCGGCTCCCCGGCCGCCGTCGCACGGCAACCGTCCCCGGCCCGATCGGGCGTCCACAGTGGCCATCTTCCGATCGCCCGGTTGTGTGAATAACTCCACCGGGTCGGGTTGGTTCCCCCGAGCGCAAACCGCCCACCCTCCTGTCTCACCCGAACCGGTGACCCCGGCGACACGTTCGGGCGGAAGGTCCGAATGGACGGTTCCGCCCGCGCACCGGACGCGCTCGGACGCGCCCGCGACGGCGGTCCGGGGTCACCGGGACGGCGGTGGGCGCGCCCCCGCGTCCCCGCAGGCCCCGTCGGGGCGCGGCGCGGCTTCGGCGTCCCGAAGTCCGAGCACACCGCCGCAACGCGAGGAGCCCGCTACCCCGGATGGCCGAGGTGTGGCGAGAACCCCTCACGTGTGACCGTCCGTGACAGCTGGCCAAGACCATTTCCGAAGCCCGGCCGGACATTCACCCGCACAATGGCGATCAACCCCTGGAAGTCACCCCTCATAGTCGGCCGCACCGAACGCGAGCCCGCACTGACCAGCACTTTAACAATTACCGGAAACAGCCGCGCGGCGGCGGCGGCCGAGCCGATTCCAGTCCGCCCCGGTCGCACCGTACCGCGCGGTCGGGTGGAATAGGGCAGCCTGCCCCACCGCTCGGACTGCCCCGTTCGGTTCACGACGTCCCGACGGAGACCCGCACTTGTGCGCGTCTCAAGTGCCTCGGTGGCCTCTTGACCTGTAAGCCTTCTGGAGGTGCCCTATCGCTGTGAACGTGCGCTACGTTCAGAATTGCCGCACCGGTTTCATCCGAGGCGCAATTAATCCCAGGGGCGTCCGGTCAGCCGGCGAATCAATTCGCCGTGCACCCGGCGGGAGACCTGTGCCTCACTCCGGCAGATGCACTCCCAGGGCTGAAAGATCAGGGGACCTCGCGATGAAGAATTGTTCGGAGCCGGCCACAACGGCCGAGTCCCGGCCGGTGCGGGACCGCACCGGCGAATTTCCGGGCGGCCTGGTCGTCCGCAAGTACGGCGGTTCGTCGTTGGCCACGCCCGAGCGGGTGCGGAACGTGGCCGGCGCGTTGGCGGCGCTGGCCGCCGAGGGCAGGCAGGTCGTCGTGGTCGTCTCCGCGATGGGCGACACCACCGACGAACTGGTCGCGCTGGCGGGCGAGTTCGCCGACCTGCCGGAAGCGCGGGAGATGGACCAGCTCATGGCCACCGGCGAGCAGGTGTCGGCCGCGCTGCTCGCGATGGCCCTCAACCAGCTCGGGGTGAGCGCCGGGTCGCTCGCGGGCGACCAGGCTGGGATCGTCGTCGGCGGTCGCCCCGGCGCGGGTGTCATCGAGTGGATCGACACGCACCGCATCGTGGAACGGTTGCGGCACTGGCAGGTCGTGGTCGTGGCGGGCTTCCAGGGCCGCACCCGCGACGGCGAGCTGCTCACGCTGGGACGCGGCGGCTCGGACACCACCGCCGTCGCCCTCGCCGCCGCGCTGGGCAGCGCGGACTGCGAGATCTGCACGGACGTCCCCGGCGTGCACACGGCCGACCCGCGCGTGGTGCCGGGCAGCAGGCGGCTGGAGACCGTGCCGTACGACGTGATGACCGAACTCGCCGCGCGCGGCGCGAAGGTCCTGCACCCGAGGTCGGTCGCGCTGGCGGCCCGCCACGAGGTGCGGGTGAGCGTCGTGCACTCGGCCTGGCAGGTGCCCGGCACCATCGTCGCGGACGAACCGCTGGAGGCCGGCCACCGCGTAGTCGGCATCGCCCACGAGCGTGACGTCCGACTGGTGTCGCTCACCCTGACCGGGGCCCGGCCGGGCCGGTCCGTGCCGGCGCTGGCCCGCCTCGTCGAGCGCGGCCTTCACCCGGACGTGCTGACCTGGCGGGACCACCACGAAGTGCGGTTCACCGTTCGCGGGCGTACACCGGTTGACGTGATCGAGGAAGTCGCGCGGGACCTGGACGCGAAGTGGGCGGTGGAGGACGACCTGGGCGCCGTCTCCGTCGTCGGGGTCGGGTTGTTCGACCACCCCGGTTACCTGGAGGGGACGCTGCGGGCGGTCGGCGGGCTGGGCGTCGCCCCGACCGCGTTGACGACGTCGCCGTCCCGGTTCACCGCCGTGCTGCCCGTCGCCCTCGTGGACGCGGCGGTGCGCGCGCTGCACGAGGCGTTCGGACTCGGTGTGCCCGCGGCCGGGGTCGGCCGGTGAGCCCGCGGGACGCGCCCGTCGGTGTCGTCGCCGACGGGCGGGTGTTGACCTGCGGTGGTTTCGACCAGGCGCCCCGGTGGCGGGAGGGCGAGCGCCTGGAGACGGTGTTCGAGCAGCACTGCGACGCGGCGGCCGACCGGCTCGCGGTGGACGCGGGCGACCTGCGGTTGACGTTCGGGGAGCTCGACGCGTGGGCCAATCGCCTGGCGCGGCACCTGCGGGCGGTGGGTGTCGCGCCGGGCGACCGGATCGGCCTGCTGTTCGACCGCCCGGCGCACGCGTACGTCGGGATGCTCGCGGTGCTCAAGGCGGGCGCGGTGTACGTGCCGCTGGACACGGCGTTCCCCGACGACCGGTTGGCCTACATCCTGGGCGACGCCGACGTGCGGCGCGTGCTGTCGGTGTCGTCGCTGCGGCACCGGCTGCCCGTCGAGGCGGTGTGCCTGGACGAGGTGGAGTCCGCCGTCGCCGCGCTGCCCGCGCACCGGTTGACGCCGGAGGAGCGGGGCGACCCGCCCGACGGGCTGTGCTACGTCGTCTACACGTCCGGCTCCACCGGGCGGCCGAAGGGCGTCACCGTCGAGCACTCCGCGATCTGCAACTTCGTCCGCGTGGCGGTCGAGGTGTACGGGATCGAGCCCGGCGACCGGATGTACCAGGGCATGACGATCGCCTTCGACTTCTCGGTCGAGGAGATCTGGGTGCCGCTGCTGTCCGGCGCGACGCTCGTGCCGAAACCCGCCGGCGCGGCGCTGCTCGGCCACGAGCTGTGGGAGTTCCTGCTGGACCGGCACGTCACCGCGCTGTGCTGCGTGCCGACGCTGCTCGCGACGATCGACGAGGACCTGCCGGACCTGCGCTTCCTGCTGGTGTCCGGTGAGGCGTGCCCGGAGGACCTGGTGGCCCGCTGGCACCGGCCGGGCAGGCGGTTCCTCAACGTCTACGGCCCCACCGAGGCGACGGTCACGGCGACCTGGGCGGTGGTGCGACCGGACTGCCCGGTGACCATCGGCGTGCCGCTGCCGACGTACTCGGTGGTGGTGCTCGACCCGGACGAGCCGCGCGTGCTGGACCGGGGCGAGGCGGGCGAGCTGGGCATCGCCGGCATCGGCCTGGCGACGGGCTACCTCAACCGGCCGGACCTGACCGAGCGCGCGTTCGTGCCGGACTTCCTGGGCGTCGAGCACAACCCGTCGGGCCGCATCTACCGCACCGGCGACCTGTGCCGGATCGACGAGGCCGGCGAGGTCGAGTACCTGGGCCGGATCGACACGCAGGTGAAGATCCGGGGCTACCGGGTGGAGCCGACCGAGATCGAGTCGGTGCTGCTGCGCGTGCCCGGCGTGGCGCAGGCGGTGGTGGAGCCGTACCGACCGGACGCGGGCACGGTCGAGCTGGTCGCGTACTACAGCCTGCGCCAGGGCGCGGCCGACCCCGGCGCCGCCGAGATCTACCGGCGGCTGCGGGAACGCCTGCCCTCGTACATGGTGCCCGCGTACCTGGAGCCGCTCGACCTGGTCCCGATGACACCGGCGGGCAAGGCGGACCGGCGCAACCTGCCGCCACCCAGGTCGGCGCGGACGCTGGCGTCCGACCGGCCCCACGTCGCGCCCGCGAACGCCGTCGAGCGCGTGCTGGCCGAGGCGCTGGCGGACGCGGTGCGCGTGGACCGGGTGTCGGTGGACAGCGACTTCTTCACCGACCTCGGCGCGGATTCCCTGCTGCTGGCCCGGTTCTGCGCCAAGGTGCGGCAGCGGACCGAGCTGCCGCCGATCGCCATGCGCGACGTGTACCGGCACACCACCGTGCGCGCGCTGGCGGCGACGCTGTCCGGGCCGCCGGCCGAGGCCGTGCGGGTCGGTCGCACGCACCGGGCGGGCACCGCGCGGCACCTGCTGTGCGGCTTCGCGCAGGTCCTGGTGTTCCTCGCCTACGCATGCGGGCTGGGCCTGCTGCTGGAGGCGGGCTTCGAGTGGATCGGCGGCGCACAGGGGCTCGGCGCGCTGTACGTGCGGTCGGTGGAGGTCGCGGTCGTCGCGTTCGCGATCCTGTCCGCGCTGCCGATCGCGGCGAAGTGGGTGCTGATCGGCCGGTGGAGACCTCGGCGCATTCCGTTGTGGGGCTGGGGCTACCTGCGGTTCTGGACGGTCAAGGTGCTGATCCGCTTGAGCCCGCTGTCGCTGTTCGTCGGTTCGCCGCTGTACGTGCTCTACCTCCGGGCGCTGGGCGCGCGGATCGGGAAGGGCGTGCTGTTCCTGACCCGCAACCCACCGGTGTGCGCCGACCTGGTGACCGTCGGCGACGGGGCGGTGGTGCGCAAGGACTCCTACCTCAACGGCTACCGCGTCCGGGCGGGGATGCTGGAGACCGGCCGCGTCACCCTGGGCGAACGGGCGTTCGTGGGCGAGATGTCGGCGCTGGACATCGACACCACCATCGGTGCGGGCGGCCAGCTCGGGCACGCGTCCTCGCTGCACAGCGGGCAGACCGTCCCGGCCGGGGAGTCCTGGCACGGCTCGCCCGCGCAGAAGTCCACTGTGGACTACCGGGCGATCGGGAGCGGGACGCTGCCGCGCGGGCGGCGGGCGTTGTTCGGCGCGGCGCAGCTCCTCTTCCTGCTGCTGGTGCCGCTGCCCGCGGTGCTGGTGGCCACGGAGCTGGCCGTCGGCCTGTTCTACGCCGGCCCGCCGGACTTCACGAGCTGGGCCTTCTACCGGGGTCAGATCGTCGACTCGCTGCTGCTGTACTTCGGCGGGCTGCTGGCGGGGCTGCTCGTCGTGCTCACCGTGCCGCGCCTGATCACCCGGTTGCTGCGGCCGGGTCGCACGTACCCGCTGTACGGCTGGCGCTACTCGGCGCAGCAGGCGTTGTTCCGGCTGACGAACGTGCGGTCGCTCAACTACCTGTTCGGCGACAGCTCGGCCATCGTGCACTACCTGCGCGCCGTGGGTTACCGGCTGGGCGCGGTCGAGCAGACCGGGTCGAACTTCGGCGTGGAGGTCAAGCACGAGGCGCCGACGCTGTGCGCGGTCGGCGAGGGGACGATGGTGTCGGACGGGTTGTCCATGCTCAACGCGGACTTCTCCGACACGTCGTTCCGCGTGCGGGAGGTCACCGTCGCGCCGCGCGCGTTCCTCGGCAACAACATCGCCTACCCGCCGGGTGCGCGGGTCGGCGAGAACTGCCTGCTGGCGACGAAGGTGCTCGTCCCGCTGGACGGCCCGGTCCGCAGCGACACCGGCCTGCTCGGCTCGCCCGCGTTCGAGATACCGCGGACGGTCCGGCGCGACACGGAGCTCGACGTCGCAGGCGGCAGGCGGCACGGCCTGGCGGCCAAGAACCGCCACAACACCGTCACCGCGCTGGTCTACCTGTTCGTGCACTGGCTCCAGGTGCTGGGCGTCGTGCTGATCAGCGTGGCCGCGGGCAGCCTGCACGACCGGTTCGGCTGGCTCGCCACGGCCGCGAACGTCGTGCTGGGCTTCGTCTTCTCGGTCCTGTTCCTGGTCCTCGCCGAACGCGCGGTGCAGGGCTTCCGCCCGTTGCGCCCGAGGTTCTGCTCGATCTACGACCCGGTCTTCTGGCGGCACGAGCGGTTCTGGAAGCTCAGCCCCGGTCGCTACCTGCTGCTGTTCGACGGCACGCCGCTGAAGAGCCTGCTCTGGCGCGCGCTGGGGGTGCGCATCGGCAGACGGGTGTTCGACGACGGCTGCGCGATCCCGGAGAAGTCCCTGATCACCATCGGCGACGACTGCACGCTCAACGCGGGCAGCACCATCCAGGCGCACTCGTTGGAGGACGGCACGTTCAAGTCGGACCACATCACCATCGGCGCGGGCGCGACGATCGGCACGGCCGCTTTCGTCCATTACGGAGCGACCATCGGAGATCACGCCGTCGTGGAGCCGGATTCGTTCGTCATGAAGGGTACCGAGGTGCCGACGAGGTCGAGGTGGCGTGGCAACCCCGCTGTAGAACTGACGGAGAACAGCGCGGAAGACACCGCGCGGAGGCGATCATGACGCAGACCACCCACCACCACCCGCTGGTCACCACCACCCTACCGGGCCCCCGCTCCGCCGAGTACCTGGACCACCAGGAGCAGTGGGAGTCCAACGCGCGCAGCTACCCCCGCCGCCTGCCCATCGCGCTGGCGGAGGGTTTCGGCAGCTACGTCAAGGACGTCGACGGCAACGTCTTCATCGACTTCCTGTGCGGCGCGGGGGTGCTTTCCTTGGGCCACAACCACCCCGAGGTGGCCACCGCCGCCGCCGGCCACCTGCGCGTGCTCACCCACGCGCTGGACTTCCCCACGCCCGCGAAGCGCGAGTTCCTGGACGCCCAGCTGTCCATGCTGCCGGACGGCCTCCGCGACCGCATGAAGGTCCACTTCTGCGGGCCGACCGGCGCCAACGCGGTGGACGCGGCCGTGAAGCTGTGCAAGACCGCCACCCGGCGCGGCAACGTGGTGTCGTTCCAGGGCGGCTTCCACGGCTCGTCGCACGCGGCGATGGCGCTGTCCGGCCTGGTGTCGCAGAAGGAGCCGATCGCCGACGGCGTGCCCGGCGTCCACTTCTTCCCGTACTCGTACTGCGCCCGGTGCCCGCTGGGCCTGGCGCCGGACTCGTGCGAGACGAACTGCGCCAACCTGCTGGAGCGGTCGCTCCGGGACCCCAACGGCGGCATAGCGAAACCGGCCGCGGTGGTGCTCGAACTGGTGCAGGGCGAAGGCGGCGTGATTCCGGCCCGGCGCGACTTCGTGCGCCGCATCCGGTCGCTGACCCAGGACCTCGACATCCCGCTCGTGGTGGACGAGGTCCAGACCGGTTGCGGTCGCACCGGCACCTGGTTCGCCTTCGAGCAGTACGACATCGAGCCGGACGTGATCGTGGCGTCGAAGGCGTTGAGCGGTATCGGGTTGCCGGTCGCGATCATCCTCTACGACCAGCGCCTGGACACCTGGCTGCCGGGCGCGCACACCGGCACGTTCCGGGGCAACCAGGCGGCGTTCGCGGCGGGCGCGGAGACGGTGAAGGTCTTCCGGCGCGACAACGTGCTGGAGAACGTCCGCCGGCGGGGCGACCAGCTGCGGTCCCGCCTCGCGACCCTCGACGACCACCCGTGGGTGCACGAGATCCGCGGGCGTGGCCTGATGTGGGGCATCGAGCTGGCCGACCCGGCCACCAAGGCGCCGGCGGGCGCGCAGGCGTCGGCCGTCCAGTCCTACGCGCTGCACCAAGGGCTGATCATCGAGCTGGGCGGGCGGGACGACTCGGTGGTCCGCCTGATGCCGCCGCTGAACGTGGCGGAAGAGGTGATCGACCAGGCGGCGGCCATCATCGTGGAGGCGATCGAGAAGTCCTGCCCGGTCCAAGCCTGACCCGACGGCGGTGAAGGGCCCGACCGGGTACCGGGGCCCTTCACCGCCGTTCGTCGCATGTCAGCGAGTGTCTTCCCCCGCGCAAGCGGGATCCCGGTTCCAGGGCCGCACGCCGGCCTCCGCGTCACCCGGCGGGGAACGGCCCCGGATCGAGCGTCACCCCACCTCCCGCGCGATCACGCGACCCGCCGTCCGACCCGAGAAGATGCAGCCCCCGAGGAAGGTGCCCTCCAGCGCGTGGTGGCCGTGCACCCCTCCCCCGCCGAACCCCGCCACCTCACCGGCCGCGTACAAGCCGTCGAAGACCGTCCCGTCCCGTCGCACCACCTGCGAGTCGAGGTTGGTCTGCACGCCGCCCAACGTCTTGCGGGTCAGCACGTGCAAGCGGATCGCGAACAGGGGGCCGCGGGCCGGGTCCAGGACGCGGTGCGGGCCGGAAGTCCGCGTGATCCGCTCCGGCAGGTACGCGCGCACGTTGCGCAGGGACATCAGTTGCATGTCCTTCGAGTAGTCGTTGCGCACCTGGAGGTCGCGGGCCACGACCTCACGCTCCACCCGCGCCGGGTCCAGCGGCGCCTCGGGGGTAAGCGCGTTCATCGCGCCCACCAGCTCCGGCAGCGTCGGGCGGACCACGATGTCCGGCCCCCGTTCCAGGAACGCGCGCACCGTCGGCATCAGGCTCTTCCTCGCCCGCAGCACCAGCAGCGCGCAGTTCTTCCCCGTCAGGTCCGGGTTCTGCTCCGAACCCGACAGGTCGAACTCCTTGTCCACCATCGACTTCGTCATGATCAGCCACGAGTGGGGGTGGCCGCTGGTCGCCACGTGCCGCAGCGCCGCCAGCTCGGTGTGGCCGGGGAACAGCGGCGGCGGCAGGCGGCGGCCCGTCGCGTCCAGCCACAGCGGTGACGGGCCGGGCAGGAAGTGCACCCCGTGGCGGGGCCAGACGGGGCTGTGGTTGCGCAGCCCGGTGGAGTAGTGCCACATCCGGTCCAGGTTCACCACCGACGCGCCGGCGCGCCCGGTGATGCCCAGCATCCGCCCGTCGACGTGCGCGGGCACCCCGCTGAGCATCGACCTCGGCGCGGGCCCGAGCCGGTCGGTCGGCCAGTGCGCCCGCACCAGGTCGTGGTTGCCGCCCAGGCCGCCCGAGGTGACCAGGACCGCCTGCGCCCGCAGCTCGAACGCGCCGACCTCCTGGCGCGACGACGGCACGCCGCGCGGTTCGTCCGAGGGGACCAGCACCGCGCCGCGCACGCCGACCGCGGCGCCGCCCTCGACGACGACCTCGTCCACCCGGTGCCGGTACGCGAAGGTCACGAGCCCGCGCGCGGCGGCGTCGAGCACCGGGTCGCGGAAGATCCGCACCAGCTCGGGCCCGGTGCCCCAGGTGTAGTGGAACCGGGGTACGGAGTTGCCGGGACCGGTCGCGGCGCCCTCCCCCCGTTCGTGCCACCCGACGAGGGGCAGCAGGCTCAGGCCGCGCCCCATCAGGTAGCTGCGCTTGTCGCCGGCGGCGAAGTGCACGTACGCCTCGGCCCACGCCCGCGCCCAGCGGTCCTCGGGACCGCGGTCGAACCCCGCCGAGGCCAGCCAGTCGGACAGCGCCAGCTCGGGCGAGTCCTCGATGCCCACGCGCCGCTGCTCGGGGCTGCCGACCAGGAACAGGCCGCCCTGCGACCAGTGCGCCTGGCCGCCGAGGTTGGCCTCGTTCTCCTGCTCGACGACGTGCACCCGCCGCCCGGCCCTGGTCAGCTCGTAGGTCGCGACCAGGCCGGCCAGTCCCGCGCCGACGACGATGACGTCCGCGACGTCGCTCATGACGGTTCTCCACCTCCGCTCGGGTCGCCGTCGACGGCGGGGACGCCGTCGAGGAAGGGTCGGACGGCGGAGACCACCGCGCCGGGCGCTTCCAGCGGCAGCAGGTGGCTGGTCAGCGGGACCAGTCGCAGCCGCCCGCGCCGCAGCCGCCGCCGGGCCGCGATCCCCTGCCAGAACGGCAGTTGCCGGTCGTGGATCCCCCAGAGGACCAGGGTGGGCATGGGCAGGTCCCGCAGCCGGTCGAGGAGCGGGTCGCGCTGCCCGAACAGCCCCACGTGGACGCGTTGGGAGCGCAGGGTGGTGGCGAGCACCCCCGGCGTGGCGACGGCCTGGGCCTGGCTGGGCCACCAGCGCCGGGAGATGCGCCAGGGGCGGCAGGACCCCACCAGCGCCGTGCCGAGGACGAACAGCCGGGTGCTGTACGGCAGCAACGGGACCAGCAGCGGCGTCAGGTCGCCCAGCGGCGTCACGGACTGGAGGACCAAGGCCGGGTTGACGGCGCGCCCCATGCCGGCGGCGCTGATCAGCACCAGGGCCGGCACGTCGCCCGGCCGGTCCACCGCCGCGTGGACGGCGATCGCGCCGCCCAGGGAGTGCCCGACGAGCACCGGTCGCGCCAGGCCGAGGGTCCGCGCGAACCGCCACACGAACGCGGCGAACGCCGGGGCGGAGACGTCGGCGATCGGCTCGGTGTAGCCGAAACCGGGCAGGTCCAGGGCGATCACCCGGTAGTGGTCGGAAAGCGCTCCGATGACGTCGTACCACTGCTCGGCGACACCGCCCTCGCCCGGTATCAGCACGACCGGGTGCCCGCGACCGGCCTCCAGGTACCGGGTCGACGTCCCGTCCACGCTGGTCCAGTGCTCTGCCACGGCTCGCGCGCGCTCCGCGATGGGCGTGGTCATGGGGACCTCCTGTCTCTCGTCATCCGGCCCGCGGGAGCCGCCGGTGGTGCGGCACGGACGCCGGAGGACCGATCGCGGCACCGTCGCGCTGCGACGAGCGCGTCCCCGCAGCCCGGACGCTAGGTGCCGGCGCCGTGCCGCCGGCAGGCGCGCGCGGCGTCATCGGGAGCGCGGACGCCGGTGGCGCGCGCGCTCGCTCGCGGTGACGCGCACGACGGCACCGGGCGCGCGCGAAGCGCGCGGGAATCCCGCTCCGCAATACTGATGCCCCCTCCGACGGTGGCGCGAACGCCTTTCCGGGTGACGACCCGCCTTTCGCCGCGCCCCCGTTCCGCACCGCGCCGGGCCACGCCATCCCCCGGTACCGCCGAATGCCCTTGCGGATGCCTCCGACGAATGGGCCGACCGGGTTTGGCGGCCGGGTCGGAGCGGTGCTCGGGGTGGAATTGCGGAGCACAGGCAGCCGGGACATCGGTCGCGACCGCCGCCGAACGCGCCGGTCATCCCGATGGCCTAGCCCGCTTGTGGTTCACCGAGGGCCCGAACGGGTTATTTCTCGCGGAGATCGCGAGGATTGCGCACGTTCACCCCATCGGCTTATATCCAACCCCTCCGATGTTGCGCCTAGCATTACTTTCGTCGTACTCGGAAAGAACCTCCCACCAAGGGAGCGAAGAACGGTAAAACAAGGGACGGGCACACGACGGGAACGGGCGCGGGCGCACCGCGCCGATCGTGCCGACGCGCCCGTCGCGTCCCTCGGCGACACCGCGGGCGGGCGCGGGCGTCCACACCGGTGGGCGACACCCGACCGGGCGAGGTGACCACGAATGGGGCCGGTCCGGGCCGCGGCCCGCGGTCGGTCGGTGCGGTGCGGCCACACCGGGCGGCGCTCGCCGGAGGTCCGCCGCGCCCGAGCGCGCCGCGCACCGTCGCGGGACACCGGCGGGACGGCACCCGGCGCGGGAAACGCGCACGGCGTCGGGAGAACCGAACTCACCGACGACGGGCGGAATCCGCGCGGCATATCCCGCGCGGTCGGTCCGGCAGGGCCAGCGGGGCGCGGCCGGGCCGATCGGGCGGGCGGTCCGCACCACGACCGGAACGAGCGGTGACGAGCCATTCGCGCACCCGCCCGCCGCGGCGGGCGATCGCGACGGGTCACCGGTGAAAAGACGCCTGCGGGCCCGCGGCAGGCGGACCAGTCCACCATTACCCCACCCCGAGGTGATTTCCGTGCACCGGATACCGGTATGCGCCGAACCGGCGGTCGAAAGGCGTTGTCCCGCGCCGCGCCGGGCGGCCGGCTCGCCGCCCTGAACGCGGGCCGACGCCGACGACCGCCGACGCGCCCGGCCCCGCCACCGGGGACGGGCGTCCGACGAGGTCCCACCGCCCGTCCGACGTCCGGCCGCGCACGCGCCGGCGCGCACCGGGCGGGCGGACATCCGTTCCAGCTCTTCGACCTGGTGAGCCGCGCCCTCCGCCGCGGGCCGCGCGACGTGCCCCGCCGAGTCCCCTCGGCCCCGGCCTCCGCACCCGCTCGCCGGAAACCCCGGCCGCGGAGCGCCGCCCACCGCCGCCGGAGCCGCACCGGACCAGGTGCCGGGTTCCCGGGGATGCGAAGGAGGCACGAAGGCAATGGGCGCACGACCGCCTGCCGTCCGGAAGGCGAACGAACGGCTGCGCGCCGTGATGGAGGAAGCCGGGTGCTCCAACACCGGGCTGGCCCGCCGGGTCAACGTCTGCGGCGCGGAGCACGGGCTGGACCTGCGCTACGACAAGACGTCCGTGGCGCGCTGGCTGCGCGGGCAGCAACCGCGGGGCCGCGCGCCGGGGATCATCGCCCAGGCGCTGGGGCGCAAGCTCGGCCGCGTGGTGACCGTCGAGGAGATCGGCATGGCGCCGCAGCCCGGCGCGACGCCCACCGTGGGGCTGCGGTTCGAGCCGGTGCTGGCCGGCGCCCTGCCGCAGGCGCGGGCCCTGTGGCACAGCGACGCCAACCGCACCGGCTCGCCTGCCGGGGAGCGGCTGTCGACCTCCGTGCTGGTCCAGCCCAGCCGCGACTGGCTGGTCACCGGCGCGGACCCGGCCGTCGCCGGGCGCGGGTCGACCGCGGTCGGCACGGCGGACATCGCGGCGATCCGGGCGACCACCGCGGCGTTCGCCGACCTCGACCACCGCTTCGGCAGCACCCGCATCCGCCCCGTCGTCATCCACTACCTCGACAGCGTCGTGTCGAGGCTGCTCGTGAGCACCTACGGCGAGGCCACGGGGCGGCAGCTGTTCGGCGTCGCGGCGCGGTTGACCGAGTTGGCCGGGTACATGGCGATCGACACGGGCCAGCCCGGTCTCGCGCAGCGCTACTACATCCAGGCCCTGCGCCTCACCCAGGCCGCCGACGACCGCGGGATGGGCGGGTACGTGCTGGCGTCCGGGATGAGCCGGGTGGCGCTGATGCTGGGCAGCCCGCACGAGGCCGTCCAGCTCGCCCGCGTCGCGCGGGAGGGGTGCCGTGGCCGCGGCAGCCCCGGTGTTCGGGCGGCCTGCCACGTGGCGGAGGCGCGCGGGCACGCCGTGCTGGGCGACGCGAGCGCCTGCGAGCTGGCCGCGGGTCGGGCGTTCGAGGCGCTGGACGACGGCGACCCCGCCGACGAGCCGGACTGGTGCGCCCACGTCGACCGGGCGCACCTGGCGGAGGAGCTGGCGCGCTGCGCCACCGACCTCGACCGCTCCACGACCGCCCTGCGCTGCGCTCGTGAGGCCCTCCAGGGCTGCGTGCCCGGTCGGTGGCGACGCCGGGCGCTGCGGCTGCTGCTGCTGGCCTCGGCGCAGCTGAGGGTGGGTGACGTCGACCAGGGCCACCTCACCGCGACGCAGGCCGTGCCCCTGCTCCGGGGGCTGTGCTCCGCCCAGTGCGCCGGCGAGCTGGAGGACTTCTGCGGTCGCCTGGAAGCGCTGGGGCGGCGGGAGGAGGCGTGCGAGCTGCTGAGCGGGTCGGAGCGGAGCTGACCGCGCGGGGCACGGGCACCGGCTCGGGTGCGCGCCGGTGCCCGTGCCCTGGCGCACGCGTGCGTCAGGGCACCCACTTCGCCCGGTCGGGCCGGTTGGCGGTCATGCGCTTCAACGGTGGCGGCACGTCGTCCTTGCCGACGAACACCTCGATGAGGACGAAGCGGTCGGTGGCGCTCGTCGCCCTGGCCAGGGCGCGGTCGAGCTGACCGCGGGTGCGCGCGGACAGCACCAGCGGGTTCCGCACGCCGAGGGCGGCCGGCAGGGCGGCCCAGCGCCAGCGGGCCACCTCGTTGTACGGCGCCCGCAGGCCGTGCGTGATCCGCTCGATGGTGTAGCCGTCGTTGTTCACCAGCACCACGATGGGCTTGACGGGGTGGCGGTCGACGGTGCCCAGTTCCGGCGCGGTGAGCTGCGCCGAGCCGTCGCCGATGAGCAGCACCCCGCGTCGGGAGGGGTCGGCGAGCTGCGCGCCGAGCAGCGCCGGGATGCAGTAGCCGATGGAGGCCCACAGCGGTTGCGCGACGAACCGCGCCCCGCCGGGGAACCGGCGGTCCGCGATGCCCATGAGCGCGGTGCCGTTGTCGGCGTACACGGTGTGGTGGGGACGCAGGGACTCGCCCACCGCCTGCCACAGGTAGGACTGGGTCAGCGGGATGCCCGGCCCGCACACCTTGCGGCCCAGTGCGACGACGGCGTCCTTGAGCGTCGTCGGGAACTCCGCGGGCCGGGCGGGGGCCGGTGCCCGCCGGTCGGCGGGCGCGGTGACGGGCGCTTCACCCGGCGGACGACCGCGGACCAGCTCCGTCAGCACGTCCAGCGCCGCGGCCAGCGGCACACCGGGGAACGCCACGCCGTCCACCCGCGCGGTCGTGGGCCCGAGGTCGATGCCCTTGTCCGGGTCGAACTCGTGGGTGAACTTGCCGGTGGCCATGTCGGTGAGCAGCACACCCGCGCGGATCAGCGGATCGGCGCGGTCGATGGTGGAGCGGACCCGATCGTCGCTCATCGCACCCGCGTACAGGCCGAGGAACCCCGGCCGGCTCTCGTCCACGACGGTCTTGCCCGCGATCAGGACCGCGTGCGGGAACCGACCGGCCGCCAGCAGGGCGGCCAGTTCGGCGCGGGCGTGGCACCGGTCGACCAGGAAGTCGGCGAGGACGGCGACGGCGCGCGCGGTCGCGAGCCGATCGCGCGCCGCGTCCCGGAACGCCGCCAACTGCTCCGGGTCGGCCGCCTTGGGGTCCGGCACGTCGAGCGCCGGGCGCGGCGCGGCTGGGCCCAGCGCGACGTCGCGCGGCACCCGCAGGTAGCCCGGCAGGCTCTCCCGCAGGCAGGTCGTCAGCACCCGGTCGATCTCCGCCAGGGCGTTGTCCGGCCGCAGCACGGCGTCCGCGCACACCACCTGCCGGTGCGCGCGGGCGAACCGCTCGAAGTCACCGTCCCCCAACGTGTGGTGGACCAGGCTGCCCGCCCGTTCGGTGGCCCGCGTGGGACCGATGGCGATGTGGAGCAGCGGGACGCGTTCGGCGTAGGCGCCCGCCACGCCGTTGATCGCGTTCAGCTCGCCCACCCCGAACGTGGTCAGCAAGGCGCCGAACCCGTTGACGCGCGCGTAGCCGTCGGCGGCGTACGCGGAGCCGAGTTCGTTCACCGTGCCGACCCACTGCACGCGGGGGTGGGCGAGCACGTGGTCGAGCACCTTGAGGTTGTAGTCGCCCGGCATCCCGAACAGGTGCCGCACCCCCAAAGCGCTCAAGCGGTCCAGGAGGTGGTCGATCACCGCGGGCGCCGCTTCCGATGGGCTGGTGGTCATGTCGTGCCTTCCTTCCTCCGCCGAGGTCGGGCTCCCGTGGCCGGTTCCGGCGGTACGCGTCGTGCGTTCGGCCGCCGGTGTGCTCCCGGCCGCGCACGGGCCGGGGGAAGAGGGATGTCCTCGGAACCGGGGAACCACCGGGACGACGACCGCGCCGGGGCTTTCCGGGGCGTGGCGGTCGGTCGACCCACCCTGACACGGGCCGTCGATCGCCGGCAGGCGCGCTGGGCGGTGCCAGGTGTGCTCGGGCGGTGGTGGTGCGCGTGTGGTCGTCACGGTGTGCGCGGGCAGTGCTGGGGCGTGCGCGGGCGCGCTCGTCGTGCGAGGTGGCGCACCGCATGACGGCCGTGCGCCGAACGACCCCGGACCGCCTTGCCGGCACCAGGTCCGGTGCACTGGGATCTCTTGCCGTGGAGGAGAAACTGTCACGGCGTCTGGTGCCCGATCCACTGTGGACGGTCGTCGCGCCGCTGTTGCCGGGCTTCAGGCCGCGTCCGCAGGGTGGCGGCGCTGTCCCGCGCGCCTGCCGCGAGGTGTTCACCGCGGTCGTGTTCGTGCTGTCCAGCGGTTGCGCCTGGCGTCGCCTGCCGTCCTCGTTCGACGTGTCACCGGCGACGGCGCACCGCCGCTTCACCGCGTGGACGCGGGCCGGGCTGTGGCCGCGGCTGCGGCGCGCGCTGGCGGAGGACCCCGACCTCGGCGGCGACCCGGAGTGGGCGGCGACGATCGTCGACGCCGCGATCCGCCGGAGCGGGCGCGCACCGGTCCACCGGCGCGGCGGACGCCCACCCGAGCCGCACGAGGCCCGGTGGGGCTGACCACCACGGCCGGACCGGTGGCGCGCCCCGCGTCACATCCCGATGAGCCCCGCCCTGTCGCCTGCGCGGTCACCGGGTCGCCTGCCGAGGTGGACGACGTCGAGCCGGCCCTGCGCGTACCGGTCCTGGATGTCCCGCTTGTCGTACTTGCCCACCGAGGTCTTCGGCACCGACGCCACCACCGCCCACCGCTCGGGCACCATCCAGGAGGCCACGTGCCGGCTCAGGAAGTCCCGCAGGTCCGCCAGGGCGACACCGCTGCCCGCCCGCAGCGACACCGCGGCCAGGGGCCGCTCGCCCCAGCGGTCGTCGGGCACGGCGACCACGGCCGCCTCCACCACCGCCGGGTGCTCGGCCAGGGCGGTTTCCAGCGCCACGCCGGAGATGAACTCGCCACCGGACTTGATGACGTCCTTCGCCCGGTCGGTCAGCGTCAGGTACCCGTCCGGCGAGACCCGCCCGACGTCGCCGGTCCGCAGCCAGCCGTCGGGGGTGAAGCCCTCCGCCGGCCGTTCCGGCACGCCGTCGGCGCCGCGGTAGGCGGCGGTCACGCACGGCCCGCGCACCTGGAGTTCACCGGTGGCCACGTCGTCGTTCGGCACGACCACGCCCTGCTCGTCCACGATCCGGAACCGGACCGAGAGCGGGAACTGGCCCTGGGTGGCGCGGTAGGCCCGCTCCCGCTCGGCGTCCACCCCGCGCGGCGGCAGCGCGGTGGTCGCCAGCGACGAGGTCTCGGTCATGCCCCAGGCGTGCAGGAGTTCGACGGAGTACCGGTCGCGGTAGGCGGCCATCAGCGCGGGCGGGCAGGCGGACCCGCCGACGAGGCCGCGGCGCAGGCTCGAGATGTCGCGCGGCCGGGCGTCCCACTCCTGCGACAACATCGTCCAGACCGTCGGCACCGCGGAGGCGAACGTGGGCCGTCCCGCTTCGATGACGCGGGACAGCGGCCCCGGACCGGTGTGCCGATCGGCCAGCAGCAGGTCGGCCCCGGTGGCGAACGCGGCGTGGGGGACGGTCCAGGCGTTGACGTGGTACATGGGCGCGATCGGGAAGACCGTCTCGCGGTTGGTGAGGTCGTAGCGGTTCGGCGCGGCGACCTGGAGGCAGTGCAGGTGGATCGACCGGTGGCTGTAGACGACGCCCTTGGGGTTGCCCGTGGTCCCGGAGGTGTAGCACATGGTGGCCGCGGTCCGCTCGTCCAGGTCCTCCTCCCACGGGTAGTCGGACGGCATCCCGGCGATCAGCTGCTCGTAGTCGTGCACCTCTCCGGCGAAGCCCGACAGCGGCGTCCGGTCGCCGGGGCCGGCGACGACGATGTGCCGCACGGCGGCGGGCAGCCGCGGCAGCAGGGCCGCGAACTCGCCCAGCAGGCCGGAGTCCACGACGATCACCTCGTCGCCGGCGTGGCGCACGGTGTAGGCGAGCTGTTCGACCGGCATCCGCACGTTGAGGGTGTGCAGGACCGCGCCCATCGCGGGTACCGCGAGGAACAGCTCCAGGTGGCGGGCGTTGTTCCACATGAAGGTGGCCACGACGCCCTGCCGGTCTTCCGGGCGCGTGCCGACGCTCAACCCCAGCGAGGTGCGCAGCGCGTGCGCCAGGCGGGCGGCGCGCTCGCCCACCTCCGCGTAGGTCCTGCGGTCGAAACCGTCCCCGGTCCAGGTCGCCACGGTGGAGGAGCCCTGGACCGTGGAGCCGTACTCCAGGATGCGCGCGATGGTCAGTGGGGTGTCCGGCATGGTGCTGTGCATGGGGGTCCTCCGGGTCGGACGTCGCTGCCAGAGTGGTCGGACCGCTGGGCGCCCACGAGTCCTCACCGCCGAACGTAGGCGGCGCGCACGCCGCCTGTCGCCCTCGCGGACCATCTCGCGTGGTGGTCGGGCTCGCGCCTGCCCGTGACGGGCGCTTCGGGTCGACAAGGCTTGCCGCTGCACGCTTTCCGGGCTCCCGCACCACTTCGCGCCCGAGCGCGCACCACCGCGTCGGCGGTGCGCCGGACCGGCGGTCGGGCACGGATTTCCGCCTGTCCTCGGGGTTTCCAGGTGAGACGGCGGCCTGTTGGCGCGTGCGGTCGTGCGGTCGGCGGGCGTGCGCTCCCCCGAGCACCCGACGTGCGCCCGGTGCGCACCCGCACGCCTCCCGGCAGTGCGCGCTCCCAACGCGCCTGCCGGCGCGGGGCGCGCGGTTTTACGTTGCTGCCACAGGAGGTGACCGCGACGAGACGCCCGGCCGCCTTCCGCGCCGCAGCGCGCACGCGGCGGCGATCGACGTAGGCACCACGGTGTGAGCCGGCCGGCGGCCGGCTCGGCGAGGAGTGCGACCGGTGAGTCCGTACAGCGGGAACCCGTTCTCCCCCGACTCCCTGCCCGACCGGGGACGTCGGTGCGCGGCGGTGATCCGGCGGTCCGTCTCGGAGTACCGCGCGTCGGTCGCGGCGATCGGGTCCGGTCCGGACGCCGACGACCGGCGTTTCGACGACCCCGCCTGGGACTCCGCGGGCTACCGGTGGTTGCTGCGGGCCTACTTCACGTGGCGTCGACTCGTGCTGGCCGCGGCGGAGGTCCCGTTCCTGCCTGCCCGCCACCGGTCGGAGGCCCGGTTCTGCGCCCAGGTGCTCACCGAAGCCGCGGTGCCCACGAACTCCCTGCCGGGCAACCCCGCCGCGCTGCGCCGGGCCGTGGCCACGCGCGGCGCGAGCCTGGCGCGCGGCGCGGGCAACTTCCTGGACGACCTGGCGCACCGGCGGGGACGGCCCGCCAAGATGCCGCCCGGCTCGTACGCGGTGGGCGAGGACCTGGCGGTCACGCCCGGCCGGGTGGTGCACCGGGACGACCTGGTGGAGGTGCTCCAGTACGAGGCGCGGACCGCCGAGGTGCGCGAGGTGCCCCTGCTGCTCGTCCCCGCGTGGGTGAACAAGTACTACATCTACGACCTCGCGCCGGGGCGCAGCCTCGTCGAGTGGGCGGTCCGCCAGGGCTACACGGTGTTCGCCATCAGCCAGCGGACCCCGCTGCCCCACCACACCGACGTGGGGCTGGACGAGTACTTCCGACGGGTTCCGTTGCGCGCCTTGGACGTCGTGCGGGAGATCACCGGCTCGGCGCGGGTGCACCTGGTGGGCGTGTGCGCCGGCGGGATGCTCGCCGCGGCCACCGCCGCCTGGCTCGCCGCGGGTGGTGACCAGTGCGTCGCGACGTTGACGCTGCTGGTGTCCGCGCTCGACCAGGCGTCGCCGGACGACGGCGACGGGTCCGGCTCGGAAGCGCGGGCCAGGGCGCTGACCCGCCTGCTGTCGAACCGGGAAGGGCTCGTGGACGGCGGGCGGCTCGGCCTGCTGTTCGACCTGTTGCGCTCGCGGGACACCGTGTGGCGACCGCTCGCGGCCGGCTGGCTGCTGGGCGAGCGGCCGAAACCCTTCGACATCGTGGCGTGGAGCGAGGACTGGGTTGACGTGCCGAGCGTCCTCTTCGGACAGACGCTGCGCATCGCGATGGACAACGCGCTGGTCCGCGGGCGCCTGCGGCTCGCGGGGCGGCTGCTGGACCTCTCGTCCGTCAAGCAGCGCACCTTCGCGGTGGCCGGGGTCCGCGACCACATCGTGCCGTGGGGGACGGTGTACCGCGGTCTGCGGCACCTCGGCGGCGAGGTCGCGTTCCACCTGGTGCCCTCCGGGCACGTGGGCAGCGTCGTGAACCCACCGCGCCCGACCGCGGCGTACCGGACCGGCTCCGGCCGGCTGCCCGCCGATCCCGAGGAGTGGCTGGCGGCTGCCGCGTCGCACCAGGAGTCCTGGTGGACCGCGTGGGCGCGGTGGCTGTCCACCCAGTCGGGCCCGCTCGTGCCGGCGCGCGCCACGGGGAGCGCGCGACATCCCGCCGGCTCCCCCGCGCCCGGCCACCACGTGCTCGCGCGGTGACCCGCGATCCCCGCGTCGGCGGGCAGCCGGCCGCGCTGCCCGCCGACCACCACACGAACACCGTTTCCGAGGAGGAGAAGCATGGACATGTCCACCGACCGGGCGCGGTTCACCGCCTTCGGCCCCGAACCCTTCGAGCACGAGCAGGTCCTGCTGTGCCAGGACGCGGCCTCGGGGTTGAAGTGCGTCATCGCCATCCACTCCACCGCGCTGGGCCCGGCGCTGGGCGGCGTCCGCTGCCACGCGTACGCCGCCGACGAGGAGGCCGTCGCGGACGTGCTGAACCTGTCGCGCGGCATGTCGTACAAGAACGCGATGGCCGGGCTCGACTTCGGTGGCGGCAAGGCCGTCATCATCGCGGACCCGGCGCGGGACAAGTCCGAGGAGCTGTTGCTGGCCTTCGGCCGGTTCGCGGCCTCGCTGGGCGGGCGGTACACGACGGGCTGCGACCTCGGCACCGACGCGGCGGACATGGAGGTCGTCGCGCGGGTGTGCCCGTGGACGCTCAGCCGACCCACGGGCGAGAACCGCACGAGCCACACGTCGAGCTTCACCGCTCGCGGTGTGCTGGAAGGGATGCGGGCGGCGGCACTCCACCGCTGGGGCACCACGTCGTTGCGCGGCCGGACGGTCGGCGTCGTGGGGCTGGGCAAGGTGGGTGCGCCGCTGGTCGAGCTCCTGACCTGCGCGGGCGCGGAGGTGCTGGTCACCGATGTGCTGGAGGAGCCGGTGCGCCGGGTCACCGCGAAGTTCCCGCGGGTCGTCGTCATGCGGGACGCCGAGGCCCTCGTCCAGGCCGACGGCCTGGACATCTACGCCCCGTGCGCGTTGAGCGGTGCGCTGGACGACGCCGTCGTGCCCCTGATCGCGGCCGAGGTGGTGTGCGGGGCGGCCAACAACCAGCTCGCACGGCCGGACGTGGAGCAGCGGCTCGCGGAACGCGGGGTGCTCTACGTGCCCGACTACGTCGTGAACGCGGGCGGCGCGATCCACGTCGCCGCCGAAGCGGCCGGCCACCCGCTGGACCGGGTCGCCGTGGACGTCCGGCGGATCTTCGACACCACGCTCACCGTCCTGCGGCACGCCGAGTCCGAGGGCATCCTGCCCGGCGCGGCCGCCGACCGGATCGCGGAACGGCGCATCGCCGCGGGGGCGGGAAATCGCGCGACCGCGACCGTCGCGAGCGGCGACCGTGCGGCCACCGTCGCGACCGGCTCGCGAGCGGCCGAGGAGGTCGGGCGGTGATCCTCGACCGGTTCCGCCTGGACGGGAAGGTCGCGGTGGTGACCGGTGCCGGCCGGGGCATCGGCGCGGCGAACGCCGTCGCGCTGGCCGAGGCCGGTGCGGACGTCGTGCTCGCGGCGCGCACGGAGTCCCAGCTGGAGGCCGTGGCCGAGCGGGTGCGCGACCTCGGGCGGCGGGCGCACGTCGTGGCCGGCGACCTGTCCGACCCGGCCGCGACCGCGGCGCTGGCCACCCGCGCCGCGGCCGAGTTCGGCCGGATCGACGTGGTGGTCAACAACATCGGCGGCGGGCTGCCGAGGCCGATGGCGCGGTGCTCGACGGAGTTCGTCGAGAAGGCGTTCCGCTTCAACGTCTCCACGACCCACGCCCTGACCCGCGCCGCGGCCGAGGTGATGCTGCGCGGCGACGGCGGCGCGGTCGTCACCGTCTCGTCGGTGGTGGGCAGGGTGGCCGGCCGGGGTTTCCTCGCGTACGGGACGGCCAAGGCGGCGCTGGCGCACTACACCCGACTGGCGGCGGCAGACCTGTCGCCGCGGGTGCGGGTCAACGCGGTCGCTCCGGGGACCATCCAGACGTCGGCGCTGGCGGCGGTGATCGAGGACGACGCGATGCGCGCACGGGTCGAGCGCTCGACGCCGCTGCGCCGGATCGGCACGCCGGAGGACGTCGCGGCGGCGGTCCTGTTCCTGGCGACGGACGCCGGCGCGTACCTGACCGGGAAGGTCGTCGAAGTCGACGGCGGACTGCAAAGCCTGAACGTGGACCTCAACCTGCCAGACCCGTGACCGACCACGCTGAGCCGGGCACAGGACCACCTCGTGGTCGTGGCCGACGTCGAGTTCATGCTCCAGCACGCTTAGCCCGGCAGCGAGGTCGCCAGGATGCCGGCCCACCTCCAGCGCCACGCGCACAGGCTGTCGGTGGACGACCTGATCCCCGTACGAGGGGCCGGAGAGCTCGCCGGCCTCTCCGACGAAGAGCGCGCACGGCCCGCGTTCTTCCCGGCGGATGAGGTCACGAAGGCGGTGGAGTGGGACATCGCTCACGCCCGCCGCAGCATCGACCTCTACTGCGCCTACGTGGACCCTGTCCCGGTGCGCAGGTGGTTGCGCCACCTCAAGCCGAGGATCGCCGACAACGTGAAGGTCACCGTGCACACCCGCCCTCAGGTCGAGGACTCCGCAGCGAAGCTGGTGGAGGAACTCCGTGCGGCCGGGTGCGAGGTGGTGGAGCGCGAGCGCATGCACGAGAAGGTGGTGATCATCGACGACACGGTGTTGTGGCACGGTTCGCTGAACCTGTTGGCCGTCGCCGGTCCAACGGACCTGATGATGCGGCTGACCGACCCTAACGCGTGCGATCGCGTCCGCCACATCGTGAACACTGCGGTGGGACGTGCCTGCCGACATCCCGCCCGACGTCATCCGTCGCTGGCTTCCCCTCGAAGCGTGATGGCACGGCGAGGCGCTGTCGGAATGTCACCGGCGGCTCGCCCGCCCGCGACCGGGTCTCCTGGCGGAGCACTGGCCGATGCGCCCGTCAGGCCGTCCAGATCTGCCGTGCCGCAGCCAGTGCGGCGGCCTGGTACGGCGGCACGAGCCGGCCTTCGACCACGACCTCCAGCCCGCACTTCTCCTTGAGCACCACCCACAGCCGCGAAACCAGCCCCGAGTACGCCTTCAACTCGTCCGTGCCTTCGGCGACCTGGAGCACGTACACCCAGGTCGACCCGTCGGGCGCGCCTTCGACCGGCTCCCTCCACGCACGGCGCAACCGCCGTCCCCCGTGGTAACGCGCATCCGTCGACAGCAGGATGTCGGCCTTGCTCGGGTCCTGCGCGCCGGCAGGGCCGGTCGAGCTGAAGCGGTAGCGCGGCGGCGGCACCTGGTCGACGACCGGCACGTCGGCCAGGTCGGGGTTGTCCGGGTCGTCGAGGAACGAGCGGAGCAGGTCGCGTTCCTCACCGGTGATGCCAACGCCCTCGTAAGCCAGGTTGAGCAAGAGCGTCGACTCGGCCAACTCCCACTCACCCGCTGCGAAGTGCTCCCGCACGGTGCCCAGGGTGTCGTCGGACAGCCGACCAGCGAGTCGCGCACACACGTCCGTGACCGCCGCGTAGAGCTTCACATCCATGGCGCTCACTTCTTCTCGTAGTCGCCGAGCACGGTCGTGGTGACGTTACCCTGCGCGTCCTGGACGACCCTGATGATCTTGCCACCCTTCGGGCCCTCCCACGTCCAACTGCCGTCGCCACCCGCAGCCGGGTTGCTGTAGCGCGGCGGGTTGCCCATCGGGATGCCCGACGGAGCGGGATGCGGTGCCGCCGGGTTGGTGATCACGCCCGGGTCGGCGCTGTTGGGCGGGTAGGCGGTGCGGATCTCGCCGTTGGCGAGCACGGTCGTCTTGACCTCGACGCCGTCGACCGTGCCTTTGTAGTCGTAGGCCCACGCGGGTCTGCCCTCGGCGTCCTTGGTCAAGTACGGCCCCTTCGCGGGCGGACCCTGCTGCGTGACCTGGTACGCCGAGTCGAGGATCTTCGCCTCGTCCCAGTCCATGGGGAACTCGGTCTTCTTCGAGAAGCCGGTACCCGCGAGGTGGCCGCCCTGCCTGCCACCGTCGCCGTGGACGATGTGCTCGCGCGACGCGTCGCTGTGCCGGATGGCGTTCGCCGTCGGAGGCTGGATCGGCTTGGTCGGCGGTGCCGGTTTGCCCGTGCCGCCGGGTTTGGTGGACTGCCCGCCGGACCCTCCGCCGGGTTTGCCCTGCTGCGCGGCCTGAGCGGTGGCCGCCTGGGCGCTGGAGATCCCGTTGCCCGCGTTGATGTTGCCGTGCGCCTGCGAGGGCTTGCCCGGAGTGCTCCCACCGGGGTTCTTGGGTTTCGCCACGGCGACTTCAGCCGTTCAGGAGCTTCGTGAGGTTGGTCAGGCTGCTGATCAGGGCCGTGGTGTAGACCAGGATGCGCCCCGCCCACTTGACCACGGCCGCGGCGATCTGGGTGGCGATCACCGGGATCGTCACCACGAAGATCGCCTCGACCGCCCACACGATCACCCTCGCGACCAGGTCGGCGATCAGGTCGCGGACGATCTCCCGGGTCAGCTCCACCAGGCCGCCCGCGCCCTCGGTGGCCGCAGCCAAGGCCGCCGAGACAGCGGCCAGACCGCCGAGGGCATCGATGTTGTTGGCCATCAGCCCGCGGTACGCGTCGGCGGCCTCTCCGCGCCAGTCGGGCAGGTCCTCGGCGAGGTGCGAACCGAGGTCGGTGGCCATCGACCGCAGCTCTGCGGCCATGTTGTTCCAGGTCTCGGCATGCGAGCGGACCACGTCGGGTTTGCCGGTCAGCTCGTCGAGCACTTCCCGCAACGGCTCGAAGTACTCCATGGCCCAGCCCAGGCCGTTCGCCAGCAGGGCGCTGATCGGATCCATCACGGTGGCCGCGACCTCGACCCCGAGAGCGGCGCCGGCCAGGACGTCGTCGACCCAGCCCTCGCTCTTGATCGCGTCCACCAGCCCTTCGATGCTGTCCGCCAGCCCCGAGCCGGTCCACACCTCCCGAGACGACCGCACCGGTGCGACCGGGGACTCGCCCGTCACCTCATCCCCCTGTCGTCCACCGACCTCATCAGCTGCGCGTTCGCTTCGTCGATCGCCTCGTACTCGTCCGCGCTGGCGCGCAGTGCCTCACCGACGAGTGACAGGTTCTCCTCCACGGAGGCGATCAGCTCGTCCTGCTTCACGTGGCGTTCCTCCAGCACACTGGAGATCCAGCCGCACAGCAGCCCGTATGCCTGGTCGTCCTGCGCGATGTGCGCACTGGCGGCCCTCACCGCGGCGAACCGCGCCTCGATCGCCGCCACGTTGGTCGCGTGAGCGCGCAACTGCTCGGCGTTGACGTCGTACCCGTCGCCCAATGCTCACTCATCCCTGAGGTAGGAACGCCCGTCGAAGCCCTCGTCGTCGTCCACGGGCGCGGTGCGACGTTCGGGAGCGGGTCCACCACGCAGGTGCCGCCCGACGTTGTCCGCGATCGCCCGTCCAGCAGGCGACTCGGTCCCAACCGTCTCCGCGATGATCTCCTGCGACCGGTCGGCCACCTTGGTCTTGGCCTCGCGGATGGTGGCCATGATCGTCCGGGAGACGAGGTCGGGAGCCGTTCGCTGCATCCGCTCGGTCAACCGCAGGTCGACCAGTGAGCCCGTCGAGTCGACGGTGACCTCGACCAGCCCGTTCGGATCGCCGACGGTGACCCGAATCGCCTGCAGCCGTTCGCTCATGGCCTTGGTGTCCGAGGCCAACTTGTCGATCCGGCCCTTCCACGTGGCGAGGCGCTCGCGTGCACCGTCTGGATCGAGGATGTTCCCGTCCACATTCCTCCTTCTCACCACGGCACCCTGCTCGGGAGTGTAGTGAGCGTGCCGCCTGTGCACGGCCGAACCCACAAGCCCGTCGGTCGGAGCCCGGCACGCTGCGACCTGCGTTGCTCCTGTGCAGTACGAACCCGAGGACGCGCGACACTTCCGGGTTGCTTGGAGCGGGTGGCGCTTGCCGAGCACGGGCGGCGTGGCGCTGCGCGCAGACGCGCGCCCAAGAGTGGCCCGGCCACACACCTGGGTTCTGGACAATGTTGTGGGCGTCAGGCGACAGACACCCGTGAACGGCCTGGCGGAGGTCCGACGGTGAGCCGGATCACCACGGGCAGGTCCTGTCCCGCCTCTTGACCAAGCTCGATGGAATCCCCTCGGCACACCATCGGAACAGACACTCGAAAACGGCCGGTTCCGGTCGGACGCAGCCGAACAAGCAAAAACCCGCCGAGCTGCATTCGTGCTGCTCAGCGGGCCTATGTCAACTGTGCCCCCGGCAGGATTCGAACCTGCGCACCCGCCTCCGGAGGGCGGTGCTCTATCCCCTGAGCTACGGGGGCCGTAGCTACGGGAGGTAGCTTAGCAGGGGTGTTCGGCCCCGTTCGCACCCCCCGCCCCGAAGGCCGCAGGCCGGTCGGTCGAGCCGCACCCCACCGCTGCTGACCTGCGCATTCCCCTCCACCGCGAAACCGGCCCGACGCCGGGATTCCGGACCTCGGTAGGTAGCGACCGGACGCGTCGGGCGGTACAACGCGGAGGGTGGGTGGCGAGGCGCGGGGTTCGCCTGTTGATACGCGGAGCGGGGCGCGTCCGGACGGCCGGTTGCACTCATGCGCATGTGACTATATGTTCGCCACATGGGTCACGGTCACGGCCACGGGGTTTCGTCGGGGAGCGCCAAGCACCTCGGTCGGTTGTGGGTCGCGTTCGGCATCGGCGCGGCCTTCATGCTGGTCGAGTTCACGGTCGGCATCGCGACGCAGTCGCTCGCCCTCATCTCCGACGCCGCCCACATGCTCACCGACGTCCTGGGCGTCGGCATGGCCCTCGCGGCGATCCTGCTGGCCCGCCGCACCTCCTTCAAGGGCAGCCGCACCTTCGGCCTCTACCGCGCCGAGGTGCTGGCCGCCCTGGCGAACGCCGTCCTCCTGTTCGGCGTCGCGGGCTACGTGGTGTTCGAGGCGGTCGGCCGGTTCGACGACCCGCCCGAGGTGCCCGGCCTCCCCGTCGTGCTCGCCGCCGCGGCGGGCCTGGTCGCGAACGTCGTCTCGTTCCTCATGCTCCGCGAGGGCGCGAAGGACAGCATCAACGTCCGCGGCGCGTACCTGGAGGTGCTGGCCGACCTCATCGGCTCGGTGGGCGTCCTGGTCAGCGGCGCGGTGACGCTGCTGTTCGGCTGGCGGTACGCCGACCCGGTCATGGGCGTGGCGATCGGCCTGTTCGTGCTGCCGCGCACGTGGAAGCTCGCGGCCGGCGCCCTGCGCATCCTGTTCCAGCACGCGCCGGAACGGCTCGACGTCGACGCGATGCAGGCCGACCTGGCCGAGCTGCCCGGCGTGGCCGAGGCGCACGACCTGCACGTCTGGACGCTGACCTCGGGCATGGAGGTCGCCTCCGCCCACCTCACGACCTGCCCGGACGCCGACCCCGCCCGCGTGCTGGCCGCCGCGCAGGCGCTCCTCGCCGACCGGTACCACATCGAGCACGCCACGCTTCAGGTCGAACCGGGCGACTCCGCCAAGCGCTGCCGCGAGATGTCCTGGTGATACCGCGCGGCGTGGTCGGTGGGCGTCTCGCCGAACATCGCCGTGAAGTCGCGGACGAAGTGCGCCTGGTCGGCGTAGCCCAGCCCGGCCGCGAGCGCCGCCCAGTCGACCTTCCCGCCGGCCGCCATCCGCTCGGTGACCTCGCGCAGCCGGTACCGCCGGATGACCCACTTCGGCCCGACGCCGACGTGCTCGGCGAACAGCCGCTGCAACTGCCGCGGGCCGCACCCCGCCCGCTCCGCCAGCGCCGACACCCTGGTGATCCCCGGCCGCGCCCCGATCTCCTCCACGAGCCGGTCCGCCAGCTCGGCCGCGGGGTCCGGCTCCGGTAGGCAGGTGCGCAGCATCGCCTCCACCGCGGGCACCCCCACCGGACCCTCCAACCCGGGGAACGTCGACGGCACGGTCCGGTCCGTGATCGACCGGACCGGCGCGCCCAGGAAACCCCGGAACCGCCCCGGCCGGAACGCCACGCCGAACACGTGGCCCTCCCCGTCCAGCTCCTGGAACACGTGCCGGCTGGACACCCCGCTGACCGTCGCCCGCCCTCCCCGGAACACCAGGTGCACGTTGGGGTACGGCACGATCAGCTGCCGGTAGGGCCGGTCGTAGGACCAGTGCACCACCCAGTACCGCGCGACGTAGGGCGCGAGGTCCGCCGACGGCAGGGGGAACTCGTGCCGCTGGTGCGCCCTCCAGTCCAACTCCCGCTCGTCCCGCACGCGCGCCAGCGTATGTCGCGTTTGTTCAATACACCCCGCCCACCCCGCTCGTACCGTGCGGCCATGACCACCGAACGACTGGCGGAGCGGGCCGTCGCACCCGTCCTGGAGATCATCGACGAGATCAAGCCCGAGCAGCTCGGCGCGCCCACCCCGTGCGCGGAGTTCGACGTGCGCCGCCTGATCCGCCACCTGCTGTTCTGGGGACCCGCCCTGGAGGCCGCCGCGCGCAAGGGGACCGTCACGCCCACCGGCACGGAGGACGAGGTCGACCTGGACGCCTGGCAGTCCCGGCTGGCCGCGCGACTGCGGGCCACCGCTTCCGCCTGGAGCGCACCCGAGGCGTGGACCGGCACGACGACCCTCGGCTCACCGCACGAGATGCCCGCCGAGGTGATCGGCGGCATGGTGGTGGCCGAGCTGCTGGTGCACGGCTGGGACCTCGCCACCGGTGTCGGGCGGCGGCTCGACTGGGACCGGGAGGTCCTCGAATTCGTGCACCGCGACCTGCTGGGCAGCGCCGCGACGGGCCGGGAGATGGGGGTGTTCGGCCCCGAGGTGCCGGTCGCGGACGACGCGCCGCTGCTCGACCGCGTGCTCGGCCTGACCGGACGGAAAGCCTGACCCCTCGCACCGCGTCGTGCCGGGTCGCCCCGTCACGACGCGGTCAGAACTCCGCGCACTGGCCGGTCTTCGGGCCGCGGACCTCGTTGGCCCACCCGTGGTCCACCGGCGGCGGGTCGGCCGACCGGCAGGACAGCGGCCCACCGATGGAGTTCGCCGCCAGCACCGTGCCGCCGGTGTTGCCGACCAGGCTGACCGGTCCGGCGACGGTCGAGTGCTCGATCGCGACCTCGCCGGTCGAGCCCGTGACGGTCACCGGACCGTCCACCACCGCGTCCACCAGCACGACCGCCGCCGCGCCGGACGCGGACACCGGGCCCCGGAGCCCACCGCCGAACACGTGCAGCGACGCGCCCGCCCCGACCGTCACCGGGCCCGTGACCGTGCCGCCGTCCACGCAGGTGGTGTCGCGGACGTGCAGCGGGCCGCGGTGCTCGCCGGTGATGGTGGTGCCGCAGGTCGGTAACGGCCGGGCCAGCAGCTCGACCTCGGCGAGCGTCGCGGCGGACGGGAACTCCAGGCGGTAGTGCCGGTAGTGCCCCGCCCGCGCGACCTTGAACGCCCTGGTCTGCTGCCGCCACGGGAACACCTCGCCCGAGCGCTCGTCCACCGTGGACCAGTGCTCGCCGTCGTAGGAACCCTTCAGCACCCACGAGGTCGGGTCACCGGCTCCCGTGCCGGAGGTCAGCGTGTAGAACTCGACCTTCTCCTTGTCGTCCTTCGGCCGCACCTGGAGCCAGGACAGGCGGCCGGACGTGCGGGACGTGTCGTCCACCAGCGGTCCCACCGCGTCGGACGCGGTCACGGTCGAGGACGGCGTCACGTCACGCAGCGGCCTGGGCGGTTCCGCGCCGGTGGTCGGCGACGGCGGCGCGCCGTCCGGTCCGGTGGCCCACTTCGACGGCGCGGGGCCCAGGTCGAACTCGACCGTGCCGCCCCCCGCGATCTCGGCGTGCGGCAGGTACGCCTTGTCCCACTTCTTGCCGTTGACCGTCATCGACTGCACGTAGATGTTGCGCGCGCTGTTCTTCGGCGCGCTGACCACGATCCGACGGCCGTTGTCGAGGTGCACCGTCGCCTTGGTGAACAGCGGCGACCCGATGGCGTAGCCGGCGCTGCCCATCTGCAACGGGTAGAAGCCCAGGGCGCTGAACAGGTACCAGGCCGACTGCTCGCCGTTGTCCTCGTCACCGGGGTAGCCCTGGCCGATCTCGCTGCCCACGTACAGCCGGGAGAGGATCTCGCGCACCTTCTCCTGCGTCTTCCACGGCTGCCCCGCGTAGTCGTACATGTAGGCGATGTGGTGCGACACCTGGTTGCTGTGCCCCAACTGCCCCATCCGCACGTCGCGCGCCTCGGTCATCTCGTGGATGACGCCGCCGTAGGAGCCGGGGAACTTCGCGGTCTCCGGCGTGGCGAAGAACTCGTCCAGCTTCTTCGCGAGGCCGTCCCGGCCGCCGTAGAGGTTCGCCAGGCCCTGGCCGTCGTGCGGCACCGAGAACGCCATGTTCCAGCCGTCGGTCTCGGTGTAGTCGTGGCCCCACTCGCGCGGCTCGTACTCGGCCGCCGGCACGCGCCACGTGCCGTCGGGGTTGCGGCCCTGGAAGAACTTCGTGCTCGGGTCGAACATGTGCACGTAGTTCCGCGCCCGGTGCGCGAAGTACTCGTGCTGCGCGAGGTAGTCCGCCCGACCGGTCCGGTCGTACAGCGCCTTGGCCATGTTCGCGATGCCGTGGTCGTTGACGTAGCCCTCGATCGCCCAGGACATGCCCTCGTGCGTGGCGGTGGACGTGTACCCGGTGAAGATCGAGGTGTCGAGGCCCTTGCGCCCGACGCCCGGGTGCGGCGGGGCCACGGTCGCGTTCTTCACCGCCGCCTCGAACGCCGCCTCGGCGTCGAAGCCGTCGACGCCCTTGACGAACGCGTCCGCGAACGCCACGTCCGAACTCGTGCCGGTCATCAGGTCGGCGTAACCGGGTGACGACCAGCGCGAGATCCAGCCGCCGTCGCGGTACTGCTGCACGAAACCGTCCACCAGCTCGCCGGCCCGCCGCGGCGTGAGCAGGCTGTAGGCGGGCCACGTCGTGCGGTAGGTGTCCCAGAACCCGTTGTTGACGTAAATTTTGCCGTCCACGACCTTGGCGCCGGTCTCCGTCGGTGTCGACGGTCCGGCGGGCTGCACGGGCGAGGCGTAGCGGTACCTCGGCTCGGCGGCCGTGCCGACGTTCTCGAACCCGGAGTTCGGGTACAGGTAGAGCCGGTAGAGGTTGGAGTACAGCGTGGTGAGCTGGTCCGCCGACGCGCCTTCGACCTCGACCGTCCGCAGCACCTCGTCCCAGGCGTCCCGAGCGCGGTCGCGCACCGACTCGAAGGTGTCCGAAGTGGACACCTCCAGCGCCAGGTTCCGCCGGGCCTGCTCGACGCCGAGCAGCGAGGTCGCGATCCGCAGCGTCACCACCTTGTCGGTCGAGGTGTCGAACCGGAAGTACCCGGCGACGTCGTCGCGCCCCGCGCCGGTCAACCGACCGCTCTCCACCACCGGCCGGTCCACCACGCCGTACACGAACAGCCGCGTCGCACCGGTCGACGAGCCGCTCTTGACGTCCGAGAAGCCCGTCACCACACCGGACGCGGCGTCCAGCGCCAGGCCGCCGCTGTTGTTCACGTTGTCGAACACCAGGTTCGAGGCGTCCTCGGTGAAGGTGAAGCGGAGCAGCGCGGCGTGGTCGGTCGGCGCGACCTCGGCCCGCATCCCGTTCTCGAACCGCACGCCGTAGTAGTGCGCCCGCGCGGTCTCGTTCTCGTGCCGGAACGGCAGGGCCCGCTTCGCGCGGTCGGCGGTGGGCGTGCCGGTGGACGGCATCACCTGGAACGTCTGCCGGTCCCCCATCCACGGGCTCGGCTCGTGGCTCGCGGTGAACGCCTGGAGGGTCGGCAGGTTGTCCCGGTTGTTGCCCTTGGCGTACTCGTAGAGCCAACTGGTCGAGCCGGCGTTCGTCATCGGCGACCAGAAGTTGAACCCGTGCGGCACGGCCGTGGCCGGGAAGTTGTTGCCGCGCGAGAAGGCGCCGCTGGAGTTGGTGCCGCGCGTGGTGAGCACGTGGTCCGTCGGCCTGGCCCGCTCGACGGCGGCCGGCGCGGACCGCACGGCGATGTCGTCGATCCAGCCGTTGAACGAGGCAGGTCCCTTCGGGTTGTCGTAGGCCACCAGGACGCGCTTGATCACCCGGCCGGCCGCGACTTCGCCGATCACCGACGCCACCCGGTTCCACTGGTTGGTGTACAACGACTTGGCCGCGCCCTGGCCGCGTGGCGACAGCTCGAACCCGTGCTGGTCGCGCGCGCCGAGGTCGCTCAGGTACGTGCCGTCGGCGAAGGCGAGGTCGACCGCGACGAACGTGCTCGGGTACGCCAGGTCGTCGGTGACGAACGACGGGAAGACCAGGTAGGACAGCTCGGTCGACGGCGTCACCGGGATGTCGACCTCGAAGACCTTGTTGTACGAGTAGCCGCGCCCGGTCGCGACGTGCGCCCCCTGGTAGCGCAGCGCCTTGACGCCCGTGAAGCCCGCGCGGGCCTTCGCGTTGTACCCGCCGGTCGCGCCGCTGCCCGTGGTGGTGCGCATGTTCCGCACGGGTGGCGCGGTGGAGCCGTCGGACAGCCGCACCTCGGCGAGCTGGAGCAGCTCGGCGCCGCCCCGGTTCGCCGTGACGTCCAACCGGTAGGCGCGGTACGCCACCGTGTTCGCCGTGTCGTAGAGCTTGGTCTGGTGGGGTGCGGAGAACCGCTCGTCCGCGCGGGTGTCGACCACGTGCCACGCCGTGCCGTCGTACCCGCTCAGCGTCCAGTCCTTCGGGTCGCGCTCGGGCGCGTCGTTCGCCGAGGTCAGCGCGTACCGCCGCACCACGACCGGTTCCGTGAAGGCGAACCGCGCCCAGCCGGTGGGCGTGGGCGTCAGCCACTTGGTCGCGGCGCTGCCGTCGACCAGGTTCGCCGCGACCTCGCCGGCGGCCGTGTGCTCGGCGTTGGCCACCACGTCCACGACCCGGTCGGTGACGTCGCCGGGGATGCCGGTCGAGTCCGCGCCGTCGACACCGTCGGTCTTCGGCGTGCCGTCCGCGGTCGTCTCCACCGTGCTCGCCCACCGGGGCTGCGGCTGCCCGTCCTCGAAGGACGTGGCGAAGAGCGGCTCGCTCACGGCTGGCTCCCCTGGTGCCGAGGTCGCGGGCGACCAGGCTCCCACGCCGCCCAGCGCCACCGCAGCCGTCGTCAGGAGGACCAGGGAGTTGCGCAGGCGCCGCATCGCACACGACCTCACCTCGACGAAACCGCCACGCGGACCAGCGAAACCGGTGGCTGACATCGTTGTCAATACCGGTCGGGCAGCTTGTCCGCAAGCCTGTCCGGTCGCTGCTCCGACCGATCTAGACTCACTCGCCGTGACGGTCCGCAAGTCGCCCCGGGTGGGCACCCCCGCTGGTATGCGCGTGCTGAACCAGCGCGCGGTGCTCGACCGCCTGCGGCGCGACGGTCCCGCGACCAGGCCGCAGATCGCCAAGGACACCGGGTTGTCCAAGCCCACCGTGGGCCAGGCGCTGCTCGACCTGGAGCAGCACGGGCTGGTGCGGCCCATCGGCCGCACCACGGCCGGTCCGGGCCGCTCGGCGATGGTCTACGAGCCGAACCCGGCGGCCGGGCACGTGCTGGGCGTCGACATCGGCAGGCAGCACATCCGCGTCGCCGTGGCGGACCTGGCCGGTTCGGTGATCGCGCGGGTGGACGAGCGCAACCGGTGCCGCTCGGCGGGGGCGCTCGTGCGCACGGTCCGCGAACTGGCCGGGCGCACCGTCTCCGACGCGGGCCTCGCCCCCGACGACCTGGTCGTGAAGGTGTTCGGCACGCCCGGCGTGCCCGATCCGGGCAGCCGCACCCTGCGGCACGCGCCGAACCTGCCCGGCCTGGAGCGACCGGGGCTGCTGCACGACCTCCAGGCCGAACTCGGCCCGGACCTGGTGGTGGAGAACGACGCCAACCTCGCGGCCGTCGGCGAGCGGGCGTACGGCGCGGCGCGCGGCGTGGACGCGTTCGTGTGCGTGACGGTCGGCACGGGCATCGGCATGGGCATCGTGGTGGACGGCAGGCTGTTCCGGGGCGCGCACGGCGCGGCGGGTGAGATCGGCTACCTGCCCTACGGCGAACCGTCCGATGTGGACGAGGTCACGCGCGGCAGGCTGGAGGCCGCGGCGGCGGCGGAGTCCGTGGTGGCGCTGGCGCGGGACCACGGCATCGCGACCGCCAAGTCGGCGCGGGACGTGTTCGCGCTGGCGAAGTCAGGTGATCCGCGTGCCCTCGCCGCCGTGCGCGACGAGGCGGAGCGGCTCGCCTACGTCGTCGCTTCGGTCGCCGCCGTGATCGACCCGGAGCTGGTGGTGCTGGGCGGCGGCATCGGCAGCAACACGCTGTTGCAGGAGCCTATGGAGGCCGCGCTGCGCCGGATGACGCCGCTCGCGCCCCGCGTCGTGGCGGGCGAGCTGGGTGACGGCGCGGTGCTCAGCGGCGCGATCGCGATGGGCCTGCGCTCGGCGCGCGAACTCGTGTTCGACCGGCGCGGAACGATCACTGTCTGAGAGTAGTCGACTCGCTTTCACCTGGTGATTCACTCAATCGTAGTACGTGCTAACCGAGGAGTAGTGGCATAGCGTTACCACACCTCCTCCTGGAGGGTGTGTGTCCTTCCGTATCGCAAGGGAGCCGGAAGGGGATTACGGGGGACGTGATCCCCGGTCGGCGAACACGGGGCAGGTGCCGCGCCCGCAACACACCTGCCCCGTGTCACACCTCCGCGCACGCGGTCGGCGAGGGAGCCGTTCGGTCGCCCACGTGGTCGGGCCGCGGACCGCGGCGGTTACATTCCCGCGAGGACACGCCGTGGGAGGACCTGGTGCGATGATCGACTCGTTGGCCGTGGCGCTGACCGTGCCGGCACTGGTGGTGGCCGTCTGGGCGGTGCTGCTCGCGGTGCTGGACAAGCCGCTGACGCTGGACACCAAGCCGACGCTCGGCATCGCCGGCGCGGTGCTGCTGCTGGAGGTCGGGCTGCTGGCGCAGGCCGTGGTCGGGGTCGTGCGGCTGGTCGGCCTGGACCGGGACATCTCCGGCCCGACCTTCGTCGGCTACCTGTTCGGCCCGGTGCTGGTGCTGCCGCTCGCGGGGTTCTGGGCGCTGGCCGAGCGGTCCCGCTGGGGCGCGGCGGTGCTGGCCGTGGGCTGCCTCAGCGTGCCGGTGATGATCGTGCGGGCGCAGCAGGTCTGGGCCGGGCATGGCTGACGACCTGGCCACCGCGACGCGCTCGGGCCCCGGCCGGCTGCTGATCGCCGTCTACGGGATCTTCGCGATCGCCGCGACGTCGCGATCCGCCGTGCAGATCGCGACGCGCTTCGGCGACGCGCCGGTCGCCTACCTGCTGTCCGCCCTGGCCGCGCTGGTCTACGTGCTGGCCACCGCGACGCTGGCGGTCGGCAGCCGGGCGTCGCGGAGGGTGGCCTTCCTGTCCTGCGCGGTGGAGCTGGCGGGCGTGCTGGCGGTCGGCGGCGTCAGCGTCCTGGTGCCGTCGTGGTTCCCCGACGCGACGGTGTGGTCCTCCTTCGGCGTCGGCTACGCGTTCATCCCGCTGGTGCTGCCCGTGCTGGGCCTGCTCTGGCTGCGGCGCACCGCGCCTCAGCCCGGCAGCGGGACGAGCCGGTAGGACAGCGCGGTCGTGTCCGGGATGTCGTCGTAGACGTAGGCCACGTGGTCGGTGCACGACGTGTCCGAGTACAGGCCCAGCCCCGAGCCGTCGCCGAACCCGCGCGCGGCCGAGCGGGCGGTGGTGAAGCCCAGCGCGCTCACCGGGTAGCAGCCCCAGTCCGGCGGCACGACCGCCTTGGTGCCGCCGTACTGCGTGGCGGAGAACAGGCAGTAGGCGCCCTCCTCGCAGTGCGGCCCGACCTCGGCGCCCGCCGGCGCCGCGCCGAGCAGTCCCGCCGTGAGCACCACCGCGCCGACGATGGCGATCCGCTTCATGTCGTCCCCCTCCGTGCAGTCGGCTGATCACCCTCACCCTGCCGGCTTCGGTCGCGCGTGTCGCCGAGTGATTCCAGGACGGTCCGCAAGGTGTCCGCGAGGGTGCGCCGATCGGCGGGACCCAGTGCGGCGAGCAGCCGATCCTCGGTGGCGAGGTGGTCCGGCAGCGCCCGGTCGACCAGCTCGCGGCCGGCGTCGGTCAGCGCCACGACGACGCCCCGGCCGTCGACCTCGCTGGGCGTCCGCGCGACGAGGCCGCGCGCCTCCAGCCGGTCGAGCCGCTGGGTGATCGCGCCGGAGGTGACCATCGAGGAGCGCATCAGCTCGGTCGGCGTCAGGTGGTGGGGCGGCGCGGCGCGGCGCAGGGTCGCGAGGACGTCGAACGAGGCGCGGTCCAGCCCGTGCCGGGCGAACGTGCGGCCCAGCTCGCCGTCGGCCAGGCGCGCGAGCCTGGACAGCCGCCCGATCACCGCCATCGGGGAGACGTCCAGGTCAGGGCGTTGGTCGCGCCACTGGTCCAGCACGAGGTCGACGTGGTCCGGCATGGTGGCATACCTTAGCGGTGAGAGACATCACCGGCCCATTACCTTAGCGGTGAGCTAGTTTGACTTAGTGCTAAGCAACCGGCTCCTCACCGCGCTGGCCCCGGCCGTCTGGGGCACGACGTACTTCGTCACCACCGAGTACCTGCCGCCGGGCCGCCCGCTGCTGGCCGCCCTGCTCCGGGCGCTGCCGGCGGGCCTGCTGCTGCTCGCGGTCACCCGGCGGCTGCCGTCCGGCGACTGGTGGTGGCGGTCGCTGCTGCTCGGCGCGCTGAACATCGGCGCGTTCCTGCCGCTGCTGTTCCTGGCCGCCTACCGGCTGCCGGGCGGGGTGGCGGCGACCGTCGGCGCGGTGCAGCCGCTGGTGGTCGCCGGCCTCGCCGCCGCGCTGCTCGGGCAGCGGATGACGATCCGGGTGGCGCTCGCGGCGATCGCGGGCGTGGCCGGGGTGAGCCTGCTCGTGCTGCGCGCCGACGCCCGGCTCGACTGGCTCGGCGTCGCGGCGGCGCTCGGCGGCGCGACCGTGATGGCGGCCGGGACCGTGCTCGGCAAGCGGTGGGGCTCCCCCGCACCGCCGCTGGCCATGACGGGCTGGCAGCTCATCGCGGGCGGCGTGCTGCTGCTGCCGGTCGCGCTGCTGGTGGAGGGCGCTCCGCCGGCGCTGTCGCCGACGAACGTCGCCGGCTACGCGTTCCTCGCGACCGTCGGCGGCGCGGCCTCCTACACCCTGTGGTTCCGGGGTGTCGGGCTGCTCGCGGCCACCGAGGTGACGTTCCTCGGGCTGCTCAGCCCGGTGGTCGCGACCGCCGTCGGGTGGCTCGCGCTGGACCAGGGCCTGACCGCGGCGCAGGCGCTCGGCGCCGTCGTCGTCCTCACCGCGCTGGTCGTGGCACAACTGCCGGGACGGGCGACCGCCGCGGGGCACCGGGTCCGGCCAGGCCGGGGCAACACCTCGGCCCCCGGCGGCAACGAACGGGCATGACGACCGAAGACCCCGACGACCGCGCGCTGTGGTCCCAGGCCGCGGCGGCAGTGGGTCTGCCTTCGACGTCTGTTCGACCGGCACGCCGAAGGCGGTCTACAACCACTGCTTCCGGCTCACGGCGTCGTGGGCCGCCGCCGAGGACCACCTCCAGAACACGTTCCCGGTGGCGTGGCGCAAGCGGGCCAGGAGGGCAGTGCAGGCGATGCGACTCGGCGAGGATCGCCCGTCGGTGGCGTCCAGGGTCCCGGTCATCCGGGCAAGCTACCGGGGAATCCACGGCGGACGGCCCTGATCACCGCGAAGTCTCCCTTCAACGGTCCGGGCGCACGGCCTAGCCTGGTCCTCGTGCTGATCGGTGTGAACGTCCCGAACTTCGGCCCCGGCACCACGCCGGGCGTGTTGCGCGACTGGGCGCGGACCGTCGAGGGGCTGGGTTTCGACCTGCTGATGGTGTCCGACCACGTGGTCCTGACACCCGACGTGACCGCGCAGTACCCCGCGCCGTTCTACGAGCCGTTCACGACGCTGTCGTGGTTGGCCGGGGTGACCGAACGAATCACGTTGGGCACCACCGTCCTGATCGCGCCGTACCGGCACCCGCTGCTGGTCGCGCGGATGGCGGCGAACCTGGCGCAGCTGAGCGGCGGCCGGTTCGTGCTCGGCGTCGGGGTCGGGTGGGCGCGGCAGGAGTTCGCGGCGCTCGGCGTCCACTTCGGACAGCGGGGCAAGCTCACCGACGAGCTGATCACGGCGGTGCGCGCCGCGTGGGCGGACGACGGCGACTACGGCGCGGGGCGGATACCGGTCTGGGTCGGCGGGCACAGCGACGCCGCGCTGCGCCGCGCGGTCCGGCTCGGCGACGCCTGGCACAGCCTGCGGCTCACCCACGCGCAGTGGGAGGACGCGTTGTCCCGACTGGAGAACATCGCCGCCCAGGAGCGGAAACCGTTGCCCGACCTGACTCCCCGCATCCTGCTCCGGCTCACCGACCGGCCGCCTGCCGACCGCCGGATGGGCGAGGGCACCCTCGACCAGGTCGTCGGCGACCTGGCGTCGTTGCGGGCGCGGGGAGCGCGGGCCGTGGTGCTCGACCCGTTCGCGGGCGACCCCGACGAGACGCTGCACCCGGAAGCGGCCTGGCACGCGCTGGCCGCGGTGCGGAAGGAGTTCCGGTGAACGACGACCACCTGCGCCGCGCCATCGCGCTGGCCGCCGAGGCCCGCGCGGGCGGCAACCCGCCGTTCGGGTCCCTGCTCGTGGGTCCGGACGGGACGGTGCTCGCGGAGGAGCGCAATTCGAGCCGCACCGACGACGACATCACCGCCCACCCGGAGTTGAAGCTCGCCCGCTGGGCGGCCCGCGAGCTCGACGCCCGCACCGCGGCGGGCACGACGATGTACACCAGCTGCGAGCCGTGCGGGATGTGCGCGGGCGCGCTCGCCAGGTCGGGGCTCGGGCGCGTGGTGTTCGCCCTGTCCGCCGGGCAGCTCGACGGCCTCCGGTCCGGCGGCGGGTTCCCGCCGGTGCCCACCGAGGGGCCGGCCCTGTTCGAGGAGGCCCGCGTGCCGGTGGAGGGCTACTATTCGTGACGATCGCCGATCGATGATTCGCGCGAATCGGCGCACCGATCAGGATATTCCAGGGCAATGCCCCAAGTAAGACGGCGGCATCCCCCGATGGAATGACCAGCCATCAAACAATGGAGTGAAAAGCCACCCTATTACGGTCGGTCCCGCCCGGCGCGCTGCCACCATGACCCTCGGCCGAGGGGGAGAGGTGGGGTTCCCGCGTGGCGACGGAGATCGTGTGCTCGTTCGCCGAATTGGACGTGCTCGGCGAGGCCCTGCGGGTCGACGTGCGGCGCTTCCCGTTCCGAATCGACCACCACGGGACGACGCGGGACGAGCGCGCGGGCGCGATGGCCGCGGCGCACCGGGACCTCCGCGCCCGCGGCCTCGTGCGGGACGGGCGGTTCGCGCCCGAGCTGGTCGAGGCGCTGCGCCTGTTCGGCACCGGCCGCACGGCGGTCGCCCTGGTCGGCACGGCGGGCGACGACCGGGCGGTGGCGCTGGCCGTGGCCGACGAGCGGGGCGCGGTGCTGGCCGTCCAGCGCGGCGAGGCGGTCGAGTTCCGGCCGTGCCACCCGTCGACCGTCGTGCGCGCCCTGGTGGACCTGCTGCCGCCGCTGCGGCCCGGACCGGGCTCGTCGGTCACCGTGTCGGACGCGTCCGCGCCCATCCGGCCGGTGGACGAGGACTTCTCCGAGTTCCGGTTCACCACCCGGCTGAGGGCCGCCGCGCCGTCCACGCGGGCCGTGGTCGAGGAGATCCTCCGCCGCCCGCGGCTGGGCGCGGGCTACTTCGCCGTGCGCTCGGGCGGCGTCGACCTCGGCACCCTCACCTACCTGGACACCGACGCGGGCCGGTACGCCGTGATACCGGCGGCCGACCGGAACGGCGTGCTGTCGGCCACCTACACGCCCGCCGACCAGGGCGCGCTGGGCAGGCACCTGACCCGGCTGCTGGGCCCGCCGGGATGACGCGGGGCACGCACGTCGGCGGCACCGGCGCACCGGGACGACACCTCCTCGGAAGGAGACCAGCATGGCGGCAGGCGGGTTGGCGGGCGGCGTCAGCGGCATGTCCACCGCGGTCGAGAGGTTCCAGGCGGCCACCGCGGCCGGGTTCACCATCAGCCGGGACGGTGGCGCGGCGCTCATCGCGGCCATCGACGACATGCTCCAGGGCACCGAGGAGGCCCTGGCCGGCGCGCACTTCCTCAGCCGGCAACCACCGCTGGGCACGACGCCTGCGGCGGAGGTCTACAAGCCGTTCCTCGCGTCCATCGCCGCCGACTCGGACCAGGGCTTCATCCCCGCGGTGCTGAAGCTCCAGGACGACCTGACCCGGCTGCGCGCCAACGTGGCGGAGGCGATGGGCCTCTACTGGTCCACCGACGAGGACCGCGCGCACGGCCTGGACGCCATCGGCGGCACCACCCACAGCGCCTGACCGACCGGGAGCACCTGTGAACCCTCGACCCAGCCTGGCCCTGCTGCTGACCGCGCTGCTCGCGGTCACGGCGTGCGGCGACCCGGTGTCCGGCGCCGCCCGGCGCGCGTCCACCACGACGACCGGCGGCACACCCGGCGGGGTGACCACGAGCCCGTCCGGCGGGGTCTCCCCGAGCCCGTCGGGCGGCCCGACCGGCTCGCTGGACACCACCGACCCGTGCGCCCTGATCACCAGGGCGGAGGCCGAGCAGGCCCTCGGCCCGCTCCGCAAGGAGCCCAAGGCCGGCGAGCTGGGCGGCGCGCGGACCTGCTCGTTCGCGCCCAGGACCGCCACGTTCCTGATCGGCATCCGGACCACCGTCGGGCTGGCCGGCGTGCAGCCCGACGGCGGCGTGCTCTCCGACGTGACCATCGGCGACCGACCGGCGAAGGAGCTGCTGGGCGTGACCCGCAGCTGCGGCGTCTACCTGGGCGTCTCCGACTCCTCGCGGGTCGACGTGGTGCTCAACGCGACGAGCAGCGGCGAGGAGCCCTGCCCGCTCGCGCGGCGGATCGCCGAGCTGGTCGAACCGAGGTTGCCGTGACCGGGCGGGGAGGGCACGGGGAGGCGGGGCAGGGCGCTCCGGGCCGGCCGGCCGACGTCTACCAGCGCTACGACCTGGAGCGGCACGGCGAGAGCCGGACCGGACGGCAGCTGCGGGAGCAGGTCGAGCAGGAGCACCGGGAGCAGTACGGGCCGTTCGCGCCGTTCGTCGCCGGGCCGGGTGACGAACGGGTGGACGACCTGCTCGACCGCCAGGCGGCGCAGCTGAGGGCGGGGGTGCTGACGCGCTCCGCGCCGGCCGGCCCCGCCGTGCACTACCTCGGCATCCCGCACCAGCGGCTCTACGACGGCGTGCACCAGGGCGTCGACCCGGCCGTGGTGGGTGACATGGGCGCGCTGTGGACCGACCTGGGCAACCGGCTGGCGACGTTCCACCAGGCCATCGCGTCCGCGATCACCACCAGCGAGGCGGACTGGGAGGGCGAGGCGGGTGACCGCGCGCGGCGGTCGCTGGCGGAGCTGGGCAACCGCGCCGGCGAGACGGGTGTCTCGGCGCAGCTGGCGGGCACGCTGTTCACGCAGCAGTCGAGGGCGTTGGCGGACGCCAAGAACGCCGTCCCGCCGCCACCCGCCGAGGTGTTCGACGTGGACGCCGCGAGCGAGCGGCTGATGCGGATCACCGACCCGGTCCAGCTCGCCCGGCAGGCCGCCGCCGACCGCGCGGTGTTCGAGCAGCAGGAGCGGGACCACCGGGAAGCGGCGCGGGTGATCGAGCTGTACGACCGGACCGTGGCGCAGACGGCGGCGGCGCAGCCCGCGTTCGCGCCGGCGCCGACCGCGCCGCGCCAACCGGAGGAGCCGCCGCGCCCCACCCCGCCGCGCGCGGACGACCCGGTCGCGCCGCGCCCCGCGCCGCCGCCGGTCGTCGACGGCACCACCAAGACGTCCACGTCCCGCCCGGCCACCCGCCCTGGTCCGTCCACTGTGGACACCCAGGGCGTCGGTCCGGGCGGCGGCACGACGCAGACCAGCGGCACCGGGAGCGCGTACGCGCCGCTGCCCGCCGCGCGGACCGGTCCGGGCGCGCCCCCGCCGGGCGGGCTGCCCGGCCCGAACCGGGGCGCGCCGGTAGCCGGCCGCACCGGTGGCGGTCCGGGCGGCCGGGCGAGCGGCGGCGGGGCGGGCGGCGGCCGGGTCGGCGGCGGCGGTCTCGGCGGCACGGGCGGTCCCGGCGTCGGGCCCGGTGGCGCGGCGGCGGCCAGGGGTCTCGGCGCGGGCGGCAGGACCGGCATCGGGCCCGGCGCGGGCTCCGGTGTCGCGCCGGGCGGCACCGGCGGTCGCGGCGGTGGCGGTGGCGGACGCGGTCCGGTCGGCGCGGGGATGGCCGGGCTGGGCGGCGGCGTGCCGGGCCGGTCCCGCGACGAGGACGACATCGAGCACCAGACCCCGTCGTACCTGCTCGAACCCGACCCGGACGAGGTGTTCGGCGCGGGCGGCACGACGGCGCCGCCGGTCATCGGCGACTGGGACCGCTGAGCCGCTCACCGCCCACACCGGACTCCGCGTGGTTCACACCAGGCCCAGGTGGTGGCGCAGGGTCGGCCCGGTGTAGTCGGTCCGGTAGACCCCGCGCTCCTGGAGCAGCGGCACCACGGTGTCGGCGAACTCGTCGAACCCGCCGGGGGTCAGGTGCGGCACCAGGATGAACCCGTCGCTCGCGTCCGCCTGCACCAGCTCGTCGATGCGGCCGGCCACCGTCGCGGGCGACCCGACGAACGTCTGCCGCGCCGTCGTCTCGATGACCAATTCCCGGATCGACAGCTTCCGCGCCTCCGCCAGCTCCCGCCACTCCTTCGCCGTGGCCAGGGGATCGCGGTGCAACCGCACGCTCGCCCGCCCGCGCGCGATGGTGTGCTCGCCCACCAGCGGGTCGACCTCGGGCAGCGGCCCGTCCGGGTCGTACGCCGACAGGTCCCGGTTCCACACCTGCTCCAGCGTTCTGATCGCGGTCTGCCCGCTCACCTGCTGCCGCCGCACGTCCTGCGCCAGCTCCCGCGCCTCGGCGTCGGTGTCGCCCAGCACGAACGTGGCGGCGGGCAGCACCAGGAGCTGGTCCGGCGTGCGCCCGTACGCCGCGAGCCGGCGCTTGACGTCCCGGTAGAACGCCTGCCCCTCGGCCAGGCCCGCGTGCCGGCTGAAGATCGCGTCGGCCTTGGCGGCGGCGAACTCGCGGCCCTCGTCGGAGTCACCAGCCTGTAGGATCACCGGCCTGCCCTGCGGCGACCGTGGCAGGTCGAAGACGCCCCGGATGTCGAAGAACTCGTCGTGGTAGGCGAACGCGCCGCCGTCGCGCCAGGAGTCGAACAGCGCGGTGGCCGCGTCGAGGAACCGCTTGGCCCGCTCGTACCGCTGCGACTCCGGCAGGTAGCCGCCCCGGCGGAAGTTCTCGCCGGTGAACGCGTCCCACGAGGTCACCACGTTCCACGCCGCCCGGCCCGCCGACAGGTGGTCCAGCGAGGTGAACTGCCTGGCCACCTCGAAGGGCTCGTTGAACGTGGAGTTGATGGTGCCGGCGAGCCCGAGGTGCGTGGTGACCGCGGCGAGCCCGGCGAGCACCGTGAAGGTGTCCGGCCTGCCCACCACGTCCAGGTCGTAGATCAGCCCGTTCTGCTCCCGCAGGCGCAGGCCCTCGGCGAGGAACAGGAAGTCGAACTTCGCCCGCTCGGCGGTCCGCGCGAAGTGGGTGAACGACGAGAACTCGATGTGGCTGCCCGCCCGCGGGTCGCTCCACACGGTCGTGTTGTTCACGCCGGGGAAGTGCGCGGCGAGGTGGACCTGCTTCATCACGCGACTCCTCGGGCGTAGCGGTTGGCCGGGCGGGGCAGCCCGAGGTGGCCGCGCAGCGTGGCGGCCTCGTACGCGGTGCGGAACAGGCCGCGCCGCCGCAGCTCGGGCACCAGGTCGGCGGTGATCGCCACCAGGTCGTCCGGCAGCGCGGCGGGCCGCAGCCGGAAGCCCGACGCCCCGGCGGCGTGCCACTCGGCCAGCAGGTCGGCCAGTTCGGCGGCCGTGCCCGCGAAGACGTGCGCGTCGGAGGCGAGCCCGCCCGCGCCCGCCACGCGCCGGTGGCGCTCGGCGTCGAGGAACACCACCACGTCCGCGAAGTGGTGGAGGCCGGTCACCTCCGCGCTGGTCGACCGCACGTCGTCGGCGTCCTTCGGCGTGGTGAACACCAGGTCGGCGGACCGCCGGGCGAGGTCGTGGACGCGGGGTCCGTGCGACAGGACGGCGACCGGCGGCTGGCCCTGCGGCGGGCGCGGCGTGATGGACGGTCCCTTGACGCTGAACCGGTCCCCCACGAAGTCGATGTAGTGCAGCTTGTCGCGGTCGATGAACCGGCCGGTCGCGACGTCGCGGATCTCGGCGTCGTCCTCCCAGCTGTCCCAGAGCCGGCGCAGCACCTCGACGTAGTCGGCGGTCTCGGCGAGCACCTCGGCGTGCGCCGCGTCGTCCGGCGGCTCGGGGAACGTGCGCCGCCCGAAGTGCCGGGCGTCCTCGGCGGCGACGGACGCGCGCACCCGCACGCCCGCGCGCCCGGTGCTGACGTAGTCGAGGGTGGCGATCGCCTTGGACAGGTGGAACGGCTCGGTGAACGTCGTGACCACGCTCGGGACCAGCCCGATGTGCGTGGTGAGCGGCGCGACGCGGGACGCGACCAGCACCGAGTCGAGCCGCCCGACCGGTCCCAGCTCGTCCTCGAACGTGACGAAGTCCAGCAGCCCCCGTTCGGCCTCCCGCACCAGGTCGACCCAGTACCCCGCCGTGAACCGCGCGGGATCGGGGTCGCCCTCCGGGTGCCACCCGGTCCCCTCCAACGCCACGGCCAGGTGCAGACCTGCTCCCATGTCCCCAGCTCCCTTCGGCCTCCGATCGGATTCTGGGGCAGCGCCGGGCCGGCTCGGAGGGGCGACCACTTCTTGGGAAGGGAGGCGATTGCCTTGGGGTGGCGGGAATATTCGGCGCCCCCGGTGCGGGTCTTCGTCTGCTTGTCGTTCTGAAGCAACGGGACCACAGAAGGGAGCACGGATCGCTGCTGGGCGGAGTCGGAACCCACGGGGGATCAGCGCGGCGGATTCGTACACAGGCGGAGGGGTGGTCAAGCTGCGTAGCGTCCCCGACGACCATCCAAGACCTGCGTGGCTTCCAGGCGCGCCGAGCCCGTGGTCCCCTGGCTGTGGTCGCGTTGCTTTGGAAACTTGAAGGGCTTCAGTCCTGGAGGGTCGGCGTGTCCTGCGCCTGTGGCTCCCGGTTCGCGGCCCCCGGTTCGTGGCTTTGCGGTTCTTGGTTTGGAGCAACGGGACCACAGCAGGGTGACCACGGACTCCACGCGCCCGGAAGGCCGCCAAGTCTTGGACGGTCGTCGGGGACGCTACGCAGAACGACCACCCCGTCGCCTGGATACGAATCCGCCGTTCGGACCTCCCGTCTTCCGGCCATCAGCGACCGCGACCCGGATCGCTGCTGGGCGGAGTCGGAACCCACGGGGGATCAGCGCGGCGGATTCGTACACAGGCGGAGGGGTGGTCAAGCTGCGTAGCGTCCCCGACGACCATCCAAGACCTGCGTGGCTTCCGGGCGCGTGGAGTCCGTGGTCCCCCTGCTGTGGTTGCGTCGCGTTGAGAACCTGAAGGGCTTCAGTTTCGGAGGGTTAGGATGCCGCACGACGCCCCGGCGGCTGCCAGTGCGGCCTCGACGTGGCGCTGACCTGCGGAAACAAAAACCTTGAAAAAAGTTTGGTGCCCGTGTCGATCCACGGGTGGTCCCGATCGTCGCGTAAGCAAGACGACCGAGAAGGGACCGCAGCCATGACCCCCAGCACCGCTCCCGTCACCGCCCCCACCACCGACACCCGCTCCACCAAGGCCAACGGCCTCGTGCTCGCCGCTTTCCGGGTCGTGGTCTCCTTCCTGTTCGGCTGCCACGGGCTCCAGGGCTTCGGGATGTTCGGCGGCATCGACGGCCAGGGCACGCCGGTCCCGTTCGGGTCGTTCCCCGGCTGGTGGGGCAGCGTGCTCGAACTGGTCTGCTCGGCCCTGGTGCTGGTCGGCGTCGCGGTCCGGCCGGCCGCCCTGCTGTGCTCGGGCGCGATGGCCTACGCCTACTTCGTCGTCCACCAGCCGACCGGTCTGCTGCCGCTCCAGAACCTGGGCGAGCCGGCCGCCGTCTACTCCTGGTCGTTCCTGCTGATCGCGGTGCTCGGGCCCGGCTCGTACACGCTGGCCCGCGCGTTCCGCCGCTGAATCCCGCGCGGCGGGGGAAATCCGCCGTACCACCACCGAAGAACCCGTCCGACGGCGATGATGTGCACGTCGGCACTCCGAAAGGGACAACGAGATGCGTTTCATGGTCATCGTCAAGGCCACCAAGGACTCCGAGGCCGGCACCATGCCCAGCGACGAGGAGCTGCGCGCGATGGGCGAGTTCAACGAGGAGCTGGTGAAGGCGGGCGTGCTGCTCGCCGGCGAGGGGCTGCACCCCAGCGCGAAGGGCGCGCGGGTCTACTTCAGCGGTGACCAGCGGACCGTCGTGGACGGACCGTTCGCCGAGACCAAGGAGCTGATCGCGGGCTACTGGCTGCTGGAGCTGAAGTCGCTGGAGGAGGCCATCGAGTGGGTCAAGCGGGTGCCGAACCCCACGGGTGAGGAGTCGCAGATCGAGATCCGCCAGGTGTTCTCGCCCGAGGACTTCGCGGCGCCGCAGGACGTCCTGGACAAGGAGCAGGAGCTGCGGCAGCAGGTCGCCGCGCAGCGCGGCGAGGGCTGACACCGCGACCCTCCGCGCCACCCCGCCTTGCCGACGCGCGTCGGAAGCTGATCTGATCTCGGGTCATGACGGCTTCCGATGCGCGTCGTGCTGTCGAGGCGGTCTGGCGGATCGAGTCGGCACGGTTGATCGCGGGTCTCGCCCGACTGGTGCGCGACGTGGGCCTCGCCGAGGAACTGGCGCAGGACGCGATGGTCAGCGCCCTGGAGCAGTGGCCGGAGACCGGCATCCCCCGCAACCCCGGCGCGTGGCTGATGACCACCGCGAAGAACCGGGCCGTGGACCAGATCCGGCGCAGCCGGAACTACGAGCGCAAGCTGGCGGAGATCGGCCGCGACCAGGAGCACGACCACGCGCCCGGCGCGGGCGACTCCGTCGGCGACATCGACGACGACCTGCTGCGGCTGGTGTTCACCGCGTGCCACCCGGTGCTGTCCACCGAGGCGCAGGTGGCGCTGACCCTGCGGATGCTGGGCGGCCTGACCACGGTCGAGATCGCGCGGGCCTTCCTGGTGCCCGAGGCGACCGTGGCGCAGCGGATCGTGCGGGCGAAGAAGGCGCTGGCCAAGGCGAACGTGCCGTTCGAGGTGCCCGCCGAGGACGAGCGGGACGCGCGCCTGGCGTCCGTGCTCGGCGTCATCTACCTGATCTTCAACGAGGGCTACTCGGCCACCGCGGGCGACGACTGGATGCGCCCGGAGCTGTGCGCGGACGCCCTGCGGCTGGCCCGCGTGCTGGCCGGCCTGATGCCCCGCGAACCCGAGGTGCACGGCCTGGTCGCGTTGCTGGAGATCCAGGCGTCGCGCGCGCGGGCCAGGGTCGGGCCCGGCGGCGAGCCGGTGCTGCTGCTGGACCAGGACCGGGCCAAGTGGGACCAGCTGCTCATCCGGCGCGGGCTGGCGGCGCTGGAGAAGGCGGGCGGCGGGCCGTACTCGCTCCAGGCGCGGATCGCGGCGTGCCACGCCCGCGCCCGGACGCCCGAGGAGACCGACTGGACGCGGATCGCCGGGTACTACGAGGCGTTGGCGGTGATCGCGCCGTCACCGGTCGTGGCGCTCAACCACGCGGTGGCGATCGGGATGGCCTTCGGGCCGGCGGTGGCGCTGGAACTGGTGGACGAACTGGTGGCGGAGCCCGCCCTGAAGGACTACCACCTGCTGCCGAGCGTGCGCGGCGACCTGCTGGCCAAGCTCGGCCGGTCCGCCGAGGCCCGCGTCGAGTTCGAGCGCGCCGCCGGCATGACGCGCAACGCGCGCGAGCGGACCCTCCTGCTGGACCGCGCCGCCACCTGCGGCTGATGATCGACAGCGGGCAGAATGCGGGTGTGCCCATCGACTACCGCCCCATCGCCCCGGACGACGTGCTCGCCCTCGACGACTCGTTCACCACGGACACCGTGTTCGAAGTGGACTCGACGCCGGACGGTTTCGCCCTGCGCCCGGTGCCGGTCGACCCCCCGCTGGCGAAGGCGTTCCCGGAGGACGAGGACGAGCTGCCGCACGAGGGCTTCGTCGCGGAGGAGGGCGGTGAGGTGCGCGGGTTCGCCTCGGTGGAACTCGCGGCCTGGCACCGCAGGCTGGTCCTGCGCCAGGTGACGGTCGCGCCGGGCCACCGGGGGCGCGGCATCGGCAAGCGGTTGATCGAACTCGCGCTCGACCACGGCCGCTCGCTGGGCGCGCGCACGGCGTGGCTGGAGACGTCGAGCGTCAACGTGCCGGCGGTGCGGGTCTACCGGCGGCTGGGTTTCTCGTTGTGCGGCTTGGACACCACGCTCTACCGAAGCACACCGGCCGAGGGCGAGGTCGCGCTCTACTTCGCGAAGGAGCTGTAGCGCGCCGGGGAGGACCGGCGGGGACCGCCCGGCCGCGCCGAGCCGACCTGGCCGCGACACCGCCGTCCGGCCGAGCCAACGCCGAGCGCCGCGAGGTCACGCCACCGCGGAAGTCCGCACGCCGACCGATGTCTCCGCACCGGTGCGGGAGCACCGTGGTCCCATGACCGACGACCAGTGGAACGCCCAGGCCCGCAACGAAACTCCCGCCCAGCGCAACGACCGGAACTACGCGGAGATACTCCAGGAGATGCGGGTCGCCCAGACGGGCGTGCAACTGCTGCTGGCGTTCCTGCTGACGTTGGCGTTCACGCCCCGGTTCGGCACGCTCACCAGTTTCCAGCTCCAGGTGTACGTGCTGAGCCTGGTGCTGGGCGCGACCTCGACGGCGCTGCTGATCGCACCCGCCCCGGTGCACCGGCTGGTGTTCCACCGCCGCCTCAAGCGCGAGCTGGTGCGCACGTCCAGCCGCCTGCTGCTGGCCGGCCTGGTGCTGCTGAAGTCGGCGCTCGCGACCGCGCTGCTGCTGATCCTGGACGTCGTGCTCGGCCGGTGGCCGGCCGTGTGGATCACCGGCGGGCTGGTGGCGTGGTTCGGGTTCTGGTGGTTCGCGCTGCCGCTGTACCTGCGGTCGCGGTCACCCCGCCCGGTGCCGGACCGCCTCGCGCGCGATGTCCGTCCGCGACCTGACGCCCAGCTTCGCCAGCACGTGTGACACGTGGGTGGCCACCGTCCGGCCGGACAGGAACAGGCGCTCGCCGATCAGCCGGTTGGACAGGCCCGCCACCACCAGCTCGGTGACCTTCAGCTCCATCGGGGTCAGGCTCTCCCAGCCGTGCGTGGCCCGCCGGTGCTTGGCGTGCGGGCCGCGCCGGACGCCCAGCTCCCGCATCCGGGCCGACAGCAGCGTCAGGTCCCAGTCCGCGCCCAGGGCGGTGAACGCGTCGGCGGCGTCGCCCAGCGCCGCGCGGGCCGAGGAGCGGTCGCCCGCCGCGGCGAACGTGGTCGCGGCGGCGGCCAGCGCCTTGGCCCGCCCCAGCGGCCTGCCCGCGCGCCGCCACTCCTCGGCGGCGTGCAGCAGCCCCACCGGGTCGCCCGCCACCAGCGCGCGGCAGTAGGCGGCGGACGCGCGCCGGTGCGGCACGTCCAGCTCGTCCGCCAGCCGCTCGGCGCGTGCCACCTCCGCCGACGGGTCCTCGCCCAGGGCGACGGCCAGCCGCACGGCGTCCGGCAGCAGGTCCTCCACCGCGGCCGCGCCCTCGACCAGCACGGCCAGCGCCTCGCGCGGGCGGCCCGCCTGTTCCAGCGCCAGGCTCGCGGCCAGCGCCGCCGGTCCGACGACGTGCCCTCCCGCGCCCGCGCCCGCCGCACCCGCGCCCGCCGCGTCGAGGTGCCGCCGCGCGCCCTCCGCGTCACCCCGGTGCAGGTGGATCAGCGCGGCCACGCCGTGGTCGCAGCGCGACACCATCGGGTGCTTGAGGTCGTCGGCGAGCAGGTCGACGTCGACCAGGGCCTCGTCCCACCGGCCCGCGTCGAGCAGGAGCTGGCCGAGCGCGCTCTGCGCCTGGGCGAGCCGCACGGTGTTCCCGGCCTCGTCGGCGGCGTGCCGCACGGCGCCCGCGACGGCGACGGCCTCCTCGCCCCGGTCCAGCTCGCCCAGCGCGACGGCCTGGTTGACCTGGAGCAGCAGCCGCAGGTCGGCGTTGGCCGGGTCGCCCATCGACACCGCCAGCGCGCGCTCGAACAGCGGCAGGGCGTCGGCGGTCCGGCCGCGCACCATCGCGACGATCGCGCGGACGTGCAGCGCCCAGCTCGTGGCCCAGCGGTCGCCGATGGCCAGCGCCGCGTCGGCGAGCCGCTCGGCGGCGTCCGGGTCGCCGACGTCCCAGTGCGCGCGGGCGGCGAGCACCAGCAGCCGGGCGCGCTCGCCCTCGGTGAGGCCGGGCGCGGCCAGCGCGCGGTCGACCTCGGCGGGCGTCTCGGCGGAGCGGCCGGTCATGGACCTGCACTGGGCGAGGGTCCAGTGCAGGTCCACGAGGGTGCCGTGCTCCAGCCCGGCGAGGGCGACCGCTTCCGCGCCGTGGTGGTCGCCGAGCCGGAACCGGGCTTCGGCGAGGTGCGCGAGCAGCACGCCGCGCCGGTCGCCCGCGCTCGGCGTGACGACGACGCGGCTCAGCAGCTCGACGGCGGCCTCGGGCGCGTGGGCGACGAGCGTCGCGCCGTGCTCGTCCAGCCACCGCGCCACCCAGTCGGGCACGTGGTCGCCCGCGGCCAGCAGTTGGCGGGTGACGCGGTCGACGGCCGCGCCGCTGTCGGCGAGCGCCCGCGCGGCCTCGCCGTGCCACGCGGCGCGGGCGGAACCGGGCACCTCGTCGTACAGGGCGGCGCGGACCAGCGGGTGGCGGAAGCTCAGCCCGGTCGGACTGTCCTCCAGCACGCCCGCGACGGTCGCGTCCCGCACCGCGGGCAGCAGGTCGACCACCCGCCTGCCCAGCACGGCGGCCAGGTCGGCGACCGGGAACTTCACGCCGAGCAGGGCGGCGGCGACGAGCACGCGGCGCACGTCGTGGCCGAGGAAGCCGATCCGGTCGGCGATGGCGGCGGGCAGCGACGGGGGCAGATCGGACCGGGTGAGCCGGGCGGTGCCGGTGGCGTCGACGTCGATGGCGTTGCCCCGCACCAGGGCCGCCACGAGTTCGACCAGGTACAGGGGGTTGCCGCCGGCGTCCGCGGCGAGCGCGGCCAGCGCAGGGTCCGGTGCGCCGCCGGCGAGCGCGCCGACGAGTTCGACCACGGCGGGGTCGGGCAGCGCGGGCACGGTGAGGCGTTCGACGCCGGCGCGCAGGGCCGCGAGGTCGTCCCGGCGCGGCACCGGCCGCAGCACGCCCACGAGCAGCAGCGGCAGTTGCGGCACGAGCCGGGCGAGCCGCTTCCACACCGCGACGGTGGCGGTGTCGGCCCAGTGCAGGTCGTCCAGCACCAGGACCACGGGCCCGACGGCGCACAGGTCGTCGACGCGGGCGAGCAGGCGTTCGGCGGTGGCCGTCGCGCCGGGGTCGGAGCGGGCCGTGGACAGCGCGTCGAGCAGCGGCAGCAGCGGCAGCGACCGGCCGAGTTCGTCGCCGGCGGCCTTGCACACCCGGAACCCGCGCGCGGCGGCGACCTCGCACAGGGCCTTGACCAGGGCGGTCTTGCCGATGCCCGGCTCGCCCTCGACCACCAGCGCCGTGCCCCGCCCCTCGGCCAAGGCGTCCACCCGGTCCAGGAGGCGGGTCAGCTCACGCTCGCGGCCAACGAGGCGCAGGGTGACGGCGCGCACACCGAAAGAATACAAGGAGAACGACAGGTTAACAAGAAGTTTCACGATTGAGAACAGCACGCACGTTCGCGGCGTTCTCCGGTTGTTCACCGGAATCACTTCCGCGTTTCACCCGCCACTGCCACGGTAGCCGCGGCGCCGAATTGCCGTGAATCGTCTCCGATCTCCCGTGACTGGAGTGCACATGCGAATCGGACGAGTGCTCATCGCCGTCGTGCTGGTGGCCTTCTTCACCACCGCGGCACAGGTCGCGTCCGCCCCGTTCGGCGGAATGCCCTACAACTGACCGGCCAAGCCGCCCTTTTTTCCGATGTGGTGCCCCCGGTGTGAATTCGTCTCCGCCGAGCGGCCCGCTGCCGGGGACGCGACGCACGTCGCCTCCCCGGCATCCACCGGGCGTCACAGGTCCGCCAGCGCCCGCACCTCGTCGTAGCCCGGCACCTCGCCGACCGGCTCGCCGTCGCGCACCGCCCGAGCGGTCGCGACGGTCGCCCGCACGGCGGCCCGGAACAGCAGCGAACCGGTGCTGATCCGCCGGACGCCGAGCGCCGCCAGCGCCCGGACGTCGCGCTGCGCCAGCACGTTCACCGGCACGGGCACGGCCTCGACCACCTCGGCGATGTCGCGGTCCGCCGCCAGGCCGGGCACGAAGACGCCGTCCGCGCCCGCGTCGACGTACCGCAGGGCGCGCTCGACGGTGCTCTCCCGGTCCACGCGCAGCCAGTGCGTGTCGACGCGGGCGTTGAGGAACAGGTGCGGCGCGGCGTCCTTGAACGCCCGCAACAGGTCCGCCTGCTCCGCCGGGTCGGCCAGCCCGTCCCCCCGCCCGTCCTCGATGTTCACGCCCGCCACGCCGAGGTCCGCCAGTTCCGCCGCCAGGCCGCGCACGTCGCCGAACCCGGCCTCCACGTCCACCGTCACCGGCACCGGCAGCCGGACCAGCCGCCGCGCCAGCGCGAGGGTCTCCGCGCGCGCGACGCCCGCCGCGTCGGGCAGCCCGGCCGCCGCCGCCACGCCGAGGCTGGTCGTGCCGATCGCCGGGAAACCGGCCCGCACCAGCGCGGCGGCGGACGCGTGGTCCCAGGCGTTGGGCAGCACCAGCGGTTCCGGGCCGGCGTGCAGGCGGTGGAACGTGCCCTCCGCCAACGCCGCCGCGTGCGCGCGGCCGGGGCACTCGTGCCGCCCCGCCCCGAACGGCGCGTCGGCCAGGGACACCTCGACCACCGTGCCGTCCGGCGCGACCCGGCGGGTGGCGGGCACCGGCGGCACGCGGCCGGCGACCATCGCGTCGGTCGCGGCGCTCGCCTGCACGAGCAGGCCGATCCGGGCGGCCGTCGCCTCGTCCCACGCGCCACCGCACGCCGCCACCAGCCGCGCCACGGCGGCGTCCGCCTCCGGGGTGGCGGTGGTGTGCGGCTGGTAGCAGCGGGCGACCACCGACACGTCGGCCACGACCGCGCGCGGCAGCCCCAGGCCGGCGGCCAGCTTCGCCACCGCGTTGCCCGGACGGCGGAGCGCGGCGAGGTCCACTGTGGACAGGTGGGAGACCGCCAGCGCGCGTCGGCGCTCGTGGTCCGCGCCCTCGCTGAACCGCGCCACGTGGGCGCGCAGCCACGCCACGCCCCGTGTCGCGTGGGGCACGGCGGGAACGGTGTACGTCGGGTCGAGCAGCACGTCGTGATTCACGCCCCGGACGCTAAGCGCCGCACGCTTCGGCGACCGCCGAAGCGTGGGCGGCGCACAATGGCCGCATGGCCGCCGAGCAACTAGCCGACCTCGCCGCCCTGCTGGCCGACCGCACGCGCGCCCGGTTCTGCCTGGCGCTGCTGGACGGCCGCGCGTGGACCTCCACCGAGCTGGCCAGGGCCGCGCGGGTCTCGCCGTCCACCGCGAGCGAGCACCTGACCCGCCTGGTCGCGGGCGGCCTGCTGGCCGAGCACCGGCAGGGCCGCCACCGCTACCTGCGGCTGGCCGGTCCGCGCGAGGCCGAGCTGGTGGAGCACCTGCTGGGTTACGTCGGTCCCGCCGCCCCGGAGCGCACGCTGCGGGCCACCACCGCGTCCGCCGCCCTGGCGCGGGGCCGGACCTGCTACGACCACCTGGCCGGACGCCTCGGCGTGGCGATCACCGACGCCATGACCGCGCGGGGCCTGCTCGAACCGGACGCCCTCGCGGTCACCGACCGGGGCCGGGCGTGGCTGACCGGCACGCTGCACGCCGACTTCAGCACCACCCGCCGCCCGCTCGCCCGCGCGTGCCTGGACTGGACCGAACGCCGCCCGCACCTGGCGGGCGCGGCCGGCGCGCACGTCTGCGCCCACTTCCGCGCGCGGGGCTGGCTGCGCGGGGTCGGCACGGGCCGCGCGGTCGCCCTCACACCCGCCGGGGTGGGCGCGCTGGACGACCTGCTGGGCATCCCGGCGCCCTGACCACCGCCGCACCGCCCTGACCAACCGCAGCGCCCCTGACCAACCGCCGCCGGGGCGGCACCGTCCCGATCAGCGCCGTCCCGATCGGCGGCGTCCCGATCGGCGGCGTCCCGATCGGCGGCGTCCCGATCAGCGCCGTACCGATCAGCGGCGTCGGATCAGCGGCGTCGGATCAGCGCTGGAGCCACTGCGGCAGCCACGACGAGTTGCCGGCGGGCACCACGTCCACGACCACGCACGTGATGTTGTCCGGCCCGCCCCGCGCGTTGGCCGCCGCGATCAGCGCCCGCACCGTCCGGTCGCCGTCCGGGTCCGCGGTGAGCAGTTCGGCGATCTCCGCCGCGCTGACCACGTCGGACAGCCCGTCCGAGCACAGCAGGTACCGGTCGCCCACCTCGACGTCCTGGTAGAACAGGTCGGCGTCGTGCGCGCTGCCCGCCTGGAGCGCCCGCATCAGCATGGACCGGCCGGGGTGCTCGGCGGCCTGCTCGGCGGCCATCCGGCCGTCGTCCACCAGCGCCTGCACCATCGTGTGGTCACGGGTGACCTGGGTCAGCTCGCCGTCGCGCACCAGGTAGCAGCGCGAGTCGCCGATGTGCCCGACGGCGAACCGCTCGCCGTCCCAGAGCAGCGCGGTGAGCGTGGTGCCCATGCCGCGCATGTCGAAGTTCTCCTCGGCCAGGTCGGTCAGCCGGACGGCGATCTCCCTGGTCGCGCCGGCCAGCACGGACAGCGGGTCGCCCGCGTCCACGTCCAGCTCGGCCAGCACCGACACCGCGATGGAGCTGGCCACCTCCCCGTACGCGTGACCGCCCATGCCGTCGGCGACGGCGTACAGGCGCTCGCTGAAGTACACCGAGTCCTCGTTCGCCTCACGGCGCAGGCCGGGGTCCGTCCCGACGGCGTGGCGGAGCGCATACATGCCGGATAGTGAATCACCCGCACGGGTGCCGGCGAGCAGGGCTGTCCAAATCGGCTGGCGGAGCCGCCCCGGATCGGCTACCGGGGACGCCCGTAGAACTCGCTCAGGACCAGCATCGCGGCCCCCGCCGCGACCACGTCGTCGGCCAGCGGGGTGATGCCGACGTCGACCGGCAGCCACGCCGCGGTGGGCAGCTTCCCGCGCACGCCTGCCAGGTAGGCGTCGGGCGCGGCGAGCACCGCGCGACCGGCCAGCACCACGTGGTCGACGTCGAGCAGCTGCACCAGGTCGGACACCGCCGTGCCCACGATGGACGTCGCCAGGGCCAGGTCGCCCGCCCGCGCGGCGGCGTTGTGCACGGCCTCCACGCAGCCCGTCCGGCCGCACACGCAGCGCGGGCCGTCGAGCTGGATGGTGGTGTGCCCGAACTCGCCCGCGTTGGTCCGCGCGCCCCGGTGCACCTGGCCGTCGAGCAGCAGGCCGACGCCCAGCCCGGTGCCGACGAGCACCAGCACGGCGTCGCGCAGCTCCTCGCCGCGCCGCCACGCCTCGGCGACGATGGCCGCGTTCGTGTCCTTGTCGACCACCACGGGCAGGCCCAGCCGCTGCTCGGCCAGCTCGCGCAGCGGCACGTCGTGCCACTTCGCCAGCGCGGTCGCGTCGTGCACCACGCCGGTCCGGTGGTCGAGCGGCCCGACGAACCCGATGCCGACGCCGAGCAGCCGGTCGTTGCGCAGCCGGTCCACGAGCCGGGTCAGCTCGACGACGAACGCACCGGGGTCGAAGTCGGCGGGCAGCGGCGCGACGGCGCGGTCCAGCACGTCGCCCGCGAGGTCGGTGAGCACGACGCGCAGCTCGTCCCGCTCGACCTGCGCGCCGAGCGCGAGGCGGCTGTCGGCGACGAGCTTGAGCAGCGTGCGGGGCTTGCCGACGCCGACGTTGCGGGTGCCGCACTCGACCAGCAGGCCGTCGGCGATCAGCCGCGCGACGACCTTGGACACCGCCTGCGGCGTCAACCCGCTGCCCTCCGCGAGGTCGACCCTCGTGACAGCGCCGGACCTGGCCAGCCCGAGCACCACGGCGTCGTTGTATCCGCGCAGGAAGCGCAAGTTCGGCACGTGCGCATGATGGCACGACTGGTCATTACTAAACGCCGTCGCTTTAATGCTGGCATGGCCCTCCGCACCGGACCGCTCCGCACCGGCCTCCTCGGTTACGGCATGGCCGGCCGCGTCTTCCACGCCCCGCTGATCACGGCCACGCCCGGCCTGGCGCTCTCGGCGGTCGTCACCAGGGCGCACCGCGACGAGGTGCGCGCCGCGCACCCCTCGGCGGCCGTCGTGGACCACGTCGAGGAGCTGTTCGGACTGGAACTGGACCTGCTCGTGGTGGCCTCCCCGAACCGGACCCACGTGCCGCTCGCGCTGGCCGCCATCGAGGCGGGCATCCCCGTCGTGGTGGACAAGCCGCTCGCCGCGACGTCCGCCGACGCCCGCCGCGTGCTCAAGGCCGCCGAGTACCGCGGCGTGCCGCTGACGGTCTTCCAGAACCGGCGGTGGGACAGCGACTTCCTGACCGTGCGGTCCCTGCTGGCCGACGGCGCGCTCGGCCGCGTGACCAGGTTCGAGTCGCGGTTCGAGCGCTGGGTGCCGGAGGTGCCGGACGGCTGGCGGGAACGCCCGGAGCCGGACGAGGCGGGCGGTGTCTGGTACGACCTGGGCGCCCACCTGGTCGACCAGGCGCTCCAGCTCTTCGGACCGGTGCGGACCGTCTACGCGGAACTGGACGAGCGCCGGCCCGGCGCGCTGGTGGACGACGACGCCTTCGTGGCGTTGACGCACGTCGACGGCGTCCGGTCGCACCTGTGGGCGTCCGCGACGGCGGCGCACCGCGGGCCGCGCCTGCGGGTGCTCGGGTCGCGCGCCGCCTACGTCAGCGAAGGCGTGGACGGCCAGGAGGGGGCGCTCGCCGCCGGCCTGCCGTTCGAGGGGCTGTCGACGCCGGGCGCGCTCGGGGTCGGCGGGGACGTGGTGCCGGTGCCGGGCGTCCCCGGCGCCTACTCGGCGTTCTACCGGCTGCTCGTGGCAGCATTGACCACCGGTGGCCCCATGCCCGTCGACCCGGAATCGGCGGTGCCGGTGCTGGAGGTGATCGAGGCGGCGTCCCAGTCCGCCCGGACCGGACAGGTGGTGGCGGTGTGAGTCTGCTGGAGGCGCTGGCCGAGCAGGAGGCCCGGTTGGTGTTCACGTCCTTCACCAACGAGGACGCGCTGGCGCTCGGCGCGTTCCTGCTCGACGCGGCGCGCGCGCAGGGGTTGCCGCTGGTCGTGTCCGTGCGGCGGAACGGGCAGCGGCTGTTCCACGCGGCCCTGCCCGGCACGTCGGCGGACAACGACGAGTGGATCGAGCGCAAGAGCCGGGTGGTGGACCGCTACGGGCAGAGTTCGTTCCGGGTCGGCGAGCGGTTCCGGGCGCGCGGGCAGACGTTCGAGGCGGACTCCCGGCTGGACCCGGGGGCGTACGCGGCGCACGGCGGCGTCTTCCCGGTGACCGTCGCGGGCGTCGGCGTGGTCGGCACGGTCGGGGTGTCGGGCCTGCCGCAGGCCGAGGACCACGCGTTCGTCGTGGCGCAGCTGGAGGCGTTCCTCGCGCGGTGAGGGGGCTCCCCGCGGCTCGGGGAACCCCCTCGGGACCATCACGGCCCACACGGCTCGGCCACGCCCTGGATCAGCGCGCCGGCCCCGCGGGGCGGTCGGCTCAGCAGAACACCTCGGTCAGCAGCTGCTCCGGCCCCGGACCGCCGCCCGGCGTCGGCGCGGAGGTGAACGAGCCCTCCAGGCGGACGCCGGTGTCCTTCGTGCTCAACATGATGCTGCTGTAGCCGGGGATGCCGCCGCCGTGACCGTGCACGGTCACGCCGCACGGCAGTTCGAGCGCCTCGAAGCCCAGCCCGTACCCGCCGGTGAACGGCAGGGTCTTCGTCAGCTCGGCCTGCTGCGCGGGCGCGAGCAGCCGACCGTCGAGCAGGGCGTCCACGAACCGGTCCAGGTCGGCGGTCGTGGAGATCATCTCGCCCGCCGCGCCGGCGACCGACGGGTTGAGCCGGGTGACGTCCACGGTCCTGCCGTCCACGCTGTAGTAGCCGTGGGCGTGCGGGCCGGGGATGTCGACCCGGTCACCGGGCACGACCGTCGAGCGCAGCCCCAGCGGGCGCAGGACGCGCTGCTCGACCGCCTCGTCGTAGGGCTTCCCGGTGACCTTCTCGACCAGCAGGCCGGCCACGATGTAGTTGGTGTTGGAGTAGTTCCAGTCCGTGCCGGGGGTGAAGTCCAGCGGCTTGGCGGTGGCGATCGCCACCAGCTCCTCCGGTTCCCAGTGCTTGAACCGGATGCGCTCGAACCCGGCCGGGTCCAGCGGCAGGTCCGACGTGTAGTTGTAGAGCCCGCTGGTGTGCTGGAGGAGCATCCGCACGGTGATCTCGCCACCGCGCGGGAGCAGGCCCGGCAGGTGCCGCGACACCGGGTCGTCCAGCCCGACCTTCCCCTCGCCCACCAGTTGCAGCACCACGGTGGACACGAACGTCTTGGTGATGCTGCCGACCCGGAAGCGGCCGTCGGTGGGCACCGGCTTGGTGGTGCCCACCTCCGCGACACCGCTGCGCATCGTGAACTGCCGGCGCCCGTCGGTGATCCGGACCTGCGCGCCGGCCACGCCTCCCCGGCCGGTCATCGTGTCCAGCACCCGCTGGACGGCCTCGCGGTCGATCCGGCCGCCCGCGGCCTCCGCCGGCTCCGCGACGGCCGTGCCGCCGAGCCCCAGCGCCGCCAGCCCCACGACGGCGGCTAAGGCGATTCCCCTCTTGCGCATCAACGTTCCCTCCCTGTCACACGGTCCCCGTCGAACGTCCGGGAGTCCGAGTCTGGCCGTTCGGCGGACCGCGCACGACCGCCCCCGGTCTGATCACGCGCACGACTTCGGACGGACGCGTCCCCCTCGGGGAACCCTGACTGGAAGCGCTCCCAGGCCGCCGGCGGCTAGTCCGTTCGAGTGACGCAGTGGTCTAGACCTTGACCGTCAAGTGGTCTGAACCACATGTTCTTCTCAACCCTGCACTCCTTCCCTGACGAGGAGCACGATGTCGAAGATCCGATGGCATCTCACAGCCCTGTTCGTGGCGGTCGCCACAATGGTCCTCGGTCTGGTCCTGGTGCCCGCCGCGAGCGGCGCGGGCGGCCTGTCGGCCACCTTCACCAAGGGCTCCGACTGGGGCGCCGGTTACGAGGGCAAGTACACGATCCGCAACGCCTCGTCCGCCGCCATCTCCAGCTGGACCGTCGAGTTCGACCTGCCCGCCAACCACAAGATCGCTTCCCTGTGGGACGGCAGCTACACGACCAGCGGCCAGCACGTCACGGTGAAGAACACCTGGAACGGCAACCTGGGCGCGGGCGCCTCGCTGAGCTTCGGCTTCAACGTCGCGTACTCCGGCGCGTACTCCGGCCCGGCGAACTGCAAGCTGAACGGCGAGTCCTGTGAGGCCGGCAGCACGCCCACCAGCTCGACGTCGTCCACCACGACGACCACGACGACGACCACGTCGTCCTCCTCGTCGTCGACCACCACGACCACCACTACCACCACGAACCCGCCGAGCGGCTACAAGAACCTCGGCTACTTCGTGCAGTGGGGCGTCTACGGTCGCAACTACCACGTCAAGAACATCCACACCTCCGGTTCCGCCGCCAAGCTCACGCACATCAACTACGCGTTCGGCAACGTGACCGGCGGCCGGTGCACCGCGAACGACGACACCTACGCCGACTACGACAAGTTCTACGGCGCGGACACCAGCGTCGACGGCACGTCGGACTCGTGGGACGCGGGCGCGCTGCGCGGCAACTTCAACCAGCTGCGCAAGCTGAAGAAGATGTACCCGCACATCAAGGTGCTGTGGTCGTTCGGCGGCTGGACCTGGTCCGGCGGCTTCGGCCAGGCGGCGCAGAACCCGGCCGCGTTCGCCGAGTCCTGCTACAAGCTGGTCGAGGACCCGCGCTGGGCGGACGTGTTCGACGGCATCGACATCGACTGGGAGTACCCCAACGCCTGCGGCCTGACCTGCGACAGCAGCGGCCCGGACGCGTTCCGGAACCTGATGCAGGCCCTGGACACCCGGTTCGGCCCGAGCAACCTCGTCACCGCGGCCATCACCGCCGACGGCAGCAAGGGCGGCAAGCTCGACCTCGCCGACTACGGCGGCGCGTCGAAGTACCTCGACTGGTACAACGTCATGACCTACGACTTCTTCGGCGCGTGGGACGCCAAGGGCCCGACCGCCCCGCACTCCCCGCTGACCGGCGAGGGCCTGCCCAAGGAGGGCTTCAACACCGCCGCCGCCATCCAGAAGTTGAAGGACAAGGGCGTTCCGGCCTCCAAGCTGCTGGTGGGCATCGGCTTCTACGGCCGCGGCTGGACCGGCGTCACCCAGTCCACGCCGGGCGGCTCGGCGACCGACGGCGCGCCGGGCACGTACGAGAAGGGCATCGAGGACTACAAGGTCCTGAAGACCAAGTGCCCGGCCACCGGCACCACCAACGGCACCGCGTACGCCTTCTGCGGCAACCAGTGGTGGAGCTACGACACCCCGGCCACCATCGGCGGCAAGATGAAGTGGACCAAGGACAACAACCTCGGCGGCGCGTTCTTCTGGTCGCTCGACGGTGACACGACCAACGGCGAACTCGTCACCGCGATGGGCAACGGCCTGAAGTAGGGCCGCGGCAGGACCGAACACGACCCGGAGCGCGCGCTCCACACCGAAGGGCCCCTGCGGGCGTCTCCCCCGCAGGGGCCCTTCCCCATGTCGCTGACCGCTCCTGCGGCATGCCGGTGGATGCGTGCCGCGGCTCGGTGCACCCCGGATGTGCAACGGCCCCGTGGACATCCCGTCCACGGGGCCGCGTTTCGGCTTCACCGCGTTTCAGCTTCACCGCGTTTCGGCTCCACCGCGTCGAGCCGGGCACCGCGCTACAGCGTGAGGCTCCAGCTGTCGATGTAGCCGCTGTCCGCCGAGAACACGTCCTGGGCCCTCAACTGCCACGCGCCGTTGCGCGGCTCGCTGGACACGTCCACCGTGTAGGTGGCGTCGATGTCGTCCGCCGAGTCGTTGCTCGACGACTTCAGCCGGTAGACCGAACCGTCGGGCGCGACCAGGTCGAGCGCCAGGTCACCCCGGTAGGTGTGCTTCACGTGCACCTCGACCACCGTGGCCGGCGCGGCGTTGCCCGAGCAGCCCGACACGGTGATGGTGCTGCTGACCGCCGCGCCGCCGTCCGGGATGGCCACGTCGCCGTCGTTGGTGGCCTTCGGGCACGGCAGGGGCTGGTTCGCGCCGCCGTACGGGTTCGACGCCTTCTTGGCCGAGTACAGCAGCATCGACTTGACCTTCGGCCAGAACGTCGAGGACTGGCACGAGTACGCCGGGAGGAACCCGCTGCACGCGCCCGAGCCCGGACCGATCTCCCACACGTACGAGGCCACGCCCAGGTCGTCGTAGACCCAGTCGTCGGTCGCGCCCGCCGCGTTGTACAGCACCTCGCCGGGCTGCCCGTACTGCCAACCGCCCGCCAGCCGCGCCATCTCCCGCGCCATCTCGCGCAGCGGCGCGTCGTTGCCGGTCTTGTACTGCGTCGTCCAGCCCCACGGGAACAGCACCAGGTTCGAGTAGCTGTGCATGGAGACCACGAGACCGGTCGTGTCGTCGGGCGCGGCGTCGGTCACGCCGGTGCCGCGGCGGTCCTTGTAGAGGTTGCGCCACAACGCCTGGAGCGCGCGGGTCTCGACCTCGGAGTTGGCCGACGGGCCCTTGTAGGTCTGGTCGCAGGGGTTGGCCGACGTGCCGTCGCCGCCCCAGTGCGAGTCGGTGTTGCGGTTCAGGTCGATGCCGACGTGCGACGCCGACGTGCCCGAGCAGCCGGACCCGTTGGTGGTGTTGGCGTTCTTGCGCTGGTAGCGCGGCGAGTTGCCGCCCTGCTGCACGATGTTCACGCCGTCCGGGTTCGCGATCGGCACCACCCACACCTCGGTGGTGTCGAGCAGCGCCGTCACCTCGGCGTCGGTGCCGTAGCCCTGGGTCAGGTGGTCGATCCAGCGGTACGCCACGTCGCCCGTGGTGATCTCGCGCGCGTGCAGCTGGCCCATCACGAAGAACCGCGGCTTCGGCGCGGACGTGCTCAGCGCGCAGTCGCCGGCGTTCTTCTTCGTGATGCAGATGGCCCGCAGGTCGTACCCGCCCGCGCCCTGCGTCTTCTTCCACGAGTCGCCGTAGTCGACGACCGTGGCCAGGTTCGCGTGCTGGGAGGCCACCGCGTCCAGGTGCGCGTACTGGGCGTTGACCGTGCGGTAGCCGCCGTAGTAGGTCTCCTCCAGCGCCGCGGCGTCGACGGACTGCGACTTGCGCGCCGGCGGCTCCCACTGCGGCGCGGGCAGCACCTCGTCGATGACGGCGGTGAACCCGTCGGCCTTGAGCTTCGCGCCGGTGTCAGCGTCGCCGAGGACGAACAGGTGGTCGCCCTCCCGCTGCTCCAGCACGTCGAAGCCGCGCTTGAGCAGGTCCTGCGCGGTATCGCCGAGCGGCGCGCGCACCTTGTAGACGTAGGTCGGGCCGGCTTGCGCGACGGCGGCCCCGGGTGCGGGGCCGGCGCTGCCGGGTGCGCCGCCGCTGATCACGGCGGCGGCCGTGGCACCGGCGATGGCCAGCGTCACGAGTGAACGTCTGGTCGACTTCACGGTCGGTTCCTCCTAGGCAGGGATGAGTCGGAGGATGGGGCAAAACCGGCGCGGCGCGCACCCGCCAACCGGCTGTACCCACGCTTGTGGGTGATAGTTGTGCCGCCCGCACCAGGGGCGGAGGGACATCCGGCGCAACTGTTGACCCTGCCCTTGGGGCACGTCCCAGGCTTCGACACCGGAGGAGGGGGTGGGGATGGCGGACCGGTTGCTCGGCACCGGCGAGTTCGCGCGGCGCAGCAGGCTGTCGCTCAAGGCGCTGCGCCTGTACGAGCGGCAGGGCCTGCTGACGCCCGCGTCGGTCGACCCGGCCAACGGCTACCGCCGGTACGGCGAGGACCAGCTGGCCGACGCGCGGTTGGTGCGGTCGCTGCGCAGGCTGGACATGCCGCTGGCGGTGGTCGGCCGGATCGTCGCCGCGCCGTCCGGCGAGCGGGCGGCGCTGCTGGCGGCGTACTGGTCGGGGGTCGAGCAGCGGTTCGCCGTGCAGCGCGACCTCGCCGCCCACCTCCACGTGGTGTTGACCGGAGGGAAGGGGTTGTCGGAGATGTACGAGGTGAAGCAGCGGGACGTGCCGGGGTGCGTCGTGCTGGTCGAGCAGCGGCACGTGCTGCAACCGGCGTTGTCGGAGTGGATCGGCGAGGCGATGGGTCGGCTGGAGAAGACCGCGCGCGCGTACGGCGGGGTGTCGGGCGACTGCCTGTCGATCTACCACGGGGAGGTGAGCGAGGACAGCGACGGGCCGGTGGAGGTGGCGGTGCCGATCGCGGTGGCCGCACCGCCCGCCGAGGCGGCGGCGAGGGTCGAGCCGGCGCACCGCGAGGCGTACCTGACGCTGCGCAAGCGGGAGGTCGAGTACCCACAGATCGCGTCGGCGTACGACGCGGTGTCGGCGTGGGTGGAGGCCAACGGCCACACCGTCGCCGGGTCGCCGCGCGAGGTGTACTTCACGGACTGGGACGCGGCCGGGCCGGACGACGAGGTCTGCCACATCGCGTACCCGATCAAGTGATTTCGTGGCCCGCCGGGACCTCTTCGGGGTTCCGGCGGGCTACTTCCGCAACTCGCGCAGGAACGCCCCGAACGCCCGCGCCGACACGCTGATGTGCCCGCCGGCCCGGTTCTTGGTGTCCCGCACCGCGAAGAACCCCGGCACCACGGCCACCTCCACACACGTGCCGGCGTTCTCGGTGAAGCTCGATGTCTTGAACCAGGCAGCGGAGAAGTCCGGGATCATGACGGGACCACCTCTCACGGTCAGGCGCACTACTTCCGCAACGTACGCACCAACGCGGCGAACGCCCGCGCCGACACGCTGACGTGCCCACCATCCCGATGCTTGCTGTCCCGCACCGCGAAGAACCCCGGCACCGCAGCCACCTCCACACACGTGCCGCTGCCGTCGGTGCGGCTCGACGTCTTGAAGACGGCGGTGGAGAAGTCCGGAGTCATGGCAGGGACCACCTTCCCGAGTCAGGCGTAGTCCTCGGCGACGGCCAGGATGAACCTTCTCGATTGTTCCACCCCGAGCGCATCGGCGGTAAGGCCGCCCCACAGGTCCGAGTAGTCGTTGACCTCCTGCTTGCCGTCCAGGTAGTCGGCATCGTGCAGGTTCTCGACGTAGACCATCTCCAGGTCCGGCGACGAGGTGGTCGGGGCCGGGATGCTCACCTAGGTACACGCTAGCGACTGATCAGGGAAGTCCATCCCGATTCGACCCCGGACCATCCGAAAGGGGACATCGCCATGCCTTCTCCCGCCCGCGACGCGACCCACGACCAGTGCCACCCACCGCGCGAGTGGCTGCTGCGCTGCTCCGACCCCGACCACCGCCCGGCCGTCTGCTCGATCGGCGTCACCGACGGGATCGTGGAGGTCTGGCTGGACGAGCGCACGATGATCAGCCTGGAGGGCGACGAGATCGACCGGTTCCGCGCGTCGTTCGCCGACGCCGCCGCCCTCGCCGCCGAAGACCGCGCCCACCCCGCTCAGGCGTGACGCAGCCGGTGGTCCAGTGCCGTGTGGCGTCGACCGGCGCCCACGGTGCGCACCGCCTGCCCGATCGCCTTGCGCGACCCGACCAGCACGACCAGCTTCTTGGCCCGCGTGACGGCCGTGTACAGCAGGTTCCGCTGCAACATCATCCAAGCACTGGTGGTGATTGGAATGACCACGCACGGGTACTCACTGCCCTGTGAGCGATGAATCGTCATGGCGTAGGCGTGGGTCAGCTCGTCCAACTCGCCGAACTCGTAATCCACGGACTCATCCTCGTCCGTCCGCACGGTCAACTTCTGCTCCACGACGTCGATCCCGGTGACGATGCCGAGCGTGCCGTTGAAGACCCCGTTCTCGCCCTTGTCGTAGTTGTTCCGGATCTGCGTCACCTTGTCGCCGACGCGGAACACCCGACCGCCGAACCTGCGTTCCGGCACGTCCCTCGCCGACGGCGTCAGCGCTTCTTGGAGCACGACGTTCAGCGCGCCCGCCCCGGCCGGCCCCCGGTGCATCGGCGCGAGCACCTGGACGTCCGTGCGCGGGTCCAGGCCGAACCTGCGCGGGATGCGGCGCGCCACCACGTCGACGGTCAGCGTCGCGGCCTCCTCCGCCTCCTCCACCGGGAACAGGAAGAAGTCCGGCAGGCCCTGGACCAGCGGGTAGTCGCCCGAGTTGATCCGGTGGGCGTTGGTCACGACGCCGGACTGCTGCGCCTGCCGGAAGATGTGCGTGAGGCGGACGTTCGGGATCGGGCTGCCCTCGGCGAGGACGTCCCGCAGCACCTCGCCCGCGCCCACGGACGGCAACTGGTCGACGTCGCCCACCAGCAGCAGGTGCGCGCCGGGCGCGACCGCCTTCACCAGTTTGTTGGCCAGCAGCAGGTCCAGCATCGACGCCTCGTCCACCACCACCAGGTCCGCGTCCAGCGGGCGGTCCCTGTCGTAGGCCGCGTCGCCGCCCGGCTTCAGCTCCAGCAGCCGGTGCACCGTGCTCGCCTCGTGCCCGGTCAGCTCGGTGAGCCGCTTCGCGGCCCGCCCGGTCGGCGCGGCGAGCACCACCTTGGCGCGCTTCGCCGCCGCCAGCCGCACGATCGACCGGACGGTGAAGCTCTTGCCGCAGCCCGGCCCGCCGGTGAGCACCGCGACCTTGCGGGTCAGCGCCAGCTTGACGGCGTCGCGCTGCTTGTCCTCCAGCGACGCGCCCAGCCACGCGAACGCGCGGTCCCAGTCGACGTCCGCGAACGCGGGCATCCGCTCGGCGTCGGTGCGCAGCAGCCTGGTCAACTGGCCCGCCAGCGAGATCTCCGCCCGGTGGAACGGGATCAGGTACACCGCCGCCTCGCCGTCCGGCATGACCTCCCGCACCACGCCCTCCTCGGCCACCAGCTCCGCCAGGCAGTCGATGACCAGCCCGGTGTCGACCTGGAGGATCTTGATCGCGTCGCCGATGAGCTGGTTCTCCGGCAGGAAGCAGTCGCCGTTCCCGGTCGCCTCGGACAGCGTGAACTGGAGGCCCGCCTTGACCCGCTGCGGGCTGTCGTGCGGGATGCCGACGGCCTTCGCGATGGTGTCCGCCGTCCGGAAGCCGATGCCCCACACGTCGGTGGCCAGGCGGTAGGGCTCCTGGCGGACGACGTCGATCGACTTGTCGCCGTACTGCTTGTAGATCCGGACGGCCAGCGACGTCGACACGCCGACGCCCTGGAGGAAGACCATGACCTCCTTGATGGCCTTCTGCTCCTCCCAGGCGGCGGCGATGAGCTTGGTCCGCTTCGGACCGAGCTTGGGCACCTCGATGAGCCGTTCCGGCTGCCGCTCGATGACGTCGAGCGCGTCGACGCCGAAGTGCGTGACGATCCGGTCCGCGAGCACCGGGCCGATGCCCTTGATCAGGCCGGAGCCCAGGTAGCGGCGGATGCCCTGGACGGTCGCGGGCAGGACGGTCGTGTAGTCGTCGACGTGGAACTGCTTGCCGTACTGCGGGTGCGAGCCCCACCGGCCGCGCATCCGGATCGACTCGCCGGGCTGCGCGCCGAGCAGCGCGCCCACGACCGTGACCAGGTCGCCGCCCCGGCCGGTGTCGACGCGGGCGACCGTGTACCCGGTGTCCTCGTTGGCGAACGTGATCCGCTCCAGCACCGCTTCCAGGACCGCTTCCGCCACGGGTACACCGTAGCCTCCACAGGACGTTCACAACTCGCACCGGACCTCTCCACCCCTTCCACATAGAGTCGGCCGCATGACACGCCGGGTTCTGGTGGTCGAGGACGACCTGACCATCGCCTCGTCCGTGGCCGCACGGCTGCGCGCGGAGGGGTTCGAGGTCGAGCTGGCCCACGACGGTCCGTCGGGGGTGGCGAAGGCCGGTGACGCCGACCTCGTGGTGCTCGACGTGATGCTGCCGGGGTTCGACGGGCTGGAGGTGTGCCGGCGCATCCAGGCCGACCGGCCGGTGCCCGTGCTGATGCTGACCGCGCGGGGCGACGAGACGGACCTGCTGGTCGGCCTCGCGGTCGGGGCGGACGACTACCTGACCAAGCCGTTCTCCATCCGGGAGCTGGCCGCGCGCGTGCACGCGCTGCTGCGCCGGGTCGACCGCGCGGCCGTGCCGTCCGCGCGGATCGCGCTCGCGGACCTGGAGATCGACCTGGCGGAGCGCCGGGTGCTGCGCGGTGGCGAGGAGGCGCACCTCACACCGACCGAGTTCGAGCTGCTGGTGTACCTGGCGGAGCGGCCGCGGGCCGTGCAGTCGCGGGAACGCCTGCTCAACGAGGTGTGGGGCTGGCACGACGGCACCGGGACGCGGACCGTGGACAGCCACGTCAAGGCGCTGCGGCGCAAGTTGGGCACGGACCTGATCCGGACCGTCCACGGGATCGGCTACGCGTTGGAGGTGCCGCGGTGAAGATCGCGCGGACCACGCGGGCGGCGCTGGACGCGGTGGCGGACTACACGTCGCTGCCGCGCCCGCTCGACCCGGTGCGGTCGATCAAGCTGAAGCTGTGCATCCTGCTCGTGTCGTCCGGCGCGGTGGGGTACGCGTACTTCTGGTCGCAGATCGGGTGGCTGCCGGTCGGCACCACGATCGGGGCGCTGGTGTGCGCGCTGGTGACGTCGCAGTTCCTGGCGCACGGGATGACCAGGCCGCTGCGGGAGATGACGGCGGCGGCGCGGGCCATGCGGCGCGGCGACTACAGCCGGCGGGTGCGCGCCACGGCTCGGGACGAGGTGGGCGAGCTGGCGGGCGCGTTCAACCAGATGGCGGACGACCTGGCGGAGGCGGACCGGCGGCGGCGGGAGCTGATCGCCAACGTGTCGCACGAGCTGCGCACGCCCATCACGGCGTTGCAGAACGTGCTGGAGAACGTGGTCGACGGGGTCGCCGAGCCCGACGCGCGGACCATGCGGACTGCGTTGGCGCAGACCGAGCGGCTGGGCCGGCTGGTCACCGAGTTGCTCGACCTGTCGCGCATCGACGCCGGGGCGCAACGGCTGGAGCTGGCCGAGTTCCCCGTCGAGCCGCTGCTGGCCGAGGTCGTGGCGGAGGCGTCCGCCGCCGCGCGCGGGGTGCGGTTCGCGGTCGACGTGCGGCCACCGGGTGCGACCGCGGTCGCCGACCGGGCCCGGCTGCACCAGGTGGTGGTGAACCTGCTCGACAACGCGGCGCGGCACGGGCCGGCCGGTGGCGAGGTGCGGGTGACGGCGACGGTCGGGGCGGAGCTGGTGCTGGAGGTCGCCGACGACGGGCCGGGCATCGCGCCCGAGGACCGGGAGCGGGTGTTCGAGCGGTTCACGCGGGGGGAACGGGCCGGTGGCGGTGGCACCGGGCTCGGGCTGAACATCGCGCGGTGGATCGTCGACCTGCACGGCGGCAGCATCGCGGTGGTGGACGGTCCGGGGTGCCGGATCCGGGCCGCGCTGCCGGCGCGCCCCAGTGGTCAGGACTTCGGCGGTCAGGACGTCGGTGGGCACGAGGCCCGTGGTGCCTGGCCCGGTGCGGGGGCGGGTGCCTTGCGCGAGGTGACCTGACCAGCCGCCGCCGAGGGGTGGCCGGTGCCGAACAAGCCCGGTGCCGCGCCGGCCGGGTACGGGCAGAGGCCGGGTCCGGAACAGGCCGGGTGCGGAACAGGCCCGGTACTGAGCAGCCCCCGGCTTCCATCCTGCCAGGGACCACCGACAGTTCCGGGCGCAAGAGCTGAGACGCAGCCCCGCCGACCAACCCGCCCCCGCCGACCAGCCTCCAGCCGACCGACCCGCCCCAGCCGACCGGGCCGGGCCGCGCTGAGCAGCCCCCGACTTCCATCCTGCCAGGAGCCACCGACAGTTCCGGGCGCAAGAGCTGAGACGCGGCCCCGCCGACCGGCTCCGCCGACCGACCCCGCCCACCGACCGGTCCTTGACCGTCCCACTCCCTGAAGACCGCCGGCCCTCGCCGCCGGCGCGATGAACCGTGCCCGGAGGCCGAGCCGATGTCACCCAACCGCGTGTTGCTCACCAGTGTCGTAGCCGGGGTCGCGGCGGCCGTGCTGGTGCCGCTCGACCGGCCCGGCGTCGGGTGGGCGCCGGCCGCCCTCGCCGTGTTCCTGCTGCTCGGCAAGGTCCGCCTCGGCTGGGCCGTCGCCGCGGTGGCGTTGTTCGGCACCGGGGCGCTGGTGGCCGCCGAGTGGTTGTTCGCCCTCTGCGCGATCGCCGGGTGCGCGGCCGCCTCGCTCGCCGTCGTCGGCGGCGTGACCGCGCGCGGCCTGCTGTTCGGCTCCGTCGCCGTGCCCGCGGCCGCGTTGCGCGCCGTCCCCTGGCTCGCCAAGGGCCTGCGGGCCGGTGGTGGGTCGCCGATGGTCCGGCCGGTGCTGGTGACGGTCGGTCTGCTGGTCGTCTTCGTGCCCCTCCTGGCCGGCGCCGACGCCGCGTTCGCCGACCTGCTCGGCGCGCTCGTGCCCGACGGGTCGCTGGTGGAGCCGGTCGTCCTCTTCCTGGTCGTCGGGCTGACGACGACCGCCGCCCGCTTCCTCCGCGCCGCGCCGCCCGAGCTGGACGGCACGCCGACCGTCCCGCGCACCATCGCCCGCCGCGACTGGGTGCTGCCGGTCGGCGCGCTGGTCGTGCTGTTCGCCGCGTTCGTCGGGGTGCAGGTCACCACGCTGTTCGGCGGGGACGACCACGTCCTGCGCACCGCCGGCCTCACCTACGCCGAGTACGCGCGGAGCGGGTTCTGGCAGTTGCTGGCCGTCACGCTGCTCACCCTCGGCGTCATCGCGGTCACCGCGCAGCTCGCGGAGGTCGGCACCCGGACCGACCGCACCTGGCTGAGGGCGCTGCTCGGCGCGCTGAGCGTCCTCAGCCTGGTCATCGTCGCGTCCGCGCTCGCCCGGATGTGGGCCTACCAGCAGGCGTACGGGTTCACGGTGCTCCGCGTCCTGGTCGCCACGTGCGAGCTGTGGCTCGGCGTCGCCTACCTGCTGGTGCTCGCCGCCGGCGTCCGGCTGGACGGCCGGTGGCTCGCGCGGGCGGTCCTGGGCGCCGGGTTCGCCGCGCTGGTCGGGCTCGCGGCGCTCAACCCGGAGCGGTTCATCGCCGAGCGGAACATCGCGCGGTGGCAGGAGAGCGGCCGGATCGACCTCGACTACCTCACCGGGCTCTCCGACGACGCCGTGCCCGCCATCGCGACGCTGCCGGACGCCCTGCGGGACTGCGTGCTGCGGTACCGGAGGGTCAAGGACGACGATTGGCGCTCGTGGAACCTGGCCCGGAGCCGGGCGCGGGAGGTTCCTCGGTCGGAGCAGCCGACGCGGTGTGCGCGGTGACGTGCTCCGCCACCAGCTCCGCGAGTTCGCCGGCGTGCGTCACCGGCGCCCAGTGCCCGGCGTCGACGGCGCGCCGGCGCAGGTCCGATGCCCAGTCTCCGACGTTCTCCAGCACGCCCGCGGTCACGAAGTCGTCCCGGAGCAGGTGCACGAGCTGGACCGGAACGTCCGTCCGGCGCTCGCGCGGCGACCGGAGGCGCGGGATGAAGTTCGCCCGGTACAAGGACATGCCTTGGACGGCATCGTCCACAATGGTCGGTGCGACGTACGCGCGGGGTCCGGCGATCCCGCGCAGCACCCGGCCCCAGCGCGGAGCGACGAACCGCCGCATCACGAACGGCGCGACGAACGGCACGTGGAACGCCACGACGTACCACGAGCGCAACCACTGCTTGAGGTGCGCCGCGCTCGGCCGCCGCCGCGTCCAGTGCCCCACGTGGTCCAGGCACGGACCGGAGATCGACGTGTAGGAGGCGATCCGCGCGCCCGGTGTCGTGACCGCCTCCCACGACTGGATCGAGCCCCAGTCGTGCCCGACGACGTGGGCGGGCGATCCGGGGCTCACCGCCTCGATGACCGCGAGCAGGTCCCTGGCCAGCACGGGCAACCGGTACGCGGCCAGGCCGCTCGGCCTGCCGGACGCGCCCGCGCCCCTCACGTCGTAGGTGACGACGTGGAACCGCTCCGCGAGGACGTCCGCCATGCCGTCCCACACGCGGTGCGTGTCCGGGTAGCCGTGCACCAGGACGACGGTCGGCGCGGACCGGTCCCCGCGCTCGTGCACGGACAACCGCACGCCATCGGACTCCACGAACACGTTTCCTCCGCTACAGGTCGACCACGAGCCGGTCACCGGCCGGGTGGGAGCACAGATCCGGACACCGCCACCTTGCCCTTGTCCCGGCCGTCCCGCCGGCCCCGGTACGGGCGGTGGAGCCCCCGCGCGGGTTCGGCGCCGTGTCGGCGGGTTCGGCGCGGTGTCCGTGAGGAAGGTCGCCGCGCGAATGGCCGAGCCGCCGCTCGGGTACGGGTGGAGGACGTGTCCCGAGACGAGGAGGTGCCTTTCCGTGCTCGTCGCAGCTCTCACGTTCGCCGGGTCGGTGCTGGTCGCGCTGGTGGTCGTGACGCTGGTGCACCGCGTGGTCCGCCGGCTCGGCAGGCGGTCGGACCTGTTCGCCGGGCTGGCCCGCCACGCGCACCGCCCGGCGCTCGTGGTCGCGGTGCTGGTGGCCGTGCAGTTCTCGCTGGGCGTGGCCGCGCGCGGCGAGTGGCGGCCGGCCGCCCTGCACGCGGTCGGGATCGCGCTGATCCTGGCCGGCGCGTGGCTGCTCGCCGCGCTGCTGGTGGTGGCCGAGGACGCCACGCTCGCGCGGATCCGGGTCGACGTGTCGGACAACCGGCACGCGCGGCGCGTGCACACCCAGATCACGCTGGTGCGGCGGGTGACGGTGGTCATCGTCGGCGTGCTGGCCGCCGCTGCCGTGCTGATGACCTTCCCCGGCGCGCGGGCGGCGGGCACCAGCATCCTCGCGTCGGCCGGTGTCATCGGCGCGATCGCCGCGTTGGCGGCGCAATCGCTGCTGGGGAACGTGTTCGCGGGCGTGCAGATCGCGTTCAGCGACGCCCTGCGGCTGGACGACGTGCTGGTCGTCGAGGAGCAGTGGGGACGGGTCGAGGACATCACGCTGACCTACGTGGTCATGCACTTGTGGGACGACCGGCGGCTGATCCTGCCGACGTCGTACTTCCTGAAGACCCCGTTCGAGAACTGGACGCGCACCCAGTCGGCGCTGCTCGGCACGGTCGAGCTGGACGTCGACTGGACCGTGCCGGTGGAGGACCTGCGGCAGGAGCTGCGGCGCGCCCTGGAGGCGGGCGACCTCTGGGACGGCCGGGTGTGCGTCGTGCAGGTGACCGGGGCCGTCGGGTCGTTCGTGCGGATCCGCGCGCTGGTGAGCGCCACCGACGCCGGGCGGCTGTGGGACCTGCGGTGCGTCGTGCGCGAACACCTCGTCGGCTGGCTGCGCACGCGGCACCCCGAGGCGTTGCCGCAGGTGCGGGTGCACGACCTGCCCCGCGCCACGACCGGCGCGGGCTACCGCGCGTCCGACGCGGACCGGGGTGTCGGCGGTGCGGACCACCGGCCGGTCGGCCCGGACCGCCCCCTCGCCGACGCGGACAACCGGGTGTTCGGCGAGAGCGCGGACGGCCAGGAGCGGGTGCAGGCGTTCAGCGGGCCCGACCAGCGCGCCGACTGACGCAACCTCCCGCACCGGTGGTTCCGTCCTGGTGTCGTGGCGCGTTCGGGAGGGGTGCGGATGGGACGGCTCGCGACGAAGTGGCTGTGCGTGGCGGTGTGCCTGTGCGTGCCGGCGACCGGCTGCGCCCCGAAGGCGGAGACCGGCACCGCGCCGGTCGGTGTGGCGACGCTCCCTGCCGACCAGCGGACGAACAGCCCGCAGGCGGTTTCGCGGGCACCGGCGCCCGCCCAGCTCAGCCCCCACGGCAAGGACGTCCTCGTCAGGGCGCGGCGGGACGGTGTGACGCGCGTCGTGCTGGTGATCTCGACCGACACCGGCGCGACCGAGCGGACCGCGACCGCGCTGCGCGAGCTGGGCGCGGTGGTGGAGGCGGCCGACGCGTCCGTCGGCTACCTCCGGGCGTCGGTGGCACTGGACGACGTCCAACGTGCGGTCGCCGCCGAGGGCGTGCGGCAGGTCGACGTCGAAGAGCCCCTGAGCGCGACCGACCCGACACCCTGACACCCCGACACCCCGACACCCGCTACCGCCCCCGCGCCGCGAGGCCGCGTCGGGTTGTCGCGCCTCATTTCCCGCCGATCACGCTTTTCGATCGGCGGGAAATGAGGCGCGATGGCCCGACTTCATGGCGGCCGAGCCCGCCGCCTGCGAAGCAGCGGCCATCCAACACAGCCATCCAACACAGCAATCAAACGCCCACGTTCTGCACGATCACCGAGCCGCGGCCCACGACCGCACCCCCGGAGGTCTGCACGGTCAGCTCACCGCGCAGCACGCGGCCCGCACCGGCCTGGCCGGTGGCGGTCACCACGCTCGGCACGGTCCACGTCGCGCCGGCGGTGCGCGCGGCGTCGCTGTCCGTCACCGCCACGGTGCCCAGGCCGGCCACCGCGTAGACGTCGATGTAGTCGTACTCCGTGGTGCCGGTGGGCACCGCGTAGCCGTCCACCCGCACGCGCCACAGGCCCGCGGCCGGGGCGTCCACCGTCACCGACTCCTCCGAGTCGCCGTCCGCCGACTGGGCCGCCTGCGCGCACGTGCCGGACGTGCAGTCGAACACGGTCAGGTCGAGGTCGGCCGAGATGTCACCGGTCCGGCCGATGGCCGCCCGCAGCGACGTGGCACCCGCCGGGACGGTCACGTCGTAGTGCTGCGCCGCGCCCTGGGCGATGGACGGGCGGCCCTGCTTGGCGCTGTCCAGCGCACCCCCGACGAGCTTGCCGGTGAACGCCGCCAGGCTGTTGGTCACCGCGTACTCGCGGTCGAGCCCGACACCGACCCGCGCCGACGGGATGGTGTCCGGGTCGGGGCTGACCGAGGTGCCCAGCACCGACGCCGTCACGGTGTACGGCGTGGCGTCCGCGTCGGACGTGCGGCGCGACTCGACCACGATCTCCCACACGCCCGGCACCGGGTTGGCGACGGTGCGGCTCGTCGGCGAACCGCCCGCGCAGCCCGCGCCCGCGTCCGGGTGGTAGCAGTTGGTGGACGAGGTCACGTCGGCCGGCACGCCGTACGGGTCGTAGCGCAGGAACCGGACCTGGCCCTTGCCCGCCTCGGGGCCGCCGCCGGCCAGGTCGACCTTCAGCGCGCTGGTGCCCACCGGCACCCGCACGAAGTGGTTGTGCGACTGGTTGCGCGGGATGGTGCCGGTCTTGGTGACCGCGAACTTGTTCGCCGCGGTGAACTCCTCCGCCGCGAACACCGTGTTCAGGGTGAGCGCGTCGACGCCGCGCGTGGCCGGGTTGTCCAGCTTGAGCACCGCGGAGTGCGCGCCCGCCTTGGTGGGCTTGACCTTCACGTCGAACTTCACCGGCGCGTTCAGCGGCAGGCTGACGGCGGACCGGGACGAGAACGTCCCGTCGTTGCCCTGCCAGTGCACCAGGAACTGCTGGTTGCGGTTCGGGCCGGTGGTGCGGGTCAGGGTGTAGGTCCGCACGTACTCCTTGCCGATCGCGACGCCCTCGCGGTCGTGGATGCCCACGCCCGTGTTCGGGGTGGCCAGCAGCGGCGACAGCGCGGTGTTCACGGTGACCGACGTGGTGACGGCCTGCGTGTTCGGGTGGGCGTTGAGCAGGTCCCACGAGCGCTTGACGTCGAACAAACCGGCGCCCTGCTCGTACGCCTTGAGCGACGAGACCCACTTCGCGCCGGACCGGATGGCGGTGCGCAGGTCGCGGGCGTTCGGGCGCTCGCCGTTGTGCTCGGCCTTGTACGCGCCGACGAGCAGCGCCGCCGCGCCGGTGGCCTGCGGTGCGGCCATCGACGTTCCGTTCAACATGGCGTAGCCGGCGGGCAGCGCGTAGGTCCCGGCGACGGGGCCGGGCACCTGCCACTGCGGCACGGTCGAGATCGCCGAGCCGGGCGCGACGATGTCCGGCTTGAAGCCGCCGTCCTCCCGCGGACCGCGCGAGGAGAAGCCGTGCAGGCCCTCGCGCTGCGCGGTGACCGAGCCGTAGTTGGACAGCCAGGTGTCCTTGGTGATGTACGACCCGACGCTGACCGCGTCCGTCGCCACCGACGGGTCGCCGACGGTGTTCGCGCCCGCGCCGCTGTTGCCGGCGGAGATGAAGATCTGCACGTTGTACTCGGCGATGGTGCGGTTGTACAGCTCCGCGCGCGCGTTGTTGCCGTCGTTCAGCGCGGGCAGCCCGCCGATGGAGATGTTCACGACGTCCGCGCCGTTGCGCGCCGCGTACAGCACGCCGTCGATCAGGCCCGACGCCGTGCACGACGGGGTCGCCAGGCAGACCTTGACCGCCATCAGCTTCGCGCCGGGCGCGGCGCCGGTCATCCGGCCGCCGAACAGCTTGTCGGCGGCGGTGATGCCCGCGACGTGCGTGCCGTGCGCGGCGGCCGAGATGCCGATGTTGACGTACGCGGTGCCCGCGTTGTCGTAGATCGAGCGGTCGGTCTGCACCACGAACGGCACGGTGTCCAGCACCGGGGTGGCCGGGTCGTCGACGCCGAAGTGGCCGACGTCCTTCTTGTACTTGTAGTCGATCATCGGGGCCTGGTCGGTGAAGTCGCCGTCACCGTCCACGTCCACGCGGACTTCCTTGGTGGTGACGTCCTGGAGGACGCCGAACGCGTCCGCCCGGTCGCCGTCGCGGTTGATGTCGCCGCCGGTCTCGCTGTTGGCCAGGCCCAGGTCGCCCGAGGTCTCGGAGAACACGCCGATGCTGAACGGGCCGCCGGTCGCGGGCGCCTGGTAGGTCCGGCCCTGATGGGTGAACCTGCCGTTGTGCCGCCCCGAGACCTGGACCCAGGTGCCGTCGCCGGAGTCCGTGGCGTTGGCGTTGTACCAGTCGACGATCTTGCGCTCACCGGTCGACGTGGTGGCCAGCGCCGGGTGGTCCAGGTCGATGCCGGTGTCCAGGATCGCGATGGTCGTGCCGCGCCCGTCCCACCGGCGGTGCTCGTCGGTGAACTGCGCCGCCTTGGTGTCCTCGATCGGCAGGTAGGGGTTCTTCTTGGGCGTCTTCGCGCCCGGCGCGGGCTGCGGCAGCGGCGAGGTCGCGCCCTCGGGGCGCGGGTCGTCCAGCGCCACCAGGCCGTCGACGTCCACGGCGCGCACGGAGGCCAACCCGGCGGCCTTCTCGGCGTTGTCGCGGGGCACGGAGACCTTGAGGTACGACACGTCCCGCTCGGTCGACTCGACGACGCCGCCGAGGGCCTTCAGGTCCGCCTCGGCGGAGTCCAGCTCGCCCTCCTCGGCCGCGACCAGCAGGGTCACGGTGTCCTGGCCGGCGCGCTCGGCCGCGGCCAGGTGTTCCCGGTCCTGCTTGTCGAGCCCCTTGTCGGCGGGCGCGGGCGCGGTCGGCGCCTCCTGCGCGACGGCCGGAGCGGCGGCGAAGCCGAACCCAGTCGTGCCCAGTACGGCGGCCAGCAAGGCCGCACTGGTGCGGTGTCTCCACCGGCTTGCTGAGTTGTTCACGGCGCAAACCCTTCTAGGGGAAAGAGTGGCGCAAGCACATCTCCCCCGGTCCGGCCGGACAATCATGCGAACAGCGCAATAGGAGGGTCCACATTGGACTGAACGGGGTATTGCGCGGGCCGGCGCGCGGCGGCGCGCCTGCCGGGTACCCCGGTCGCGCCCCCGGTCAAGGGCCGACCGGCCGGAATGCCGAACACTGTCAACCGTCAACCACCGACCGGGTGCCGGCGCGGGTGATGAATCGCCGACCGGCGCGATCGCGAGGACACTGGTGGCATCGTGGACTCCGCACCTGTCGACCGGGTAGCCGACGAGCTGTACGCCCTGCCGCCGGCGCGGTTCGTCGCGGCCAGGGACGCCCACGCCCGCGCCGCGCTGGACCGGGGCGACAAGGCGCTCGCGAAGGAGATCTCCGCGCTGCGCAAGCCGACGGTGGCCGCGTGGGCGCTGAACCAGCTCGCCCGCTACCGGGCGGCGGAACTGGCCGAGGCGGTCGCGCTGGGCGATCAGCTGCGGGCCGCGCAGGAGGGGCTGCGCGGCCGGGAGCTGCGGGAACTGGGCGCGCGGCGGCGGGTGGTCGTCGGCGCGCTGGTGCGGCTGGCCGAGGCGCTGGCGGTGGACCGCGGCACGCCGCTCGGGTCGGACGCGGTGCAGCAGGTGCGCGCCACGCTGACGGCGGCGCTGGCGGACGCCGTGCTGGCCGCGCGCATCCGGGCCGGGCGGCTGGTCCGACCGGTCGAGCAGTCCGGGTTCGGCCCGCTGAGCGAGCGGGCCACGCCGGTCCGCGACGACCTGGCGCCCCGGCGCGAGCGGCGGCGCGAGCGCAAGCTGGCCCAGGCCAGGGACGAGATCACGGCGGCGCGGACCGAGGTGGAGGCGGCCGACTCGGCGGTGACCGAGGCCGAGGCGGCGCTGGCCGAGCGGGAGGACCACGCGGAGTCGCTGCGGGCCGAGTTGCGGCGCGCGCAGCAGGCCGCGCAGGAGGCGTCGACCCGCGTCGCGCGGGCGAAGCGCCGGGCCGCCACCGCGCGCGAGAAGCTGACCGGCGCGGAGGCGCGCATGACCGAACTGCGTGGCGACTCCGTGTAGTGACCCTGGACACGACGGGAACGCGTGTGGTATGCCGCTCGTTCTACTCCTGGTCGGCTCGCGGTCGCCGCCCGGACGTCAGGACCCACCAAGCGCCCCCTCCCCCCTGGGCGCGCGGCAGGCCCTCTCCCCGAGGCGTCGCTGGGCGCCCGCACCAGTCGGCCGCCGTCGGCCGGACGGAAACACCCCCTCGCCGAACGGCCGGCGGCCCCCACCGCAGCGGCGCGCGCGTCACCCGACGTGGCGTGCGCGCCGCGTCGACCCCTCCCCGCCGGGACCCTTCCGATCCCGCTCGCCGGTAACCCGGTCGGGACGTCCGGGAGCGGATTCCACTCGACCCTCGTCCACGACGGCCGCCGCCCACTAGACTTGGTCGATGGACGCGGATGTCATCGTCGTCGGCGCGGGTCTGGCCGGGCTCGTCGCCACCGCCGAACTCGCCGACGCGGGCCGCAGGGTCATCCTGCTCGACCAGGAGCCGGCCGCCTCGCTGGGCGGTCAGGCGTTCTGGTCGTTCGGCGGCCTCTTCCTGGTCGACACGCCCGAGCAGCGCAGGCTGAAGGTCAGGGACTCCGCGGACCTGGCCCTCCAGGACTGGCTCGGCTCCGCCGCGTTCGACCGGGACACCGACCACTGGGCGCGCCGGTGGGCCGAGGCGTACGTGCACTTCGCCGCCGGCGAGAAGCGGAGCTGGCTGCACGCGCTGGGCATGCGCTGGTTCCCGTTCGTGCAGTGGGCCGAGCGCGGCGGGTACTTCGCGGACGGCCACGGCAACTCCGTACCCCGCTTCCACGTCACCTGGGGCACCGGACCCGCCGTCGTGGAGCCGTTCGAGCGCCGGGTGCGCGCCGCCGTCGCGGCCGGGCTCGTGCAGCTCAGGTTCCGGCACCGCGTCACGGGGCTCACCACGACCGGCGGCGCGGTCGACGGCGTGCGCGGCGAGGTCCTCGAACCCAGCACCGCCCGCCGGGGCGAGCCCAGCTCCCGGACCGGCGTCGACGACTTCGAGCTGCGCGCCCAGGCCGTCGTCGTCACGTCCGGCGGCATCGGCGCGAACCAGGAGCTGGTGCGCCGCAACTGGCCGGCGCGGCTGGGCGCACCGCCCGAGCACATGCTCTCCGGCGTGCCCGACCACGTGGACGGGCAGCTCCTCCAGGTGGTGCGGGAGGCGGGCGGCGACCTCGTCAACGAGGACCGGATGTGGCACTACCCCGAGGGCATCGCCAACTACGCGCCGATCTGGAACCGCCACGGCATCCGCATCCTGGCCGGCCCGTCCTCGCTGTGGTTGGACGCCACCGGTCGGCGGCTGCCGACGCCGCTGTTTCCGGGCTTCGACGCGCTCGGGGCGTTGGAGCACATCGTGCGGACGGGCCACGCGCACTCGTGGTTCGTGCTGAACCAGCGGATCATCGGCAAGGAGTTCGCGCTGTCCGGCTCCGAGCAGAACCCCGACCTGACGGGCAAGGACGTCCGGCAGGTGCTGCGGCGCGGGCTGCCCGGCGCGGTCGGCCCCGTGGACGAGTTCGCCAAGCGGTCCGAGGAGTTCGTCCTGGCGCGCACGGTCGCCGACCTGGCCGCCGGCATGAACAAGCTCACCGGCGCGGACCTGATCGACGCCGCCGCGCTGGAACGCCTGATCAAGGCGCGCGACCGACAGGTGATGTCGGGCCTGGGGAAGGACATGCAGGTCAACGCGATGCGCGAGGCCCGCCGCTTCCTGACCGACAAACTGATCCGCGTCGTCGAACCACACCCGCTGCTGGACCCGAAGGCGGGCCCGCTGATCGCCGTGCGCCTGTCCGTGCTGACCCGCAAGACGTTGGGCGGCCTGCACACCGACCTCTCCGGCCGCGTGCTGAAGGCGGGCGGCTCCCCGCTCGACGGCGTCTACGCGGCCGGCGAGGCGGCCGGCTTCGGCGGCGGCGGCCTGCACGGGTACCGCGCCCTGGAGGGCACCTTCCTGGGCGGCTGCCTGTTCTCGGGCCGAGTGGCCGGCCGAGCCGCCGCCCAGGCGGTCAAGTAGCCCGACACCTCGACGAACCGACTGCCGCCCACCCCGGAACCGGCGACGAAACACAACCACCGACGCAAGCACCGCCCGCCGCGTATTACCCGCGCGGTCGCTGTGCTGGGGTGGGGTTGCCTCGGCGGCCGGACCTGCCTCGGCTTGAGCGTGGGCCGCGGTCGTTGGGTCGGTGGAAGCAGTTGTGGGGTCCGGTGGCGCGGGGGTGGTGATGGGGTCGGGTCAGCCGGCGAGGGCTTTGGAGTCCAGTTTGCGGGCCAGTTCGTCCGCGTCCGACAGCCGCAGGCCGCGGTAGAGCAGGAGCGCGGTCAGCCAGTGCGGTGCCGCCGCCTCGCCGCTCTCCGACTGCTCCAGCGCGTCGCCGATCGCACGGTGGCACAGGGCCTCCTGGTAGCGGTCGCCCAGGCGTTCCGCCAGTGCCAGGCCCGCCCGGTAGGAGTCCAGCGCCTCCTCCAGCCTGCCCAGTTGCTGCAACGCCGAACCGACGGTGTGCAGGGTCGCGGTGTGCGCCTTCGACGGCGCGGCCGTCTGGAAGAGGTTCAGCGCCTCCGTCGCGTGCCGCAGCGCCTCCTCCGGCCGGCGCCGGCGCAGCAGCAGGTCCGCCAGGTTGTTCTGCACGCCGGCCTGCGTGCGCTTGTCACCGACCTCCCGCGCGACCTCCAGCGCCTCCAGGATCGTCTCCTGCGCCCGGTCCAGGCGGTCGTCGGCCATGAGGCAGTAGCCGAGGTTCGCGAGCGCCGCCAGTTCCAGGTGCCGGTCGCCGCCGGACAGCTCCGCCGCGCGCGTGCACGCGTCGATCGCCTCCTCGATCCGCCCCAGGTCGGCCAGCGTGGAACCCAGGCGCAGCAGGAAGGTGGCCTGCGCGTGCTCGTCGCCCAGGTCGCGGGCGGCCGACAGGCCGATGCGGCACAGCGCCAGCCGGTCGAGCCGGTTGCCGCGCCGGAAGTGGAACGCGTCCAGGCACAGCGCGAGCTGCCAGGTCCGCTCGCCCTCCCGGTTGGTGAGCGCGGTCTCCAGCGCCAGGCCCAGGTTCGCCTCCTCCAGCGTGAACCAGTCCAGCGCGGCGGCGTGGGACGGCAGTTCCGGGAAGCTCGCGGGCCGGTGCTCGGGCGGGCCGAAGGGCCGCACGTGGTCGGACAGGTGGGCACGGGCCGAGTCGGCGACCCACAGGTAGTAGTCCAGGAGCCGCCGCGTCGCCGCCGAAGTGTCCACTTCGGACTCGCCGGCCGCCAGGTGGTGGGTGAACAGCCGCACGAGGTCGTGCCGCGAGTAGCGGTCCGGCGTCGACTCGTGCAGCAGGTTCGCGTACGCCAGGGTCCGCAGGTGGGTCCGCGCGCTCACCACGTTGATGTCGAGCAGGGCGGCGGCGGTGTAGCTGTCGAGGTCCGTGCCGGGGTGCAGCCCGAGCCTGCGCAGCAGCCGCGCCGCGCCCTCCGGCAGTTCCCGGTAGCTCACGGCGAGCGCCGCGTGGACGCCGCGACCCGCCTCGGGCAGCTCCAGCGCCGACAGCCGGTGCTGCTCGTCGCGGAGTTCGTCCACCAGCGACTGGATGGTCCACCGCGGCCGGGACGCCAGCCGCGCTCCCGCGATCCGCAGCGCCAGCGGCAGCCGGTCGCACAGCTCGACCAGCTCGGCGACGGCTTCCGGCTCCTGGTCGATCCGGTGCCTGCCGAGCAGGGCCGCCAGCAGGTCCTCCGCGCTGTCCTCCGGCAACGTCTGCACGTGCAGGGCGGACGCGCCCTCGGTCACCACCAGGTCGTCCAGCCGGTGCCTGCTGGTGACCAGCACCAGGCAGCCGGCGGAGCCCGGCAGCAGCGGCCGGACCTGCTCGGCGGACCGGGCGTTGTCCAGGAACACCAGCACCCGCCGTCCGGCGAGCAGCGAGCGGAACTGCGCCGCCTGCGTCTCCAGGTCGGCGGCGATCTGCGAGTCGGTCAGCCCGAGCGCCCGCAGGAAGCCGATCAGCGCCGTGCGCGGGTCGAGCGGCTCGGTCTCGTCGAACCCGCGCAGGTTCACGAACAGCTGGCCGTCCGGGAAGTCCGCCGCCACCCGGTGCGCCCAGCGCAGCGCGAGCGCCGTCTTGCCGACGCCCGCCGGCCCGACCAGCAGCCCGATCGCCGAGTCGCCGCGCAGGCTCTCGGCGAGGTCGCACAGCTCGGGCTCGCGCCCGACGAACCCCCGGTGCTCGCGGGGCAGCTGGGCGGGCGCGTGGCCCCGCGGCTCGACGGGCACGGGCGCGGTGTCGCCCGCCAGCACCGCCTGGTACGCCTCGCGCAGCTCGGGACCGGGGTCGACGCCCAGTTCCTCCACCAGCTGCTCCCGCGTGCGGTGGAACAGCTCCAGCGCCTCGGCCTGCCGACCCGTCCGGTGCAGCGCCAGCACGAGCCGGGCGACGAGGGCCTCCCGCAGCGGGTGCGCGGCCACGGCGTCGCGCAGGCCCGACACGGCCTCGGCGGCCCGGCCGAGCCGGAACAGCCGCGTCGCCAGGTCCTGCACCGCCACCAGCCGCAGCTCCTCCAGCCGCGCCGACACGGCCTCCCGCACCGCCTCGCCGGGCACGTCGGCCAGCACCGGGCCGCGCCACAGCGCCAACGCGCTGGTCAGCAGCCCCACGGCGACCTCGTCGGCGGCGTCGCGCGCGGCGGCGACCAGGTCCTCGAACCGGAACACGTCCACCGCGTCCCGCTCGCCGGTGAGCGCGTAGCCGGGCGCGCGGGTGATCAGCGCCACACCGCCGGTCAGCACCTTGCGCAGTTGGGCGATATGTCCCTGGAGCGCGGCCTTCGCCTGCGGCGGCGGTGACCCGTCCCACACCAGGGACAGCAGTCGATCACCGGACACGACGCGGTTCAGCTCCAGCGCCAGCGCCGCCAGGACGGTGCGGCGCTTGGCCGCGCCCAGCCGAACAGCCCCGCCATCTGCGGAAACGAGTTCAACAGGGCCGAGCAGGTTCACCCGCATCCTGAAGACCTTTCGGCATCGTCACCCGTAGTGAGGCAGTTTCGCACAGTGGTCGCGCTCTCCGGCGCACCCGCATTGGCGCGACGTTGGGCGGGCGTTGGAGGGGAGGGTGAACCTGGATTTCGTCCAGCAGGCTGCCTTCGCGAGGGAATCCGGTGTACATCGTCGAAGCAGGGAATGAACAACAGGCCGCTCCCTTCGAAACCGGGCGGGTCACCGCCGAGGTCGCCAGGGTCGGCAAGCAGGTCCTCGCGTTGCAGGAGACGGTGAACTCCGGGCGGGTCACGCTCGACCCCGCGACCGGCGACGAGCTGCGCAAGATGCTGCTCGAACAAATCGACCAGGTCGACTCGTGGCTGGAGCGCGCCGGTCGGCTGGCACGTCCCGCGCCGCTGGGCGCGAACCCCGTCGGCGACCGGATGGCCGCCAAGTTCGAGCGCCGCGCCGAGGGCGACCCCGAGTCGTTCGTGGCCGTGATGACGGCGTACCGCGACGTCCTCCAGCAGACGCACGACTCGGTGCAGAGCGCGATCCGCAACTTCCTCGCCGTCGACGAGGCGCACGGCACCGAGCTGACCCGTCTGAAGGGCGAGTGATCATGGCCGAACAGTACGAGAGGGAGCCCGTCGAGGCCGAGCGGCGGCTGGTCGGCGGGCGCGTGACCGAGCAGCGCCCGGCCGTGGAGCCGATCGAGCCGCGCCCGGTGGAGCCCGCGACGCCCGTCCTCGACCTCGTCCTGACCGACACGCAGAACTGGGCGGCCCACACCCACCGCGAGCTGTACGACGCGGTCCACAACAACAACGACCCCGGCCAGACCGGCGAGATCGGCGCGGAGTGGGGCCAGTTCGGCACCGAGCTGACCGAGTCGGCGCGGGTGATCAACGAGCGCGTCGCCGCCACCGAGTCCGGCTGGACGGGCGAGGCCGCCGACAGCGCGCGCGCCGCGATCAAGAACCTGGCCTCGTGGATCACGGACACCGCCGTCACGGCGGTGGAGGTCGGCAAGCGGGTCCAGGACCAGAGCCGGATCATGGAGAACGCGCGGGCGAGCATGCCCGAGCCGGTCGAGTTCAGCTGGGACCAGGCCACCGGCGCGTTCACCGGCGGCGGGCTCCAGGGCTTCGTGACCTCGGCCGCCGACGTCCAGGCGGCGAACGACCAGGCGCGGGCCGCCCACGAGCAGGCCGTCCGGGTCATGACGACGATGGAGGCCGAGTCGCGCGCGGTCGACGAGTCGACCCCGCGGTTCACCGCGCCGTTCAACCCGGTGACCGGCCGCGTCGAGGAACCGCCGCAGATGATGATCGCCACGGCGGGCGCGCCCGCGCTGAGCGACGCGCTGGTGGCCGGCGTGCCCAGTGGCGCGGGCGGCGACACCACCAGGGTGTCGGCCGTCGCGGCCCAGGCGCCGGGCGCGCCGGTCGCGCCCGGCTACACCGTGCCGGGCGGCACCGCCGGCGGCTCGGGCGCGGGTCCGGGCGGCGGTTACGGCGGCGGGTACGGCGGCGTCACGCCGCAGGTGCCGGCCGCGTCCTACCGGCCGGAGGGCACGACGGCCGCCGCGGCGGCGGCTCGGGTGCCGGTGGCGAACAAGTACACCCCGCCGTCCTACCAGCCACCGTCCGGCGGCGGTGGCTACCAGCCGCCCGGCCCCGGCTACGTGCCGCCGGGGTACGTCCCGCCCGGCGGCGGTGGCGGCACCGGCAAGCAGCAGCCGCCGCCGTACAAGCCCGCGCCCCCGAACACGGTCATCCCGAAGCCGCCGAGCTTCGGGCCCGGCGGCGGCAAGGTCCCGCCCCCGTACATCCCGGCGGGCAGCCCCGGTATGCCGCCCCTCCCCGGTGGTGGTGGCGGCGGTGGGCAGTTCGGCGGCGGCGGCGGTGCCGGCGGTGGTGGCGGCGGCGGTGTGCCCCGCATCCCCGGTGCCGGCCCGATCCCCGCCGGCGCCTTCGGCGGTGGCGGCGGTGGTGGGTTCGGCGGCGCTGGGTTCGGCGGCGGTGCCGGCGGCGGTGGCGGCGCGGGCTTCGGCCCCACCGGCGGCCAGCTCGGCGCGGGCGGCTCGACCGGCGCGCTCGGCGCGGGCCCGCGCGGTCCGGTGCCCGGCGGCTTCAGCCCCGGCGTACCCGGCGGCGCGGCGGCGGCCGGCGCGCCGATGGGCGGCGCGCCGATGGGCGGCGCGGGCGCGGGCGGCCAGGGCGACCAGGACAAGGAACACCGCTCGGCCGCGTACATCCGCGGCGAGGACATCTTCGACGTGCCCGGCGAGAACCTGCCGCCGTCGGTGATCGGCGGCGCGAAGCCGAAGAAGAAGGGCGGTGACCAGTGATCGAGCCCGAGTTCCTGCTCTCCCCGCGCGAGCTGGACGTGGTCTGGCACGACCTGGGGCTGGGCCGCCTGCCGTACCCGCTGGACGTGCCGTCCCTCGGCGCGACCGGCGAGGAGCGGGCCCGCCTCCGCGCGGAGGTGCTGGCCGAGCTGGGTGAGCCGGACCCGCGGCTGGTGGACCTGCTGCGGCTGCTCGCCGACCACCGGCTCGCCGTGGACGCGGTCGCCCACCTCGACCGCCCGGTGCGGGCGGTCGCGGCCTCGGACCACCGCCGCGCCGTCCTGGCCGTCATCGACAGCGGCAAGGTGGGCCTGCTGGAGATCCGGCCCACCGCGCTGGCGCGGTCCATCGTGGAGGTCCTGCCGGACGGCGCACCCGGACCCGGCCACGCCCTGTCGCTGCGCCTGGAGACGCTCAACACCGCCGTCGCCCTCCAGCAGGAGCAGGACGCCGACGACGATGACGACCCGTGGGGCGGCGGCGAGCTGGACGAGCGCGAGGCGCTGCAGAAGGCGGGCCTGTCCCGCGAGGACGCCACGGTGGTCAGCGAGCTGGCGACCAGCCGGGTGGCCGGCGGCCAGTTCGGCGTGAGCGTCGGCGGCGGCTACCGCGCCACCAGGGCGGGCGTGCTCATCACCTGGTTCGACACCCACCAGGGCCGCTACCTGATGGTGCACGAGGACGGGTGGCTGAGCCTCGCGCCGACCGACAACGACCGCATCGCGACCAGGATCGCGTCGGTGCTGTCGGCGGTGGCGTAGCGGGCGTCCCGCCCGTTGGACGACCTTGAGCGGTGCCGGCGACGTTGGAATGCTCGGGGGCATGACCCAGCCACTCGTCGTCGGCACCCTGGTCGGCAACCCCCGTCCGGGTTCCCGGACGTTGCACGCGGCACGGGCCCTGAGCGAGGCGATCCGCCGGACGCTGACCGCGGCGGGCCGCGACACCGCCCAGGACGGGCCGCTGGTGGACGCGGCGCTCCTGGCCCCGGAGGTCTTCGCGCCGGGCTCGACGGCCGTGCCGGAGGCCCTGGAGACCCTGCGGCGGGCGGACGTCCTCGTCGTGGCGTCACCGACGTACAAGGCGACCTACACGGGCCTGCTCAAGGCCGTCCTCGACCGCGCGCCGGCCGACTGGCTGCGGGGCCGGACCGCCGTGCCGCTGCTGGTGGCCGCGGCCGACCGGCACGCGCTGGCCGTCGAGGTGCACCTCAAGCCGCTGCTGGCGGAACTGGGCGCGGCGGTGCCCGGTCGCGGCCTCTTCGTCGACGAGGCGCTGCTGAACGGCGACCCGGCCGACCTGGTCGACGTCCTGTCCGACCGGCTGGCCGAGGCGGGCTGGTCCGCCGAACCGGCGGGAGCGCTGCGATGACCGACCTGCGGACCGCGCTGCGCGACTTCCCCCAGGCGGTGGGCATCGTGACCGCCACCGGACCGGACGGCCCCGTCGGCGTGACGGTCAGCTCGTTCACCTCCGCCAGCCTCCACCCGCCGCTGATCGTGGTGTGGATCGGCGAGGGCGCGTCGGCGTGGCCGGTGCTGCGCACGGCCCCGCTGTTCGCCGTGCACCTGCTGCACGCCGGGCAGACCGCGCTGTCGGACCTGTTCGCGAAGTCCGGATCGGACCGGTTCGGGCCGGCCACCCGCTGGCGGTCCGATGTGGACGGTGTGCCGCACCTGCTGGACGCGCCGGTGCGCCTGCGCTGCCGGACGGCGCGGCGGATCTCGGTGGGCGACCACGTGGCGCTGGTCGGCGAGCCCCTGGAGATCGAGCACAGCGCGGGCAACCCGCCGCTGGTCCGCTTCCAGGGCCGCTACACCTCGGTGGCCTAGCGCCCGACCGGTCCACAACGGACGGTGCCGCCCACCGGGGCCGCGCACGCCCCGGTGGGCAGCGCCCGCACGGCGGCTCAGGCGACGGACTCGTCCACCGCCCCGGCCGCCAGGAAGTTCAGCACGGCCCGCGCCACCTGGTCGTTCTGCCGGAACGCCGGGTTGTCCGTCCTCGGCCGCGCGAAGGCGGCGTACGCCTTGTTGGTGGTGTACGGGCCGACCGCGAAGCGGCGCGCGTGCGGCACACCGGCGGCGTCCACGAGCCGGCTGTCCGACGCGTCCACGCGCACCAGCCCGTCGACCCCGGTGACGTCGCCCGCGGCGGCCAGCGACCGCAGCAGCGGGTCGGCGGTGCGCTCCAGGGCGTGCGTGGGCAGCCGGGCCTCGATCAGGCCGCGGGCCCGCACCTCGTGCCCCGGCACGCTGGCGCTCCCGGCCACGAAGAGGCCGTCCACGGCCGCCACCCGCACGTCCGCGCCCAGGAACGACACCACCCCGGCGCGGGCCAGCGCCAGCAGCTCCTCCAGCCGGTCCGGTGGCGGGCCGCTGGCGAAGTAGCTGAAGAAGCCGTGCCACCACCCGTCCTCGCCGGTGAGCCTGCCCGAGGCGGCCACCACCGCCAACTGCCCGTACACGCCCAGCAGGGCCAGGAACGCGCCGAGGTCCGCGCTGTGCTCGGCGGACGACCGCCGCGCGACGTCCGCCGCCACGTACTCCGCCAGGAACGCCTGGAACGCCTCGGGCGTCCCGAACACCCGACCGTCGATCGGCCGGTCGAGCCGCTCGAAGTCGATCCGGTCCGCCTCGCGCGGCACCGCCGCGCGCTCCAGCGCCCGCATGTCCTCGCTGTACCAGTCCAGCTCCGCGAACCGCGCCGAGAACTCGTCCCAGCCGGTCCGCACGCGGTCCGGGTGGCCGGTGAACAGCTCGCGGTAGTACCCGTACGCGACCTCCTTGGCCATCAGCGGCCAGGCGTGCGCCCGGAAGTCGATCCCACCCGGCACCGCCGTCAGCGCGGGTGCGACGAAGAACCGGGGCGGCTCGGGCGGTGCGCCCACCAGCCGGTACCCGGTCTTGGAGTGGTACGGCACCCCGCGCCGCGATCCCACGTGCAGCCGGGGCTCCCGACCGGAGGGCACGTAGGCCAGCCGCTCGCCGACCCCCGCTCCCGGCACCGGGACGAACGCCCCTCCGCGCCCCTCGCCCAGCAGCACCACCAGGTCGATGAACGCGAGCCCCATGCCCCGCACGACGACGTCCTCGCCCGGCCGCACCGCGGACAGGTCGACGTCCGCCGTGTAGCCGGGCGGCAGGTAGGTCAGGCCGTGCTCCTCCGCGTAGGCGGCCAACCACCGGTGCTCCGGGACCGGCTCGGCGTCCAGGTGGCCCAGCGCGAGCACCACCACGTCGGCCACCAGCGGCTCGGTCCGGTCGGCGAGCCAGACCCGCTGCCGCTGCCGGGAGGACCCGGTCAGCCGCACCGCCTTCGTCGCGTGCACGTGGACGGAGCTGCCGGGCGGCAGGCCGGCGACGGCCCGCTCGTGGAACCACTTCAGGTAGGCGCTCTGCACCCGCCGGCTGGGGAACGAGGTGGGCTCCAGCGCGGCCAGCTCGGCGCGCACGGCCGGGTCGAGGCCCACCGCGGGCACGTCGGCGGCCCACTGCGCCAGCGACGGTCCGGGCCGCACCGGTCCCGCGCACCGCACCGACTCGTCGGTGAACGCCGTGACGTCCTCGGCCATCGAGTTCATCCGCAGCAGCGGCGACTGCTCGTGCCGCCACACCCGGCCCGCGCCCGGCGGGAACGGGTCCACGAGGTGCACCTCCACCGGTCCGGCCAGCAGTTCCGGCGCGTTGGCGCCCATCCGCTCCAGCAGCCCCGACGCCCGCGGCCCGGCGCCCACCACGACGACGGTGCTCACCGCGCCCCCGCCGTGGTGCCGGCCCGCCGCCACGTCACGGGCGGCGGGTCGGGGACGACCGGCGTCGACCGGCGCGGCGGGGCGATCGCGGCGGAGGTTCGGACCGGTGGCGGCGGCAGCACGGCGGATGCGCTCATCAAGGCTCCAGGAAGCACGGGAGGACACGGGGAAGTGCCGCGTCCCTCAACGCCGCGTCGCGATCGTAGGCGCGCGGTCACGCGGGAAGTCAAGGGATTCCGGCATTTGGACCGCCGTCGAACCCCCGTTGACGCCCGCGCCTGCCGCTGCTCCACTGGAGTCGTGGGTTCCGTGCGGCTGGTCATCCGCGGCCACATCGACTTCGGTCGGGTGTGGTCCTCCTCCTGTTCGCGCTGACCGGCCGGCCGACACCGCGCGTCTCCCTCAACGCCGCAGGACGTCGGCGTCCCCCGCCGCACGCGGTGGGCGTACCGCGCACCACCTGTCACCCGTAAACCCGTGCGCGCCAACGATCCGCGCACCGAACCTCCGTGCACACCGCGGTGCACCCTTCGCGCACCACCCTCTCGTGGAAGGTACTGACGTGCCTGTTGAGTTCCTGGGGATCGGCGGCACCAACGACGGATCGGAGACGAGCCCGCGCAGCGGAGCCGCCTTCGACAAGGAGTACGCGCTGCGGCTGGCCCGCGCGCACGAGGAGCACGGCTGGGACCGGGTGCTCTTCGCCTACGGCTCGGGCTCGCCCGAGCCGGCCCAGGTCGCCGCCTACATCGCCACCAAGCTGGACAGGATCCAGATCCTGCTGGCGCACCGGCCGAACGTCTCCTACCCGACGTTCGCGGCCAAGACGTTCGCGACGCTCGACCAGATCAGCGACGGTCGGCTGACGGTCCACTTCATCACCGGCGGCACCGACCACGAGCAGCGGCGCGAGGGCGACTACCTGACCAAGGACCAGCGCTACTCCCGCACCCGCGAGTACATCGGGATCGTCAAGAAGGCGTGGACCTCCACCGAGCCCTTCGACCACGAGGGCGAGCACTACCGGTTCGCCGACTTCGTCAGCGACGTCTTCCCCGTCCAGCGGCCGCGCCCGAAGGTCTCGTTCGGCGGTTCCTCGCCCGCCGCCTACCGGGCGGGCGGCGCGGAGGCGGACATCTTCTGCCTCTGGGGCGAACCGCTCGCGGACACCGCCGCGCAGATCGAGTCCGTGCGGCAGGCGGCCAAGGCCGCCGGGCGGGCCGACGTGCCGCGCTTCCAGGTCGCGTTCCGCCCGATCCTGGGCGCGACCGAGGAGGCGGCGTGGGAGAAGGCCGAGCGCACGGTGGCCGCGATCAAGGCGCGCACGTCGGGCGGGAAACCGCTGACGCGCAGGCACTCCCTCACCAACCCGGAGAACACCGGCTCGCAGCGGCTGCTGGAGATCGCCGCGCGCGGCGAGCGGTTCGACCGGGCGCTGTGGACCGCGACGGCCGCCGCGACCGGCGGCGCGGGCAACTCGAACGCGCTCGTCGGCACGCCGGAGACGGTCGCGCAGGCCCTGCTGGACTACTACGACCTGGGCGTGGACATCCTGTCCGCGCGCGGTTACCGGATGATCGACGACACGATCGACTTCGGCAGGCACGTCATCCCGATCGTGCGCGAGGAGGTCGCCAAGCGCGACCGGGAGCGCGCCGCCGCGCGGCAGGGCGAGCCGCGGCGCGAGTCCATCGCGGTGGACGGATGACCGTCGACACCGTCGAGGCGCGCCGGGTGCACTGGGACGACCCGGCCACCGCGCCGCTCAAGGCCGAGCTGACCCACGAGTACGTCTCCCGCTACGGCGACGGCGCGCGCGAGGAGCTGACCCGGTACGACGCCGCGCTGTTCGCGCCGCCGGACGGCACGCTCCTGCTCCTGCTGGTGGACGGCCGAGCGGTCGCGGGCGGCGCGTTCAAGCGCCGTGACGCGCACACCGCGGAGCTGAAGCGCATCTGGACGCGGTCCGGGCACCGGCGGCAGGGCCTGGGCCGCCGCGTGGTGGCCGAGCTCGAACGGGCCGCGGTCGAGCTGGGCTACCGGCGGATCTACCTGACCACCGGCCCGAAGCAGCCGGAGGCGAAGGGCCTCTACCTGGCCACCGGTTACACGCCGCTGTTCGACGTGACCGCCGACCCCCTCACCATCGGGCTGCTCGCGTTCGAGAAACACCTGGAGAGGAGCGAAGGAGCATATCTTCCCGCACACCGGCGAAACAGCGCATGAGATGCGCGATCGCCCCGCGAACACCGCGATTCGCCGGGCATCCCGGCAACGCCGGATCGGCCGCGCATTCGCGTTCGACCGGGGGTGCGCCGCTGGGCCCCGTTCTCCTACGACTGTCGACAAAAGCATTGCCGATCGAACGACCCGGATTGCCGGACAGGCGCGCATGAGCGCCGACCACCGGGGAATCCCTGATCAGGACACCGGAACCGCCTGAACCGGGCGGACCGGGGCACTTCGCCGGCCCCGGTCCGCCCACCACCCGCGATACCCCTCGCCAATGGGCAATAAGATCATCTTGTGCCGACCCGACCGATGACCAGTAAGCTCACCGCAACCCAGCGGGCCACCTCTCACCCATTCGAGTGACATCGAACGGGAATGCGCACGTCGACCCACGCAGTGAGCCGATCACAGGACGTGGGCGACGAGCGGGTGGCCCCCCGACGATCGGCACCGCAGAGCTGAAGGAAATGGTCGAACAGGCAGATGCCGCCGCACGCGGTGGAGTCGGGGCGTCCGGTGCCGCCCGTGACGACTTCGCGAGTCGGTGGGCGTCGGCCGTCGGCGAGACCGTCCTGGTGGGCCGGCCCGAGCTGCGCGACGTGCTCGCCGCGCTCACCGAGGACCTGCGGGCGGCGCTGCTGGGCGACCACCACCCCGACGCGGCGGTGCGCGGGGTCGGGCGGTCGCTGGTGGAGCACGGCTACGTCTCCACCACCACACTGGAGCGCTCGCTGGTGTTCCTCGGCGACCACCTGCTCGGCCACTTCGGCGTGCCCGCCGACCACGCGCACCGGCTGATGGCGGTCCTCGGCGGGATCGCCGCCGGGTACAGCGAGGCGCTGCGGGAGCGCACCTTCGCCCAGCAGGAGCTGACGACGTCGGCCGCCCTCCGCACCATCCGGGAGGCCGAGGCGGCGCTGCGGGCCAGCGAGGCGAAGTTCCGGGCGGTGTTCCGCCACTCCGCCGTCGCGATCGCGGTGACCGGCATGGACAACCGGATAGTGGACTACAACGACGCCCTGCTGAACCTGCTCGGGTACACCGGCGAGGAGCTGTCCGGGCTGTGCGGGCGCGACTTCATCCACCCCGACGACCGCGGGTCGTCCGACGTGATCCCGGAGGTGCTGGCGTCCGGCGAGCGCGACCACGTGCGGTCCGAGCTGCGGGTCGTGCGCAGCGACGGCGAGGTCGTCGACGTGCTGGTCGCCGTCGCCCTGGTGCGGGACGACGCGGGCGAGCCCGCGTACCACGTGACGATGGTGGAGAGCCTCGACGAGGTGCGGGCGCTCCAGTCGCAGCTGGTCCGGCAGAGCCTGAACGACGTGCTGACCGGGCTCGCGAACCGGGCGCAGTTCCTCGGCTGGCTGGAGGGCGCGGCGGGCGCCAAGGGGCCGGAGTCGCTGGCGCTGGTGGTGTTCGACATCGACGGTTTCCGGGTGGTCAACGACGCCTTCGGGCACGAGGTGGGCAACCGCATCCTCACCGTCGTGGCCGGTCACCTGCGGACGGTGTTCGAGCGGCACGGGCAGCTCGCGCGGATCGGGCCCGACGAGTTCGGCGTGCTGGTCCGCGACCCGGCCGACACCCCGACCGTGGTGGGCTGGGTGGAGGAGGCGATCGACCTGCTCGCCGAGCCGGTGTGGGTGGGCGACGACGGCATCGGCGTGACGGCCAGCGTCGGTATCGTCGTGCAGCCCGCGCGGGGAGGGAACGCGACCGAGCTGCTGCGCCGCCTCGACGTCACCCTCGGCTGGGCCAAGGAGGACGGCAAGGCGCAGTGGGAGCTGTACGACCGCGATCGCGACCAGCGCGACCGGCCGCGGCTCAGGCTCGCGGCGTCCATCGCGGGCGGCCTGGAGCAGGGCGACTTCCGCGTCGACTACGAGCCGGTGTACGCGCTGGCGGACGGCGCGCTGCTCGCCGTGGAGGCGCGGCCGGCCTGGGAGCACCCCCGGCACGGCAGGCTCGACCCGCTGTCGCTGGCGTCGCTCGCGACGCGCACCGGGATGGCGGTGCGGCTGAGCCGGTGGGCGATGGAGCGGGCGTGCCACCACGCCGGGGCGTGGCACGCGGAGTTCGGCGCACGCGCACCGGTGCTGACGATGGACCTCACGGCGCGGCAGTGCCAGGAGCCGGAGCTGGTGGCCGACGTGCGGCGCGTGCTGCGGGAGAGCGGCCTGCCCGCGAACCTGCTGCGGTTCGAGCTCGGTGAGCAGCTGCCCGCCCTGATCGGCGAGGACCGGGCGGAGGAGCTGGCGATCCTGGCCGAGCACGGCGTGCGGTTCGTGCTGGACCAGGTGGGCGGCGGCAACATCCCGGTGGACAAGCTGCGGAAGATCCCGCTGCACGGCGTGAAGTTCCAGGGCGCGCCGGTGCACGGCCTGGCCGAGGGCTCGAACCCGGTCGACGAGAGCGCGGCGGTCGCGCTGCTGACGTGGGCGCGGACGCTGGGCATCCCCCGGCACGCGGCGGGCGTCGGCACGATCGCCGAGGCGCGCCGGCTCCACGAGCTGGGCGTCACGAGCGCGCAGGGACCGCTGTACGGGACGCGCCCGCTCACGGCGGACGAGGTGCGCGCGCTCCTCGCCCGTTCCTGAGCGCCCGCCGGGCGTCGCGGGCGGGTTCCCACGAGGGCTTGGGCGCGCCCGCCGCCGCCCTGGACCCCCACGCCGCCGCGCCGAGGGCGGCCACGACGAGGGCGACCACGACGACGGGCAGGTGTTTCACGGGCCGGCCCCTCCCGGTGGACGGTGCGCGCGACCAACGGGTCGCCGGCCGCGCGCCGCGCGCCGACGCGGAAGCCCGACCGGGCCGCCGCCCGACACCCGGTGCGCACTCATCGAGCATCGGCAGCTGCCCATCGAAGATCAATAGGGTGCAGCCGGTCCGCCCGGCCTCACGCCCAGTCCGGTCGCAGCGGCATCCCCGACGACGTGCCGTCCAGCTTCACCCCCAGCACCTGGTGCAGCTGGATGTTGTTGCGCTCGAAACCCAGCCGGGACGCGGCCAGGTACAGCCGCCACACCCGCGCCCGCCCGAGGCCGACCTCGGCGACCGCGTCGTCCCAGTGCCGCTCCAGGTTCGCGCACCAGGCCGCCAGCGTCAGCGCGTAGTGCTCCCGGAGGTTCTCCTCGTGCCGCACCTCGAACCCGGTGTCGTGCATGAGCGACACGAGGTGGCCCGGCCCGACCAGCTCGCCGTCCGGGAACACGTACCGGTTGATGAAGCCGCCCGTCCGCGCCCGGTGCCGGTTGTCCGGTCGCGTGATGCAGTGGTTGAGCATCCGCCCGCCCGGCCGCAGCTTCCGGTACAGGGCGCGGAAGTAGGCGGGCAGCTTGGCCTTCCCGATGTGCTCGGTCAGGCCGATCGAGCTGATGGCGTCGAACCTGGTCTCCCGCACGTCCCGGTAGTCCAGGTAGCGGACCTCCGCCAGGTCCGACAGGCCCGCCTCGACGATCGCCTTCTGCGCCCACTCGGCCTGGTTGCGCGACAGCGTGACCCCCAGCGCCCGCACGCCGTACTCGCGCGCGGCGTGCATGACCATCCCGCCCCAGCCGCACCCGACGTCCAGCAGGCGCATCCCCGGCCGGAGCCCCAGCTTGCGCGCCACCAGGTCGTGCTTGGCGAACTGCGCCTCCTCCAGCGTGGCGTCCGGCGTCGGGTACACCGCGCACGTGTAGGCCATCGACGGCCCGAGGACCCACTCGTAGAACGTGTTCGACACGTCGTAGTGGTGGGCGATCGCCTCCCGGTCGCGCGCCTTGGAGTGCCTCAGGCCGTGCAGCCTGCGCTCCTGCGGCGGGATCCGCACGTGCGAGCCCAGGCGCTGCCTGGCCAGCGTGCGCAGCAGCTCGACCCGCTGCGCCCACGGCACCTCGCGCAACGACAGGTCCGACAGGCGCGCCAGCGCGCCGTACACGTCGCCGATGATCTCCAGGTGGCCGGTGACGTAGGCGCGGGCCAAGCCCAGCTCACCGGGCGCGGAAGCCAGGTACGACAACGCTTCCGGCGACCTCACCTCGATGCGCACGTCCGCGTCCGCCGGCCCCGCGTGGCTGCCGTCGTACGCGCTGAACCCCACCGACGAGTCGCCGCCGACCGCCCGTTGGAACACCTCGGCCAACCGCATGGACCCTCCATTCACCTACGGATCACCTTCGGAGCACACACTTGGCGTACAGGTCCGGTAGCCGGGAGCCCGCGTCGTACCGCTCCTTCAGGTCCCGGTACACCTCGCCGTTGTAGTTGGCCCAGAACTCCTCCTCCCCGTAGTAGGAGTCCGAGTACAGCGACTTGTGCCCGCCCAGCTCGGCGACCTTCGCCTCGATCAGCCGGTTGCGGCTGCCCATCGCCTCGTCGGGTCGCAGGTCCACAGTGGACCAGAAGCCGACGTTGACGTACAGCACGTCCGGGTCCATCGGGTACAGCGGCCAGCCGACCCGGTCGCGCAGGCGCACCGGGCACAGCCACACCGGCTCGATGCCGATCTCGCGGTGGAAGAAGTCGAGGAACTCGGCCAGCCGGTCGACCGGGATCTCGACGTCCTGGATCACCGGCTCCTGGACCGCCTTGCTCAGCTTGGCGCTGAAGCCGCGCTTGCGGTCCCACGCCACGATCCGGCGGTAGACGTCGGAGCGCAGGTAGCGCTTGGGCACCAGGCGGCGCACCAACGGGTGCTGCACGCCGAACGCCCGCGAGCACCAGAACCAGTCGGTGTCCCACCGCCACAGGTAGTCGCGCGCGGTCAGGTAGTCCGTGCGCCGGTGCTGGACGGACCGGTAGTAGATGTGCCGCCCGGTGTAGTCCGAGCGGTGCGGCGCGGTGTCCGACCAGTCGGCGAGCGTCAGGTACTGCTCGTGCGCGGAGAACACCGTGCCGTCCACGAAGTCGACCGGTTCGCCCTGGTACGCCCGGTCCGCGCAGACCTCCTCGATGACCTCGGCGCACTCCCGCGCCGACCCGAACGGCACGTGCCGCAGCCGCACGAACGGCTTGACCGGCTCCAGCTCGATCTCCAGCCGCAGCGCGTAGCCCAGCGTCCCGTACGAGTTCGGGAAGCCCCGGAACAGGTCGTCGGACGGGCCGACGACGACCACCTCCCCGTCGCCGGTCAGCACCTCCAGCTCCCGCACCGACTCGTGCGGCAGGCCGTTGCGGAACGAGCTGGACTCGATGCCGAGCCCCGCGACCGCGCCGCCCAGGGTGATGGTCTTGAGCTGCGGCACGACCAGCGGCATCAGGCCGTGCGGCAGGGTGGCGTCCACCAGGTGCTCGTAGGTCGTCATGCCCTGCACCTGCGCGGTGCGGGCGGCCGGGTCGACGGAGAGCACCCGGTCGAACCGGGCCACGTCGAGCCCGCCGGGTTGGTCGTCGCGGAACCGGAACAGGTTCGACGTCGGCTTGGCGAGCCGGACGGGCGCGCCCGCCGGGATCGCCGCGTATCGGCCGCGCAGCGCGGCCACCGCCTGGCTGTGATCGCTCACGCGTCCGACGTTAGGCCGCCGCGCGATGATCAGCACCCCCAAATTTCCCGGTCCCGCGAGTTACCGCCCGGTAGTAACCCTCCCGGTGGTCGTCCGGCCGCACCGGCGGGGACCCGCGCGACGCGGTCCGCCGTGGTCACCGCGCGGGTACTGGACGCGGCGGTCGGCGCGTTGAAGACTGGGCGCACGGATCCCGCCGATCCCGAGGTGTGGACGCGCGGGCCGGGCGGTCCCGCCGCCGGGAGCGGCCCGACCGTCCGGCGGGGACGCGGCTCGGGTGAGCATCGGACGGGGGCGGTCGACGTCGTGGGCGCGGTACGGGTGGAGCGGTCCGGTCCGGTCTGCACGGTCCTGTTGCACCGGCCCGCGGTGCGCAACGCGGTGGACGGGCCGACCGCGCACACGTTGGCGGAGGTGTTCCGCGAGTTCGACGAGGACGAGTCGCTGGCGGTGGCCGTGCTGCACGGCGAGGGCGGCACGTTCTGCTCCGGCGCGGACCTCAAGGCGCTGGGCACCGAGCGCGGCAACGACCCGGAGTCGCCCGCCGGCCCGATGGGCCCGACGCGGCTGCGGCTGTCCAAGCCGGTCATCGCCGCGGTGTCCGGGCACGCCGTCGCGGGCGGGCTGGAGCTCGCGCTGTGGTGCGACCTGCGGGTGGTGGACGAGGACGCCGTGTTCGGCGTGTTCTGCCGGCGGTGGGGCGTGCCGCTGGTGGACGGCGGCACGGTGCGGCTGCCCCGGTTGATCGGGCGGTCGCGGGCGCTGGACCTCGTGCTGACCGGTCGGCCGGTGCTCGCCGACGAGGCGCTCGCGATCGGGCTGGCCAACCGCGTGGTGCCCGCCGGGACGGCGCGGTCGGCGGCCGAGGCGCTGGCGCGGGAGATCGCCGCGTTCCCCCGGACGTGCCTGCGCGAGGACCGGCTGTCGCTGCTGGAGCAGGACGGGATGACCGAGGCGGACGCGCTGGCCAACGAGCTGGCGCACGGCCTGGTGTCGCTGCGCGAGGTGGGCGCCGGCCTCGGCCGCTTCCTCGCCGGCGAGGGGCGGCACGGCGCCTTCCCGTGACCGGGCCGGCACCCGCGCGGGTACCGGCCCGGTGACGACGCCCGACGCGGTGTCAGAACGCGACGTGCACGTGGAACGAGCGGTCGGCGAGCGCGCCCGCCGAGTCGAAGGTCTGGATGAACAGGCCGTTGGCGGTGTCGATCCGACCCACGACGTTGACCTCGCCGGACGGCGAGGCGCCGACGTTGCCGGGCAGGCCGAGCGTCGCCACGTACGCGCCGCGCGTGATGTCGCTGGCGCCGAAGAACACCTCGTAGGTGCCGACGCCGATCCGCGCCGCACCCGAGGCGCCGAAGTTCTGGCCGGTCAACGTGCCGTTGTCGACCACGGCGTACACGAGCTGCGGCGTCACCTGGGCGGACCGGACGCCGACCAGCTTCGCCTGCTCCTGCGCCGCCGCGCTGAGCGGAGGTTGTTCGAAGGACGGCGCGCCCTGCGCGCCCACCGGGCCGGCGGACGCCATCTGGGCCGCGCCGAACACCAGCAGCGCGATCGCGGCCAAGGCCGCGAGCACGCGGTTTCTGACGGTGGATGAACGGAACATCGGGCAGATCCCTCCCCTGATCTCCTCGCCGGCCCCCGCCGGCCCACCCAGCATCCCCCGCCGCACGCGCCGCGCGCACGACGCATTCGGCCGCAACTTTCAACAGAGTACTGGCGCAACCGACCTAATCGGACCCGAGCACGCCCGAGAAGTGCGGCCGGCACCCGTCCGAAAGGACAGGCCCGGTCTCGGAAACCGTTGCGCGGCAACGCGACGCGGTCCGTGCACGCGGCGCTATCGAAGGCCGAGCTCGCGGGCGATCAGCATCTTCTGCACCTCGCTGGTGCCCTCGCCGATCTCCAGGATCTTGGCGTCCCGGTAGAACCGGCCGACCGGGTACTCGTTCATGAAGCCGTAGCCGCCGAATACCTGCGTGGCCTCACGGGCGTTGTCCATCGCCGCCTCCGACGAGACGAGCTTCGCGATCGCCGCCTCCCGCTTGAACGGCTCGCCGCGCAGCATCTTCGCCGCCGCCTGGTAGTAGGCCAGCCGCGCGGTGTGCGTGCGGGCCTCCATCTCGGCGATCTTGAACTGGATCGCCTGGTACTCCCCGATCCGACGGCCGAACGCCTCGCGCTCGCCGGCGTACCGCAGGCACTCGTCCACGCAGCCCTGCGCCAGCCCGACGCCGATCGCGGCGATCGCGACGCGGCCCTCGTCCAGCGTCTGGAGGAACTGCGCGTACCCGCGCCCGCGCTCGCCGAGCAGGTTCGCGGCGGGCACCCGGCAGTCCTGGAAGGACAGCTCGCGCGTGTCGGAGGCGTTCCAGCCGACCTTGGAGTACTTGCGGGACACCGAGAAGCCGGGCGTGCCGGACGGCACGATGATCGCCGAGATCTCCGGCTTGCCGTTCTCCCGCCGCCCGGTCACCGCCGCGACCGTCACCAGGCCGGTGATGTCCGTGCCCGAGTTCGTGATGAACGCCTTGGTGCCGTTGAGGACCCACTCGTCGCCGTCCAGCCGCGCGGTGGTGCGCAGCGCGCCCGCGTCCGAGCCGCCGCCGGGCTCGGTCAGCCCGAACGCGCCGAGCTTCGCCGCCGAGCAGAGCGCGGGCAGCCACTCGGCCCGCTGCTCGGCGCTGCCGAATCGGTACACCGGCATCGCGCCGAGCGACACGCCCGCCTCCAGCGTGATGGCCACGGACGAGTCGACCCGCGCCAGCTCCTCCAGCGCGAGGCACAGCGCGAAGTAGTCGCCGCCCATGCCGCCGAACTCCTCGGGGAACGGCAGGCCGAACAGGCCCATCCGGCCCATCTTCGCCACGATCCCGTACGGGAACTCCTCGCGCTCGTAGAACCCGCCGATGACCGGGGCGACCTCCTCCCGCGCGAACTCCTCGACGGTCTTGCGCAGGGCCTCGTACTCCTCGTCGAGGCGGAAGTCCAACATCGCTCACTCCTGGTGGGGCACGACGACGGCTAGGGTCTCGTCCAGCGCGACCTGTTGGCCCGCCCGGACGTTCACTTCGGCGAGCACGCCGTCGACGGGTGCGGTGACGGTGTGCTCCATCTTCATGGCCTCGACCACGAACAGCGCCTGACCAGCGGTGACGTGGTCGCCCGACGCGGCGCGCACGACCAGCACGGTGCCGGGCATGGGGCTGGTGACCGGGCCGGCGCTGCCCTCGGCCCGGTGCGCGGACAGCTCGGACCGCTCGGTCTCGGTCAACGCCCACGTGCGGCCGTCCGCGCCGAGCCACAGGACGTTCCCGGCGCGGGCCATCGCGTACCGGCGGGCACCGACGACCAGGTCGCCGTCCACGACCGAGGCCGTGAGCCGGCGCGGTTCACCCTCGCCCACCACGACTTCCTCGCCGCGCACCCGCACGTCCACGTCGCCCACGCGCCAGGTGGTCCACGCGTGCTCGCCGATCCGCCAGCCGCCGGTCCGCTCCCACGGGTCCTCGCCGCGCAGCGAGAGCTGCCGCTCCAGCGCGGCGGCGGCGTACACCTCGTCCGGCACGTCGTCGCGCACCAGCCCGGCCAGCTTGCGCTCGACCAGGCCGGTGTCCAGCGCGCCCGCGCGGACGTCCTCGTCGGCCAGCAGCGCCCGCAGGAACGGGATGTTCGTCGTCACGCCGAGCAGCACCATCCGCCCGAGCGCGGAGTCCAGGCGCCGCAACGCCTCCTCGCGCGTGTCGCCGTGCGCGACCACCTTGGCCAGCATGGGGTCGTAGTCGCTGCCGACGGTCAGCCCCACGCGCAGCGCCGAGTCCACGCGCACGTCGTCCGGCTCGCGCAGGGCCAGCACGGTGCCGCCCGTGGGCAGGAATCCGCGCGCCGGGTCCTCGGCGTACACGCGGGCCTCGACGGCGTGCCCGGTGAGCCGCACGTCGCCCAGCCGGAGGTGCTCGCCGGCGGCCACGCGGAGCTGCCACTCCACCAGGTCGACCCCGGTCACCAGCTCCGTCACCGGGTGCTCGACCTGGAGGCGGGTGTTCATCTCCATGAAGAAGTAGTCGCCGGTGCCGCCGTCCACGATGAACTCGACGGTGCCCGCGCCGACGTAGCCGACGGACTTCGCGGCGTCCACGGCGGCGCGGCCCATCGCCGCGCGGGCCTCCGCCGTGAGCAGCGGTGACGGCGCTTCCTCGATGATCTTCTGGTGCCTGCGCTGGAGGCTGCACTCCCGCTCGCCGAGGTGCACGACCTCGCCGTGTGCGTCGGCCAGCACCTGGATCTCGACGTGCCGCGGGTTGGTGACGAACCGCTCGACGAGCAGGGTGTCGTCGCCGAACGAGCCGCGCGCCTCGCGGCGGGCCGACTCGATCGCGTCGCGCAGCTCCGCCGGCGCGCGCACCAGGCGCATCCCCTTCCCGCCACCGCCGGCGGACGGCTTGAGCAGCACCGGGAACCCGATCTCACCGGCCGCGGCCACCAGGTCGTCGTCGGTCATCCCGACCTCGGTGCGGCCCGGCACCACGGGCACGCCCGCCGCCCGCACGGTCCGCTTGGCGCGGATCTTGTCGCCCATCGCGTCGATCGCGTCGGCGGGCGGCCCGATGAACACCAGCCCGGCCTTCTCGCACGCCCGCGCGAACTCGGCGTTCTCGGACAGGAAGCCGTAGCCGGGGTGGATCGCCCGCGCGCCGGTCTCCCGCGCCGCGTCGAGCACCCGCTCCACCGACAGGTAGCTCTCGCGCGCGGCGGCGGGTCCGATGCGGACGGCCACGTCCGCGAGCCGCACGTGCTGCGCGTCGGCGTCGGCGTCGCTGTACACGGCGACCGACCTGATCCCGAACCGCCGCAGCGCGCGGATCACGCGGACCGCGATCTCGCCGCGGTTGGCCACCAGGACGCAGTCGAACATGCCCATCACATCCGGAAGACGCCGTAGCCGACAGGGTCCAGCGGCGCGTTGGCCGCCGCGGACAGCGCGAGCCCGAGCACCGTGCGGGTGTCCTTCGGGTCGATCACGCCGTCGTCCCACAGCCGCGCCGTGGAGTAGTACGGGTTGCCCTGGTCCTCGTACTGGCGGCGGATGGGCGCCTTGAACGCCTCCTCGTCCTCCGCCGACCACGAGTCGCCGAGCTGGTCGCGCCGCACCGTCGCGAGCACCGACGCGGCCTGTTCGCCGCCCATCACGGAGATGCGGGCGTTCGGCCACATCCACAGGAACCGCGGCGAGTACGCCCGGCCGCACATCGAGTAGTTGCCCGCGCCGAACGAGCCGCCGATGACGACGGTGAACTTCGGCACCCGCGCGCACGCCACGGCGGTGACCATCTTCGCCCCGTGCTTGGCGATGCCGCCCGCCTCGTACTCGCGGCCGACCATGAACCCGCTGATGTTCTGGAGGAACACCAGCGGGACGCTGCGCCGGTCGCACAGCTGGATGAAGTGCGCGCCCTTCAGCGCCGACTCGCCGAACAGGACGCCGTTGTTCGCCACGATGCCGACGGGGTGGCCGTGGATGCGCGCGAACCCCGTGACCAGGGTCGCGCCGTACTCCTTCTTGAACTCCTGGAACCGGCTGCCGTCGACCACCCGCGCGATCACCTCGCGCACGTCGTAGGGCGTGCGGCTGTCCGTGGGCACCACTCCGTACAGCTCGTCCGGGTCCACCGCCGGTTCGACGCTCGGCTCGACGCGCCAGGGCCGCTCGGCGCGCGGCCCGAGGGTGCCGACGATGGAGCGGACGATCCGCAGCGCGTGCGCGTCGTCGTCCGCGAGGTGGTCGGTCACGCCGGACGTGCGCGCGTGGAGGTCGCCGCCGCCCAGCTCCTCGGCCGTGACGACCTCGCCGGTCGCGGCCTTCACCAGCGGCGGGCCGCCGAGGAAGATCGTGCCCTGGCCGCGCACGATGACGGCCTCGTCGCTCATCGCCGGCACGTACGCGCCGCCCGCCGTGCACGAGCCGAGCACGGCGGCGATCTGCGGTATGCCCAGGCGGGACATGGTGGCCTGGTTGAAGAAGATCCGCCCGAAGTGCTCGCGGTCCGGGAACACCTCGTCCTGCCGGGGCAGGAACGCGCCGCCGGAGTCGACCAGGTAGACGCACGGCAGCCGGTTCTGCAACGCCACTTCCTGCGCGCGCAGGTGCTTCTTGACCGTCATCGGGTAGTACGTGCCGCCCTTGACGGTGGCGTCGTTGGCGACGACCACGCACTCGCGCCCCGACACCCGACCGACGCCGGTGATGATGCCCGCCGCGGGCGCTTCGCCGTCGTAGAGGCCGTCGGCGGCCAGCGGTGACAGCTCCAGGAACGGCGAGCCGGGGTCCAGCAGCGTGTCCACCCGGTCGCGCGGCAGCAGCTTGCCGCGCTCGACGTGGCGGGCGCGGGCCTTGTCCGACCCGCCGCGGGCCGCCGCGGCGAGCTTGGCGCGCAGGTCGTGGACGAGGGCGGTGTGCTCGTCCGCGTACCGCCGGAACGCCTCGCCCGACTTGTCGGCGGCGCTGCGGAGGACGGGCGCGTCCATGCCGGGACTCCTCGCGGTTAGCAGTCGTTAACCCGAGGCGATGTTAGCGCTTGTTAACGACTCCGTCCACCACCCCGGCAGCGGTGGAGGGGGCCGCCGGGGCGACCCCCTCCACCCGTCGCCGGGGTGTCAGCCGGTGACGGCGGCCAGGTGCGGCAGGTAGCCGAGGCGCTGGCCGTCCCGGTTCGGGTGGTAGGACTCCTCGACCGGCCAGGACAGGCTGTTCAGCCACCAGTCGGACGAGCAGATCTCGTGCCCGGAGAACGCGCCGCGCAGGTCGCGGTAGGTGAACGACTTCGCGGCGGCCCGGCCGGAGACGACCGAGTGGAGCGTGTCGGCGGCCGAGTTGATCGCCGAGCGCTTGGTGTCGCTCAGGCCGACCGAGCACGAGCCCGGCACCTTGTACAGGCGCGGGTAGCCCAGGACGACCACCTTCGCGGACGGCGCGCGGCCCCGGATCTGGGCGTAGACGTTGTCCAGCAGGCCGGGCAGCGTCTTCGTGGCGTAGGTCTTGGCCTCCTCGACCCTGGTGCGGCACGTCTGGTCGGAGCCGAACGTGCAGGTGCTGATGACGTCGGTGAAGCCGGCGTCGTTCCCACCGATCGAGATGCTGACCAGCGTGGTGGCCGCGCTCAGCGCGCCGACCTGGTTGGCGAGGACGTCGCCGGTGCGCGCGCCGGAGCACGCGACGAACTTGAAGCTCGCGGGCGCGTGCGACGCGGCCCAGAGCGCCGGGTAGGCGTACTGGCTGCGCTTGCAGGAGCCGCTGTCGCCGTAATAGGAGCCGGTGCCGGTGCCGGAGGAGTAGGAATCGCCGAGCGCGACGTAGTGCGCGCCGGCCTGGGCTTGCGCGGGTACGGCGGTGAGCAGCGCGGCGGCCGCGGCGAGGGCGGCGCCGAGCAGGGTTCGGACAGGGCGCATCGAGGAGCCTCCCGGAGGGAAACACGCAGGGTGGTGATGCGGAGCACATCCAGAGTTACCAGCTGGTACGCGCGGTAAGAAGACCTGGTCGGGAAACAACTTCGCGTTACAACCCGACCGGTCGAAGATCCGCGGCCGGCCACGCGGTTAACGCTCGTTTACGTTTTGCCGCCGACGCGTTTAGGATGGGTGCCGTGTCAGCCGAAGGTGTGAAGCAGACGCGGCGGGAGCAGATCCTGGACGCGGCGGCCGAGCTGTTCGCCCGGCACGGCTTCCACGGTGTCGGCATCGACGACATCGGCGCGGCCGTCGGCATCTCCGGGCCGGCGCTCTACCGGCACTTCCGCAGCAAGGACGCGATGCTCGGCGAGATGCTGACGTCGATCTCCGAGCGCCTGCTCGAAGGCGGGCAGGCCAGGGTGTCGGCGTCGCCCGACGCGGCGGCGGCCCTGCACGCCCTGGTCCGCTGGCACGTCGACTTCGCGCTGGACGACCCGGCGCTGATCACCGTCCAGATGCGCAACCTGGCGAACCTGACCGACCCGGACCGCCGCCGCGTGCGGGCGCTCCAGCGCCGGTACGTCGAGGTGTGGGTCTCGACGCTCCAGGAGAGCGTGGCGGTGGACGAGCCGACCGCCCGCGCCGCCGCGCACGCCGTGTTCGGCCTCATCAACTCGACGCCGCACAGCGCCCACCTCGACCGCGACCAGATGGCCGCCCTGCTGACCCGCATGGCGCTGGCCTCCCTGACCACCGCGGGCGTCCTGGTGACCGCGCAGCCCGTCACCGCGCAGCCCGCCACCGGGTGACCGCGCCGCCCGCACCGGGCGGCCACCGCCGCGGCGTCGTCACCGCACGGCGCGACTCAAGCGGGTCCCTCCGCCGGTCGATGAGGTGGTCGTGATCACCCGCCGGCACCGGGGGCGCGCCGCACCCCGCCGAACCCCGCGACCCCTCCCCCCGGCCCGGACCTCTCGCACACGACTCGCCGCCGGACGGGCCGACGGTCGGCCGCGTGCTGTCCGCGTTCGTGCGGCACCACCGACCGATCCGCTGGGATGACGGGCGGTTCCACTGCGAGGCGGGCTTCCAGCGCGCGCTGATCGACGTGGACGCCGCGCTCACCGCCCTGGTCGGCCTGGGCCACAGCGCCTCGGTCGACCTCGCGCGGAGCTGCCCGGCGCGGAGCTGCGGTGCGCGAACCTCGCCGGCGCGGCGCTGCGGGTCGCCGACCTGCGCGGCGCGGACCTCGGCGGACCTCGGCGGCGCGCGGCTGGCCGGCGCGAAGCTGGCCGGCGAGAACATCCGGGCGGCGGCGCTGGGCGAGGCGGACCGGCAGGCCGCGCTCGCGCGCGGAGCCGTGGACCGGGAGCACACCACACCACCCGATGGGTGCACCGGGCCGCGTTGACCGAGCGCGCCGGCGACGGGCGCCGTAGCGTGCCCCCGAGCCCCGGCCCGAGCCCGTCCGCGGAGGAGCGCCATGTCCGAGGACCCCGGAGCCGGACCCCCGTCCAGGCACCGCAGCGGTGACCCCATCCCGGCCGACCGGGGCCGGCGCTACTACCGGTGGACCGACCCGGACACGCACGAGGTGGGCGGGTACGAGTGCCTGGAGCCGCCCGGCACGTTCGCGACCAAGCGCGGCAAGGAGGTCACCTGGACCGACGTGGGCGCCTGCCCGAGCGAGGCGTAGGGGGTGGGGCCGGCCCCCGGCGCGGTGGGGGTGGCCGGTTGGCGCGCCGCGTTGCCGATCCGTAACCTTGGCGGTCGATGAGCGGGCTCGGGGTGGACGGCGTCGGCGGCTGGTGGGGTGCTCGACTGCTGGGCCGGTTGCCCGCCTGGTCCCGCCTGCTGCTGGTCGCGCTGGCGGTGTTCTGCTGCGGCGTGGTCGCCTCCCGGCCCGCGGGCGCCGCCGACGACCGCCCGCTGACCGGTGACGTCGCCGTCGCCGCCGAGGCCGTCGAGGCGCTGACCCGACCGCTGGCAGGCGTGTCGCCGCTGGCCGGGTTCCCCGCCGACTTCACCGCCGTCACCGGGCGCTCGCCGGTCACCGTCACCGCGCCGGACGGCACCACCCGCGCCGTCGCGCCGCACGGCGGGTGCTCCGGTCCCGCCGGCGACACCGAGTGGGACTTCGGCACCGGGTGCCGGGCCCACGACCTCGGGTACGACCTGCTGCGCTACGCCGAGCTGAAGGGACGGCCGCTGCCGCCCGAGGCGCGCAGGTCGCTCGACGCCCGCCTCGCGGCGGACATGCACGGCCAGTGCGACCGCAACCCGCGCGACAGCGCCTCCCGCTGCCACGCCGTGGCCGGGCTCTACGCCGCCGGCCTGGAGTTCAACTCGTGGCGGCAGCGCTGGGGGCCGCCCGGCCACGAGCCCGTGCTGGCGTGGGGCTTCGGCAGCGCCGTCGTCGTGTTCCTGCTCGCGGCCCGGCTGCCCCGCAGGCGTGCGCCCGCGCCGGGTGCGCCCGCGCCCGCCGTGGGGCCGCAGGACCGGTACGCCGCGTTCCTGCGCCTGACCGGCCTCGGCCTGGTCGTGGTCGGGCAGTCGCTGCTGACCGTGCTGCACTGGGCCGGGGTCGGCGCGTCCTGGCTCTGGCTGCTCACCTGGCTGCTCCAGACGATCCCGGTGTTCTACTTCGCCGGCGGGCACGCCAACCTCACGAGCTGGCTCGCGGTGCAGGCCGACGGCGGCGGGTACGGCCGCTACCTGGTCAGCCGGATCAGCTGGCTGCTGCGGCCGGTGCTCGCGTTCGTGCTCGCCTGGCTGGTGCTGCCGCTGCCGCTGGAGCTGCTGGACGTGCCGAAGCACCGCGTGGAGACCTTCGGCCGGCTGATCGCCCACCCGCTGTGGTTCCTCGGCCTCTACCTGGTCGCGGTCGCGGCGACGCCCGTGATGGCCGCGCTGCACCGCCGCGCCCGCCTGGTCACGCCGGTCGCGCTGGTCGCCGCCCTGATCGTCGTCGACGCGCTGCGGATCGGCCTCTCCTGGCGCGCCGGCGGCTACCTCAACCTCGTGCTGGGCGCGCTGCTGCTGCAACAGCTGGGGTTCCACTACGCCGACGGCAGCCTCACCCGCCTGCCGCGCCGCGCGCGGGCGGCGCTCGTGGTCGTCGCCGTGCCCGTCCTGGCGGCGCTCGTCACGGTCGGCGGCTACCCGCGCACGATGATGTCCGTGCCCGGCGAGGCGGGCTCCAACCTCAGCCCGCCCACGGTGTGCCTGCTGGTGCTCGGCCTCGCCCAGCTCGGCGTGGTGCTGCTGGCCCGCGAGCGCGTGTCAGCGTGGCTCGCGAGGCGCACGCCGTGGCGGGTCGTCGACTACGCGCGCTCCGCGCCGATGACCGTCTACCTCGGCTACCTGACCGCGCTGGCCGCGGTGCTCGGGCTGCTCGGCCTGCTGGACGCGCCCACCGCGTTCGACTGGGTCGTGGCCCGGCCCCGGTGGCTCTCGCTGCTGGTGCTCCTGCTGCTGCCCGTCCTGCCCGCGTTCCACCGGTTCGAGCGGACCGCCGCGCTGCTGCCCTGCCACGCCAGGGAGACCCACCGCACCCGGCTCGCGGCCACGCTCGGCGTCGCCTTCGGCGTGCTGGGCGTCCTGGGGTTCGTCGTCACGGGCTTCGCGGGCGCGGCGGGCACCCTCGTGGTGTTCGACGTCGACCCGCTGCAGAACCTCATCCACCTGCTGCTGGGCTGGTACCTGCTGCACACCGCGCACACCGGCACCTGCCACGGCAGGCGGCCGTGGCTGCTCACCGCCCTGGCCTGCGTGCCGCCGCTGCTCGTCCTGGAGCCCACCGCCGCGATGGTCGCGCTGCACGTCGCGACCATCGCCGTGGCCCTGCTCGCGGCGATACCCAAGCAGGACCAGGGTCACGCAGGCGAACACGGGCAGCCAGGTGAGCCGTTCCAGCAGCCAGAGCGCGTCGTCGGGCACGGTGTGCAGGCCGGGTAGCGGCCCGAACGCCGCCCCGACCAGCGTCACCACCAGCAGGGCGCTCTGGTGCGCCAGGAAGACCGGCAGCGCGCGGGCGTTGAGCCGGCGCGCCCGGAACGTCGGCCGGATGAGCAGCACCAGCCCGATCTGGGCGAACGCGAGGGCCAGCGCGGCCGGTGACGGCGGGAACAGGTTGGACTCCTCCGCGCCCGGCACGCCCACCGCGCTCATCGGGTAGCCGTTGGCCACGAGCACCGCGAACGCGGTCGCGCCCGCGCCGAACAGCGCCGCGCCCCACGACCGCCGGTGGCCGTGCCGGGCGGCCAGGACGCCGAGCTGCCACGGCGCGCACCACACGGCCAGCACGTTCACCCACCCGACGTCGAGCGCGACCAGGGCGAGCGGGATCGCCAGGCCCCACCCGCCGAGCCGGCGCAGCAGCGGGGTCGCGCCGAGCAGCACCGCGTGGACGACCAGGAACCACAGCGGCGTCACGACCAGGTACCCCACCGTCAGCACGGTCTGCTGCGGCAGGCCGCGCAGCGACAGCCCGCACAGGACCGCCGCCCAGCAGGCCGACAGCACCGCCACCGGCACGGCCATCCGGCGCACCCGGCGGAGCCACGGCGTCGTCGAGCGCGCCGCCGCGAACCCGCCGGCGAAGAAGAACAGGCCCAGGGTCTGGAGCACCCAGCCGACCGGGGCGAACTCGGGCAGCCACCGCAGCGGGCTGTCCACGACGAGCCCCTCGTCCGCCACCACCACCGACGTCACCAGCCAGTGGCCCAGCACGACGCCGCCGATCGCGAGCGCCCGCATCGAGTCGACCACCGGGTCGCGGGTCACGGCCGCTCACCCACCGCGATCCGGGCGAGGGCGCCCAGCGACGCCGTGCCGGGGTCGAAGTACTGGTCGTGCCGGCGCGCCTCACCGGTGTCGAACACGCCCGCGCCGAACGCCGGATCGGTCGGGTCGACGCCGTGCCCCAGGTCGCCCAGGCGGACCGACGGCACCCAGCGCGTCCAGTCGTCGGCGCCGCGCGCGGCCCACACCCGCGCCCGCAGCTCGCCCGCCGACGCGACCCGCACGCCAGGGCTGCCCAGGAACGCCATGTCGGCGACCCGCACGTCGGCCAGCGCGCACACGACCGACCCGTAGCTGTGGCACAGCAGGTGCACCTCGCCGGGCAGGCCGCGCACGAACCGCGCCAGCGCCACCGCGCCGGCGCGGGCCAGGCGACCGCTCGCCGCGTCCACGCCGACGCCGGACGGCGTGCGGTAGCCGAGCCACGCGACCACCGCCAGGTCGTCCCGCCCGGCTCGCGCCCGCACCGCGCGGGCCATGCGGCCCACGGTGGCGTCGAACCGCGCACCGTCCACATCGGACCCCGGCACCACGACCGCCACGTGCCGCGCGCGCGCCAGGTCCCCGTACACCTCGACGCGGTCGACCGGCGTCGCGACGCCGGTCGGCGTCACCAGCACCATCAGCGCGGCCAGCGCCGCGATCAGCTTCCCCATGCCCGGAAAGCTAGGAAGGCGACGACGCCCGGATCGTCACACCGGGGTGCCGGTTCCGGGGTGCTACCCCGGTACCACGAGGCCCGACTCGTAGGCCGCGATCACCGCCTGCGCCCGGTCGCGCAGGCCCAGCTTCATCAGCACGCGGCTCACGTGCGTCTTCACCGTCTGCTCGGCCAGCACCAGGTGCGCGGCGATCTCGGTGTTCGACAGCCCGGTGGCGACCAGCCGCAGCACCTCGGTCTCGCGGTCCGTCAGCGCCGCCAGCCGCGCCGGTTTCACGACCCGCGTCGGCTGCGCCTTCACGAAGTCCTCGATCAGGCGCTTCGTCACCGAGGGCGCGAGCAGCGCGTCGCCCCGCGCCACGACCCGCACCGCCTCCAGCAGCTCCCGCGCGGGGGCGTGCTTGAGCAGGAAGCCGCCCGCGCCCGCGCGCAGCGCCTCGTACACGTAGTCGTCGAGGTCGAACGTCGTCAGGACCAGCACCTTCACCGGGTCGTCCGCGAGCAGCCTGGTGGCGGCCAACCCGTCCGTGCCCGGCATCCGGATGTCCATCAGCACCACGTCCGGGCGCAGCCGCCGCACCTCGGCGACCGCCGCCGCGCCGTCGCCCGCCGAGCCAACCACCGAGATGTCCGGCTGCGCGTCCAGCAACGCCGAGAAGCCCTCGCGGACCATCTCCTGGTCGTCCGCCACCAGCACCTTGATCAACGCTCCCCCAACGGAATCCTCGCGCGCACCGCGAACCCGCCGTCCTCGGTGGACGAGGCGTCCAGCGACCCGCCGTGCACGGCGACGCGCTCCCTCATGCCGACCAGCCCGTGCCCGCCGCCACCGCCCGTCGACGGCCCGCCCGCGGTGTTGCGCACGAACACCTCCAGCGCCCCGTCCACCACCGACACCACGACCGACACCGACGAGCCGGGCGCGTGCCGCCCGGCGTTGGTCAGGGCCTCCTGCACGACCCGGTACGCGGTCAGCCCCACCGCCGAGGGCACCGCCACGTCGGCCACCACCGCCCGCGGCGCGAGCGCGCGGATGTCGGCCAGGCCGGGCTGGGGCGCGCGGTCCGCCCGCTGGTCGGTCGCGCGCAACACGCCGAGCAGGCCCTGCATGTCGGTGATCGCGGCCCTGGCGGCGTCACCCAACTCGGCGAACTCGCGGACGCCGTCCTCGGGCAGCCCGGCGATCCGGTAGGGGGCGGTCTCGCAGCGCACGGCCACCAGGGACATGTGGTGCGCGACCACGTCGTGCATCTCGCGGGCGATGCGCGCCCGCTCGACCAGCGCGGCCTTGGCGTCGCGCTCGGCGTGGAAGCGCTGCTCGGCCCGCCCGCGCGAGCCGAACGCGTACCCCAGCGCGAGGCACAGCAGCAGGAAGCCCGCGGTCGGCGGGAACAGGTCGAGGTTTCCGGCCGCGCTGACGAGGTACACGACCCCCGTGGTCAGCGACGCGACGACGGCCACGACCCGGCCGCGGTGCAGCAGCCCGACGGTGACCAGCACGGGGAGGTACCAGCACCAGCCCCACCCCTGGAGGAGACCGGCGTCGGGCGGGCCCAGCAGCCACGCCACCACCACGCCCGCCGTGGCCAGCCGCCACGCCCCGAGCGCGGAGCGCAGCAGCAGGCCGAAGCTGCCGAGCACGAGGGCGAACAGCAGCGGCCACCAGCCGTCCGGGTCCCTGGCCTGCACGTAGCCCACGGAGATGTTGATCGCGACGACCAGGCCGTGGAGGAGCAAGGCCGCCGCGGCGTAGCGGCGGAACCGGAACCCGTCGAAGACCCGCGTGCGGTCGGAGAGCAGCACGACCTGGAGAAATGTGCGGATCACGCGCCGAATGCTAGGCGCACCGCCCCGCGCGGCACATGACGCCGGGGTGTGTCATACCCGGGTAGCACCCCGGCGGTCGGTGCGACAAGCCGTTGCGGCACCCGAACGCCACCAGGTAGGCAATAGACAGAGCTGTGCGCCCCTACTCCGTGATGGAAGATGGCTGAATGCACCCGCAGCATGATCCGGATCGCTGGGCACGGCTCACGGCCGTCGCCGGTGAAGCCCTGGTCGCCGCCAAGGACGGGGAGGACGCCGTCGCGGTCGACCTGGTCACCGGCTACCTCAGCGGGTCGCCCGAGGGCAACGAGGAGATCCGGGAGCTGGTGCTGCTGCTGTTCTCGGAGTGCAGCGACATGGTCGCCGCCCTCGGGTCCGGTGGCGCGACCCCGGTCAAGATGCAGGTGTTCGACGAGGACGGCCAGGAGGTGCCGATCGACGACGCGGACCCGCCCGTCCGCACGGCGATCCGCACCCTGCTGGCCGAGGTCCACGGCGACCAGCAGGCGGCGGCCGAGCAGATCGAGATCGCCCTGGCCAACGGCCGGCCCCAGGAGCTGGCGACGGTGGTGCTCCAGGCGCTGCGCTGGACCGTGAAGCTCGCGCTGGAGTGCGAGGTGCGCGATCTGGCGGTGGCACCCTGGATCGAGGCGGCTTTGGACGAGTGAAGGCCATTGACAAGCCCGGTGGTCTAGACCAGTCTCCCCGGTGGGCGCGATTACCCTGCCAATCCGCCGAGGAGTCCCGCATGAAACCACGATTGGGCGCGCTGCTGGCGGCAAGCGCGCTGGCCATCGGATCACTGGCGCTGACCGGGCCGGCGGCATCCGCCGCGCCCGGCGTCACGGCCACGTTCGCCAAACCCCAGGACTGGGGCAGCGGCTTCGAGGGCAAGTACACCATCACCAACGGCGGCCCCGGCGCCCTCACGTCCTGGAAGGTCGAGTTCGACCTGCCCGAGGGCACCTCGCTGGGGTCGTACTGGGACGCGCTGATCACCCGGACGGGCAACCACTACGTGGCGACCAACCGGGAGTACAACGGCAGCCTGTCCGCCGGCGCGACCCGCACCTTCGGGTTCGTCGGCACCGGCACCGGCGTACCGGCGAACTGCAAGGTCAACGGCGCGTCCTGCGAGGGCGGTGGCGGCGACGACACGACCGCGCCCACCGCGCCGGCCAACCTGCGCGCCACCGACGTCACCGCGAACGCGGTGGCGCTGGCCTGGGACGCGGCGACCGACAACGTGGCCGTGACCGGCTACGACGTCTACCGCGGCGACACCGTCGCCACCAGCGTCACGGGCACGACCGCGACGGTGTCCGGGCTCACCCCGGCCACCGCCTACCAGTTCACCGTCCGGGCGAAGGACGCGGCGGGCAACACGTCCGACGCCTCCAACCAGGTCACCGCGACCACCAAGGACGGGCCGGACCCGATCGCCGGCCGGGGCGCGCCCTACCTGTTCCTGGGTTGGGGCAACCCGCCCGCGCCGCAGACCGTCATGAAGGCGACCGGCATCAAGTGGTTCACGATGGCGTTCGTGCTGGCCCAGGGCGGCTGCAACCCCGCCTGGGACGGCAACCGGCCGCTGACCGGCGGCATCGACGCCACGGCGATCAACCAGATCCGCGCGGCGGGCGGTGACGTCGTCCCGTCGTTCGGCGGGTGGAGCGGCAACAAGCTCGGTCCGAACTGCAGCACCCCGCAAGCGCTTGCGGGCGCGTACCAGAAGGTGATCGACGCCTACCGGCTGAAGGCGATCGACATCGACATCGAGAACACCGACGAGTTCGAGAACGCGGCCGTGCAGGACCGCATCCTGGAAGCGCTGAAGATCGTCAAGCAGGCGAACCCCGGCATCCAGACCATCGTCACCATCCCGACGACCCGCACGGGTCCGAACTCCTGGGGCAACCGCCTCATCGAGCGGTCGCAGGCACTGGGCGCGAACATCGACGTGTACACGCTCATGCCGTTCGACTTCGGCAGCTCGAACGTCCGCGCCGACACCATCGCCGCGACGACGGCCCTGAAGAACAAGCTGAAGTCCGTCTTCGGCTGGTCCGACGCCGTGGCGTTCAACCACTCGGGCATCTCCGGCATGAACGGCCTGTCCGACCAGAAGGAGGTCACCACCACGGCCGACTGGACCGCGCTGCGCGACTGGGCGAAGTCCAACGGCCTCGGCCGGTTCGCCTTCTGGGCCGTCAACCGGGACCGCGGCGGCTGCGACGGCCAGGTGTCGTCCAACTGCTCCGGCATCCCGCAGGCGGACTGGGAGTTCACCCGGATCACCGCGGGCTTCTGACCCGCGGCCGACCCAGCGGGCGGGACACCCCGCCCGCCTCCGGGTGACGCGCCACCGACCGACCGCGACAGGGCCCGCGGGCACCGGCACCACGCCTGCGGGCCCTGCCCCGTCCTCCCCGGCCCGCTCAGCCGTCGTCGTCGAGGCCCTTGAGCAACTCGGCCACCAGCGCGCCGACCTGCTCCACCTCGATCAGGAACCCGTCGTGCCCGTGCGGCGAGGTCACCACCCGCAGGTCCACGCCGAGCCCCTCCGCGATCTCCGCCTGCTGGGCGAGCGGGTAGAGCCGGTCGGAGTCGACGCCGGCCACCACGGTCCGCGCGGTCACCCGGCGCAGCGCCGCCCGCACCCCGCCGCGCCCCGCGCCCACGTCGTGCCCGTTCATGGCCTCGGTGAGCACCACGTAGCTCTCCGGGTCGAACCGCCGCACGAGCTTGTCCGCGTGGTGGTCGAGGTAGGACTCCACCGCGTACCGCCCGTCCGCCTGCCGCTCCCGCCCGAACCGGGCCTCCAGCTCCGCCCGGGTCCGGTAGGCGACGTGCGCGATCCGCCGCGCCACGCCCAGTCCCGCGACCGGGTCGACCCGGATGGCGTGCAGCTGCGCCGAGGCCAGCGCGATGTGCTCCGCCGTGGACGCGGCCGGCGCGGACAGCACCAGCAACGACTTCACCCGGTCGGGCGTGGAGATCGCCCATTCGAGGGCACGCATCCCGCCCATCGACCCGCCGAGCACCGCGGCCCACGACCCGATGCCCAGCGCGTCGGCCAGCAGCACCTCCGCCGCCACCTGGTCCCGCACGGACACCCTCGGGAACCGGTCGCCCCAGGGCCGCCCGTCGGGCGCGGTCTCCCACGGGCCGGTCGTGCCCTGGCAGCCGCCCAGCACGTTGGGCGCGACGACGAACCACCGCTCCGGGTCCAGCGGCCTGCCCGCGCCCACCAGCCCGTCCCACCAGCCCGGCGTCGGGTGGCCCGGCGACACCCCGCCGGCCACGTGGCTGTCGCCGGTCAGCGCGTGCAGCACCAGCACCGCGTTGGACCGCGCGGCGTTCAGCGCCCCCCAGGTCTCGTAGGCGATCCGCACCGGCAGGCCGGCCGGCGCGCCCGGCAGGCCGGGCAGCGTGCCCCGGAACCACCGGCGTCGCCCGTTCGGGGCGCCCTCCCGCCACCCACCGGTGACGGGAGGGGTCTCCCCGGCAGTGGTCCCGTCGCTCACCGCACCGACTTGGCCGCCCGGAACCCGGCCTCCAGGTCGGCCTTCAGGTCCTCGACGCCCTCGATGCCCACCGACAGCCGCACCAGCCCCGGCGTGACGCCGGTGACGAGCTGCTCCTCGGGCGTGAGCTGGCTGTGCGTGGTGCTCGCCGGGTGCGCGATGAGGCTGCGCACGTCGCCGATGTTCACCAGGTGGCTGAACAGCTCGACGCCGTCGACGAACGCCCGGCCCGCCTCCTCGCCGTCCCGCAGCTCGAACGACACCACCGCGCCCGCGCCGCCCGGCAGGTACTTCCGCGCCGCCGCGTGCCACGGCGACGACGGCAGCCCGGCGTAGTGCACCTTCGCCACCTCGTCGCGCCCCTCCAGCCACGCGGCCAGCTCCCGCGCGTTGGCCACGTGCCGCTCGATGCGCAGCGAGAGCGTCTCGATCCCCTGGAGGATCAGGAAGCTGGTCAACGGGGCGATCGCCGCGCCGGTGTCCCGCAGGCCCTGCACCCGCAGCTTCGCGGCGAACGCCCCGTGCCCCAGCGCGGGCCAGTACCGCTGCCCGTGGTAACTGGGGTCCGGCTCGTTGAAGTCGGGGAACCGCTCGGCGTCCCCGAAGTCGAACCGGCCACCGTCGACGACGACGCCCGCGATCGCGGTGCCGTGGCCGCCGAGGTACTTCGTGGCCGAGTGCACGACGATGTCCGCACCGTGCTCCAGCGGCCGGAGCAGGTAGGGCGTCGGCACGGTGTTGTCGACCACCAGCGGCACGCCGGCCGCGTGCGCGACCCCCGCCACCGCCTCGATGTCCAGCACGTTGCTCCGCGGGTTGCCCAGCGACTCGGCGAAGAACAGCTTCGTCTCCGGGCGCGCGGCGGCGCGCCACGCCTCCAGGTCGTCCGGGTCGTCCACAAAGGACACCGAGATGCCGAGCTTGGGCAGCGTGTAGTGGAACAGGTTGTAGGTGCCGCCGTAGAGCGAGGAACTCGACACGAGGTGGTCGCCCGCCCGCGCGAGGTTCAGGATCGCCGCCGTCTCGGCCGCCTGGCCGGAGGCGAACGCGACGGCGGCCACCCCGCCTTCCAGGGCGGCGACCCGTTGCTCCAGCACGTCCTGGGTGGGGTTGTTGATGCGGGTGTAGATGTTGCCCGGCTCCGCGAGGCTGAACAGCGCCGCGCCGTGCGCCGTGTCCCGGAAGACGTACGAGGTGGTCTGGTAGATCGGCGTGGCGCGGGCGCCGGTCTCCGGGCACGGCGCCGCGCCGGAGTGGACCTGCTTGGTTTCGAAGGACCAGGACATGCCGGGGCTCCTGTCAGGGCTGGTGGGTCGTGCGAGCGCGACGAAGGAGGACGACGCGCGGGGGTTGTGCGGGCACGTCGAGGTCGGCGCGCCGGGTGTGGTGCGGCGCGCCGGGTCGACGCGTGCGGTGCGAGCGCGCCGGAAGACGCGCGGGGTTGCGGTGCCGGTGCGACGGCGGACGACGCGCGGGTGCCGGCGAGCGCGACGAGGGCGACGCGTGCGGTGCGAGCGCGCCGGGGAGGCGCGCGGGGTGGGGTCCGGGCGCGCCGCGGGCGACGCGCGGTGGTCGGTCAGCCGATGCGACAGGCCATGCTGCTGACACGCGCGTAGTCGACGTGGCGACGCGTCACCAGGAAACTCATGTGGATGAAGTTAGCGCCGTGCCACGGACCGCGACAGGGCGTCCACGACGTGGGAAGCCTAGGGTTCGGCCCATGCGCACCGCACTCATCGGCTATGGGCTCGGAGGAGCCGCGTTCCACGCACCGTTCATCGCCACCACCGAGGGGCTGACGCTGTCCGCCGTGGTCACCGGCAACCCGGAGCGCCGCGCCGCGGTGCTCGCGCGGTACCCCGGCACCGAGGTGATCACCGCGGTCGACGAGGTGTGGCGACGGGCGGACGAGTTCGACCTCGCGGTGGTGACCACGCCCAACCGGCACCACGCGGCGCACGCGCGCTCGGCGCTGGAGCACGGGCTGCACGCGGTGGTGGACAAGCCCTTCGCCGGTTCGCCGGCGGCGGCCCGCGCCCTCGCGTCGGTCGCGGCGGACCGCGGGCTGCGGCTCATGCCGTTCCACAACCGCCGGTGGGACGGCGACTTCCGCACCGTCGCCCGCCTGGTCCGCGAGGGCGCGCTGGGCGAGGTGCACCGCTGGGAGTCGCGGTTCGAGCGGTGGCGGCCGGAGCCGAAGGAGTCGTGGAAGGAGTCCGGCGACCCGGCGGACCTCGGCAGCATCGTGTACGACCTGGGCACGCACCTGGTCGACCAGGCGGTGGCGCTGTTCGGCCGGCCCACCGCGGTCTACGCGGAGGTGCGGACGCTGCGGCCGGGCGCCAAGGCCCACGACGACGCGTTCCTGGCGCTCACCCACGCCGGCGGCGTCGTCTCGCACCTGTGGGCGTCGGCGCTGGCCGCCGACCGGGGCCCGCGCTTCCGCGTGCTGGGCGACCGGGCGGCGTACGTGAAGCACGGGATGGACCCGCAGGAGGAGCTGCTGAAGGCGGGCGCGGTGCCGGGCGGCACCGGCTGGGGCGCGGACCCGGAGGAGGCGTGGGGCACCCTGTCGGGTCGCCCGGTCGAGACCGAGCGGGGCAGCTACCAGGACTTCTACGCCATCGTCGCGGCCGGCGGCACCCCCGTCCCGGTCGCCGACGCGATCACCGGACTGGAGGTGGTGAAGGCCGCGTTCGAGTCGGCGGAGACCAGGCGCACGGTTCCACTTGCCGACCAAGTCTCTTAGTGGCTAAGATTCTATTTATGGAAGAGGACAGGCGTGTACAGGTACTGGTGGTGGGCGCGGGGCTCGGCGGGCTGACGGCCACGCTGTTCCTCGCGCGACAGGGGATCTCCGTGCTGGGCGTCGCCAAGCACGCCGGGACGTCGCCGAACCCGCGCGCGACCGGGCAGACGAACCGCACGATGGAGATCTTCCGGCGCTGCGGGGTGGCCGACGAGGTGCTGCGCGGCAGCGAGGGGGTGGCCTCCGGCATCGTCGTCAAGGTCGCCGAGAGCCTGCGGGGCCGGGTGTTCCACACCATCGTCCACGAAGAGGACGAAGTGGACGTCGGCCTGAGCCCGGAGGCGTTCGGCATGGCGGGCCAGGACTACGTGGAACCCGTGCTGCTGGCCGCGGCGCGCGGGCACGGCGCGGAGGTGCGGTTCGGCACCGAGCTGACGTCGGTGCGCCAGGACGCGTCCGGCGTGACGGCGGAGCTGCTCGACCGCGCGTCCGGCGAGGCGTTCCGGGTGCGGGCGGACTACCTGGTGGCGGCGGACGGGCACCGGTCGTTCGTGCGGGAGTCGCTCGGCATCGGGCGGCAGGGCCGCGGCGCGCTGAGCCACCACGTCGGGGTGGTGTTCGACGCGGACATGGGCGACCGGCTCGCCGCCGACAAGGGCACCCTGTTCTACCTCCAGAACCCCGAGTTCACCGGGGTGTTCATGATGACGAACACGGAACGCCGCAACGTGTTCGCGGTCGAGTACCACCCGGAGCGCGGTGAGTCGCCCGCGGACTTCCCGGCCGAGCGGTGCCGGGAGCTGCTGCGCGTCGCCACCGACGAGCCGGACCTGGAGCCGGACATCCTGGAGATCACGTCGTGGGAGATGGCGGCCTGGCTCAGCGACCGGTTCCGCGCCGGGCGCGTGTTCCTCGTCGGCGACGCGGCGAAGGTGACGCCGCCGACCGGCGGCCTCGGCGGCAACACGGCCGTCGGTGACGGGTACGACATCGCGTGGAAGCTCGCGGCGGTCCTGCGCGGCGAAGCGGGGCCGGGCCTGCTGGACAGCTACGAGGCCGAGCGGCGGCCCTACGCGCGGCACATCATCGACGCGTCGTTCGCCAACTACGTGGAGCGCCTCGCGCCGCACCTGGCGGGCCCGGACGTGCCGGAGCCGGTCGACCACCTGCGCCTGATCTTCGGCTACCGCTGCCGCTCGGGCGCGGTGCTGATCGAGGACGACGACCCGGCGGAGCTGGAGAACCCGCTGGAACCCAGCGGTCGCCCCGGTTTCCGCGCACCGCACGTGACCGTGCTGCACGACGGCGCGGCCACCTCGACCGTCGACCTGGTCCGGGACTGGACGCTGATCACCCTGAACCGCGCGGTGTGGGCGGACGCGCCGGTCGAGGTGCCCGAACTGGCCGACCCCACCGGCGAACTGGCCAAGCGCTACGGCATCGGCCCGGACGGCGCGAGCCTCATCCGCCCGGACGGCGTCATCGCTTGGCGCACAACGCAACGCCCCACCGCCCCAGCCGCCACAGTGACCTCAGTCCTGAACCGCGTAAAGGCGCATTCCTAAGCCCTCGCCCTCTCGCTCTCCGAGCCCCCTCGCCTCTTACGCTCCCACACTTCCCCTCGCACACGCGCCCGCGAGGCCGCGTCGGTGGTTCACGGCGCGGGTTGTGCCGATCACGCCTTTGGATCGGCACAACCCGCCCCGTGTGCCGCCGACTCAAAGGCGGCCGAGCCGCCCGACGGCGTCGGGCAAATCCAACACCGCGAGGCCGCGTCGGTGGTTCACGGCGCGGGTTGTGCCGATCACGCCTTTGGATCGGCACAACCCGCCCCGTGTGCCGCCGACTTCCCGGCGGCCGAGCCGCCCGACGGAGTCGGGCCATCAAACACAGTCTCTCCTAGCGCGACCAGGCACAGTGCCGTCACCACCGCGCCGGCGACCAGGTACAGCGACACCGGCCACGACGCCCGCGTGGGCGTCAACTCCAGCAACCACGCCGCGATCAGCGGCGACAGGCCGCCGCCGAGCACCGACCCGAGCTGGTAGCTCAACGACACCCCGCTGTACCGGACGCGGGTGCCGAACAGCTCCGCGTAGTACGCGGGCATCGGGCCGAACACCGCGGCCGAGCCCGCGAATCCGATCACGACCGCCGCCACCACGAGCGCGGGCGACCGGGTCTCCAGCAACCAGAACAGCGGCAGCGCGAACACCCCGAGGAACACCGCGCCGCCGAGCATCACCGGCAGCCGGCCGACCCGGTCGGACAGGCGCGCGAACACCAGGATCGCCACCGCCTGCGCCACCGCGCCCGCCAGCCCCGCGTTCAGCAGCGTCGACCGCGGCATCCCCAACTGCTTGGTGCCGTACGAGACCACGAAGGTGGCCAGCACGAAGATGAACATGTTGAAACCGAGGTTCACGCCCGCGCCGAGCAGCACCCGCCGCCACGACCGGCGCAGCACGTGCACCACCGGCAGGCGCAGCGTGCCCGCCTCCTCCCGCGCCGCGCGGAACAGCGGGCTCTCCTCGACCGACAGCCGGACGTAGAGCCCGACGCCGACCAGCACCAGGCTGAACAGGAACGGCAGCCGCCAGCCCCAGGACAGGAACGCGTCGCCGGACACCGCGGTCGACGCCGCCAGCGCGCCGTTCGCGAGCAGCAGCCCGAGCGGCGAGCCCAGGAACGTCCAGCTCCCGTACCACGCCGTGCGCCCCGGCGGCGCGTGCTCGACCGCCATCAGGGTCGCGCCGCCCTGCTCGCCGCCGAGGAAGAAGCCCTGCACGACCCGCAGCAGCACCAGCAGGACCGGCGCGGCGATGCCGATCGAGTCGTACGTCGGCAGCAGGCCGATCAACGCGGTGCACAGGCCCGTCGCGGTCAGCGTCAGCACGAGCATCGACCGCCGCCCGACGCGGTCGCCGAAGTGGCCGATCACGACACCGCCGAGCGGGCGGGCGAGGAAACCCGCGCCGAACGTCGCGAACGCCAGCAGGGTGCCGACGCGGGGGTCGAACGTCGGGAAGAACAGCTTGTCGAACACCAGCGCGGAAGCCGTGCCGTAAAGGAGGAAGTCGTACAACTCGACCGCGTTGCCCGCCGAGCTGGCGAGCGCCACCCTGCGCACCCCGGAGTTCCCCATCGGTCCACCCTGGTCCCCGGACGGGTGAAGTGGGCTCGACAGTGACCCGGCTCACACGGGGACCCGAACGCGCCGGACGGACGACGCGCGACCCACCCGGCGGTGCTCGCGCGACACCACACGATCTGGTGACATTGCTGGAGGAGGCGGTGCGGTGCGGCCACTGTTGGGCACATGGCGACACTCCCCCTCCTCGCGGCCCTCGCCGCGTTCCTCCCCGCGGTCGGCGCGCCCGACTCCTCGTTCCTGCTGACCGCGCAACACCGTGAGAGCACCAGGACCATCACGCTGACCTGCGGACCGGCCGGCGGCACGCACCCCAGGGCGGAGCAGGCGTGCGAGGCGCTGGGCGGCGTCGACGGCGAGATCGCCGGCATGGCGCAGCAGTCGGTGGTCTGCACGCTGGAGTACGACCCGGTGACGGTCGAGGCGACCGGCCTGTGGCACGGCCGGGAACGCCGGTTCACCGCGACGTTCCCCAACCGGTGCGCGATGCGCGCGGAAACCGGCCCGGTGTTCGACTTCTGATCACCGGCCATCCCGGTCGGGTGACCGGACCCGACCGGGTCGACGTGCCGACAGCCGCGCGCACGACACCGGGACCGCGGGCACCACCCGGTCGGCCGGCTGCGCGGCACGCCCGACACCGCACCACCGCCGACCACCGCCACACCGCCGACCACCGCCACACCGCCGACCACCGCCTCGATGGTCGACCCGGATCCGCGCCGCCGCCGACCCGGTGCATCGGGGTTTTCAGGGAAGCCGATCTATCCTCCGCGCGAACTGCTTCGGGGGGACACATGGGCGACTTCCTGGTTTACACGATCGGCGTGCCGCTGACGTTCGTGGCGCTGATCCTCGGCATCGCGCTGGCCGCGCGGCGCATCCTCGGGCTGCGGGTCGGGCTCGTGCGCACGGCGCTGGCGTGCCTGATCGGCCTGTCCGCGACCGCCGGCGTGCTCAGCGGGATGCCCAGCCCGGAGACGACCGGCGCGCTGGGCACCGTCCAACTCGGTATCGCGCTGCTCGTGGTGATCGCGCTGCTGACGCTCGCCGAGATCATCGTGCCGACCGGCTCCGTGCCGCCGCCCACCGAGTGGTGGGGCGCGCTGCGCAGGCGGGTCGCCCGCGCGCGGCGGTACTCGCGGATCACCGCCATCGCGTTCCGCCACGGGCTGGGGCCGTACCTGCGCGGCCGGGAGCGCACCGACACCGGCGTCGCGCGGTCGCTGCGGCTCGCGCTGGAGGAGGGCGGTGTCACGTTCGTCAAGCTCGGCCAGGTGCTGTCCACCCGGCCGGACCTGCTGCCCGCCGACGTCGTCGCCGAGCTGACCCTGTTGCAGGACAAGGTGCCCGCCGCACCTTGGCCCGCGGTGCGGCAGGTGCTGGTGGCCGAGATCGGCGCGCCCGAGGAGGTGTTCGCGGAGTTCGACGAGACGCCGATCGCCGCCGCGTCCGTGGCGCAGGTGCACCGGGCGCGGCTGAAGTCCGGTGAGGACGTGGTGGTGAAGGTGCAGCGGCCCGGCGTGCGGCGGGTCGCGGAGGGCGATTTGGACATCGTGACCCGGATCGCGGCGTCGCTGCACGAGCGCACGCGGTGGGGCAGGGCGATCGGCGTGCGGGACCTCGCGGCGGGCTTCGCCGCCGCGCTGCGCGAGGAACTCGACTTCCGCGTGGAGGCGCGCAACCTCACGGCCGTGCGGTCGGCGTCGGCGGGCACGTCGGTCGTGCTGCCGCGGGTGCACCAGGAGCTGTGCACGGCGAGGGTCCTGGTGATGGAACGGCTCGACGGCGTGCCGGTGCGGTCGGCGGCGCTGGACTCCGTCGACCGCGACGCCCTCGCGCGGGTGCTGCTGGACGCGTTGCTGCGCCAGGTGATGCTGCACGGCGTGTTCCACGCGGACCCGCACCCCGGCAACATCATGGTGCTCGGCGACGGCCGGCTCGGGATGCTCGACTTCGGGTCCGTGGGCCGGATCGACGCGCAACTCCGCTCCGCGCTGGGGAAGCTGCTGCTGTCCGTCGACCGCGGCGACCCGGCGGGGTTGCGGGACGCGCTGCTGGAACTCGTGGCGCGGCCCGACGAGATCGACGAGCAGCAGCTGGAACGGGCGCTCGGCCAGTTCATGGCCCGGCACCTCGGCGCCGGGATGCGGCCGGACGTCGAGATGTTCGGCGACCTGTTCGCGCTCGTCTACCGGTACGGGTTGAGCATCCCGCCGGAGATCGCCGCCGTCTTCCGCGCGCTGGCCACGGCGGAGGGCACGCTGGGCGCGCTGTCGCCGGGGTTCAACATCGTGGTCGAGTCGCGGGCGTTCGCGGAGAAGCAGTTCAGCGAGCGCCTGACGCCGGAGTCGGTGCGCCGCACCCTCACCGAGGAGCTGTACTCGGTGCTGCCGATGCTCAGGCGGTTGCCGCGCCGGGCCGAGCGCATCTCCAGCGCCCTGGAGCAGGGCCGGCTGGGCCTGAACCTGAGGCTGTTCGCGGACGAGCGCGACCGCTCCTTCGTGGTCGGCATCCTGCACCAGGTCATGCTGACCGTGCTGGGCGCGACGGCCGGCCTGATGGCCGTGCTGCTGCTCGCGGCGGACGGCGGGCCGCAGGTCGCGCCGGACATCACGCTGTACCAGGTGTTCGGCTACCACCTGCTGGTGATCAGCGTGCTGCTGGGCCTGCGGGTGGTCGTCACCGTCTTCCGGCCGCGCGCCGGCACGTAGGCTGTGCGCATGAGCATCCACGACATCGCCGTCCGCACCCTGGCCGGCGCGCCGAGCAGCCTGGGACCGTTGCGCGGTAAGGCTTTGCTGGTGGTCAACGTGGCGTCCCGGTGCGGCCTCACGCCGCAGTACGCCGGCCTGGAGCGGCTCCAGGAGCGCTTCGGCGCGGCGGGTTTCTCGGTGGTCGGCTTCCCCTGCAACCAGTTCGCCGGCCAGGAGCCCGGCACCGCGGAGGAGATCGCGACCTTCTGCTCCACGACCTACGGCGTGACGTTCCCGATGTTCGAGAAGATCGAGGTCAACGGCCCCGGCCGCCACCCGCTGTACGCCGAGCTGACCGCGCACCCGGACGCCGACGGCGAGGCGGGCGACGTGAAGTGGAACTTCGAGAAGTTCCTGGTGTCCGGGGACGGCGAGGTGGTGGCCCGCTTCCGGCCGACTACGGACCCGGAGGACGAGGCCGTCATCGAGGCGATCGAGCGGGTGCTGTGTTGAATTTGCCGCTGTGTTGGATTGCCGCGACTTCGTCGCGGCGGCTCGGCCGCCATTTTGTCGGGCCGTCGCGCCTGATTTCCCGCCGATCGAAGAGCGTGATCGGCGGGAAATGAGGCGCGACAACCCGACGCGGCCTCGCGGCGCGGGAACAGGTAGGGGGTGAGGGCCGCGACTGGTCTTGCGGGGGGCGGAGGGCGCGGGTGGAGAGGCGGCTGGGAGGCGGTTGTGCGAGGTCCCGGAGCGCGGCAGGGTGTGGTCATGCTTGAAGACTTGGAGCCGTTCCTCGGCCGGTGGGTGCTCGACCCTGCCCGTACCGCCTACTCCGGCGGGGTGCCGCCCAAGGAGGGGCACTACGAGCTGCGGCTCGACGGTGACGAGCTGGTGGCCGTGATCGACGGCGTCGGCGGCACCGACGAGCCGATCCACATCGAGTACCGGCTGAGCCTCACCGGCGACACCGCGCTGGAGGGCACGTACGACCGCGTCCGGACGATCGTCGAGCCGAACGCGCTGTGCACCGTCCTGTTCGACGGGGAGAACGAGGCAGCCAGGGCCTGGCGCATCCTCGGCTCACCCGACGAGATGACGATCGTCCAGTCCGCACCCGACGTCGAGGGCGTGTGGCGCGACGACGTCTCGGTGTACCGCAGGGCTTAGCCCAACCACTCCCGCACCTCAGACCAAGTCGCCGCACTCACCCCCGACTCGCTCCCGCACCGCGCGAGGCCGCCGTCGGGTTGTCGCGCCTCATTTCCCGCCGATCACGCTTTTGGATCGGCGGGAAATCAGGCGCGACGGCCCGACCACAGGGCGGCCGAGCCGCCGAGGCGAAGCCGAGGCAAATCAAACACAGCTCTAGTCACTGTCTCACCGCCCCCGCCTCACCCCTACTGCCTTGCCCCTCCCCCTACTCCCTCGCCACTCCCCCTCAGCACTCGATCACGTTCACCGCAAGACCGCCGCGTGCCGTCTCCTTGTACTTGACCTTCATGTCCTTGCCGGTCTCCCGCATGGTCTTGATGACCTTGTCCAGGGACACGAAGTGGGAGCCGTCACCGCGCAGCGCCATCCGGGCCGCGGTGATGGCCTTGATCGACGCCAGCGCGTTCCGCTCGATGCACGGGATCTGCACGAGCCCGCCGATCGGGTCGCACGTCAGCCCGAGGTTGTGCTCCATCGCGATCTCGGCGGCGTTCTCGACCTGTTCCGGCGAGCCGCCCAGCACCTCGGCCAGGCCGCCGGCCGCCATCGAGCACGCCGAACCCACCTCGCCCTGGCACCCGACCTCCGCGCCGGAGATCGACGCGTTCTCCTTGAACAGCACGCCGACCGCGCCCGCGGTCAGCAGGAACCGCACCACGCCCTCGTCCGACGCGCCCGGCACGAACCGGGTGTAGTAGTGCAGCACCGCCGGGACGATGCCGGCCGCGCCGTTCGTCGGCGCGGTCACGACCCGGCCGCCCGCGGCGTTCTCCTCGTTGACCGCCAGCGCGAACAGCGTCACCCAGTCCATGACGCGCAGCGGGTCGGTGGCGTAGTGCTCGGACGCCAGCCGCTGCCGCATCTCGGCCGCCCGCCGCCGCACCTTCAGACCGCCCGGCAGCACACCGGTCTGCGAGCAGCCGCGGTCGACGCACTCCTGCATCACCGCCCAGATGTGCAGCAGCCCGGACCGCACCTCCGCCTCGGACCGCCACGACGTCTCGTTGGCCAGCATGACCTCGCTGATGGACAGCCCGGTCTCGCGGGTGCGCGCCAGCAGCTCGTCACCGGTCTTGAACGGGTGCGCGACCCTGGTCTCGTCCGCTTTGATCCGGTCCGCGCCGGTCGCCGTCTCGTCCACCACGAACCCGCCGCCGACCGAGTAGTACACGGCCTCGTCGACCACCTCGTCGCCCCGGTAGGCGGCGAAGCTCATGCCGTTGGGGTGCAGCGGGAGCGACTTGCGGCGGTGCATCACCAGGTCGGTGTCCTCGGTGAACGGGATCTCCCGCACGCCGCCCAGCAGCAGCCGGCTCGTCGCGCGGATCTCGGCCACGCGCGTGTCGGCGACCGCCGGGTCGACGTCCTCCGGCCGGTGCCCCTCCAGGCCCAGCAGCACGGCCTTGGGGCTGCCGTGCCCGTGGCCCGTCGCGCCCAGCGAGCCGAACAGCTGGACGTGCACCCGGTCGACCTCCCGCACGCGATGGCCCAACCGCGCCACGAACATCGTCGCCGCGCGCATCGGGCCGACCGTGTGCGAGCTGGACGGCCCGATGCCGACGGAGAACAGGTCGAAGACGCTGATGGCCACGGCGCTCAGTCCCCGGTCAGTTCCGCGTACTTCGCGGCGGTCAGCAGGCCGGAGGCGTCCTCCACGGCGACCTTGAACAGCCAGCCACCGCCGTACGGGTCGTTGTTGATCAGCGACGGGTCGTCGACGGCGGCCGTGTTGACCTCCACGACCTCGCCGCTGACCGGCGCGTACAGGTCGCTCACCGACTTGGTCGACTCCAGCTCGCCGCACACGTCGCCGGACTTCACGCGGTCGCCGACGGCGGGCAGCTGCACGAAGACGATGTCGCCGAGGGATTCCGCCGCGTAGGACGTGATGCCGATCGCCACGGGGTCCTGGGTACCCGGCGCCCAGTCGACCCACTCGTGCTCGGGGGTGTACAGCAGGTTGTCCGGAAGGTTCACGTCGTCAGCTCCTCGGTCCACGCGGTCCAGGTCCCCCTCTCTGTCCTGGGACCTGAGAGCTTCGCCGGCGTCACGACGGTCGTGCCGTCGATCGGTCCGGCTTGCACCGTGGGTGCGCGCGAGCACGCTTTCCAGAGTCGCCTCGCCCGAGCGGTTCTCGTTGCCTGAGAGTGTGCGGGGTGCTTGCTCCTTCGGCGCTCCAACGACGCTGGAGGCTCTCCCGCCCGGGTTCCGGTGCCGCACGGGGCACCGCGGCCGATGTTGAGTTGGGCGAACGCGAGCACGCTAAGTCCCCGGCACGACGGGTGTCAACGCGCGCCCGGACGGTCGCCGCGGACAGGTCCGGTTGTCCGTTCGGGTGGGGCCCGGTTGTCCGTTCGGGCAGCACCGGTTGTGCCGGCGGCACAACCGCGCGGGTGGCGGTTCGTACCGCCCGCACGATGACAGCCGGATGGCGGTACCGGACCTTTGGGCGTAACAACGGCTGAAGGAGCCCCACCGTGCGGATCTCAGTACCTCGCGAGATCAAGAACCACGAATACCGCGTCGCGCTGACCCCGGCGGGCGCCCACGAGCTGACCCAGCGCGGCCACGACGTGTACGTCGAGGCGGGCGCGGGTCTCGGGTCGGCCATCACCGACGACGAGTACCTGGCCGCCGGCGCGAAGGTCCTGGCCACCGCCGAGGAGGTGTGGGGCGAGGGCGACCTGGTGCTCAAGGTCAAGGAGCCGATCGCGCGCGAGTACCCGCTGCTGCGCAAGGGCCAGACCCTGTTCACCTACCTGCACCTGGCCGCCGACCAGCCGTTGACGCAGGCGCTGCTCGACTCGGGCACCACCGCGATCGCCTACGAGACCGTGCAGGCGCCGAGCGGCGCGCTGCCGCTGCTGGCCCCGATGTCCGAGGTCGCGGGCAGGCTCGCGCCCCAGGTCGGCGCGTTCTCGCTGATGAAGCCGTCCGGCGGCCGGGGCGTGCTGCCCGGCGGCGTGCCCGGCGTGCACCCGGCGCGGGTGGTCGTGATCGGCGGCGGCGTCGCGGGCCTGAACGCGGCCACCATCGCCGCCGGCCTGGGCGCGGACGTCGAGATCCTGGACACCAACGTCGACCGGCTGCGCCACATCGACGCCCTCTACCGGGGGCAGCTGCGCACCGTCACGTCCAACCGCTTCTCGGTCGAGCAGGCCGTGCGCGAGGCCGACCTGGTCATCGGCGCGGTGCTGGTGCCCGGCGCGAAGGCGCCCAAGCTGGTCAGCAACGAGCTGGTGGCGCGGATGAAGCCCGGTTCGGTGCTGGTGGACATCGCGATCGACCAGGGCGGCTGCTTCGCCGACTCCCGACCGACCACGCACGCCGACCCGACCTACCAGGTGCACGAGTCGGTCTTCTACTGCGTCGCGAACATGCCGGGCGCGGTGCCGCGCACGTCCACCTACGCGTTGACGAACGTGACCCTGCCCTACGCCGTGGCGCTGGCCGACAAGGGCTGGGAGGCGGCGCTGCGCGCGGACAAGTCGCTCGCGCTGGGCCTGAACGTCCACGACGGCCTGCTGACCAACCAGCCGGTCGCGGAGGCGCACGGCCTCGCGCACACCCCGATCGACCTCTGAGATCGGACCTCGGGAGGGGCGTCCACCACGGTGGGCGCCCCTTCGCGCACGTCCGGGCCGGGCCGACGCCGGTCCGCCGGCCACTTCGGACCGGGTGGGACCGGTGCGGAGCAGGTCGGGACCAGGCCCCGGACGCAGAAAGGCGGCCCGCTCAACCAGCCTGGGGGTCACTGGGAGCGGGCCGCACCGCCAATCCTAGCCGGGAACGGGGTGCCGTGCCCAGCCGCCCCGCCCATCTGACTCACATTTCTCCACCTTGCGGACCACCGTGCGTGTCCCGCCTCAAGCAAACGAGTGAATTCGTCGCGTAACGGGTAAGTCACGACCCCCGGTCGGCCGATGGACAAGGCGGACGGACACCACGGCGCCGCGGGTCCGCCCACACCGCGTGGCGTTGCCCACGCGCCGCCGCGACCCTCCGATCGGAGCGCACATGGCTGAACCGCAGGGGTGGATCGACTGTCACGACCCGTTCGGGCGGGACCGGTCGATGACGGTGCTGGTCGAGGAGGACCGGGTGCTGCTGGTCTCGCCACCCGGCGAGTCGGCTGTGATGTCCGTCACGCAGACCCGCAGGCTGCACCGCCTGCTGGACCAAGCCGCCGACAGGATGTGACGTGGACGAGACCCTGCGCGCCGCGGTGCTGCACCGGCTCACCCAACTGGAGGAGGTGGCCGAACGGGGCGCGGCCGAGGCGCTGGTGCCGCTGGCCCGCGCGGAGATCAACCGGCTCGCCGACGGCTGGCGGCTGCTGCTCACCGTGCACCAGCCCGACCCCGACGGCCGCTGCGGCGCCTGCCCCGGCGTGCTGCGGCACAAGAAGTGGCCCTGCCAGGTGTGGACGATGGCGCACCAGCACCTCATCGGCGAAGGGCTGCCGCACCGCGAGCGGCGGCGTCCGCTGCGCAGCCCGTTCTCCCGCGCGCGCGACGCGGAGACGACCACCGAGCTGCCGCCGGTGGCCTCGAAACCACGGCACGCCCTACCCGACTGACCCTCCTAAGGCAGGATGGCTCCCGAAGAACATTCGGGAGGGACGCGTGCACGACGGCAGTGGCCGCATCGTGGTGCAGAACTTGACCAAGCAGTTCGGTCCGGTCGCAGCGGTGCAGAATCTCAGCTTCACGGTGGAACCGGGGTCGGTGACCGGCTTCCTCGGCCCCAACGGCGCGGGCAAGACGACGACGCTGCGCATGTTGCTCGGCCTGGTGACGCCCACGGCCGGCATCGGCCTGATCAACGGCAGGCCGTTCCACCAGCTCGGCAACCCGGCGCGGGTGGTCGGCGCGGTGCTGGAGGCGCAGGGCTTCCACCCCAAGCGCTCGGCGCGCAACCACCTCCGGGTGTACGCGGCGGCCATCGGCGTGCCGGACGCGCGGGCCGACCAGGTGCTGCACCTGGTCGGGCTGGGCGCGGCGGGCGACCGCCGGACGGGCGGGTTCTCGCTGGGCATGAAGCAGCGCCTGGCGCTCGCCACCGCCCTGCTCGGCGACCCGCAGGTGCTGGTGCTGGACGAGCCGTCGAACGGCCTGGACCCCGAGGGCATCGCGTGGCTGCGGACGTTCCTCCAGTCCTACGCGCGCAGCGGGCGCACCGTGCTCATCTCCAGCCACCTGCTGGCCGAGGTGGAGCAGACCGTGGACCAGGTGGTGATCGTGTCGCGCGGCCAGACCATGTACTACGGGCCGCTGGACAACCTGCGCGATTCGCAGCGCAGCCGCGTCCTCGTGCAGCCGTCCGACACGTCCGCGCTGGTGGCGGCGTTGCAGGCGGAGGGCGTCACGACGATCGAGCAGGTGCCGGACGGTCGGATCGCGGTCACCGGGGTGGAGGCCAGGCAGGTCGCCGACCTGGCGCTCAAGGCAGGCGTGTCGATCTACGGCATCCAGGAGGAGAAGGCCGACCTGGAGCAGCTGTTCTTCCAGCTCACCAACGGCCAGTACACGGCGTCCGGGCCGAACCAGTACGCGGGCCCGCAGGGCACCGGCTACTACGCGCCACCGCAGGACTACCAGCAGCAACCCGGCTACCAGCCACCACCCGGCTACCAGGGCTCGCCACCGCAGGGCTTCCCGCAGCAGGCCGCCTACCAGCCGCAACCCGGCCAGTTCCCGCCGCCCACGCCGCCCGGCCAGTACCCGCCGGGGCAGTTCCAGGCCGGCCCGTACCCGCCGGGGCAGTTCCAGCAGCCCACGCCGCCGCCCGGCTACCAGGACCCGCCGTCGGGCTACCAGGACCCGCCGTCGGGTTACCAGCAGGGGCAGGGCCAGGGCGGTCTCGGGGGTGGCGCGTGATGTTGGGCAACCTGATCAAGTCGGAGTTCCGCAAGACGACCACCACGGGCCTGTGGTGGGGCCTGATGATCCCGACCGTGCTGATCGCCCTCGGCTGGGCGCTGGGCACCGGGTTCATCGGCAAGAACATCATGGACGCGGTCGGCAGCGCGGACGCCGAGGAGCTGACCAGGCTCCTGGGCATCGACCCGTCGCAGTGGCAGGTCGCCGTGTTCGGGATGGCGCGCAGCATCAACATCGCGACCATCTTCCCGATGATCTTCGGCGGGCTGGCGATCTCGAACGAGATCAGCCGCAAGACCATCACCACGACCTTCCTGACCGCGCCGAACCGCGTGTCCGCGCTGAGCGCCAAGCTGATCGTGTACGTCCTGTGGGGCGCGATCTACGGCTTGGCGATCGTGGCCGCGGTGAGCATCGGCATCGTGATCACGTCCGACTCCAGCGCGCTGCCGGACGCGACGGGTTGGCTGGCGATGGCAGGCGTCGGCGTGCTGTCGTCGATCCTGATGACGATGTTCGGCGTCGGCGTCGGCGCGCTCATGCCCAGCCCGGTCGGGACCACCGTGGTGCTGGTGCTCTACATGCTGATCCTGGAGAACGGCATCCAGCTCGTGCTCAGCACGCAGAGCCTGCCGGAGCTGATCGGCTTCCTGCCCAACGGTTCGGTGAACGGCCTGACCGGCTCGGTGGCGTCGTCGCTGTTCCTGTCCACGGCCGGCGTGGTGCCGGACGAGCTGGAGGACGTGCTGCGGGCGATCGCCGGCGCGCTGGGCGCGTTCGACTGGTGGCTGAGCGGCCTGATCTTCCTGACCTGGACGGCCCTGTTCTTCCTGGGCGGCTGGGCCGCGACCCAACGCAAGGACATCACCTGAGAACTCCGATGTCGCATCGCGAGGCCGCGTCGGCTCGTCACGCCTCATTTCCCGCGGATCACGCTGTCCGGTCGGCGGGAAATCAGGCGTGCTGAGCCGACTCCAGGCGGCCGAGCCGCCGTCTGCGGAGCAGCGGCAATCCAACACGGGTTGGATCCGCCGGCTGTCGGCGGCGTGCTGGCGGCACCGGTCGCTGGTGGTGTGGTCGGTGCTGGCCGCCGTCGTCGGGGTCGGGCTCCAGGCGTTCTCGCCGTTGCTGATCAAGGTCGCCGTGGACGACGCGGTGGCCGGGCGCACCGATCGCCTCGCCGTGCTCGCGGTCGTCCTGGTCGGCTTGGAGCTGCTGACGTTCGGCACCGCGTTCGTGCGCCGGTACCTGGGCGGGCGGCTCGCCGTCGACGTGCAGCACGACCTGCGGCAGGCGGTGTTCGGCGCGGTGCAGCGGCTGGACGGGCCCAAGCAGGACGCGCTGCGCACCGGCCAGGTCGTGTCGCGCTCGATCACCGACCTCCAGCTCGTCCAGAGCCTGCTGTCGATGACGCCGCTGGCGTTCGGCACGGTGGTGTTCGCGCTGGCGGCGCTGGTGGCGATGTGCCTGCTGTCCCCGCTGCTGACGGTGATCGCGCTGGTCGTGCTGCCCGCCGTGGGGTTCGTGGCCGCGCGCAGCCGGTTGACGCTGTTCCCGGCCACGTGGTCGGCGCAGCAGCGGGCGGCGGACGTGGCGCAGCACGTCGAGGAGACGGTCACCGGCGTGCGGGTGGTGAAGGGGTTCGGGCAGGAGGCCCGCGAGGTCGCGCGGCTGGAGTCGCGGGCGAAGGCGTTGTTCGCGGAGCGGATGCGGGCGGCCCGCCTGGCGGCCCGGCCGACGGCGACGCTGACCGCGCTGCCGTTCGTGGGCCAGGTGGCGGTGCTGGCGCTGGGCGGGTGGCTGGCGCTGCGCGGCGAGGTGTCGCTGGGCACGTTCCTGGCGTTCGCGGCCTACGTGGCGAACCTGGTCGGCCCCACCCGGCTGCTGTCCAGCCTGATGGTGACGGCGCAGCTGGCCCGCGCGGGCGTGGAGCGGGTGTACGAGCTGGTCGACTCGCAGCCCGACGTGGTGGACGGCGCGCGGGACGTGCCGCCCGGACCGGTGTCGGTGGAGCTGGACGGGGTGACGTTCGGGTACACGCGCAGCGAGCCGGTGCTGTCGGACGTGTCGCTGAAGGTGGCGCCCGGCGAGACGGTGGCGGTCGTGGGCACCGCCGGTTCGGGCAAGTCGACGGTGTCGCTGCTGCTGCCCCGGTTCTACGACGTGCACGCGGGCGCCATCCGGGTGGGCGGCGTCGACGTCCGCGACCTGCGGCTGGAGTCCCTGCGGCAGACCGTGGGCGTGGTGTTCGAGGAGGCGTTCCTGTTCTCGGACACGGTGCGGGCGAACATCGCCTACGGCCTGCCGGACGCGTCCGACGAGCAGGTCGAGGCCGCCGCGCGGGCCGCCGAGGCGCACGGGTTCATCGCGGACCTGCCGGACGGGTACGACACGGTGGTCGGCGAGCGCGGGCTGACGCTGTCCGGCGGTCAGCGGCAGCGGGTGGCGCTCGCGCGGGCGCTGCTGTCGGACCCGCGCGTGCTCGTGCTGGACGACGCGACGTCGGCGGTCGACGCGGCGACGGAGGCGGCGATCCACCGGACGCTGGCGGCGGTGACCGCGACCAGGACGACGATCCTGATCGCGCACCGGCGCTCGTCGTTGGCGCTGGCGGACCGGATCGCGGTGCTGGACGCGGGCGCGGTGGTCGACGTGGGCACGCACGCCGAGCTGGTGGAGCGCTGCCCGCTGTACCGGGAGCTGCTGGCGGGGCCGGGCGAGGCGATCGAGCAGGTCGACCCGCGCGCGGACGCCGCGCTGGAACCGGGGCCCGACGGCGTCACCCCGGAGCTGTGGCCCGAGCCAGTTGAGGACGAGGTGGCGGTCCGCGCGACGAACCGGGCGGTGGGTGCCGCGCGGGTCGCGAAGGGCGCGCGGGGCGGTGGCGGCACGTCGGCGCTGGTCGGGGGCACCCCGCCCACGCCCGACCTGCTGGCGCGGGTGCGCGCGCTGCCGCCCGCCGACGAGGAGCCCGACCTGCACGGGGAGGACCCGCGCGCGCCCGATCCGGGGTTCCGCCTGCGCACGCTGCTCCGGCCGGTGCGGTGGGCGATGCTCGGCGTGGGCGGCCTGCTGCTGGTCGACTCCGCGCTGGCGATCCTGCTGCCGAACCTGGTGCGGCTGGGCGTCGACCGGGGCGTGGTGGGCGGCGAGCCGGGCCTGCTGTGGCTGGCGTCCGCCGTCGGGCTGGCCCTGGTCGGCCTGGGCTGGGTGTCGACGGCGGCGGGCGCGGTGGTGACGTCGCGGGTGGGCGAGCGCCTGCTGTACCTGCTGCGCGTGCGCAGCTACGCCCACCTGCAACGGCTCGGGCTGGACTACTACGAGCGCGAGTTGGCCGGCCGGATCATGACCAGGATGACCACGGACGTCGACGCGCTGTCGAGCTTCCTCCAGACCGGGCTGACGACGTTCGTGATCAGCGTGCTGACCGTGGTCGGCATCGCCGTGGCGCTCGTGGTCACCGACCCGTCGCTGGCGCTGGTGGCGCTCGCGGTGCTGCCGGTGCTGCTGGTCGCGACGGTGATCTTCCAGCGGCTGTCGTCCAAGGCGTACGCCGAGGCGCGGGAACGGGTCAGCGCCGTGAACGCCGACCTCCAGGAGAACGTGTCGGGCCTGCGCGTGGCGCAGGCGTACACGCGGGAGGGGCGGTCGGCGAAGGCGTTCGCGGAGCGCAGCGACGCCTACCGGCGGTCCCGGATCCGGGCGCAGCGGTACATCGCGACGTACTTCCCGTTCCTTGCGCTGCTGTCCGGGGTGGCGCAGGCGGCGATCCTGGTGGTGGGCGCGTACCGGGTGGCGGCGGGCGCCCTGTCGCCGGGCGTGCTGCTGGCGTTCGTGCTGTACCTGGGCCTGTTCTTCGCGCCGCTCTACCAGTTGTCCGGCGTGTTCGACGGCTACCAGCAGGCCCGCGTCGGCCTGGTCCGGATCGGCGACCTGCTGCGCACGCCGACCAGCGTGCCGCCCGCCGCCGACCCGGTGCCGGTGACGCGGCTGCGCGGCGAGGTGGAGCTGCGGGACGTGACGTTCCGCTACCCCGGCACGTCCCGCGCGGCGCTGGAGGGCGTGTCGCTGCGGGTCGCGCCCGGCGAGACGGTGGCGCTCGTCGGCGAGACGGGCGCGGGCAAGTCGACGCTGGTCAAGCTGGTGGCCCGGTTCTACGACGCCACCGGCGGCGCGGTGCTGGTGGACGGCGTGGACGTGCGGTCCTACGACCTGTCGGCGTTCCGCGGGCGGCTCGGGGTGGTGCCGCAGGAGGCGCACCTGTTCGGCGGCGACGTCGCGGAGAACGTGGCCTACGGCCGTCCGTCGGCCGGTCCCGGCGAGGTCGAGCGGGCCGTGCGGGCGGTGGGCGCGCTGCCCGTGGTCGCGGCGCTGCCCGCCGCGTTCCGCCAGCAGGTGGGCGAGCGCGGGCAGGGCCTGTCCGCCGGTCAGCGGCAGCTCGTGGCACTGGCGAGGGCCGAGCTGGTGCAGCCCGACCTGCTGCTGCTGGACGAGGCGACGGCGGCGCTCGACCCGGCGACGGAGTCGGCGGTGCTGGCGGCGGGCGACCACCTGGCGGGTGCGCGGACGACGTTCGTCGTCGCGCACCGGCTGGCGACGGCGGCGCGGGCGGACCGGATCGTCGTGCTGGACCAGGGACGGGTCGTGGAGCAGGGCACCCACGCCGACCTGCTGGCGGCGGGCGGCCACTACGCCCGCCTGTGGGCGCACAGCACCGGCGAGCCCCTGCCCGACGACCCGAGGACCTGAGCGACCCGAGGACCTGAGCGACCCGAGGACCTGAGCGACCCGAGCCACCCGGCGACCCGAACGGCCCGAGCGATCCCCGGGGGCAGGTCGGTCCACCCCGCCCCCGGTGCGGGGTGGACCGACCACGACCGGTTCCGGGCGGGCTACCGCGCGTCGTCGCCCTGCTCGGCCAGCAGCTCGTCCAACTGCTCGTAGCCCTCGACGACGCCGACCTCCATGCCGCTGGACAGGATCAGGTCGCGCAGCTCCTTCGTGTCGAACGTGCTGGTGGTGCGCAGGCGCGTCCGACCGCCGCCCAGGTCCTCGAACGTCAGCGTCTCCAGGCAGACCCCGTCGGGGTAGCCCTCGAACGTGAACGTCTGCACGATCCGCTCACCGGGCCGGATCTCGTGGAACGAGCCGTAGAACGCGTACTCACCGTTCTCGTCCCGGTGCAGGTAGCGGTAGGCGCCGCCGGTCCTCGCCTCCCAGCGGGTCAGCTCCAGGGTGACCCCGCGCGGGCCCAGCCACCTCCTCACCAGCTCCGGCTCGACGTGCGCGCGGAACACGGCCGCCGGCGACGCCTCGAACTCGCGCTCGATGCGGATCGCGGGCAGCTCGGGGTCGACCACGATGGTGGCCTCGTTGCGCGAGGTGACGCTCATGACGCCTCTCCTTCCCGGGCGTGCGGGTGCTCTTCGTCGTCCAACTCGGCGAGCACGGCGTCCAGTCGCCGGTAGCGCTGCTCCGCCTGCCGCCGGTACCGCTCGATCCACTTGGTCATCAGGTCGAACACCTCCGCTTCCAGGTGCACCGGCCGCCGCTGGGCCTGTCGACCCCGGCTGACCAGCCCGGCGTCCTCCAGCACCTTGAGGTGCTTCGACACCGCCTGCACGGTCACGGCGTAGGGCTCGGCCAGCTCGGTCACGGTCGCGTCCGCGACCGTGAGGCGGGCCACCATGTCCCGGCGGATGGGGTCCGCCAGCGCCGCGAACACCCGCGAGAGCCGATCTTCCACCGCCACCCCCCTTGTTCAACCGTCCGGTTGAACAACCGTAGATCTCAACCCGGAGGTTTGTCAACCACGCGGTTGAACACCTCCGGAGCAGCTCCGGCGCCGCGCACGGGAACGATGTCCGGATCGATCCTGTGAGCGAGCACTCCTTGCCCACCCCCTCCTGTGTGTGAAGTGCGCCGGACGGGGGACTAGCCTGACCATGAGTGAGTCACCACCAAGAGCGAGATGGATAGAGGCGAGCGCCAGCCGTGTCCAGCAGCAGTCCTGCTTCACAGTTCGGCCCCAATGAGTGGCTGGTCGAGGAGATGTACGAGCAGTTCCTCGCCGACCCGTCGTCCGTCGACCCGGCCTGGCACGACTTCTTCGCCGACTACAAGTCGACGCAGCGGTCCGGGAACGGTGCGACCGCGGCGGCCGCGGAGAAGAGCACCTCGTCGACGTCCGCGCCGACCGCCACCGCGAGGACCGCCACCGCGCCGACCGCCACCGCGACCAAGCAGCCACCGGCGCCCAAGCCGCCGACGACGCTGCCGCCGACCACGGGCAAGCCGGCTCCCGCGCAGGCCGCCAAGGCCGCGCCGGTGAAGCCGGCCGCGGGCGAGGAGCAGAAGCAGCTCCGCGGCGCCTCCGCCGCGATCGCGAAGAACATGGAGCTGTCGCTCACGGTCCCGACCGCGACGAGCGTGCGCGCCGTGCCCGCCAAGCTGCTGGCCGACAACCGCATCGTGATCAACAACCACCTCAAGCGCACGCGGGGTGGCAAGGTCTCGTTCACGCACCTCATCGGCTACGCCGTGGTCCGGGCGCTCCAGGCGTACCCGAACATGAACCGGCACTTCGCCGAGGTCGACGGCAAGCCGTTCGTCGTCACGCCGGAGCACGTGAACTTCGGCCTCGCGATCGACCTGCCCGGCAAGGACGGCTCGCGCTCGCTCGTCGTCGCGTCCATCAAGGGCTGCGAGAACATGACGTTCACGCAGTTCTGGCAGGCGTACGAGGACCTGATCCGCAAGGCCCGCGCCGGCTCGCTGACCGCCGACGACTTCGCGGGCACCACCATCTCGCTGACCAACCCCGGCACCATCGGCACCAACCACTCGGTGCCGCGCCTCCAGGCCGGGCAGGGCGCGATCATCGGCGTCGGCGCGATGGAGTACCCCGCGCACTTCCAGGGCACCAGCGAGCAGGCCCTGGTGGAGATGGGCGTCAGCAAGATCATCACGCTCACCTCCACCTACGACCACCGCATCATCCAGGGCGCGGAGTCCGGCGAGTTCCTCAAGCGCATCCACCAGCTGCTGCTGGGCGAGGACGGCTTCTACGACGACGTCTTCACGTCGCTGCGCCTGCCGTACGAGCCGATCCGCTGGGTCGCCGACATCCCCGAGGGCGCGGTCGACAAGACGGCCCGCGTGATCGAGCTGATCGACGCGTTCCGCACGCGCGGCCACCTGATGGCCGACACCGACCCGCTGAACTACCGCCAGCGCAGCCACCGCGACCTGGACGTCCTGTCGCACGGCCTGACGCTGTGGGACCTGGACCGGGAGTTCCCGGTCGGCGGGTTCGCGGGCCGCGAGCGGATGAAGCTGCGCGACATCCTGGGCGTGCTGCGCAACTCGTACTGCCGCACGGTCGGCGTCGAGTACATGCACATCCTGGACCCGGAGGAGCGCCTCTGGATCCAGGAGCGGGTCGAGGTGCCGCACGAGAAGCCGCCGGCCACCGTGCAGAAGTACATCCTCTCCAAGCTGAACGCGGCCGAGGCGTTCGAGACGTTCCTCCAGACCAAGTACGTCGGCCAGAAGCGGTTCTCGCTGGAGGGCGGCGAGACCGTCATCCCGCTGCTGGACGCGGTGCTGGACAAGGCCGCCGAGCACGAGCTGGACGAGGTCGTCATCGGCATGCCGCACCGCGGCAGGCTGAACGTGCTGGCGAACATCGTCGGCAAGCCGATCTCGCAGATCTTCCGCGAGTTCGAGGGCAACCTCGACCCCGGCCAGGCGCACGGCTCGGGTGACGTGAAGTACCACCTGGGCGCCGAGGGCAAGTACTTCCGGATGTTCGGCGACGGCGAGACCAAGGTGTCGCTGACCGCGAACCCGTCGCACCTGGAGGCCGTGGACCCGGTGCTGGAGGGCATCGTCCGGGCCAAGCAGGACGCCCTGGACAAGGGCGGCGAGGGCTTCACCGTCCTGCCGGTCGCGCTGCACGGCGACGCCGCGTTCGCGGGCCAGGGCGTGGTCGCCGAGACGCTGAACCTGGCGCTGGTGCGGGGCTACCGCACGGGCGGCACGGTGCACGTGGTCGTGAACAACCAGGTCGGCTTCACCACCGCGCCGGAGAACTCGCGCTCGTCCAAGTACTCGACGGACGTCGCGAAGATGATCGGCGCGCCGGTCTTCCACGTCAACGGCGACGACCCGGAGGCGTGCTACTGGGTGGCCAAGCTGGCGGTGGACTACCGGCAGGCGTTCAACAAGGACGTCGTGATCGACATGGTCTGCTACCGCCGCCGGGGCCACAACGAGGGCGACGACCCGTCGATGACGCAGCCCGCGATGTACGACGTGATCGACACCAAGCGCTCGGTGCGCAAGACCTACACCGAGTCGCTGATCGGTCGCGGCGACATCTCGGTGGAGGAGGCCGAGAAGGCGCTCCAGGACTTCTCGTCGCAGCTCGAACACGTCTTCAACGAGGTGCGCGAGCTGGAGAAGCACCCGATCAAGACGTCGCCGTCGATCGAGCAGGAGCAGCAGGTCCCGGCCAAGCTGCCCACCGGCATCGACCGGTCCGTGATCGAGCGGATCGCCGACGCGCACGTCAACCTGCCCGAGGGCTTCACGCCGCACCCGCGCGTGAAGCCGGTGCTGGAGCGGCGCGCCAAGATGGCCCGCGAGGGCGGCATCGACTGGGCGTTCGCCGAGCTGCTGGCGTTCGGGTCGCTGGTGCTGGAGGGCCGCACGGTCCGGCTGGCCGGCCAGGACTCGCGGCGCGGCACGTTCGTCCAGCGGCACGCGACGCTGGTGGACCGCAAGAAGTCGGCCGAGTACACGCCGCTGCAGAACCTGTCCGACGACCAGGGCAAGTTCATGGTCTACGACTCGGTGCTGTCGGAGTTCGCGGCGCTCGGGTTCGAGTACGGCTACTCGGTGGCGAACCCGGACGCGCTGGTGCTGTGGGAGGCGCAGTTCGGCGACTTCGTCAACGGCGCGCAGCCCATCATCGACGAGTTCATCTCGTCCGGTGAGGCGAAGTGGGGCCAGGTCTCCGACGTCGTGCTGCTGCTGCCGCACGGGCACGAGGGCCAGGGCCCGGACCACACGTCGGGCCGCATCGAGCGCTTCCTCCAGCTGTGCGCGGAGGGCTCGATGACCATCGCGGTCCCCTCGACGCCGGCGAACTACTTCCACCTGCTGCGCCGCCACGCCCTCGACGGCGTGAACCGGCCGCTGGTGGTGTTCACCCCGAAGTCGATGCTGCGGCTGAAGACGGCGACGTCGCCGGTCGAGCCGTTCATCGAGGAGCGGTTCCACTCGGTGATCGACGACCCGACCAAGCCCGACCCGCAGGGCGTCGAGCGGGTGCTGCTGTGCAGCGGCAAGGTGTACTACGAGCTGGCCGCCGAGCAGGAGAAGCAGGGCGTCAAGGACACGGCGATCGTGCGCGTGGAGCAGCTGTACCCGGTGCCCGCCCGGAAGCTGACGGAGGCGCTGGAGCGCTACCCGAACGCGACCGAGGTCCGCTGGGTGCAGGAGGAGCCGGCGAACCAGGGCGCGTGGCCGTTCTTCGGCCTGGCGCTGCCGGAGCTGCTGCCGTCGCGGTTCGCGATCAAGCGCGTGTCGCGCCGCCCGATGGCCGCGCCGTCGGCCGGTTCGTCCAAGGTGCACGAGGTCGAGCAGCGCGAGCTGATCGCCAAGGCGTTCGAGTAGGTCGCGATGTACTTCACCGATCGCGGCATCGAGGAGCTGGAGGCCCGCCGGGGCGAGGAGGAAGTGAGCCTCGCCTGGCTGGCCGACAAGCTCCGCTCGTTCGTCGACGCGAACCCGGAGTTCGAGACGGCCGTCGAGCGCCTGGCCACGTACCTGGCGCGGGACGACGAGGACGATCCCGAGGACTGACCACCTCGGACCGGAAGGGGGCGGGCCCGCGCGGGCCCGCCCCCTTCCGCGTTGCTCACCCGAGCCGGCAGGCGCCCTCGTCGAGCAGCCGGCGCACGGCCGACACCGTCTCGGCGGGTTCCTGCCCGCCCGAGTCGAGGGCGTGGTGCTCCAACGGGCCGAGGTCGGCGAACTGGCGGTGCATCACGCGCACGGGTTCCGGGTGGGTCAGGGCGTCCGCGCCGCGCGCCGTGGCCCGCCCGAGGGTCGTGTCCTCGTCCGGCCGCAGCACGACGTAGTGCAGGGCGAGGCCGGTGCGCACGGCCGCCGCGCGGAACGGGTCGAGGAACCATGGCCCCACGACGCCGTCGCACACCACCTGGTAGCCGCCCGCGGCGTAGCCGAACGCGGCCTGCGCCACGACGTCGATCACGACCTCGTTCTGGCGGTGGGCTTCCGGCAGGTAGGGCGCGAGCCAGCCCTGCTTGATGTACCGGTAGAAGTCGTCCGTGTGCAGGTGGACGCTCGGGGAGAGCGCGTCGGTGAGCAGCCGGGCGACCGTGCTCTTGCCCGCGCCGGGAGGGCCGCTGAGCACGACGACTTGTCCTTGGTTCACAGAACCGATCCTAGGGAGCACAGGGACGCCGGGTGCCGAGCACGAGCGCCACCACACGTTGATGTGGTCGCGTTGCCTGATGTTCCCGGCTTGGTCCAGGACCTGCGTGCTTCGGGGCGCGTCGAGTCCGTGGTCGCCCTTCTGCCGTCCGGTTGCGTAGAACCCGCGCGACCGTTGTGCCGGGGTTGGGTGGCCTTGGCGGCGCGCGTCACGGGGCCCCCGGTCACCGTTGGGCTACCGGACCCGTTCTCCCTTGCGCCACACCGCGTGCGTCAACGGCACACCGGGCCGGTACGCCAGGTGGGTGGTGCTCGGCGCGTCGAGCACGTGCACGTCCGCCCGCGCGCCCACGGCCAGGTGGCCGATGTCGTCGCGGTCCAGGGCGATCCCGCCCGCGCGCGTCGCCGCGTAGACGGCTTCCTCGACCGTCATGCGCATCTGGAGCACCGCCGTCGTGACGCAGTAGGCCATCGACGTCGTGTACGAGCTGCCCGGATTGCAGTTGCTGGCCAGCGCGACCGTCGCGCCTGCGTCCAGCAGCGCCCGCGCGGGCGCCAGGGACTGGCGCGTCGACAGGTCGCACGCGGGCAGCAGGGTCGCGACGGTGTTCGAGCCGGCCAGCGCCTCGACGTCCGCCGCCGACAGGTACGTGCAGTGGTCGACGCTGGCCGCGCCCAGCTCCACCGCCAGCCGCACGCCGGGGCCCTCGCCGAGCTGGTTGCCGTGCACCCGCAGCCCCAACCCCCTGGCGGCGGCGGCCTCCAGCACCGCGCGGGACTGGTCCGCGTCGAACGCGCCCCGCTCGCAGAACACGTCGGCCCACCGGACGTGGGGCGCCACCGCGTCCAGCATCTCGCCGCACACCAGCGCGACGTAGTCGTCCGCGGCGGAACCCGGCGGGACGAGGTGCGCGCCGAGGAACGTGGTCTCGTCGGCGTACCGCGCCGCGATGCGGGCCGACCGCAGCTCGTCGGCCGTCGTGAGGCCGTAGCCGGTCTTCGTCTCGACGTGGGTCGTGCCCTGCGCGACGGCCTCCGCGACGTGGCGGCGGACGGTGGCCGCCAGTTCGTCGTCGGTGGCGGCGCGGGTGGCGTCGACGGTCGTCGCGATACCTCCCGCGGTGTAGGCGCGGCCCGCCATGCGCGCCTCGAACTCGGCGGTCCGGTCGCCCGCGAACACCAGGTGGGTGTGGCTGTCGACCCAGCCGGGCAGGACGGCGCGGCCACCCGCGTCGAACCGCTCGTCGGCGGCGGGCGCGGACGCGGCCGGGCCCGTCCACACCACGCGGTCGCCGTCGAGCACCAGTGCCGCGCCGGCGCGGCGGCCCTCGCCGGGCTCGTTGGTGGTCAGCTCGCCGATGTTCGTGATCAGGGTGCTCACAGGACCGCCTCCAGCAACCGGCCGACGTCTCCGAGGGTTTCGTGCACGCCGTCGCGCGCCACGACCCTGCCACCGGACACGACGGTCGTCACGTCGGACGCCGTCGCGGCCAGCACGACCTGGTCGGGGGCGCACCCCGCGGTGCGCGCCGAGCCGAGGCCGATCGCCACCAGGTCGGCGGGCGCGCCCGGCTCGATGCGCCCCGCCGCGGGCCAGCCCAGCGCGGCGTGGTTGGTCAGCGCCGCCACCAGCTCCGCCGGCGCGAACCGGCCGCGCCGGCCGGAGCGCAGGCGTTCGCCGTGCTCCAGGCCGCGCGCCTCCAGCAGCGGGTCGACCACGGCGTGCTGGTCGCTGCCCAGCGACAGCGGGCTGCCCGCGTCGCTCAGCTCGCGCGCCGGCCCGATGCCGTCGGCCAGGTCCGCCTCCGTGGTGGGGCAGAAGCACGCGCCGGTCGACGTCGAGCCGAGCAGCCCGACGTCCGCGGCGGTCAGGTGGGTGGCGTGCACGGCCGTCGTGCGCGGCGTCAGCGCGCCGGCCTCGTGCAGCAGCCCGGTGGGCGTCAGGCCGTACGCCTCCAGGCACGCCTCGTTCTCCGCCGGCTGCTCCGACAGGTGCACGTGCAGCGGCCGGTCCGGGAACGCGCCGGCCACCAGCGACAACGCCGAGCGCGGCACGGCGCGGACCGAGTGGATGGCCGCGCCGACCCGCGTGTTGCCGTCCTCGGGCAGGTCGGCGACCCGAGCGGCCCACCGCTCGGCGGTGCCGTCGGAGAACAGCTCCTGCACGCCGGTGACGGGCTGCCCGATGCCGCCCGCCAGGTAGCAGGCGTCGAGCAGGGTGATCCTGATCCCGGCGTCGGCGGCGGCCTGGCGCAGCGCCTCCCCCATCTCGTTGCCGCCGTGGTGGAGGTAGTGGAACTCGCCCACCGCCGTCACGCCGGCCACCGCCATCTCGGCGTAGACGGCCCGTGCCAGCCGCAGGTAGCCGTCCGGGGTCAGGCCCTCCGCCAGCGCGTACATGCGGTCGCGCCACGTCCAGAACGTGCCGCCGTCGGCGTGCGTCCGGCCGCGCAGCGCCCGGTGGAACGCGTGCGAGTGGGCGTTGGCGAACCCCGGGAGCACCATGCCGTACAGGCGTTCGCACCCGAGCGGAATGGTGTCCACAGTGGACACGTCGACGATCGTGCCGCGTTCCGCGCGCACCAGGACGCGGGAGGCGACGCCGTCCGGCAGCCAGGCCCGTTCACACCAGAAGCTCTTCATCGGGCCAGGTGCTCCAAGGTCGTCGCGAGCGCGGCCACGCCCGCCGCGCAGTCGTCGGCTTCGGCGAACTCCTCGGGGGCGTGGCTGATCCCGGTCGGGTTGCGCACGAACAGCATCGCGGTCGGCACGTGCGCCGCCAGGATGCCCGCGTCGTGGCCGGCGCCCGTGGGCAGCGCCGGGACGTCGCCCAGGACCGAGGACAGCTCGGCCGCGAGGCCGCGGTCGAAGTGCACGGTGTCGCCGTACGACTCCTCGGTGACCCGCACCTCGCAGCCCTCCTCGGCCGCCGCCGCCCGCGCCTCCTCGGTGATCAGCGCGACCACCTCGCGGGTGCGGTGGTCGTCCGCCGCCCGCGCGTCCAGCCAGACGTCCACCGATGAGGCGATCACGTTGGTGCCGCCGGGGTTGGGCACGAGCCGGCCCACGGTGGCCCGCGCGCCGCCGGTCGCGGCCCGGCGGGCGGCCAGCACCAGCCGGGACGCGGGCAGCATCGGGTCGCGCCGGTCCTCGATCAGGGTCGCGCCGGCGTGGTTGCCCTCGCCGGTGAACGTGAAGCGCCACCGCCCGTGCGCGAGGATGGAACTCGCCAGCCCCACCGGCACGGTGAGGCCCCTGCCCTGCTCGACGTGCAGCTCCACGAACCGCCCGACGGACGCCAGCGCGGCGTCGTCCCGGCCCATCCGCAGCGGGTCGAACCCCGCACGGTGCGCCGCCTCGCCGAACGAGACGCCGTCCGGGTCGGTCAGCGCGCACGCCGCCTCCGGTGGGATCGCGCCCGTCATCAGCCGCGAGCCCAGGCAGGCCACGCCGAACCGCCCGCCCTCCTCCTCGACGAACACCACGACCGCCAGGGGCCGGGACGGGCGGAAGCCCTTGGCGCGCAGCACGTCCACCGCTTGCAACGCCGACACGACGCCCAGCGGCCCGTCGAACGCGCCACCACCGGGCACCGAGTCCAGGTGGCTGCCGGTGACCACGGCGTCCGGGCCGGGCCCACCCCACCACGCCCACAGGTTGCCGTTGCGGTCCGGGTGCACGTCGAGCCCGCGCCGGGTCGCTTCCTCCGTGAACCAGGCGCGCAGCTCCAGCTCCACCCGGTCGAACCCGTGCCGGGAGTACCCGCCGCGCCGGGCGTCGCGGCCGACGTCGGCGATGTCCGCGAGGTCAGCCATGCTGCGCCATCGGGATGTGGACGCCCTGCTCGGCGGCCACGCGCGCCGCCTCCGGGTACCCGGCGTCGACGTGCCGCAGGACGCCCATGCCGGGGTCGTTGGTCAGCACCCGCTCGAGCTTGCGCGCGGCCAGCTCGGTGCCGTCCGCGACGGTGACCTGCCCGGCGTGGATGGACCGCCCGATGCCGACGCCGCCGCCGTGGTGCAGGGACACCCAGGTCGCGCCGGACGCCGTGTTCACCAGGGCGTTGAGCAGCGGCCAGTCCGCGATCGCGTCCGAGCCGTCCGCCATCGCCTCGGTCTCCCGGTGCGGGGAGGCGACCGAACCGCAGTCCAGGTGGTCGCGGCCGATCACGATCGGCGCGGACAGCTCGCCGCTCGCCACCATCTCGTTGAACCTCAGGCCCGCGCGGTGCCGCTCGCCGTAGCCCAGCCAGCAGATCCGGGCGGGCAGGCCCTGGAACTCCACCCGCTCGCCCACCATCCGGATCCACCGGGCGAGCTGCTCGTTCTCCGGGAACAGCTCCAGGATCGCCCGGTCGGTCTTGGCGATGTCGGCCGGGTCGCCGGACAGCGCCGCCCAGCGGAACGGGCCCTTGCCCTCGCAGAACAGCGGCCGGATGTAGGCGGGCACGAAACCGGGGAAGTCGAACGCCCGCTCGCAGCCGCCGAGCTTCGCCTCGCCGCGGATGGAGTTGCCGTAGTCGAACACCTCCGCGCCGCGGTCCTGGAACCCGACCATCGCCTCGACGTGGTCGGCCATCGACTCGCGGGACCGGTCGGTGAACTCGTCGGGGCTCTTCGCCGCGTAGTCCGCCCAGTCGTCCAGGTCGACGCCCTTCGGCAGGTACGCCAGCGGGTCGTGCGCCGAGGTCTGGTCGGTGACGACGTCGACCGGCACGTCGCGGCGCAGCAGCTCCGGCAGCACCTCGGCGGCGTTGCCGATCAGGCCCACCGACAGCGGGCGGCCCTCGGCCTTGGCCCGGAGCACGCGGTCGACGGCGTCGTCGAGGTCGTCCGCGATCTCGTCCAGGTACCGGGTCTCCACGCGGCGGCGCGCCCGCTGCGGGTCCACCTCGACGCACAGCGCGACGCCCTCGTTCATGGTCACGGCCAGCGGCTGCGCGCCGCCCATGCCGCCGAGCCCGGCGGTGACCGTGAGCGTGCCCTTCAGGGTGCCGCCGAACCGCTTGCGCGCCACGGCCGCGAACGTCTCGTAGGTGCCCTGGAGGATGCCCTGGGTGCCGATGTAGATCCAGGAGCCCGCGGTCATGTTGCCGTACATGGTCAGCCCGAGCCGCTCCAGCCTGCGGAACTCCGGCCAGTCCGCCCAGTCCGGCACCAGGTTGGCGTTGGCGATCAGCACCCGCGGCGCCCACTCGTGCGTGCGCAGCACCCCGACCGGCTTGCCCGACTGCACCAGCAGGGTCTCGTCGTCGCCCAGCAGGGTCAGCTCGCGGGAGATGGCGTGGAAGCAGTCCCAGTCACGCGCCGCCTTCGCGGTGCCGCCGTAGACCACCAGGTCTTCAGGGCGCTCGGCGACCTCCGGGTCGAGGTTGTTCTGCAGCATCCGCAGTGCTGCCTCGGTCCCCCAACTCCTGGCGGCGAGCTCGGTTCCCCGCCGCGCACGGATGTTCGCGTTCATGGCATCTGCTCATCTCTCCCGCGGTCGCGGGTTGTCCAACTTCGGTGGCTCTTGATGACGGGGGCGTGGACACGACAGTGCCCACGCCCCCAGTCGGTTCGGCACAGCGTCTACATCGGACCCTTCCCCTTCGCGGTCGGCTCGGTCAGGCGGGCTGCCTGACCAGGCCCACCCTCGGCTCGGTGACGACCTGGATGTCCTTCATCTTCGCGTCGACGCCCGCGGGGTCCCGGTAGATGTTCCACAGCACCGAGACCTCCAGACCGGGGAAGTGCTCCCGGTCCGGCCCCTGCGGAGCGGTCACCTGGGCCTCGTCCGCGTCCGCGAGGAGCAGTTGCGTCAGCGCACGGGTGTCCGAGGTCTCCGCCTCCCGCAGGTCGGTCATGCCCGCGATGATCTCGGTGAAGTTGCGCACCGGCTGGTCGTACCGGACCTGCTCGTGCACCAGGCGCTGCGACTGCCAGAAGAAGTCGTCCGCGCCCCGGTACCGCTCGTACATCCGGGACACGAGCACCAGCAGCCGCGTGTACGCCCGCCGGTAGGCGTACTCGAAGAACGCCAGCGACTCCTCCTCGGACAGGTCGCCGTTGAAGATCGACGACACCGACGCGGCCCCGAGCAGCGCGCTGAACTGGGCCAGGTGCACCCCGGTGGACAGCAGCGGGTCCAGGAAGCAGGCCGAGTCCCCGATCATGAGGTAGCCGGGGCCGCAGAACCGCTCGGCGACGTAGGAGAAGTCCTGCTCGGCGCGGATCGGGTCGCCCGAGTCCCCGTCGAGCAGCGTGGCGTCGTCGAGCAGCCCGTGCAGCGGCGGGCAGGCCCGGATCCGGTCGAGGTAGAAGTCCTTCAGCGAGTCGAAGCCCTTGCGCCGCTCGGCGAAGGTGTTCTTGTGCGTGACGAACCCGATGCTGAACCGGTCCTCGGTCAGCGGGATGTGCCAGTACCAGCCGTTCGGCGAGGACAGGCCGTTGAACCCGCCCTCCGGCGTGCCCGGCAGCAGCTTCGCACCGCGCCAGTAGCCCCAGATCGCGATGTTCTGGAACACCTCGTGGGACTGCCGGATCTTGAAGTGCTGGTTGGCCAGCACACCCGCCCGGCCCGAGGCGTCGATGAGGTAGTCGAACCGCTCGGTGTGGACGGTGTCGCTGTCGCGACCCACCCACTCGACCGCCGTCGGCCTGCCGTCGTCGTCGAACACCACCCGCTTCACCGTGGCGCCCTCGACCACCTCTGCACCCTGGTCGGCGGCGTTCCGTAACAGGATCTCGTCGTACTTGTCGCGCTCGACCTCCCAGGTCCACGCCTGGGCGTCGACGAGCTTCGCCCAGTCCAGCACCCACTCGTCGCTGCCCCAGCGGAACAACGAGCCGCGCTTGATGACGAAACCGTGCTCCTCGACCTTGTCCAGGGCCCCGGACAGCTTCAGCAGCGACTTGCACGAGGGCAGCAGGGACTCCCCGATGTGGTAGCGCGGGAACACCTCCCGCTCCAGCAGCCGCACTTTTATCCCGGACTTGGCCAGCAGGGCCGCTGCCGTTGACCCGGCCGGTCCCCCGCCGATGATGAGCACTTGCTTCCCAGATGACATGACGTATGCCTCCCAGTCGTCAACGCGTTCCCGTGCGGCGGCTCTTCATCGGTGGGTGTCGCCTTCGTCGTTCAGACCTCCGAGTGGTTCGCGACGGCGTCGAGCAGCGCACCCGACCGGATGAAGTCTTCGGCGGCGGCGATCTCCGGGGCCAGGTGGCGGTCCGGGCCGGGACCCGGCACGCGTTCGCGCAGGGCGGTGACCGCCGCCGCGGTGGCGGGGGCGGGTCGAAGGGGCGCGCGCAGGTCCAGCGCGCGGGCGGCGGTGAGGAGCTCGATGGCGAGCACCGTGCGCAGGCCGTCCACGGCCTTGCGCAGCTTGCGCGCGGCGGACCAGCCCATCGAGACGTGGTCCTCCTGCATCGCGCTGCTCGGGATGGAGTCGACGGACGCGGGCACCGCGAGCCGCTTCAGCTCGCTGACGATCGCCGCCTGCGTGTACTGGGCGATCATGTGGCCGGAGTCCACGCCGGGGTCGTCGGCGAGGAAGGGCGGCAGGCCGTGCGAGCGGCTGACGTCCAGCATGCGGTCGGTGCGGCGCTCGGCGATGCTCGCGACGTCCGCCACCGGGATGGCGAGGAAGTCCAGCACGTAGGCGATCGGCGCGCCGTGGAAGTTGCCGTTGGACTCGACGCGGCCGTCGGCCAGCACCACCGGGTTGTCGACGGCGGCGGCCAGTTCGCGGTCGGCCACCGCCTCGGCGTGGGCGACGGTGTCGCGGGCCGCGCCGTGCACCTGGGGCGAGCAGCGCAGCGAGTACGCGTCCTGGACGCGCGTGCAGTCGGGGCCGCGGTGGCTCGCCACGATCCCGGAGCCGGCGAGCAGGTCGGCCATCCGGCGTGCGCTGCGGGCCTGGCCGGGGTGCGGGCGCAGGGCGTGCAGGTCGGCGGCGAAGACGCGGTCGGTGCCCAGCAGCGCCTCCACGCTCATCGCGGCGGTCAGGTCGGCCACGTCCAGCAGCACGTGCAGGTCGCGCAGCGCGAGCACCAGCATCCCGAGCATCCCGTCGGTGCCGTTGATCAGCGCCAGGCCCTCCTTCTCGGCCAGCCGGACGGGCTCGATGCCCGCGCGCTCCAGCGCCTCGCGCGCGGGCACGAGGACGCCGTCGGCGTCCCGGACGTCGCCCTCGCCGGTCAGCGCGAGCGCGGCGGCCGACAGCGGCGCCAGGTCGCCCGAGCAGCCGAGCGAGCCGAACTCGCGCACGACCGGCGTGATGCCCGCGTTGAGCATCGCGGCCATCGCCTCGGCGGTCTCCAGGCGCACCCCGGTGTGCCCGCTCGCCAGCGTCTTCAGCCGGAGCAGCACGAGGGCGCGGACGACCTCCCGCTCCACCTCGGGCCCCGCGCCCGCGGCGTGCGAGCGGACGAGGGACTGCTGGAGGGCGGCCCGGCGGTCCGGCGGGATGTGCCGCACGGCCAGCGCGCCGAACCCGGTCGACACGCCGTAGGTCGGGCGTTCGGCCGTGGCCAGGCGTTCGATGTGCGCGCGGGCGGTCCGGACCGCCTCGCGCGCCGCCTCCGTGATCTCCACCCGCGCGTCGCCGCGGGCGACGGCGTGGACATCCTCGCGGGTCAGAGGTGCCGGACCCAGCTGAACGGGTTGTTGCATGTAGCCATCACAACGCGGCGGCGCGGTCCGCACGACCCGGCACCACCGGAGATCGTCTGGTATCCCAGACATCGGCGGGTTGCCCGCTGTCAGGGGTGCCGCCACGCCGGCCGCGGACCGCCCGGCGACCCCCTCTCGCGCAGCCGCGCAGGCTTGCCGAGAATGGTCGGCGTGGGCTCCAGCAGCGACGTACCGGCGTTGCGCCGCGGGCTGGCGGTGCTGCGCCTGCTGGCCAGCCGCCCCGGTCCCCTGTCGGCGGCGGCGGTGGCCCGCGAGCTGTCCCTGCCCCGCTCGACGACGTACCACCTGCTGGCGGAGCTCGCCGCCGCCGGGTTCGCCACCCACTTCCCCGAGGAGCGGCGCTACGGCCTCGGCGTGGCGGCGTTCGAACTCGGCTCGGCCTACCTGCGCCACGACCCGCTGGAACGCCTGGCCAGACCCCTGCTGCGGCGGCTGGTGGACGCCGCCGGCCACCCCGCGCACCTCGGCGTGCTGCACGGCGCGGAAGCGCTCTACCTGGCGCGGGAGCAGCCCCGCCAGCCCGCGACCATCGTGTCCGACGTGGGCGTCCGACTGCCCGCGCACCTGACCGCGTCCGGTCGGGCGATGCTCGCCCACCTGCCGGACGCCCAGGTCAGGGCCGTGTTCCCCGGTGTGGCGAGCTTCGTGGACCGCACCGGGCGCGGACCGCGGAACCTGCCCGCGCTGCGGCGGCTGCTCACGGCGGAGCGGCGGCGCGGCTGGGCCGTGGAGGACGGCTACGTGACCGCCGGCTTCGCGTCGGTCGCCGCGCCGGTCTTCGACCACGGCGAACGGCCGATCGCCGCGATCACCGTCACCTTCCGGCACGTGTGCGACCAGGAGTGCGGCGGGACGTGGCCGGAACTGGCCCTGGAGACGCGGAAGGCCGCCGACGCGCTGACGGGGAGACTGCGTTGAATTGCCGCTGCTCCGCAGGCGGCGGGCTCGGCCGCCTGAAAGTCGGGCCATCGCGCCCGATTTCCCGCCGATCGAAAAGCGTGATCGGCGGGAAATGAGGCGCGACAGCCCGACGCGGCCGAGCCGTGGGTGAGCCGGGGCCTGGCTGCCCAGGGGGCTAGAGCTGGACGGTTTTGAGGAAGTCGGCTGCCACGTTGGCGATGGTTTCCTTGTCCACGTCCACGCGCTTCACGAGGGTTGCCAGGTTTTCCGTCGTCAGCGCCTGGGAGACCTTGTTCAGCGCGGCCTTGCCCTTCGCGTCGACCGCGTCCGAGCGCAGCAGCGGCACGATGTTCTGCGCCGGGTACATGTTCTTCGGGTCGGCGAGCTGGACGAAGTCGTTGACCGCGATGTCGGCCGACGTCGTGTAGAGGTTGACCACCTGCGCGGAGCCGTCCTTCAGGGCGTCCACGGTGACCGGGCCGCCCGCGTCGGTGGTCTTGATCTCCTTGAACGTCACGCCGTACAGGTTCTTCACCTTGTCCTGCCACCGCTGGGCCCACTCGCCCGCCGCGCCCAGCACGTACTTCCCGTCGCCGAGGTCGGCGATGGACTTCACCCCCGAGTCGGCCGTGGCCTTGGTGACCACCAGCACGTCCTTGTCCTCGGCCGCCGCCTTCTCCAGGACCTCCAGACCGGCCGGGAGCTTCGCCTTCAGGGCCGTGTAGACGGCCTCGTCGGCGGTCTCGGCGTTGTCCTTGGCGAAGTAGTTGAGCAGGTTGCCGGTGTACTCCGGCACCACCCCGAGCGACTTGTCCTGCAACGCCCGCACGACCAGCTCCCGCGCGCCGATGCCCGACTTGACGGTCACCTTCGCCCCGGTGGTCTTCAACGCGCCGGCGTAGACCTCGGCCAGGACCTTGTTCTCGGTGAAGTCGGCCGAACCGACCACCACCTCGCCCGCCGCGGCCTCCTGGCCGCTCCCGCCCAGGTCGTCCTTCGACCCGCACGCGGAGACGACCAGGGCGGCCGCCGCGACGATGACGGCCAACGTGCGCTTCATGCCGTACTTCCTCCCACTTCGAGCACCTCGGCCGGCCCGGAGCGCCGCCGAGGCGGCGCGGACAGCCGCAAACCCTTCGGTACGACGAACTTCCCCGCGATCGCGAGGAGCGCGTCCAGCAGCACCGCCAGCAGCGCGATGAGCACCGCGCCGCCGACGAACTGCCCGTAGTCGAGCACCCGCAGGCCGTCCAGCAGCGGGCGGCCCAGCGTCTCGATGCCGACGTACGCCGCGACCGACGCCGTCGCCACGACCTGTAGCGTCGCGTTGCGCACGCCGCCGACCAGCAGCGGCAGCGCGTTCGGCAGCTCAACGCGCCACAGCCGCTGCGCGCCGGTCATCCCCATGCCGCGCGCGGCGTCCACCACGCCCCGGTCCACGTCCTGGACGCCGGCGTACGCGCCGGCCAGGATCGGCGGCACGGCCAGCACGACCAGGCCGATCAGCACGCCGACCTGCCCGCCGCCCGCCACCAGGTAGAGGAACGTGACCAGCCCGAGGGTGGGCAGCGCGCGCACCGCGTTGCCGCCGCCGACCAGCAGCAGGCCGCCGCGCCCGGTGTGCCCGACGTACAGGCCGAGCGGCACGGCGATCGCGCTCGCCCCGACCACCGCGCCCAGGCAGTACAGCAGGTGGACGCCGATCCGCGCGGGGATCGACTTGGGGCCGCTCCAGTTCGCCGCGTCGAACAGCCAGGCGAACGCGTCCAGGAAGATCACGACCGGCCCGCCTTCGCCCACGGGGTCAGCACGTCGCGCAGCGCGACCAGCACGAGGTCCACCACCAGCGCGAGGGCCAGGGTGAGCGCGATGCCGACGATGATCGGCGCGAGGTAGCGCTGCCGGAAGCCGTCGGTGAACAGCGCGCCCAGGCCGCCCGTGCCGATCAGCGCGCCGACGCTGACGAGGCTGATGTTGCTGACCGAGCCGACCCGCACGCCCGCCGCGAGCACCGGCACGGCCAGCGGCAGCTCCACCGCCAGGAACCGCCGCCACGGCCGGAAGCCCATCGCGGTGGCCGCGGCCGTCACGTGCGCGGGCACGGCGTCCAGCGCGTCCACCACCGGCCGCACCAGCAGGGCCGTGGTGTAGGCGGTCAGCGCGACGACCACGTTCAGCGGGTCGAGCACCCTGGTCCCGATGAGCGCCGGGATGATCGCGAACAACGCCAGCGACGGGATGGTGTACAGCGCGTTGGCCGCGTTCACCAGGACCCGGTTGACCCACCGGAACCGGTGGCACACCAGGCCGAGCACGACGGCGAGCACGATCGACAGCACCAGCGGCAGCAGCGACAGGTAGACGTGCTCCAGCAGCATCGACAGCAACGCCGAGCGGGTGCCCGCGTCGCCGAGGTACCCGACGAGGTCACCCACGGCTGCTCGCGATCGCGTCCAGCACCTGGTGCGCCTCCACGACGCCGACGAGCCGGCCGTCCGCGTCGACCACCACGCCCAGCCCGGACGGCGACGACAGCGCGGCGTCCAGCGCGCCGCGGACCGGGCCGCCCCGCTCGTAGAGCGAGCCGCCGGGCACCACCGCGCCGTCCGGCGAGACCCAGCCGCGCGGCCGCCCGTCGGCGTCGGCGAGCACCTGCCACGCCCCGGACGCGACGGCCTCGCCGACCACGCGCGCGGCGGCGACCTCCACTCCGGACGCGTCCACAAAGGACAGGCTGCGGTAGCCGCGGTCCTTGCCGACGAACGAGGCCACGAAGTCGTCGGCGGGGTGCGCCAGCAGCTCGGCGGGCGGCGCGTACTGGGCCAGGACCCCGCCCTCCCGGAACACCGCCACCTTCTCGCCGATGCGCACGGCCTCGTCGATGTCGTGCGTGACGAAGACGATGGTCTTGTCCAGCTCGGCCTGCAACCGCAGCAGCTCGTCCTGGAGCCCTTCCCGGACCACCGGGTCGACGGCGCTGAACGGCTCGTCCATCAGCAGCACGGGCGGGTCGGCGGCGAGCGCGCGGGCCACGCCGACGCGCTGCTGCTGGCCGCCGGACAGCTGTGCCGGGTAGCGCTTGCCCAGGTCGGCGGGCAGCCCCACCCGCTCCAGCAGCTCGGCCGCGCGCGAGCGGGCGGCGGCCCTCTTCCAGCCGGACAGCAGCGGCACGGTGGCCACGTTGTCCAGCACGGTGCGGTGCGGGAACAGGCCGGCCTGCTGGATCACGTACCCGATGCCGCGCCGCAGCCGGGGCGGGTCGACGGTCGAGACGTCCTCACCCGCCACCAGGACCGTGCCCGAGGTCGGGTCGACCATCCGGTTCACCATGCGCAGCGACGTCGTCTTGCCGCAGCCGGACGGGCCGACGAAGACCGTGATCGTGCCCGCCTCGACCACGAGGTCCAGGCCGTTCACCGCGATCGTCCCGTCGTCGAACCGCTTGGTCACGCCGCGGAACTCGATCACCCGTGGTCCCTCCCCGTCGGTGGCATCGGCGACGAACGACAGTAGCCCGTTCGCCGGACCGCGGCACGGCGTTCCAGGATTCGGTCAGTAGGCTGCACCGGTTGTGGCCACCGAACCAGTCCGCGCGCTGTTGGCATCGCACGGCGTGCACGCCCGCAAACTCCGCCGCGTGCTGGCGCTGCTCGGCGCCGACTGGCACCCGCTGGCGGAGCTGGTCCGCCTGCCCGCGGTGCCCCGCCGCACCGTGCAGGACCTGCTGAAGGCGCTGGACGAGGACCTCGAAACCAGCGGCGACCGGTACCGCATCGCGCCGGCGCGGGTGGCGGCCTACGCCGAGTTCACGGAGGGCCGCGGGTTCGCCGCGGACACCGACCCGCTCGACGCCCTCGTGTCGAGGAACACGTCCCACCTCCGGGCGATCCTCGCCGACGTCGCCGCCGTGCCGCCCCCGCTGGCCTCCCTGGACCACGTCCAGGCGACCGCCGAGACGGTGCTGAAGCGGGCGCTGTGGCTGGACTCGCGGTACGACCTGGACGGTCGCGTGCTGCTGTGCCTCGGCGACCACGACCTCACGTCGCTCGCGGTGGCCGCGGTCAACCCGGCCGCCTCGGTGGTCGTGGTCGACGTGGACGACCGCCTGCTGGAGTACGTCGAGGAACGCTCCGGCGGCCGGGTGCGCACGTTCCACGCCGACTTCCGGTTCGGCCTGCCGCCCGCGCTGCTGGAGTCGGCGGACCTCGTGTTCAGCGACCCGCCCTACACGCCGGAGGGCGTGGGCCTGTTCGCCGGCCGCGCCGTCGAGTGCCTGGCCGACCCGGGGCGGGGGCGGGTGCTGCTCGCCTACGGGTTCAGCGACCGCACGCCCGCGCTCGGCCTGAAGGTGCAGCAGGAGCTCCAGCGCCTTGGCCTGGTGTTCGAGGCGATCCTGCCCGCGTTCCACCGGTTCGACGGCGCGCAGGCCATCGGCAGCGCCGCCGACCTGTACGTGTGCCGCCCCACGACGCGCCGCTCCGTCACGCCGGGCCGGACCGCCATCTACACGCACGGGCCGCAGTCGGTGGAGGCGACCGGTCCGGGCGCGGAGGCGTTGCGCGCGCTGGTGGACCTGGCGCCGCGGCCCGAGTCGTCACCGCCGCCCAAGCCACGCGCGCCCGGCTGGGCGGACCCGATCGGCAAGGGGGCGGCGTCGCTGGCCGTCGACCTGTCGGGCGATCCGGGTCCGTGGCTGCTGCGGACGCTCCTGGCGTGCTCGCCGGGCCGGATGGCGGCCCTGGTGCCCAACAACCACCCGGACGTGTCGTCGGCCGCCGGCCAGCACGCGCTCACGGCGCTGGTGGACACGCGGTTCGCGCTGCGGTTCCTGCGGTCCACCCCGGACGGCAGGCACTGCGTCGTGGTGGCGGACCAGGTGCTCGCGGGCACCCTGGACCCCGGTGGGCTGGCGGTGCGGGAGGTGCTGATGCGGGCGCACGGGAAGCTCGGCAACGTGTGGCGGGAGGCGCTCACCACCGCGCTGCGCGTCACCAAGCGCGAGGCGCGCGACCGCATCGGCGAGCACGACGACCTGGAGCACCGGCTGATCGACCTGCCCCGGCACCGGATCGCGGCGCTGCTGCCGCTGATCCGGGCGTCGGCGAGTTGACCGGAACCGGCTCGCCGGGCCGGTCAGCCCGCGCGGGGCACGTGCAGCGGGCCCAGCGCCAGCACGGACCGGAACTCCTTGGGCGGCACGGGGCGGGAGAACAGCCAGCCCTGGTAGGCGTCGACCCCGACGCCGCGCAGCACGTGGAACTGGGTGGCGGTCTCCACGCCCTCGGCCACGCACTTGCGGCCCATCGCGCGGGCCATGTCCACCACCGCCCGCGCCACCGCGAAGTCCGACGAGTCGTTGCCCACACCGGAGACGAACCGGCGGTCCACCTTGATGATCTGCGCCGGCAGGTCCTTCAACCGCGCCAACGACGAATACCCCGTGCCGAAGTCGTCCACCGCGAACCGGATACCCCGCGCCACCAACTCGTCCATCGACTGCCGCACCCGCGAGGGCAGGTCCACCAGCGCCGTCTCCACCAACTCCAGCACCACCCGGTCCCACGGCACACCCGCCTCGGCGATCGCGTCCGCCACCACGTCCACGAACTCCGGATCACCCGGCACCAACCCCGCCAGGTTCACCGCCACCGACACCGGCCGGCCGTTCGGCGCCGGCCACGCCGCCGCCTCCCGCAACGCCGAACGCAACACCCACCGGTCCAACTCCCGCAACAGGTCACCCTGCTCGGCCACCGGCAGGAACACATCCGGCGGCAACAGACCCCGATCCGGGTGCGGCCACCGCACCAACGCCTCGGCCGTCTCCACCACCCCGTCCACCCCCACCACCGGCTGGAAGTGCAACGCCAACCCGTCGTGCGCCAACGCCTCCCGCAACTGGCCCTCCAGGTGCACCTGCCGATCCGCCGAAGCGATCAACGCCGCACTGGCCAACGCCACCCGCCCCGCACCCGACCGCTTCGCCTCGAACATCGCCGCGTCCGCGAACCGCAACAGGTCGTTCCCCGTCGCCCGCGCCCCGTTGGGCACCGCCGCCCCGATCGACGCCGACACCCGCACCAACTGCCCGTGCACCGGCACCGCCGTCCGCAACAACCCCGCCACCCGCGTCGCCAACGCGTCCACACCACCGACCCGGTCGATGTCCTCGCAGATGATCACGTACTCGTCACCGGACAACCGCGCCGCCGTGCACCCCTCCGGCAGACCACCCTCCAACCGCCGCGCCAACGCCACCAACAACTCGTCACCCGCGTCGTGCCCCAACGAATCGTTGACCCGCTTGAAGTTGTCGATGTCGCAGAACAACACCGCCACCCGCGACCGGTCCTCCGACGCCAACAACCGCGCCAGCATCTCCTTCACCAGCGCCCGGTTCGGCAGACCCGTCAACTCGTCGTGCGTCGCCTGATGACGCAACGCCTCCGACGCACGACGACGCTCCGTGATGTCCTGGAACACCGTCAACCAGAACCGACGACCGTCATCCTGCACCGACAACGCGATGTGCAACTCGCAGTACACCCGCTCACCGTCGGGGCGGACCATGATGCGCTGCGGGATGCGGTGCACGCCCAGCTCGACCATGCGGCTCACCGAGTCCAGCCGGCTCCCCACGTCGTCGGGGTGCGTCAGCTGCTCGGCGGTCTTGCCGCGCAGCTGCTCCAGGTCCATGCCGAGCAGGTCGCACAGGGCGTCGTTGGCGTCCACCAACCGCTCGGCCTCGTCGAACAGGCCGATGCCGACCGGCGTCAGCGACACCAGGTCGGCGAACCGCTGGCCGGCCCGCCGCATCCGGGTCTCGGCGGCCCGCTGCTCGGTGACGTCCTGCGCGGTGCCCACGGCGAGCGGCCTGCCGTCCTGGCCCCGCACCACCACGCCGTGGCTGCGGAACACGCGGACCTTGCCGTCGCGGCGCAGGATGCGGTGCTCGCACTGCACCGGCACCCCGTCGGCCGCGAGCTGCTGCCACAGGTCCTCGACCCACGCGCGGTCCTCGGGGTGCACCAGGTCCAGGTAGGTCTGGAAGCGGGTGGGCTCGTCGCGCGGCACGCCGAACAGGTCGGCCAGCATGTCCGACCACACCGCGTCGCCGGTCTGGAGGTTCCACTCCCACACGCCCAGCCGCGCCGCCCGCTGCGCGTCGGCGAGCCGCCGCCGGTCGTCGCCCAGCTGCCGCTCCAGCGCACGCGCCTCGGTGACGTCCTGGACGGTGCCGTGGAAGCGGCGCAGCCGGCCGCCCTCGAACTCGGGCCGCGCGCGGCAGATGTAGGCGCGGTCGCCGGACCTGCTGCGCACCTCCGCCTCGAAGGTCTCCTCGTCCTCGGCGCGCAGCAGCTTCCGGCGCAACGCCTCCACCGCCGCCCGGTCCTCCGGGTGCACGCCGCTGAGCAGGTCGTCGCCGGGCACGATGCCGACGTCGGCGTACATCTCCAGCAACACCTCGCTGCGGTGCACGGCCCTGGTCGCCACCTCGTAGCTCCAGCTGCCGATGCGCGCGATGCGCTGCGCCTCCAGCAGCCGGGCGCGCTCGGTCTCCAGGGCGCGGTCGGCGCGCCACTGCGCCGTGATGTCGCGGATGTACCCGGTGATGAACTGGGTCCGGCCGTCGGCTCTCAGCTTGGCCTCGGCGACGCCGCGCAGCCAGCGCACCTCGCCGTCCGGCCGGACGATCCGGTAGACGATGTCGATCGGGTGGCCGTCGAGCGCGCGGTTGGCCCAGTAGCCGGCCACCATGTCGTGGTCGTCGGGGTGGACCACGTCCAGCACGGCCTGCGCGCCCGGCACGACCTCGCCCGGCCGCCTGCCGATCATCTCGTAGTGCGACTCGGACCAGACCGTGACGCCGGTCGTCGGGTCGTACTCCCACGAGCCGATCTGGGCCACCCGCTGCACGGTCCGCAGCCTGCGCTGCTCGTCGCGCAGGTCCTCGGCGGCCTTGGCCAGGTCGGACACGTCCACCAGCAGCACGGCGTGCAGGCCCTTCCCGGCTACCGGGTGGCGCACCGCGCGGACCGGCAGCAGGCCGCCGTCGACCTGCCGGAGCCGCAGGTCGGCGGGTTCGCCCGCGAGCAGCTCGCCGAGCCTGCGGCCGACCAGGTCCTCGGGGCAGCGCGCGTTCGCGAGCGCCGCGACGGCGGCGTTGGCGCGCCTGACGACGCCCTCGGTGTCGCACAGCAGCGTGGGCGCCTCGGGGAGCGGGATGCCGTCGAGCGCGGTCGGCTCCCCCGCGGGGCGCGCAGGGCCGAGCACCACCGGAGCGCGTCCAACCCGCTTGGGCACGGTCCCACCTTCCCGTGTCTACGGCAGGGATGAACCGGCCCGACCGCACCCGAATACGGCGTCCCTCTCCACGGGCAATATTCACCCGAGGAGAGGGACGGTAGCGCTTCGGAGCGTCATCGCCCATACCCTCTTCGGGCTAACGAAGCCGCGCAGCGGTGGTTACGTCGTCCCGATGAGCCGAATGGACGGATGCGGCCGGAGCTCTCCCACTCCGACTGGACGTCAGGCTACTCCGTCCTGTCGAGCTGCCAAGGCCACGGCGTTGGCGACTTCGGGCGCGACCCGCGGGTCGAGCGCGCTGGGCACGATGCGGTCCGCGGCCAGGTCCTCCGAGGCCACGGCGGCGATCGCGGCGGAGGCCGCCAGCTTCATGTTCTCGGTGATCCGCCGGGCGCCCGCGTCCAGCGCGCCGCGGAAGATGCCGGGGAACGCGAGGACGTTGTTGATCTGGTTGGGGAAGTCGCTGCGCCCGGTCGCGACGACGGCCGCGTGCCTGCCCGCGACCTCCGGGTGCACCTCCGGGTCCGGGTTGGACAGCGCGAACACGACCGAGTCGGCCGCCATGCTCGCGATCAGCTCCTCCTCCACCCGCGCGGAGGACACCCCGACGAACACGTCCGCGCCGCGCAGCGCCTCGGCGAGGCCGCCGCGCAGGCCGCTCGCGTTGGTCACCTCGGCCAGCTCGACCTTCACCGGGTTCAACCCGTCCCGCCCGGCGTGCACGATGCCGCGCGAGTCGACCACGGTCACCTCGCCGACGCCGGCCGCGACCAGGATCTTCGCGCACGCCACCCCGGCCGCGCCCGCGCCGGAGACGACCACGCGCTGGTGCGCGATGTCCTTGCCCAGCACGGTGTTCGCACCGCGCAGGGCGGCCAGCAGCACCACGGCGGTGCCGTGCTGGTCGTCGTGCATCACGGGCACGTCCAGGGCCTCGACCAGCCGCCGCTCCAGCTCGAAGCAGCGGGGCGCGGCCACGTCCTCCAGGTTCACCGCGCCGAACGACGGCCGCAGGCGGACCAGGGTCTCCACGATCTCGTCGACGTCGGTGGTGTCGAGGACGAGCGGGATCGAGTCCAGGCCGCCGAAGGTCTTGAACAGCGCCGCCTTGCCCTCCATGACGGGCAGCGACGCGCGGGGGCCGATGTCGCCGAGGCCGAGCACGGCGGTCCCGTCGCTGACCACGGCCACCAAGCGGTGGGCCCAGGTGTACTTGGCGGCCAGCGCGGCGTCCTCGGCGATCGCGCGGCTCACGCGGGCGACGCCCGGCGTGTAGGCGATGGACAGCGCCCTGGGGTCGGCGAGCGAGGCCGTCGCGCCCACCTCCAGCTTGCCGCCCTCGTGGGCGCGGAAGATTTCCTCGTCGGTCAGGTCGGTGTCGGGCGTGCGGTGGTCTCGGGGGCGTTCGTTCACTGCGGTCACTCGGAGTCCTCCTGCGGTGCGCGAATGCGACGCACCGGGACCGGCGTTGTCACGCGGGTCGACGGGGCCTGTCGGCGGGGGCGGTCCCGCGCGGTCGGCGCGGCGGCCCTGGGGCGGCGGTGCGGGCAAGCATGACAGCGTTCGGGACGGCTGTCTGCGGCGGGGATCACACACTTTTCCGCAGGTCAGGGCCGGTTTCGCAGAACGTACGTCCGGTTTTCTGCACTGACTGGTCAGTTTCCGCAGGCAGGATCGGTCAAGAGCAGGCGCGCTCTAGAGTGGGCGCCATGCAGGCACGCGAGCTGAAAATCCCCGGCGCTTTCGAATTCACCCCTTCGGTGTTCCCGGACGACCGGGGGATGTTCGTGTCCCCGTTCCAGGAGCGGGCCTTCACCGAGGCCGTCGGGCACGGCCTGCGCCTCGGCCAGACCAACCACAGCCGGTCGCGGCGAGGGGTGGTCCGTGGCGTCCACTACGCGGACGTGCCGCCCGGCCAGTCGAAGTACGTGCACTGCCCGCACGGGCGGCTGCTCGACGTGCTGGTCGACATCCGGGTGGGCTCGCCGACGTTCGGCTCGTGGGACGCGGTGGAGCTGTCGTCGGAGGCGTTCAACGCGGTGTACGTGCCCGAGGGCATCGGGCACGCGCTGATGGCGCTGGAGGACGGCAGCGTCACGTCCTACCTGTGCTCCGAGGGCTACAACCCGAAGGCGGAGCGGGGCATCCACCCGCTGTCGCTGGACCTGCCGTGGCCGGCCGACGTGACGCCGCTGCTGTCGCCGAAGGACGACGCCGCGCCCACGCTGGAGGAGGCCGAGGCGGCCGGGCTCCTGCCGTCGTACGAGGACTGCACGGCCTGGTACGCGAGCCTGCGCGGCTGACCCGCCTGCGGTGCCGACGCCGGGGCGGGGTGCGCGCCCCGCCCCGGCGTCGGCACCGCGAGCGGTCGTCACCGCAGGCGTCGCGGGCGCGGCCACAGCCGGAACCGGATCACGCCGACCACCTCCGCCGCGCCCAGCGTCCGGGAGTCCGTGGACGCGAACGGGTTGTCCCCCTCCACGTGCCACCCGCCGCCCACCGGCCGGACGGCGCGCTTCACCGACAGCTGACCCGGCCGCGCGGACCACCGGACCAGCACGAGGTCGTCCACCCGGACCGCCCGCGACCGCTCGACGGTCACCAGGTCCCCCGTCCGCAGCGTCGGGAACATCGACGGCCCGACCACCCGAACCAGCGGCAACGGCTCGCGCCCGGAGCGTGCCAACGATCACCTCCACCTGCCCGCGCCGAGCCCTCGGAGTAGGGTTCGGCACGTCGGAGCATCCACTGTCAGGGAGGAACGATGCGACTTCTGTCGCGCATTCTCCGCCGCCCGCTCCTGGAGGCCACCGCGCACTGCGACCTCCCGTGCGGTGTCTACGATCCGGCGCAGGCCCGGATCGAGGCGGAGTCGATCAAGGCGGTCCAGGAGAAGTACCAGGCCAACGAGGACCCCGAGTTCCGCGCGCGCGCCATCCTCATCAAGGAGCAGCGCAGCGAACTGGTCAAGCACCACCTGTGGGTGCTGTGGACCGACTACTTCAAGCCGCCGCACTTCGAGAAGTACCCCGAGCTGCACGACCTGTTCAACCGCGCCACGAAGGCGGCCGGCGCGTCCGGCACCAAGGGTTCGATGGACCCGGCGAAGGGGCAGGAGCTGCTCGACCTGATCGCCCAGATCGACAAGATCTTCTGGGAGACCAAGGCCGCGGCCTGATCACCTGCGGAAACGCGGCGCTGACCGGCGGACCCCGTCCGCCCGGTCAGCGCCGTTCCCCGTTGCGCGCCCCATACCGTCCACAGTGGACGCCGAGTCCGCCCGCATCGGTGCGGGTGCGTGAACGCTCCGGACGTCGTACGAGGCAACGCCTTCGGTCCGTTTCGACCAGTCCGTCGCACTCCCGATGGCGGCATGGCGTTGGGCCGTTCGGCGCTCACGCCGCCGGGTCCGGGCTCGCCGCGCACCGGCAGGCCACGCGCCGCACCCGGCACCCCGCACACCGGGGAACCGCAGTCGGTGTGATCTTCCGCAACGGCGCGCCGGCGCACCCGACACTAGGATCGTCGGCGTGACCTCTCACGTTTACCTGCTCCGCCACGGTCAGACCGAGTGGTCCGAGAGTGGCCGCCACACGGGGCGTTCGGACATCCCCCTCACGGACGAGGGCGTCCAGCAGGCGCGTCGCGCCGGTGCCGTGCTCGCCCGCCTGCGGGGCACCGACCGCCCGGCCGCGCTGGTGCTGAGCAGCCCCCGCGAACGGGCCTGGCGGACCGCCGAGTTGGCCGGCCTGGAGGCCGAGCGGACCGAGGAGCTGGCCGAGTGGCACTACGGCGACTACGAGGGCCTGACCACGCCGCAGATCCGGGAGACCGTGGCCGGCTGGACGGTGTGGACGCACCCCGTGCCCGGTGGCGAGACGCACGACGAGGTCGCCGCCCGTGCCGCCGCGGTGGTGGAGCGGGCCCGGCGGGCGCTGGTCGGCGGTGACGTCGTGCTGGTCGGGCACGGCCACTTCAGCCGCGTGCTGATCGCCGCCTGGCTGGGCCTGCCGCCCAAGGACGGCGTCCACTTCGGACTCGACCCGGCGGGGCTCGCCGTGCTCGGCGACGAGCGGGGCGACCCGCAGGTCCGCCGGCTGAACGTCCCGGCCTGGGAGGTCGACGTTGTCTGACCCGCGCGTCCGCCGGGTCCGCGAGGAGGACGTGCCCGCCGTCGTCGAACTGGTGCGGGAGCTCGCCGAGTACGAGCGCGCCCGCGACGAGTGCCACCTGACCGCCGACCAGCTCCGCGACGCGCTGTTCCGGCCGGAGCCCGCCCTGTTCGGCCACGTGGCCGAAGTGGACGGCCGGGTCGTGGGCATGGCGTTGTGGTTCCTGAACTTCTCCACCTGGCGCGGCACGCACGGCGTCTACCTCGAAGACCTGTACGTGCAACCGGGTCGGCGCGGCGACGGGCTGGGCAAGGCGCTCCTCCGGGCCCTCGCGCGGGAGTGCGTCGAACGCGGCTACGCGCGCCTGGAGTGGTCGGTCCTGGACTGGAACTCCCCCGCCATCGGCTTCTACCGGTCGCTGGGCGCGGTGCCGATGGACGAGTGGACGGTCTTCCGCCTCACCGACGAGGCCCTGGGCTTGCTCGCCGATGTGGCTGGTTGATCTCGAAAGGCTCACGAAACGGCGAAGATCACCCGCAAGCGTGGTGGTTCTTGACACGCTCACGCGCCGTGACCGGCCTCGGGACCCCCGATGCGGGCGATGAGCGCCCCGCCCCCGACGCCGGTCGGAAGGAAGTTCTCGTGAACCAGAGCGACGCCGCGTTCGGGGTCGTCCCGTTGGTCATCAGCCTCGCGATCGCGGTGCTGATGATCGCGGCGATGTGGAAGGTCTTCTCGAAGGCCGGGCGGCCCGGTTGGGCGGCCATCATCCCGATCTACAACCTCTACGTCCTGCTCAAGGTCGCCGGCCGTCCGGGCTGGTGGCTGATCCTGTTCATCATCCCGCTGGTCAACATCGTCATGTCGATCATCATCTCGCTGGACGTCGCGAAGTCGTTCGGCAAGGGCGGCGCGTTCGGCTTCTTCGGCCTGTGGCTGTTCGGCTTCATCGGCTACCCGGTCCTGGGCTTCGGCAGCGCCCGCTACCAGGGCCCGGCGGCGGCCTGAGGCACCGCGCCGGGCCTACCGCACCCCCGAGCGGGAGGCCCGGCGCGCGGGACGTGGCCGCGCCGACCGGCGCCGGCGCACGGCGTCGACCGGGCCGGTCGGGCTCAGCGCTTGACGCCCACCGCGACGTAGCTGACGCTCTCCGCGCCGGTCTCCGCCGGGCTCTCGCCGCGCCACCGGCCGGTCAGGACGAGCCCCGGGGCCAGCAGGTCGAAACCCTCCAGCAGCGCCTCGATCGCCGAGCGCGGCCGGGCCACGATCGGCGTCAGGGTCTCGGCCGCCACGTCGACCAGCTTGGCCACCATCTCCGGCTGCACGTCGCCGGTCAGGTGGCTCATCACCAGGTGGCTGCCGGGGGCCATGACGGCGCGGTAGCCCGCGACCACGTCGGCGGGCCGGTCCTCGTCCAGCACGTACGGCAGGACCGACACGAACAGGACGCACACCGGCTCGGAGAGGTCGAGCAGCGCCCGCGCCTCGGGCGCGGCCAGCACGGCGGCCGGGTCGCGGACGTCGGCGCCCACCATCGCCGCGGTGGCGTTGCCGCGCAGCATCGTCCGGCCGTGGGCGACGGTCGCGGGCTCGTTGTCCACGTACACCACGCGGCACGTCGGGTCGGCCTGCTGGGCGACTTCGTGCACGTTGCCCGCGGTCGGGATGCCGGAACCGAGGTCGAGGAACTGGCGGATGCCGTTCGCGACGCACACCCGCACCGCGCGGCGCAGGAACGACCGGGTGTGCTGCACGATCGCGGCGGTGGGCACCACCTTCATGGTCTGCTCCGCGAACTCGCGGTCGACCGCGAAGTTGTGCGCGCCACCGAGGTAGTAGTCGTAGAGACGGGCCACGTTGGGACGCTCGGCGTCACCACTGGACGCCACCCATCTCGGGGGGATCTGCACCGCACACCTCACCCTGACTACGTCCCGGAGCGGCGCGAACGCCTGCCGAACGGTAACTGGCTACTCCGTTCGTGTCCATCCGCCAAATGTGACCACGCAGGGTGATTGTGACTGGTGAACCGGCGGAAATCCAAACGCCGTGGCGGCGGTCCGCGCCAGGTGGTGCCCGGCCGAGGGGGCGGTGCAGGGAGGCCGACCCCCTCGGCCGGGGAGCGTGCCGCCGGACGTCCGCGCGGGGACGGTCCGACGTCCGCCCGGGGAGCGTCAGGCGCCCGCGCGGGCGCCGGCCCGACGGCGGTGGCGGCTGACGGTGGCGTGTTCGGACGCCGCGGACCGGGCGCGGGGCGGAGCCGCCGGCACGGACGCCGCGCGGACCGGGCGCGCCGACGGGGTCGTCCCGCGGATCGGAGCCGCCGGCACCGGCACCCGAGCCGGTACCGGCACCCGAGCCGACGCGGGCGCCGGGGACGACGGCGCGATCACCGCGCCGGTCGGAGCCGTCGACCCGGTCACGTCGCGGGTCGATCGCCCGATGCGGGTCGCTCGCATGGTCTCGTCACCTCGAACACGGCGGGGAGTGGTGGGATCACCGCCCACAGCGTCACTCGTCGGGGCGAAGAGCAACACCCTCCGTTGGTCGGCGGGCGACCAGCCGGAGGACGGCGTCCGAATGGCCCTATTCGTCGGCTTCGTCCACTCCCAGCGCCCAGCGGCGCACCGGGTTGGTGAACAGCAGCACGATCACCGCGACGACGTACAGGCCGAGCAGCGCGCCGTAGAGCTGCCGCCCGGACGGCCCGTACGCGTACCAGGCCACGCCCAGCAGGAGCAGCTGCACGACGATCGACGGCGTGCGCGCCCAGTGCTTCCCGAGCACCAGGCCGACACCGGACGCCAGCACCCCGCCGCTCACCACGGCGAAGTAGGCCGCCTCGCCGAGCACGGCGGTCGCCTCCTCCGCGGAGAACGCCCGGACCACCAGCGCCACCGCGAAGACCAGCGCGGCGAGTCCCTGGAGCGCGGTGAGCACGCCGGCGACGCGGACCGCGCGGGGTGCCTTCTCCTGTGTCACGCTGCGCCTTTCCTCACGGTGAGTACTCGTCACGCATCGTATGCCACCCGGTTGGCGAGTCCCGTTCCGCGGTGCGAGGGGCGAGGATCGGGGTGTTCCTCCGGCGAGCCGGCGGTCGGGTCGGGGTGCACTTGTCGTGGGACACCGCAGCGGTACGCGGAAAGGAGACCTGGACCACTCCAGTGCGTGCTGAACCCGCCGGGTGGGTGACGCGCAACCTGTCGAAGGTCACGCCCTGTCCTACCCTGGCGGGGTGCGCGCACTTCTGGTGGTCAACCCGCAGGCGACGGCGACCACGCCTGCCGGCCGGGACGTGCTCGCGCACGCGCTGGCCAGTGACGTGAAGCTCGACATCGTCGAGACGACCTACCGCGGGCACGCGGCGGACGCCGCCGCGCAGGCCGTGCTGGACGCGTACGACCTGGTCGTCGCGCACGGCGGGGACGGCACCGTGAACGAGGTCGTCAACGGCGTGCTGCGCGGGGGCGCCGGACCGGGCGTGCCGATGCTCGGCGTGGTGCCCGGCGGGTCCGCGAACGTGTTCGCCGGCGCGCTCGGGCTGCCCCGCGACCCGGTGGAGGCCACCTACCGGCTGCTCCAGGCGATCGAGCACGGCACCAGCAGGCAGGTCGGGCTGGGGCGCGTCGCCTCGGCCGGTCCGGGCGCGGGCCACGACCGGTGGTTCACGTTCAACGCGGGTGTCGGGTGGGACGCCGACGTGGTCGCCGGTGTCGAGGCGCAGCGGGCGAAGGGCCGGGAGGCGTCGCCCTCGCTGTACGTGCGGACCGCGCTCGCCGGCTACCTCTCGCAGCGGCGCAGGCCGGCGCGGCTGACCGTGCGCATCCCGGACGAGGAGCCGTTCGAGGACGTCCGGCTCGCGTTCGTGTCGAACACCGACCCGTGGACGTACCTGAAGGACAAGGCGATCCGGCTCAACCCGAGCACGTCGTTCGACGGCGGTTTGGGCGTGTTCGCGCTGCGCGCCCTGGGGCTGCCGACGGTGACCCGGTACGTGGCGCATCTTCTGGCGACGGATGGGAACCCCAAGGGCGCGAACCTGCTCCGGCGGGACGACGTGGAGTTCGTCCGGGTGACGAGCCCGGAGCCGGTCAACCTCCAGGTCGACGGAGACCTGCTGGGGCAGTGCACCGAGGTGGAGTTCACGTCGGTGCCCCGCGCGCTGACGGTCGCGGTGTGACCGAGGGGCGCGCGGGTCATCCGCGTGAAGAGGCAACAGGGTGTGCGACGGGCCCGGTGTGAAGAGGTAATGGGCCCGCCGTGGCGTATACGAACGGTAATGCGTGTGAACCGGCAATGCGTGTGATGTCGCACCGGGTGTGATGTCGCACCGGGCGGGAGTGGCGTCCGGCACGAAGGGGGTCGGGCGCGGCGCGCCATCGCGTATGACTGACGGCGAAAGGCGCCGGGAGCAGGGGCCGGGCGGTCGCGGGAGGGCCGGCCGGGACGGGAACGGCCACTTGGCGGTGGGTGCCCGCCGGGCGGTCGGAGGTGACCGGTGCGTGACCGGGGCGCTACCCAACCGCGATGGTGCATCACCCGAGAGTGAGATCAAACGCGAGGTCAGTCGATCTTTCGGGTGAGTTCACTCACCGGGTTAGTGCTAACCCCTTGACATCCCGGCCGTTCGTGAAAGCATTCACAAGCACCCCAAAAACCGACCGCTGACGAGTGGCGTGCCTTGAGCACGCCTAGCTGAGGAGTAGTTCCAATGGACTGGCGCCACCGCGCGATCTGCCGCGACGAGGACCCCGAGCTGTTCTTCCCCGTGGGGAACAGCGGTCCTGCGCTCCTCCAGATCGCCGAGGCGAAGACCGTCTGCCGCCGTTGCCCCGTCGTCTCCGACTGCCTCGCGTGGGCGCTGGAGAGCGGCCAGGACGCCGGCGTGTGGGGCGGGATGAGCGAAGACGAGCGCCGCGCCCTCAAGCGTCGCAACGCCCGCACCAGGGCTCGCAGCAACGCCTGAGCGTCGCCGCGCACCGCGCGAACACGAAAGGCCCGACACCGTGCCAGGTGTCGGGCCTTTCGCTTGTGTTGCACACCCTCCCGCATGACCACGTGACTCCGCTGAGGTAGGTCGTCACGTGTGCACGGGGGCTAGTTTAACGCCGCGCCCTGAGCGGCACGCGCAGGACCGCCTCTGTACCGCCCCGTGGCCTCCGCCGCAAGCTCAGGCTGCCCCTGAGTTCGGACTCCACCAGGGTCCGCACGATCTGGAGGCCCAGCCGGTCGGTGCGCTCCAGGGAGAAGCCCGGCGGCAGCCCGCGCCCGTCGTCGGAGATCACGACGTCCAGCCACTTCGCCGAGCGCTCGGCGTGGACGACCACCTCGCCGTGCTGGCCGGCGGTGTAGGCGTGCTCGAACGCGTTCTGCACCAGTTCGGTGAGCACCATGACCAGCGGGGTCGCCAGCTCCGCCTGGACGATGCCGAACGGACCCTCCCGCCGCACGACCACCTGCGACTCCGTGGCCGCCACGTCGGACATCATCGGGATGACCTTGTCCACCACGTCGTCCAGGTCCACGCGCTCGTCCACGGACATGGACAGGGTCTCGTGGACCAGGGCGATGGAGGTCACCCGGCGGACGGACTCGGCCAGCGCCTCGCGGGCCTCCTCCGAGCTGGTGCGCCTGCTCTGGAGGCGCAGCAGCGCCGCCACCGTCTGGAGGTTGTTCTTGACCCGGTGGTGGATCTCCCGGATCGTCGCGTCCTTCGACATCAGGGCGCGGTCCCGGCGGCGGACCTCCGTCACGTCCCGGCACAGGACGAGCGCGCCGGCCGCGCTGCCCCTCGGCCGCAGCGGCAGGGCGCGGAACAGCACCGCCGCGCCCCGGCGGGACTCCGCCTCGATGCGCATGCTCGGCTGCCCGTCGAGGGCGGAGCGGATGCGCTGCGCCACCTCGGTGGCGTCGAACGGGTCGCCGATGAGCGACCGGGTCAGCGGCGCGAGGTGCACGCCGACCAGGTCGGAGGCGTGGCCCATGCGGTGGTAGGCGCTCAGGGCGTTCGGGCTGGCGAAGACCACCGCGCCGGACGCGTCGAGCCGGATCAGGCCGTCACCCACCCGCGGGCTGGTGTGCACGTCCGGGGACGGCTCGGTGGTCGGGAACGTGCCGTCGGAGATCATCTGGCACAGGTCGGCCGCGCTGCCCAGGTAGGAGATCTCCAGCGGGCTCGGCACGCGCGGCACGGCCAGGTTCGTGTTCCGGCTCAGCACCGCGATGACCTCGTCACCGCGCCGGACCGGGATCGCCTCCCGCCGGACCGGCACGCCCAGGTGCCACCGGGGGTCCTCCTCGCGGCAGATGCGCGACTCCGCCATCGCCCGGCGGAGCTGCGGGTGCTCCTCCACGTCGACGGTGCTGCCCACCACGTCCTCCGGGTGGGCCGTCGGCGCGGTGGTGGGGCGGGCCTGCGCCACGCACAGGAACGTGGTGTCGTCCAGCGGCACCCAGAGCAGGAAGTCGGCGAAGCTCAGGTCGGACAGGAGCTGCCACTCGGCGACCACGAGTTGCAGGTGGTCGACGGCCGCGCCGGAGAGCCCGGTGTGCTCGGCGAGGAGGTCGGTGAGCGTGGACAGGGCTACGCCACCACCGCGGTCTGGGCGCAGGTCCGGGCGCACTCGGGTCGCAAGGTCGGGTCTCCAGGCGGTCGGGGCTTCGCGTTGTCCGGGGCCTCATCCAATCACGGATCAGGCGCGACGGTTCAGGGCCTGTGCGGGGTGGTTCAGGGTCCGTGCGTGGTGGTGGCGAAGGCGTGACACACTGGGGCGAAGCAATCTGAGCACTAGGAGAACCCCATGTCCAAGCGTGCCCGCAAGCGCCGCGACCGCAAGAAGGGCGGCGCGAACCACGGGAAGCGCCCCAACGCCTGATCCGGAGTTGGGTGTGACTCAGGGCCGCTTGGGGCGTGTGCGCTCCGGGCGGCCCTTGTGGTTGGTGCGGTGCCGGTTGGTGCGGTGCGGGGTTGGGTCAAAGCCCAAAGCGTGAAAGCGTCCTCACCGGACGGGCCGGCCACCGAGGATGACCCCTGGCTCTTGGTCGGCGCGGTGCGGAGGGCGAAAAGCGGCGCGTGTGATCCCCGTGTGGCCTGGTCTTCGACCAGGCCACACGGGGATGACACGCTGGGCGAGGTGTGCGTGTGGTCGGTCAGTCCGCTGCTGTGCTGCGGACTTCGACCTCGGCCTCCACCGTGACCTCGACCTCTTTGGTGGTGCCGGTGGCCGGGGTGGTGGTGATCTCGCGCAGGCTGGCCCGGAGGCGGCGCTTCAGCTCCTCCGGCGCGTGCTCACCGCCGCACTTCTTCGCCAGCAGCGCCTTCAAGTGCTCCTCGATGCCGTATTCCTCAAGGCACGGGTGGCACTCCTCCAGGTGGGTCCGGAGCAGTTCCTTCCGGCGTTCGTCGCACTCGTGGTCCAGGTAGAGCCAGACCTCCGACAGGACTTCGGAGCAGTCGGTCTCGTGGGGTTTGCCGCAGCTCATCGCCCCGCCACCTCCGGGCGGCCGTTGCGGAGGAAGCCCCGCTCACGGGCGACGTCGGCCAACTGGTCGCGTAGTTGCCTGCGGCCCCGGTGCAACCGGGACATCACGGTGCCGATGGGGGTGCCCATGATGTCTGCGATCTCCTTGTACGCGAAGCCTTCGACGTCCGCCAGGTACACCGCGATGCGGAACTCCTCGGGGAGGCGCTGGAGCGCTTCCTTCACGTCCGAGTCGGGCAACCGGTCCATCGCGTCCATCTCCGCCGAGCGGAGCCCGGTGGACGTGTGGCTCTCCGCCTGCGCGAGTTGCCAGTCGGTGATCTCGTCGGTCGGCTGTTGCAGCGGCTGGCGCTGCTTCTTGCGGTACCCGTTGATGTACGTGTTCGTGAGGATGCGGTACAGCCATGCCTTGAGGTTCGTGCCCTCGGAGAAGGACGCGAACGCGGCGTACGCCTTGAGGTAGGTCTCCTGGACCAGGTCCTCCGCGTCGGCCGGGTTGCGGGTCATCCGCAGGGCCGCCGAGTAGAGCTGGTCGAGCATGGGCATCGCGTCGCGTTCGAAGCGTGCGGCGCGTTGGGCCGTTGTCTCGTCCGTCGGCACGTCCTGCGTTCGCGTGGCTGGCACCGCGCTCCCTTCCCACCTGCCGCTCGGCACGGTGGACAAAGCTGTCTGGGACGCATTCGAGGATACGCGGCGCTCACCCGGTCGGCACTGGGCCGACCCGCGCCCCGAACCACGCGGAGGGCGGGACGTAGCCGACCTGACCTGCTGTTCCATCACCTCGGTTGCCACGTGGACCAATAACGCGGGTGCTCCGTCCCGCATTCCCGCTAGGGTGCGCGATCATGGCTGGACGTGGGACGCCTGCCACGGCGTTGCTGGACAAGCAGAAGGTGGCGCACAAGCTGCACGCGTACGACCACGACCCCCGGCACGAGTCGTACGGGCTCGAAGCGGCCGAGGCGCTCGGGGTGTCACCCGAACGGGTGTTCAAGACGCTGGTGGCGGACGTGGACGGCCGGCTCGCCGTCGGTGTGGTACCGGTCACCGGGCAGTTGGACCTGAAGGCGCTGGCCGCCGCGCTGGGCGGCAAGAAGGCGCGGATGGCCGACGTCGCCGCCGCCGAGCGCGCCACCGGGTACGTCGCGGGCGGCATCTCGCCGCTCGGGCAGAAGAAGCGGCTGCCGCTGGTGCTCGACGGCTCGGCCCGCGCCTTCGGCACGATCTTCTGCTCGGCCGGGCGGCGCGGGCTGGAGGTCGAGATCGCGCCGGACGACCTGGTGCGGCTGACCGGCGCGGTGGTGGCCCCCGTCTCGGTCTCGGGGTAGGCGCGCCGCGACCCGCCCCCACCAGTCGGCCTGCCCCACGAGTGACCTGCCCCACCAGTCGAGCGGGCACGGCTCGGTCGAGCGGGCGTGCTTCAGTCGAGCGGGCGCAGGATTCGGTCCAGCCACTCGCCCACGGCGCGCTGGAGGTTCTCCAGGTCGGCTTTGAGGTTGTGGTCGCCGGGCAGGAGCACCACCTCGCGGCGGTGCGCCGGCTCCGGCCGGCCGAACGGGTCGCGCTCGCCCTGGACGACCAGGACCGGCACGTCGACCGCGGCCAGCTCGGGCGTCCTGGTCCGGTCGGGCCTGCCGGGCGGGTGGACCGGGAACGCCAGGCACAGCACGGCCACCGCCTGCCCCTCCGCGGCGGTCCGGCACGCCACCCGCGCGCCCGAGGACCGCCCGCCGAACAGCAGCGGCACCTCCGCGAACCACCGGGTCGCCAGGTCCTCGGCCACGGCCAGCCAGGCCGCGTCCAGTTGCCTGGCCGGCGCGGGCGCGCGGCGGCCGGCCACCCGGTAGGGCTGCTCGACCAGCGCCACGTGCACGCCGACCTCGACCGCCGCGCGGGCCGCCGCCACCAGGTCCGGCGCCGCGATGCCGCCGCCCGCGCCGTGGCCGAGCAGCAGGGCCGCCCGGCCTTCCGGCGCGCAGTGCAGCTCCGCCCGCGCGGGGCCGTGCGGCGTCTCGACGGTCGTGCTCGTCATGACAGTTCGAACAGCGTGGGCTCGGGCGCCTGGTCCGGTTCGAGGTCCACCGCGTCCATGAGGGACGGGTCGTTGTTCTTGATGCTGTTGACCCGCATGGACACCGGCCGCAGCTCCAGCGCGTCGACCAGGTCGCGGTCCGGCACGAGCAGGTCCTTCGGGTCCGTGTTGTCCGGGTCGAGCCAGGCCGCCCAGCGGTCGCGCGGCAGCACCAGCGGCATCCGGTGGTGCACCTGCTTCATCTCGCCGATGGCGTCCGTGGTGAGCACCGCGCACGTGATGATCGGCTTGCGCTCGTCGCCCACCTGCTGCCACCAGACCGACCAGATGCCCGCCATCGCCAGGCTGGAGCCGTCGCCGGGGTTGATGAAGTACGGCTGCTTGCGGCCCTCACCCGGCTGCCACTCGTACCAGCCGTCGGCGGGGACGAGGCAGCGGCGCTTGGCGGCCGAGTCCCGGTAGGCGGGCTTCTCCAGGACGCTCTCCGCGCGGGCGTTGATCATCTTCGCCGCGCCGGACAGGTCCTTCGCCCAGTGCGGCACCAGGCCCCAGCGCATCACGCGCACGCTGCGCTCGGTCGTCTCCGGGTCGGGGTTGCCGTCGTCGTCGCGCGGGTGGCGCTCCACGACCGCCGGCACCGACTTGGTCGGCGCCACGTTGTAGTCCGGGCCGGGCGCGTCGCCGTCGGTGCCGTCCACCGCGTCGAACTCCGCCGCCAGCAGCGCCGGGTTCTTGGTGGAGGCGTACCTGCCGCACACAACCGATCACCTCCGATTGGCATCGTCGCACGTCGGAACCACCGGTGCGAGCCATCGAACACCCGATGCGGAATCATCGAGCCATGACTTCGCAGTGGTCCGCACCCACCACCGACGGTCCCGTGCACGCGACGGTACCCGTGCCCGGCTCCAAGTCGATCACCAACCGCGCCCTGGTGCTGGCCGCGTTGGCCGACGGCCCCTCCACCCTGCACGCGCCGCTGCGCAGCCGGGACACCACCCTGATGGTGGCGGCGCTGGGCGCGCTCGGCGTGGGCGTCGCGGACGGCCCGGACGGGTCCTGGCTGGTCACGCCGCACGCGCTGCGCGGGCCGGCGGCCGTGGACTGCGGGCTCGCGGGGACGGTGATGCGGTTCCTGCCGCCCGCCGCGGCGCTGGCGGTGGGCGAGGTCGTGTTCGACGGCGACGAGCACGCGCGGCTGCGGCCGATGACCACGATCCTGGACGCGCTGCGGGCGCTGGGCGCGGACGTCGACGGCGAGGCGCTGCCGTTCACCCTGCACGGCAAGGGCGGGCTGCCCGGTGGCGAGGTGACGATCGACGCGTCCGCCTCGTCGCAGTTCGTCTCCGGCCTGCTGCTGTCGGGCGCGCGGTACGAGGGCGGTGTGACGGTGGCGCACCGCGGCGAGCCGGTGCCGTCGCTGCCGCACATCGAGATGACCACGTCGATGCTGCGGGAGGCCGGCGTGGTCGTGGACGACTCGACCCCGGACGCGTGGCGCGTCGAACCCGGCCCGGTGGCGGGTCGGGAGTGGCGGGTCGAGCCGGACCTGTCGAACGCGACGCCGTTCCTCGCCGCCGCGGCCGTGACCGGCGGCGAGGTGACGATCCCCGGCTGGCCGGCGACCACCACCCAGCCCGGCGGCGCGGCGCGGGCGATCTTCGAGCGGTTCGGGTGCGCGGTGACCGCGGACGAGCGCGGGTTGACCGTGCGCGGGCCCGAGCGGTTGACCGGCCTGGACATCGACCTGCGTGACGAGAGCGAGCTGACGCCGACCGTCGCGGCGCTGGCGGCGCTCGCCGACGGGCCCACGGTCATCCGCGGCGTCGCGCACATCCGCGGGCACGAGACGGACCGGATCGCGGCCCTGGCGGCGGAGATCAACCGGCTGGGCGGCGACGCGGCCGAGACCGCGGACGGTCTGGTCATCACGCCGCGCCCGCTGCGCGGCGGCGTGTGGCGCGCCTACGCGGACCACCGGATGGCGACCGCCGGCGCGATCATCGGGCTGGTGGTGCCCGGCGTCGCGGTGGACGACATCGGGTCGACCACCAAGACGATCCCGGACTTTCCGGGCATGTGGGCCACGATGCTCGGAGCGCGCTGACCGTGGGGCGCGACTGGCGGCGGATGGACGAGTCCGACGTGCGGGTGCGGCCGGGCAAGGGCACGCGCCCGCGCAGCAAGCGGCGGCCCGAGCACGCCGACGCGGTGCCGGCGATGGTCGTCGCCGTGGACCGGGGCCGGTGGACCTGCGCGGTGGAGGACGACCCGAAGCGCCTGGTCACGGCGATGCGGGCGCGCGAGCTGGGCCGCACGCCGGTGGTCGTCGGCGACCGGATCGGCCTGGTCGGCGACACGTCGGGGCAGCCGGACACCCTGGCGCGCATCGTGAAGGTGGCCGAGCGGCACACCGTGCTGCGGCGCACCGCCGACGACACCGACCCGTTCGAGCGGGTGGTCGTGGCCAACGCCGAGCAGCTGGTGATCGTGTCGGCGCTCGCCGACCCCCAGCCGCGCCGGGGCTTCATCGACCGGTGCCTCGTCGCGGCCTACGCGGGCGGGCTGTCGCCGCTGCTGTGCCTGACGAAGTCGGACCTGGCGCCACCGGACGACCTGCTCGCCGCGTACGCGGAGCTGGACCTGCCGGTGGTGGTGACGCGGTCCGACCAGGACCCCGGCGCGTTGCGCGAGCGGCTGGTCGACCGGCTCTCCGCGCTGATCGGGCACTCGGGGGTCGGCAAGTCGACCCTGGTCAACCGGCTGGTGCCGGACGCGAACCGGGCCGTGGGCGTGGTCAGCGCCGTCGGCAAGGGCCGGCACACGTCGACGCAGGCCGTGGCCCTGCCGCTGCCCGAGGGCGGCTGGGCCGTGGACACGCCGGGCATCCGGTCGTTCGGGCTCGCGCACATCACGCCGGACGACATCGTCGCCGCGTTCCCGGACATGAAGGCGATGGCCGAGGAGTGCCCGCCGGGGTGCGGCCACCTGGGCGCGCCCGAGGACCCGGACTGCATGCTGGACGAGCTGGTGGTCACGGGTGAGGCGTCGACCGGGCGGCTGACCTCGCTGCGCCGGCTCCTGGAGTCGCGGGGCAAGTACGACGAGTACGACTGAGCGGCGCGGCCGGACCCCGCGCGGCTGAGCGGCGCGGCAACCCCGGCGCGTGGCCGGCCCTGGTGCGGCTGGTCCCGGTGCTGCCGGCCCTGGTGCGGCCATCGCCGGGTGGCCCCGGTTCGGTCAGCCCCGGTGCGGTCAGCCCTGGTGCGGGTAGCCGTGGTCGGTCGCGGGCACGAAGGTCTCCTTGATGGAGCGCGGGCTGATCCAGCGCTGGAGGTTGAAGATCGAGCCCGCCTTGTCGTTGGTGCCCGACCCGCGGCTGCCGCCGAACGGCTGCTGCCCCACCACCGCGCCCGTCGGCTTGTCGTTGACGTAGAAGTTGCCCGCCGCGAACCGCAGCGCCCGGCCTGCCTGCGCCACGGCCGCGCGGTCGTCCGCGAACACCGCGCCGGTCAGCGCGTACGGCGTGGAGGTGTCGACCAGGTCGAGCACGTCGGCGAAGTCGGCGTCCTCGTAGACGTGCACGGACAGGATCGGGCCGAAGTACTCGGTGGTGAACACCTCGTGCCGCGGGTCCGTCCCGAGCAGGACGGTGGGCCGCACGAAGTAGCCGACCTCGTCGTCGCACGTGCCGCCGGCCAGCACCTCGATGGTGTCCGCGCGGTGCGCGGCGTCGAGCGCCGCCTTGTGCTTGGCGAACGCCCGCGCGTCGATCACCGCGCCGCCGAAGTGGTCGAAGTTCGTGACGTCGCCGTAGGACAGGGAGTTCGTCACGTCGACGAGCCGGTCGCGGACCACCGACCACACCGAACGGGCGACGTACGCGCGGGACGCGGCCGAGCACTTCTGGCCCTGGTACTCGAACGCGCCCCGGACAAGGGCCGTCACCAGCGCGTCCGGGTCGGCGGACGGGTGCGCGACGACGAAGTCCTTGCCACCGGTCTCGCCGACCACCCTCGGGTACGAGCGGTAGTCGTCCAGGTGGTCGGCCATCGTGCGCCACAGCGCCTTGAACGTGGCCGCGGACCCGGTGAAGTGCAGCCCCGCGAAGTGCGGGTCGGCCAGCGCGACCTCGGACACGGCCCGACCGTCGCCGGTGACCAGGTTGACCACGCCGGGCGGCAGGCCGGCCGCCTCCAGCAGGCGCATCGTGTGGTGCGCGGCGAGCTGCTGCGTCGGCGACGGCTTCCACACGACCGTGTTGCCCATCAACGCGGGCGCGAGCGGCAGGTTGCCCGCGATGGCCGTGAAGTTGAACGGCGTGATGGCGACGACGAACCCGTCCAGCGGGCGGTGGTCGAACCGGTTCCACACGCCCGCGCTCGACGCGGGCTGCTCGGCCAGCAGGCGGCGGCCGAAGTGGACGTTGAAGCGCAGGAAGTCGATCAGCTCGCACGCCGAGTCGATCTCGGCCTGCTGGACGGACTTCGACTGGCCCAGGATGGTGGCGGCGTTCAGCGTGTCCCGCCACGGGCCCGCCAGCAGGTCGGCCGCCTTGAGCAGAACGGCGGCGCGCTCGTCGAACGGCAGCTCCCGCCAGCCGGGCGCGGCGCGGCGGGCGGCGCGCACCGCGTCGGCGACGTCCTCGGCCGTGGCCTGCGCCGTGACGCCCAGGACGTGCCGGTGGTCGTGCGGCTGCACCACGTCGATCCGGTCGCCGCCCGCCATCCGCCGCCGCCCGTCGACGGTCATGGTCAGCTCGTGCCGCTCGCCCTCCAGCTCGGCCACGCGGCGGCGCAGCGACTCGCGCTCGGGCGTGCCGGGCGCGTACCCGCGGACCGCCTCGTTGACCGGTTCGGGTACCGAGGTGACGGCGTCCATGCCGTCATCGTGGCACGCGGTAGTACGGTGCGCAGCCGTGGCGAAAGTGACCGGCATCGGCGGGGTGTTCCTGCGCGCCCGCAACCCGCTCCGCTTAGCGGGGTGGTACCGCGAGCACCTCGGCGTGCCGATGAGCGAGCACGGCGCGGTGACGTTCCACTGGGAAGCGGCGGAGACGACGACGTTCGCGCTGTTCGCCCACGACACCGACTACTTCGGCGAACCGGGCCAGCGGGCCATGCTGAACCTGCGGGTCGACGACCTGCCCGCGCTGCTGGGGCAGTTGCGGGCGCGCGGCGTCGAGGTGCTGCCGCAGACCGAGGACTCCGAGTTCGGCCGGTTCGGCTGGGTCGTGGACCCGGAGGGCAACCGGGTGGAGCTGTGGGAGCCGGCACCAGGGATGTGAGGTGCTGTGTTGGATGGCGCCGCCTCCGGCGTCGCGGGTGAGGTCGCTGTGTTGGATGGCGCCGCCTCCGGCGTCGCGGGTGAGGTCGCTGTGTTGGATGGCGCCGCCTCCGGCGTCGCGGGTGAGGTCGCCTTGTGGTCGGCAGTTCGTAGCTGATTTCCCGCCGATCGAAAAGCGTGATCGGCGGGAAATGAGCCACGAACTCCCGACGCGACCTCACCGGTGCGGGAACACGGGACTACATGAGGTCGAGCAGGAAGCGAAGTTCCTGGGGGGCGTACCAGGCCAGTTCGTGGTCCTCGGCCTCGCCCAGCGCGAACTCCGCGTCCGGGTCGCCCAGGTCCGCCGCGTCGATCACCTCGACCGCCTCCCGGACCGCGTCCTCGGCGTCCGAGGTGTCCAGGTGGATCGCCGCGACCAGCTTCGCAGGCACCGCGCCGGCGACCTTGACCACGGAGAAGTCCAGGTCCGGGCGGAGCTTCACGTCCTCCACGTCCACCGACACCACGGCCCGGCGCGGCACGGCCTTGTCCTCCGCCGCCAGCAGCCGCAGGGACGCGCGAGCCGCGTCGAGCATCGCCGAGTACTCCAGCTCCTCCGTGTCGCCGGAGGCGTAGGACTCGCGCAGGGCCGGCGTCAGCGCGAAACCGGTGCCGCCGACCGGCGTGAACTCGCCCCGCTCCACCAGGTCGCGCAGCATCGCGACGGTCGCCGGGAGGTACACCCTCATTGAGACACCGTTCCCATCAGTTCCTCCACCGACTCCTCGACCATCGCCGCGAGGACGTCCACGTCGGACATCGCGTCCCGGTCGGCGTTCAACCCGAAGTACACACCACCGTCGTACGAGGTGACGCCGATCGAGAGGGCCTGGTTCTTGGCCAGGGGCACGACCGGGAACATCTCGATCATCTTCGCCCCCGCCGCGTACAGCGGCACCTGGGGACCGGGCACGTTCGTCACCACCACGTTGAACAGCCGCCGCGAGAACGAGCTGGCGGCCCGCGCGCCCATCGCGTGCAGGGTCGGCGGGGCGAAGCCCGAGAACTTCACCAGCGTCTGCGCCGCGACCTGCTGGCCGGACTCCTGGTGGGCGCGCATCGCGTGGCTGACGTGGTGCAGCCGCACGACCGGGTTCGGTTCGCCGACCGGCAGGTCCACCAGGTACGCCGACACCTGGCCGCCGGGCGCGTCGTCGTCCCGGACGGACATCGGGGTCATCGCGCGCATGGTCGTCCGGGCGGTCACCACCTCGCCGCGCGACAACAGCCACGTGCGCATCGCGCCGGAGAGGACCGCCAGCACGCCGTCGTTGACCGTGCCGCCGTGCGCGCGGCGGATCGCGCGGAGGTCCTCCAGGCGGGCGCGGGCCACCGCGAACCGGCGCTGCGGCGAGATGCGGACGTTCAGGGGGCTGCCCGGCGCGGGCGTGGCGGCCGTGCGGACGGCCGAGGCGAGGCCGCCCAGCGCGCCCGCGACCTTCCGGACCGTGGCCACGGTGTCCAGGGCGGCGTTGCGGACGTTCTCCACCAGCTCGCCGGGCCGCTGGACGACCTCGGCGACCGCGTCCGCGACCAGTTGCAGGCCGCTGGGCTGCGGTTGCGGCATCCACAGCGCCTCCACCGGCTCGCGCGGCGTCGCCGAGGCGTCCAGGATGACCTGGCCGATCTCCGGCGCGCCGGTGCCGTCCACCATCGCCTGGTGCGACTTGGTGATCACCGCCGACCGGTCCTCCGCCAACCCCTCGACCAGGTAGATCTCCCACAGCGGGCGGCTGTGGTCGAGCGGGCGGGACATCAGCCGCGCCACGAGTTCGTGCAGCTGCCGGTCGGTGCCCGGCTTGGGCAGCGCGGACCGGCGCACGTGGTAGGTGACGTCGAAGTCCGGGTCGTCCACCCACACCGGGCGGGCCAGCCTGCCGGGCACCTGCACGACCTTCTGCCGGTAGCGGGGCACGAGCGACAGGCGCTGCTCGATCAGGTCGACCAGGCCGTCGTAGTCGAAACCCGCCTTCGGGCGGCGGAACACCGCCACCCCGCCGACGTGCATCGGCGTCGTGGAGTCCTCCAGGTACAGGAACGAGGCGTCCAGCGCGGAGAGGCGGTCGGGCATGACGACCAGGCTAGTCGCTGCACCTCTCCACGAGCCTGCGCACGGCGCTGACCTCGACCGGGTCTCGGCTGTGCCGGGCGAGCCTGATCTCGGCGGCGGCCGGCATCGCCGCGCGCACCTCCCGGTCGACGCCCGACAGGAACCCGCGCACCAGCCGGGAGCGGGCCAGCCGCTTGAACGGCCGCAGCGGGGCCACCGCGATCGCCAGCCAGCTCAGCGCGACGTCCACCCGGCGGTCGCCGCGCTGCGCGGACGCCCAGTCCACGACCACCGGCCCCGCGGGGCCCAGGACGATGTTGCCGGGGTGCAGGTCGAGGTGCAGCAGGCGACCGTCGCCGGCGAGGAAGTCGGGCGCGTCGACGTGGTCGAGCCTGCGGTGCAGCCCCGCCAGCTCGCGCCCCAGCGCGCCCGCGCGCCACGGCTTGGCGTCCAGCTCCTGCGACATGCGCGGGCCGGGCACGTACTCCATCACCAGGTCGCGGCCGGCGACGTCGTGCACCCTGGGCACCGGCACGCCCCGGCTGCCGAGGTGGCGCAGCAACCGGGCCTCGTGCTCCAGGTCTCGACCGGTGCGGCTGCGCTTGAGCAGCAGGCCGTCGGGACGCAGGTAGACGTCCGCCTCCCGGCCGCTGGCCAACAGACGGTGCGCCTCGTTGCGCGGGGTCATGTGACGATCATCATGGTTGACAGATCGGAAACAAGCCCCAAACGGGTGGACCCCCTACCCCCAAAGGCTCCACCACGCCACACCCACGCGAGGCCGCGACCACAAGGCGGCCGAGCCCGCCCCCGCCCGCGAGGCCGCGTCGGGTTGTCGCGCCTCATTTCCCGCCGATCACGCTCTTCGATCGGCGGGAAATGAGGCGCGATGGCCCGACCACAGGGCGGCCGAGCCCGCCGCGACGGAGTCGCGGCAATCCAACACAGCGGGAAATCAGGCGCGACGGCCCGACAACAAGGCGGCCGAGCCGCCCCGCCGGAGGCGGGGCAAAATAACACAGTGCCATCCCCCAAAGACCGCTTCGTCACCGTCTACGGCCGCAAGCCCGTGTTGGAAGCCCTCGAAGACCCCCGGCTGGAGGTCGACAAGGTGCTGCTCGCCGAGGGCGCGCGCGGTCCGGCGGCGCGCGAGATCCTGGATGCCGCCGGTCGCCGCGGCGTGCGGGTCCAGCGAGCGACGGCGCAGCGGGTCAAGGTGCTGGCCGGCAACGGGCGGCACGACCAGGGCGTGCTGGCCGACGTGGTCGCGCCGCGGATGCTGCCGCTCGCGCAGGCGTTGGAGCAGCGGCCCCGGTGCGTGCTGCTGCTGGACGGCATCACGACGCCCGCGAACGTCGGCATGATCCTCCGCACGGCGACGGCCGCCGGCGTGGACGGGATCGTCGTGCCGCGCCGCGGGGTCGCCTCGATCGACCCGCTGGTGGTGAAGGCGTCGGCCGGGGTGGCGTTCCGGGCCCCGGTGCTGAAGTGCGCGACGGCGGGCGAGGCGGCGGCCGAGCTGAGCGCCGCCGGCTACCCGATCTACGCCTTGGACGCGGGCGCGCGGGAGTCCCTCTACACCGCCGACCTGCCGGGGCGAGCCGCCTACGTGCTGGGCAGCGAGACCGCGGGCATCTCGGACGACGTCCGCGCGCACGTCACCGGGCTGCTGTCCATCCCGATGGCGGCGGGCGTCGAGTCGCTGAACGTGGCCGGCGCGGCGGCCGTGCTGTGCTTCGAGGTCGCCCGGCGGCGCTCCGCGCGCTGAGCGCGGGCCGCCGGCGACGGCGCGGGTGCCGGAGGGCCACTCCGACACCCGCGCCGCTTCACCGCGGGCCGATCACGGGACGCACCCCGGTCGGCGGCGCTGACCGCCACCCGTGCTCCCGATCGGCCCCTCATCGGCATCCCGCTCCCGGCGGTTCCGAGCCGGCACCCCGTGACCGGTCCTCATCCGGCTCACGGCCCGCACCGGCCCTCGCGGTACACCACCGCGCCACATCGACCGCCGGTCACCATCCGCAGAACACCGGAACGCCCTCGCCGCCCGAGCCGTGGTCACGCGTCCGATCGCGGATGCTCACGAACGTACGCCGGGCCGTCGCGCACCGGCAATTCATCGCACGGGTGGCGGCGCCGCAGCGCACCGTCACCGGCTAACCCCGGAGGGGGACCTCCAGCAGCACTTCGAGTTCCTCCAGCGTGGACCGCACGGACCGGTGGTGCACGCCCACCATGCCGGCCGCCGCCGCGCCCCGGACGTTGACCGCGAGGTCGTCGACGAACACGCAGGCGTCCGGCGCGAGCCCGAGCCGCTCGGCCACCAGCAGGTAGATCCGCCGGTCGGGTTTGGCGCACCCCACCTCGCCGGACGTCACGACGACGTCGAACAGCTCCTCCCACCCGTCGGGCGGCGACCACAGCCCGTCGGCGTTGGACAGGATCGCCGTGCGCACGCCGCGCCGCCGCACCCGCCCCGCGACGGCGGCCAGGGGTGGCAGGTCGAGGGTGTAGTCGTCGCCGTAATCGGTGAGCACACCGCCGAAGTCCAGCACCAACCCGCGCACACCTACCTCCAGCAGGTGATCGTGGTACGACGCGATTTCGCGTCCGCTCGGTTCGAGCATGTCATCCCCGACCCGCGTGCTGCGCGTGCGGCGGCCCGTGGACCACCGGGCCGTCACGGCGCGCCGCCTGCTGACGGCCGTGGTGGAGGCGGTGGACGGCCGCCGTCCGCTCACGCAGCTGCGCGGCGTCCTCACCGCGGGCACGGCGGCCGAGGTGGGCAGGGCCGTGGCGGCCGGCGAGGGCGTGCGCCTGGACGGCGTCCGGCTGTGCCGGGTCACGCACGAGGTCACCGAACTCGCCGGCGTCGTGGTGACCCGCCGGGGGAAGGTCCGCGCGGTGGCCGCCCGGATGGAGTGGGCCGGCGACCGGTGGCGGTGCACGGAATTCCACCTGCTGCCGTGACCGTGCCCGATTTCGCTCGCCACCGGGGAAGGTGTCGCGGCAATCGCGGGATCGGTCGTCCGGCACCCGGACGGCGAGTGCCCGGATCGGGGGACGAGTGCCCGAAAAGGACGACGAGCGCCCGAAAAGGACGTGCCGCCGGTCCTGGGCAGGACCGGCGGCATTCGTCCGTGGCCGCGGCGGGCTACTGGCGGGGCCCCTTGCGGTTGGCCTTCTCCTGCGCGCGGGCCGCCGCGCGGCGCTCCTTGCGCGACGCGCCCTGGCCACCGGCGCCGCCACCGCGCTTGGGGGTCTCGCCGCTGGTCTCGGCGTCACCGCTCTCCGACGGCCCGCTGTAGGTCAGCCCCTGCTGCGCACCCCGGTGGTCGAGGCCCTTGCCGCGCAGCGCGGGCGGGATCGCGTTGCCGCTGGACAGCTGCGCCAGCGCCGGGCCGGCCGGCGCCTCCTGGGCCGCCGCGCCCTCCTGCTGGGCCGCGGCGGCCGCGGCGGCGCGGGCCCGTGCCCGGCTGCCGGTCAGCGCGCCCGCGCCGGCCGAGATCGACACCTGCACCGGCGGCTCCGGCGCGGGCTCCGGCTCGGCGGCCTCCACCTGGAGGTTGAACAGGAAGCCGACGGTCTCCTCGCGCAGCGCGTCGAGCATCGCGTTGAACATGTCGAAGCCCTCCCGCTGGTACTCGATCAGCGGGTCGCGCTGCGCCATCGCGCGGAGGCCGATGCCCTCCTTCAGGTAGTCCATCTCGTACAGGTGCTCGCGCCACTTGCGGTCGAGCACCGAGAGCAGCACGCGGCGCTCCAGCTCGCGCATCGCACCGGGGCCGACGCGGCTGTCGATGTCGGCCTCGCGCGCGTCGTACGCGGCCAGCGCGTCCTCCTGGAGCTTGGCCTTCAACGACTCCTTGGTCAGGTCCTCGTCGTCGGAGTCGAGCAGCTCCTTGTAGTCCAGCGTGATCGGGTACAGCGTCTTCAGCGCCGTCCACAGCTGGTCGAGGTCCCAGTCCTCGGCGTAGCCGTCGGCGGTCGCGCCGTCCACGTAGTCGCCGACCACGCCGGTGATCATGTGCTCGACCTGCTCGCGCAGGTCCTCGCCGGCCAGCACGCGGTGGCGCTCGGCGTAGATCACCTTGCGCTGCTCGTTCATGACCTCGTCGTACTTGAGGACGTTCTTGCGGATCTCGAAGTTCTGCTGCTCGACCTGGGTCTGCGCGGACCGGATGGCGCGGGTGACCATCTTGTGCTCGATCGGCACCTCGTCCGGCACCTTCAGGCGGGTCATCACGGTCTCGACCATCGCCGCGTTGAAGCGGCGCATCAGCTCGTCCTTCAAGGACAGGTAGAACCGCGACTCGCCGGGGTCACCCTGGCGGCCGGACCGACCGCGCAGCTGGTTGTCGATGCGCCGCGACTCGTGGCGCTCCGTGCCCAGCACGTACAGGCCCCCCGCCTCGCGGACCTCCTCCGCCTCGGCCTTGACCTCGGTGGTGATGTCCTCGATCAGCTTGGCCCAGGCGGCCTCGTACTCCTCCGGCGTCTCCACCGGGTCGAGGCCCCGCTCGCGCAGCTCGTGGTCGGCGATGATGTCCGGGTTGCCGCCCAGCACGATGTCGGTGCCGCGGCCGGCCATGTTGGTCGCGACCGTGACGGCGCCCTTGCGGCCCGCCTTCGCGATGATCAGCGCCTCGCGGTCGTGGTGCTTGGCGTTCAGCACCTCGTGCGGCACGCCCTTCTGCACCAGCAGCTTCGACAGGTACTCGGACCGCTCGACGCTCGTCGTGCCGACCAGCACCGGCTGGCCCTTCTCGTGCCGCTCCACGATGTCCTCGGCGACGGCGAGGAACTTCGCCTCCTCCGTCTTGTAGACGAGGTCGGGCTTGTCCTGCCGCTGCATCGGGCGGTTGGTCGGGATCGGCACCACGCCCAGCTTGTAGGTCTGGTGGAACTCGGCCGCCTCGGTCTCGGCGGTGCCGGTCATGCCGCCGAGCTTGCTGTACAGCCGGAAGTAGTTCTGGAGGGTGATCGTGGCGAGCGTCTGGTTCTCCGCCTTGATCTCCACGCCCTCCTTGGCCTCGATGGCCTGGTGCATGCCCTCGTTGTAGCGGCGGCCCGCCAGCACGCGGCCGGTGAACTCGTCGACGATCAGGACCTCGCCGTTGCGGACGATGTAGTCCTTGTCCTTGGTGAACAGCTCCTTGGCCTTGATCGAGTTCTGGAGGTACCCGACCAACGGCGTGTTGGTCGAGTCGTACAGGTTCTCGATGCCGAGCTGGTCCTCGACGTACTGGACGCCCGCCTCGGACACGCCGATGGTGCGCTTGCGCTCGTCCACCTCGTAGTGGGTGTCCTTCTTCATCCGCGTGGCCAGCCGCGCGAACTCCACGTACCAGCGCGACGATTGGTCGGCCGGGCCGGAGATGATCAGCGGGGTGCGGGCCTCGTCGATGAGGATCGAGTCGACCTCGTCGACGATGGCGAAGAAGTGGCCGCGCTGGACCGTCTCGTCCAGGCTCCACGCCATGTTGTCGCGCAGGTAGTCGAAGCCGAACTCGTTGTTCGTGCCGTAGGTGATGTCGGCGTGGTAGGCGGCGCGCCGCTGCTCGGGCGTCATGTCCGAGAGGATCACGCCGACCGTGAGGCCGAGGAAGCGGTGGATGCGGCCCATCCACTCCGCGTCGCGCTTGGCCAGGTAGTCGTTGGTCGTGACGAGGTGCACGCCCTCGCCCGCGATCGCGTTGAGGTAGGCGGGCAGCACCGAGGTCAGGGTCTTGCCCTCACCGGTGCGCATCTCGGCGATCTGCCCGAGGTGCAGCGCCGCGCCGCCCATCAGCTGCACGTCGAAGTGCCGCTGGCCCAGCGTGCGCTTGGCGCCCTCGCGGACCACGGCGAACGCCTCGGGCAGCAGCGCGTCCAGCGACTCGCCCTCGGCGTAGCGCTTCTTGAACTCCTCGGTTTTCGCCCGCAGCTCGGCGTCCGAGAGGTCGACGACGTCGTCTTCGAGGTTGTTGATGTGCGCTGCGATGTTGCGCAGGCGCTTGAGCATCTTGCCTTCGCCGGCGCGGAGCAGTCGGGACAGCACCATCTCGGGTCGACCTCATTACCTCATCGCGACGCGCCCGCGAAGGGCGCCTTCCACCGGCTCGTCACGGCCATGACGAGCCAACACCACCCGCCATCGTAGGCAAGTCGTGAAGGTGTGTGCACAGACACAGGTAGGAACTGGTGCGGATGACCGGGTCACCGGCGTGGTGGACGTGGTGCGGACCACTGCGGTCCGCGCGTGTCGCCGGGTGCGCGGGTCGGGGCTGGTGATCCACTGCGCCGCGTTCCGCCGGGGTGGTCGCCCTGGGGGTGGTGGGGGTCCGTGCGGGGTTGAGGCGGGGGCGGCGGGTTGTGGCGGGGCGTGGCGGCGGGGTGGTGCGGGCTGTGGGAAGGGTGGTGCGGGCTGTGGCGGGAGCGGCGCGGGCTGTGGTGGGAGCGGCGCGGCTTGTCGTTTCCGCTCGAAGGTGTGATGTGTGGCCCACGGCCGGCGGCGGGTCGTGTCGGGCCCGCTGCTGCTGTTGATCGGCTGGTGGTCGCTCGTGACCAGGGCGTACCCGGCTTTTCACGACTCCGAGGACGGTGGGCTGCCGGGTGTTGCGCGGGCTGCCGTCCCCGGCGGAAGGCTGTTCCCGATGATGTGGTCCCGTTGCTCGGTGTTCCCGGCTTGAGCCAGGACCTGCGTGCTTCGGCGAGCGTTGAGTCCGTGGTTGCCCGTCTGCCGTCGAGCTGCGTATTGCGCGCGCGGTCGTTGTGTCGGGGTGGAGTGGCCTTGGCGGCCAGGCCCGCGAGGCCGGGATGGAGCTGTCGCTGCCTGGGTTGGCCGGCGGCTGCCGATGTCTGCGCTGGTGCCGATGTCTGCGCTGGTGCTGATGTTGCGCTGGGCACGTGTCCGGCGGTGGGCTGTCCATGCGCCGGTTTGGCGGCTGGTGGCGTCGCTCTGGCGGCGGCCCTGCGGCGCGCCGTGGCGGCCTGCGCTGCCTGTGCTGGGCGGGCCGGCCGCCCTCGCGGCCGGGTCCTGTGTTGGGCGGGGCGGCCGGCGCTGTGCCGAGCGGGGCTGCGCGGGTGGGGTGCGGATGGGGTGCGGAGGTGGTGGGCGTTGTGGTTCCCGGCACGGCCCCCGGCGCGCAGAGGACGCCGGGGGTCGCGGAGGTGTCGGGGGCCGGCTCCCTCAGGCCAGCCGGATCACGCCGTAGTCGAATCCCTTCCGGCGGTAGACGACGCTCGGGCGTCCGCAGTCGGCGTCCGCGAACAGGTAGAAGTCGTGGCCGACCAGCTCCATCTCGTAGAGGGCCTGGTCGACGGTCATCGGCTTGGCCGCGTGCTCCTTCTCGCGCACGATCCGGCCGGGCAGGTTGTCCTCGATCTCCTCGTCCCAGCGTTGCTGCGCGGGCACTTCCGCCATGCCCCCGTAGGCCGCCTCGGGCTCGTTCTCGGCTTCCAGGACCGCCGTGTGGCCCAGCCACATCCCCTGCGCTTGTCCGTCCTGGTCGGTGCGGGTCGGCGCGACCGACGCGCCCAGTCCGCTGGTCGCCTCCGCGACCGAAGTCGGACCCCGGCGCCCGTGGTGCACCCGCCGGCGGTCATGCGAGCGGCGCAGTCGGCTCTCCAGCTTGGCTACCGCGGCGTCCAGGGCGGCGTAGAAGTCGCCCGCGCACGCTTCCGACCGGATTACCGGGCCCCTGCCCTTGCCCGTGATCTCCACGCGCTGGCAGTTCTTCGACTGCCTCCGGTTCGGCTCGTGGAACAGCTCCACGTCGAAGCGGATGACCTTCCGGTCGTATCGTTCGAGCCTGGCCAGCTTCTCACCGACGTGCACCCGGTAGTGATCGGGCACCTCGACGTTGCGGCCCTTAACGACGATGTCCATACACGACCTCCCTCGCGTTGCTGCGAGCTATGGCATTGGATCGCTGCGCACCGGTCCCGCGATCGCCTTCGCGGTTCGTCGCCGAGAGTTGTCCTCAGCGCTCCACCGGCGCCAGGGTCATGGGCTGTTCGCCTCCTCCCCGCGTGCCGGGAACGCTGATAGCGGTGCACGTTAGCCCGGTATTCGCCGCTGCGACAGCCCCCGAGGCGGGGGATCTCCATGATTTTCCGGTCGTGACGCTCAGCGACGGCGACGCGGCGCCGGCCGCGCCCCGAGCGGGCGGGCCGGCCTGACGCCGCGGCACCGGCTCACCCGGACGGCCGCGCCACCAGCCGACATCCGTCGGCACGGCGACTGCGGCGAACGGCCTGCGCACGCGGGTCATATCCGGCCAACGGCCGAACGCCCCGCGAGGTTCCCGCCCGAAATCACCCGTCCGGGTGGGCTCGGTACGCCGTCGTCAGCGTCAGGACGGCGGTTACCCCGTACCCGCCCGCTTTCAACGCCGAAACGCACGCCGACGTCGTCGCACCCGTCGTGACCACGTCGTCCAGCACCACGACCGGCGATCCCGGCGGCGGCAACCCGCACCGCACCAGCCGCACGCGGCCCGCCAGGTTCGCCCTCCTGGCCGCCGCGTCGAGCCCGACCGACTCCCCGACACCCGGCCCGAACGCCAGCGCGGGGGCCACCGCGAGGCCCGCGGCCCGCGCTGCTCCCACCAGGTGGGAACCACCGCGCCGGCGCGCGGCCGCGCGGCGTGACGGCGCGGGCACCAACCACGCATTGCCGGCGCCGCCCGGATACGCGACCGGAAGGGCGGGCACGGCCGCCGCCAACAACGCACCGAACACGCGGGCGAGGTCTCGCCGCCCGCGCTCTTTGAACGCGAGCACGAGTTCCCGAGCCGCGCCCGCGTAATCCGCCAACGCGAACAACGGCGGGCCTTTGCCGGGCACGCGGACCCGCCTCGGCGGGCCGAACGACGAGAGGCAGCGCGCGCAGCAGCTCGTGCCCTCGGCACGACAGCCCGCGCAACGGGGTGGGAACAGCAGGTTGATCAGCACGTGATCGAGCTTGCCGGCGGGGTCTGACGATTTTCGCGTGCGGCGGGGTCGGAACTGAGGGCGCTCCCCTGGAGCTTCTCAGGTTTCAGCCGGGGTAGAAAGCCTGCGCGGTCGAATCCACCTTCACCGCGCTCGCCCGCCACACGTCCCCGACGTCCGCCGCGCTCCACAGCCCGCTCTGGTCGACGGCCACCACGTTGCGCCCCGGCGCGGCGCTCACCGAGTTCACCGGCACCGTCAGGTTCGACGTGTTGTAGCGCTCGATCCGGAGCCCGTCGATGTTGACCTTCGCGATCGGCCACGCCGCCAGCGACGTGCTCGCCACCAGCACGTCCTGCGCCAGCCAGTCCACCGAGAGCGCCGAGGTGCCCAGCACGGACGGGTGGAGGTTGCGCGGCAGCCGCAGCGACACCGAGTCCGTCCCGCGCACCACCGCCGCCACCACCAGCCGCCCGCCGACCACCGCCGCGACCCGCGTGCCGTCCCGCGACAGCCGCAGCTCGGTGATGCTGCCGAACAGGGTCAGCTCGGAGGCGTTCACCACGTTCGCCGTCCACCCGGCGTCGGTCCGGACGACGCGGACCACGTTCGCGCCGTCGACCACGGTCCAGACCTCGGTGCTCGGCTCACCCGCCCGCCCGCTGAGCAGCCACGACGGCCTGGTCAGCGTCGACGCGGGCAGGTCGACGGCCGCCAGCGGCTCCTCCAGGTCGCCCACCCGCAGCCGCACCGACTTCGCGTCCACCCGGCTGACGACGGCCAGCTCCGTGCCGTCCAGCGACTGCGCGGCGCTGACCACCTGGTACTCGCCGGTGCCCGCCGGACCCCTCACCGGCTCGCCGCCGACCAGCCGCCGCACCTGGCCGCCGCTGGCCACCAGGCCGCTCTGGTCGGCGTCCGGCGTGATGAGGGCTTCACCGGACTGCACGTCGGCGGGCCGCCACTCGGCCTGGTCGGTCGAGATGGGCGCGCCCTCGACGAGGATGCGGATGCGGCTGCTGGTCACGCCCGCCAGCGACTTCACCACCTGCGCCACGATCAGCTTGCGCGCCTGCGCGGTGAGGTCGCCGACCTTGGTCAGGTCGACCTCCAGCGCGCCGTCGTCGGCCTCGTGGGTGTCCTTGCGCTGCGCCGCGCCGTTCGGGATGGCCGTCGCCAGCGCGCCCCGCAGGCCCGAGCCGGGTCCCTTGAGCAGCAGCTCCGTGACGCGGCGCGGGATCGACGTGGACGGCGGCACCACCACGTAGCGCGGGTCGGGCACCAGGGCGCCGAAGTCCGGGTTGTAGAAGTAGAGGGTGACCCGGCGGTAGTTGCCCTGGAACCCGACGAGCGGCACGTAGATGCCCTTGGGCGGGTCCGAGATGCGCCACTCGCCGTCCTGGTCGGCCTTGATGCCGATGGGCGCGGTGAGGGTGCCCACGCGCTCCACGAACGAGTTGTCGGGCTCCAGCGAGCCGACGTTCCTGCCCTGGAGCAGGACCGTCCGGTGCTTGTCGTCGGACGACAGGTCGCCGCCGGTCGGGACCGTGTTGAAGGTCGTGTCGATGATGGTCGGCGCGACCTTGGTGTCCCAGCTCTGCCTGGCCTCCTCGGTGAGGTACGCCTTGGCGGCGGCGTAGTCGCCCTCCGGGTTGGCCGAGGCGTTGACGAACTCGCGGACCAGGCTCAGCGGGTCGATGCCCTTGGCCGGCTTGGGCGCGGCGGCCTCGGTCGCGCTGCCCGCCGACGGGTTCACCGGGATCGCCGACGTCCTGGTGGGTATCGCGGCGCAGCCCGTCAGGGCGAGCACGCTCGCGAGCACCGCTGCCAGCCGCTTCACCGAACCTCCTCGCGATCGCCCGCCACCGGCTCGGCGGGCTGCCAGGTGATCTCCTCCTCGGTCAGCTCCACCTCCTCGGCGGCGGGCTCCTCGGCCGCCGGTTCCGGCTCCGCCACCACGGCGGGCAGGTCGGGCGGCTCCAGCGGCAGCGGGCTGGCGGTCAGCTCGTGCCCGTGCCGGCAGGGCAGGGTCAGCCGGAACACCGCCCCGTACCCGCGCTCGCCCCACGCCTCCAGCCAGCCGCCGTGCAGCCGGGCGTCCTCCAGGCTGATCGACAGGCCCAGCCCGGTGCCGCCGGTGCGCCGGTTGCGCGACGGGTCGGCCCGCCAGAACCGGTTGAACACCAGGTCCGCCTCGCCGGGCCGCAGGCCGACGCCCCGGTCCCGCACGGTCACGGCCACCGCGTCGTCGTCGCCGCGCAGCGTCAGCTCCACCGGCAGGCCCTCGCCGTGGTCGATGGCGTTGGCGAGCAGGTTGCGCAGGATGCGCTCCACCCGCCGCGAGTCCAGCTCGGCGGTCACCTCGTGGTCGGGCAGGTCCATCACGATCTCGGTGCCGCTGCTGTTGGCGATGGCCCGCACCGAGTCGTGCGCGCGGCGCGCGAGGACGCGGATGTCCACCAGCTCGGCGGCCAGCTCCTCCACGCCCGCGTCCAGGCGGCTGATCTCCAGCAGGTCGCCGAGCAGCGACTCGAACCGGTCCAGCTCGTCCACCAGCAGCTCGGTGGAGCGGGCCAGGCCGCTCGGGAACTGCTCGCGGGACGCGTGCAGCACGTCCGCCGCCATCCGCACCGTCGTCAGCGGCGTGCGCAGCTCGTGCGACACGTCGGAGGTGAACCGGCGCTGGAGCTGGCCGAACTCCTCAAGCTGGTGGATCTGCCGCTGGATGCTGGCGGCCATCTCGTTGTACGACTCGGCGAGCCGCGCCACGTCGTCCTCGCCGACCACGGGCATCCGCTCGTCCAGGCTGCCGTCGGCGAACCGCTCCGCGATCTCGGCGGCCTGCCGCACCGGGCGCACGACCTGCCGCGTCACCAGGTTCGCGATCACCGCGAGCAGCAGGAGCAGCACCAGGCCGCCGACGACCAGCGTCGACTGCACGACCTCGGCGGTGGCCTGCTCGCCGGTCAGCGGGAACAGCAGGTACAGGTGCATGGCGCGGGCCGAGCTGTTCACCAGCTTGCCCACCACCAACAGGGTGGTGCTGCCGGTGCTGCGCTCGACGGTGACGATCTGGTAGCCCGCGCTGCCCCGTTCGAGCAGCTTGGTCAGGCCCTCCGGGACGTCCTGCCACGGACCGACGGCGGTCGGCAGCCCGTCCGCGCCGACGCCCGCCGGGTCCAGCAGCACCGGCTCGAACGCGCCCGCGCCGGACGACGTCGCGTCCAGCCCCGACCCGGCCGCGTTGATCTTGTTCAGCGCGGCGGTGAACCGGGACTTCACGCTGTCCGGGCCGGGGTTCAGCCCGGACAGGTCCGGCTGCACGGCCGCCGCGCTCGCCTCCGCCTGCCGGATCGCCGCGTCGGTCTTGGTCTCCAGCAGCTGGCCGGTGATCTGCACCTGGAGCACCATGCCCAGCACGAACACCACGGCGGAGGACAGCGCGAGCGTGCTGACCACGACCCGCAGCTGGAGGGACCGCCGCCACAGCTCGCCGAACGCGGCGGCGCCGCGCCGCGCGCCCTCGACCCCGCGGCGCAGTTCGCGGACCGCGGAATCAAGCGCGCTCATCGGGCACCGATCACGGAGGACCCGCCTTGTACCCGACGCCGCGGACGGTCAGCACCACCTCGGGGTGCTCCGGGTCGCGCTCGACCTTGGAGCGCAGGCGCTGCACGTGGACGTTCACCAGCCGGGTGTCCGCCGCGTGCCGGTAGCCCCACACCTGCTCCAGCAGCACCTCGCGGGTGAACACCTGGCGCGGCTTGCGGGCCAGCGCCACCAGCAGGTCGAACTCCAGCGGGGTGAGCTGGATCGGCCTGCCCTCGCGCAGCACCTCGTGACCGGGCACGTCGATGGTCAGGTCCCCGATCTGGAGCACCTCGGCGGGCTCGGCCTCGGTGCGGCGCAGGCGGGCGCGGATGCGCGCCACCAGCTCCTTCGGCTTGAACGGCTTGACCACGTAGTCGTCCGCGCCGGACTCCAGGCCCAGCACCACGTCCACGGTGTCGCTCTTCGCGGTGAGCATGACGATCGGGACGCCCGACTCCGAGCGGATCGCCTTGCACACGTCGATGCCGTTCATGCCGGGCAGCATGAGGTCGAGCAGGACCAGGTCCGGTTTCAACTCGCGGAGCGCGGGCAGCGCGCGGGCGCCATCGGCCACCACCGCGGTATCGAAACCCTCGCCCCGCAGCACGATGGTCAGCATCTCCGCCAGAGCGGGGTCGTCGTCCACCACGAGCACGCGTGCCTTCATACCCGACATCGTCCCACTCGCGGTCGGGCCCCCACGCACCACCCGGTGCTCATCACCGCTGGTCGCCGCACGGGTCCGCACGGCCATCGTCCTGGGTCGCCGTTCCACGTGCCCCACCTCGCCTCACCGCGCGCTCCCCGTCAGCGACTCATCGGCCTGGTGGTCACGTTTCGTTACCTCATGGAGTCCAATGGGTGAAATGCCGGTCGAGCAGACCCTCCACCCGCACCTCGGCGGTGCCGTCGACGACCTCCCACGGCGACAGCCAGTGCGCGGCGGCGAGCCCGTCGTACACGGACGCGCAGCGGCCCTGGAGGTCGTCGTCGGACTCGTAGAGGTCCCGCTCGCGCCGCTCGGCGCTCTCCCGGTGGGCGGCCCGGTCCGCCGCGACGGCCCTCGGCACGCGCAGCAGCAGCTGGAGGTCCGGGACGGGCACGCCGAACCGGTCGACCTCGAAGGCGCGCACCCACTCGACGAACGCGCCGTCGGCGCCCTGCCGGAGGCGGGCCGCGCCGTAGGCGGCGTTCGAGGCGACGTACCGGTCGAGCAGGACGACGTCGTGGTCGGCCAGCTCCTGCCGGAGCCGGTCGGCCGCGCCCCGGCGGTCGAGCGCGTAGAGCACCGCCATCCCGTGCACGGAGTCCGTGAGGTCGCCCAGCCTGCCGTGCAGGGCGTCCCGCACGAGATCGGCGTGCACGTCCTCGTCGTACCGGGGGAACGCGCCGGTGGCGACCTTGCGGCCGCGGGCGGTGAGCGCGTCGGTGAGCGCCTTGGCGAGGGTGCGCTTGCCCGCGCCGTCCAGACCCTCGATCACCACGAGTTTTCCCACGCCACCACCCTAAGGGGCGGCGCGAAACCTCGATCGGCGGCATCATGTCGCCCAGTCGGGTGACTGGAGATCTTTCTCTCACCAGATCGAGTGACTACGGTGAACCCCATTTCAGGTCCGTGCGAAAGGGTGGTGGCCGCGGTGACCGCGGATTCCGGACCGGTCGACCATCCGGTGGTCCACCCACCAGCCCTGCCCAGCGCCCTCGCCGAGACCCTGCGCTACGGCCCGTTCCACCGCGCGCTGCACGACGCCATCGCCCACCGGGGGCTGTCCCTGGCGCGGCTGCGGGCGCACCTGGAGCAGCAGGGCGTCCAGGTCGGGCAGTCCACCCTCAGCTACTGGCAGCGGGGCCTGCGCCACCCCGAGGTGCCGCGCGCCATCGCGACCGTGCGCGCGCTGGAGACGGTGCTGCGGCTGCCCGCCGACTCGCTGGTGACGCTCGTCGGCAACCGCCCGCAGCCGAGGCTGCCGCGCCCGGCGTTCACGGAGCTGGCCAACGCGTGGGTGCGGACCGCGCCGCTGCTGGCCGAGTTCGAGGCCGTGCCGGAGAGCGCGCGGGCCAACGCCGACCTCGAAGTGCTGTCCGTGCACGACACCGTGCTCGTCGGGGCGCAGCGCGAGCAGCGCTCCATCAGCACGCGGCTCGTCGTGCGGGCGCTGCGCGGCGGACCCGACCGGTACCTGGCCGTGCACCAGGGCGACGAGGGGTGCACGATCGACAACGCCCTGGTGCGGCCCGCCGAGGGCTGCCGGCAGGGCAGGCTGCGCCGGCAGAGCGCGTCGCGGGGGCTGGCGTTCGAGCTGCTCTTCGACCGGCGGCTGGCGGAGGGCGAGGAGCACGTCTTCGGCTTCACGGTGGTGGACGACACGGGCGGCCCGACCCCCGGCCACCACCGGACGTTCCGCGAACCGTGCCGGGGCTACCTGCTGCAACTGGCGTTCAACCGCCGGGCGCTACCGGCGCGGTGCACCAAGCAGTTCCGCGCGGACGCCAGGGCCATGCCGGTGGACGTGGAGGAGCTGGTGTGCGGGCTGGGCGGGGTGGCCAGCGCGTACTTCACCGACGTCGGTCCGGGCATAGCCGGCATCGGCGTGGAGTGGAGTTGAAGAGCGGGGGTGGGGTGAAGAGGGGGGCGAGCGAGGGTCAGGGGCGAGCGGAGAGCGGGGCGGTTGGGAAGAACAGAAGCGGGTGCGGTTGGGCAGGGCGTAGAGCTGTGTTTAATTTGCCGCTCCTCCGTCGCGGCGGCTCGGCCGCCCTGTGGTCGGGCCGTCGCGCCTGATTTCCCGCCGATCTAAAAGCGTGATCGGCGGGAAATGAGGCGCGACAACCCGACGGCGGCCTCGCGGCGCGGGAACGAGTCGGGGGTGAGGGCGACGACTTGGTCGGGCCAGGGCCGATCCTGCTCCCGCGCCGCGAGGCCGCGTCGGGGTGTCGCGCCTCATTTCTTCGCGATCACGCTTTTCGATCGCGAAGAAATCAGGCGCGATGGCCCGACTTCAGGCGGCCGAGCCGCCGAGGCGAAGCCGAGGCAAATCAAACACAGCTCTAGTCACTGTCTCACCGCTCCCGCTTCGCTCTTCCCCCGCTCCCGCACCGCTCCCGCACCGCTCCCGCTTCGCTCCCCCGCCGCGACGGCGTCGCAGCGATCAGTACCGGTAGTGCTCGGGCTTGTACGGGCCCTCCACGTCCACGTCGATGTACTCCGCCTGGTCCTTCGTCAGCTTGGTGAGCTTGCCGCCCAGCGCCTCCAGGTGGATGCGCGCGACCTTCTCGTCCAGCTTCTTCGGCAGGCGGTACACCTCCTTGTCGTACTCCTGGTGCTTGGTGAACAGCTCGATCTGCGCGATCACCTGGTTGGAGAACGAGTTCGACATCACGAAGCTCGGGTGGCCGGTCGCGTTGCCCAGGTTGAGCAGGCGGCCCTCCGACAGCACCAGGATCGACTTGCCGTCCGGGAACACCCACTCGTCGACCTGCGGCTTGATGTTGATCCGCCGCACACCGGGGTAGCGCTGGAGGCCGGCCATGTCGATCTCGTTGTCGAAGTGGCCGATGTTGCCCACGATCGCCTGGTGCTTCATGGCGGCCATGTGCTCGACGCGCACGACGTCCTTGTTGCCCGTCGTGGTGATGATGATGTCGGCCTTGTCCAGCACGTCCTCCAGCACCTGGACGTCGTAGCCGTCCATCGCCGCCTGGAGCGCGCAGATCGGGTCGATCTCGGTGACGATGATGCGGGCGCCCTGGCCGCGCAGCGACTCCGCCGCGCCCTTGCCGACGTCGCCGTAACCGCAGATGACCGCGACCTTGCCGCCCATCAGGACGTCGGTGCCGCGGTTGATGCCGTCGATCAGCGAGTGGCGGATGCCGTACCGGTTGTCGAACTTCGACTTGGTGACCGCGTCGTTGACGTTGATCGCCGGGAACAGCAGCTGGCCCGCCGCCGCCAGCTGGTACAGCCGCATGACGCCGGTCGTGGTCTCCTCGGTGACGCCGCGGATGCCCTCGGCGATCTTGGTCCACTTGCCCCGGTCGGCCGCGAGGGACGCGCGCAGCGTGTCGAGGACGATCTTCCACTCCTCGGGGTCGTTCTCGTCCGCGGACGGCACGACACCGGCCTTCTCGTACTCCGCGCCCTTGTGCACGAGCAGCGTCGCGTCGCCGCCGTCGTCCAGGATCATGTTGGGGCCGCCGCCGTCCGGCCACGTCAGCATCGACTCGGCGGTCCACCAGTACTCCTCCAGCGTCTCGCCCTTCCAGGCGAACACCGGCACGCCCTTCGGCTCCTCCACGGTGCCGTGCGGGCCCACGACGACCGCGGCCGCGGCGTGGTCCTGCGTCGAGAAGATGTTGCACGACGCCCAGCGGACCTCGGCGCCGAGCGACACCAGCGTCTCGATCAGCACGGCGGTCTGCACGGTCATGTGCAGCGAGCCGGAGATCCGGGCCCCCTTCAGCGGGTACGCCCCGGAGTACTCGCGCCGCAGCGCCATCAGGCCCGGCATCTCGTGCTCGGCCAGGCGGATCTCCTTGCGGCCGAACTCAGCCAGGGAGAGGTCGGCGACGGCGAAATCGATGCCGTTGCGGTTCTGGAGCCTCTCGGCGGTCATCGCGGGTTCCTCCAAATTCGGGGTTCGACCGACCCTACCGCCCGCCACGCCGGTGGGCTCGGGTCGACGGCGACTGGGCAGTCATGCCCCACTATGGCTTGGCCGACGTGAGTCTCGCTGGAGGATTTTCGTGCTGATGCCCGGCCCCGACACGCGGGTCGTCGAACTGCGGGTGCACGGTGTCCAGGGCACGACGCCGCAGTCACTGGTGGACGCGGTCGCCGCGGTGGACGTGGCGGGCGACGGCCTGGGGCGCGTGGTGCGCCCGGCCGACCGACTTCGCAGACCCGCACCGGGTCCGGTGCTCCAGGCGAACGGCCGGCCGGTGTCGCGCGTGGTCGAGGGTTACGTGTGGGGCCGCATGACCTCCGGCGGCTGGGCGAAGGCGACGTGGGCGCTGCTGTTCCCGTTCTCGCTGGCGAACGTGGCGCACTGGATGCTGCCGCCGACGCCGTCCGGCTCCGTGCCCGCGCACCTGCTGGGCGCCTGCCTGCGCGCGCTGCTGCGGCTCGCGGCGCTGCTGCTGACCGTGCTGCTGGTGGCGCAGCTCGCGGTGATCAGCCTGGACCTGGTGGCGAGCCAGTGCCTCGCGCCGGGGTCGCCGTGCCTGGGCGGTCCGTCGTGGCCGGCGGAGGTCCCGTGGGTGCGGTCGGTGTCGGGGATGACGCCGATCGCCTTGCTGCTGCTGGTGCTGCACCGGGTGTCGAGCGTCGACTGGCGGATCGAGCGGAAGGCCGTGCCCGCGTCCTCCGACGGCGCGTCGGGGCTGCCCGGCGCGCACGTGGCGACGGACCCGGACACGCCCGCGTTGCGCGTGCTGCACCTGGTGGCGGGCCTGGGCACGGCGGTGGTGCTCGCGCTGGGCGGTCCGCGCGGACCGCTGCTCGCGCCCGGAGCGCACGGCGTGGCGCTGACCGCGGCGTGGGTGCTGGGCGTCGCGCTGGTGGGCTGCGCGGCGCTGGCGGCGATGCTGCTGGACGACCCGACCGGCGGCGCGCCGCACCGGGGCGGTCGGTGGCTGCGGGCGGCGCTGGGGCGGCGGCCCCGGCGCGTGCTGCTGACCGGCGCGTGGGTGTTGTTCCTCGTCTCGACGGCGCTGCTGACGCGCCTGCCGGCGCGGCTGCCGGGCGCGGACCTGGCCGTGCAGCTGGTGGCGGCGCTGGTGGCGCTGGTGTGCCTGCTGATCGGGCTGCTGCTGGCGCCCGCCGCGCTGCTGGCCCGCCGGACGTGGCGGGACCAGCCGCGGGCGCTGCGGCCGTGGGCGGGCGGCTGGATGGCCGCGCCCGTGGTGGCGATCGCGGCGCTGCTGGGCGGCGGCTTCGGCGCCGGGGTGGCGCTGGCGCTGCGGCGGGCCCTGGGGCACGGCGAGCTGCCGCGCGGGTACGACCACCTCGCGCTGCTGTGGGGCGTGGCCGGCGTGCTGGCGCTCGTCGCCGGGATCGCGATGGCGGCGACGACGGGCGCGGTGCGCTGGAGTTCGCTGCGGCGCGGCGAGGAGTGGGCGCGCGAGGCCGCGCTGCTGCACGCCGGCCGGGCACGCGACCTGCGGCGGGCGGCGCGGGCGTGGTGGTGGGCGCGCTGGGAGCAGCGGCACAGCCACCACGTGGTGCTGGTGGCCGCGGGCGTGCTGGTCGCGGGCGCGGTGCCGGCGACCGTGCTGAGGCTGCGCGGGATCGACCCGCCGGCGTGGGCCCGGCCGCTCACCGGGGTCGGGGTGGTGGTGCTGGCGGTGCTGGCGATCGCGCTGCTGCGGGCGGTCTACCTGGCGGCGCGGCGGCCGGACAACGCCCGGCAGTTGGGCGTCCTCGCGGACCTGGCGGCGTTCTGGCCGCGCGAGGCGCACCCCGTGGTGCCGCCGTGCTACGCGTTGAAGGTGGTGCCCGAACTGGTGGCGCGGGTGCGGGAGCACCTGGCCGACCCCGGCACGCGGGTGGTGCTGGCCGGGCACTCGCAGGGCAGCCTGCTGGCGGCGGTGGCCGCGGCCCGGCTGCTGGAGGAGCTGCCGCCGGCGGATGCGGCGCGGCTGGGGCTGCTGACGGCCGGTTCGCAGTTGCAGTGGGCGTACCCGCGCGCGTTCCCGGCGGTGGTGCCGCACAGCTCGCTGGCGGCGCTCGCGGGCGGGTTGGCCGGTCGCTGGCGCGCGCTGTGCCGGGGCACGGACCCGCTGGGCGGCGCGGTGACGACGTGGGACCGGCAGGTGTTCGACGGGATGCTGCTGGGCACCGGCTTCCTGCCGGACGGCACGACCGGGGCGCTGCCGCCCGCCTCGCGCGGGCCCACCGGCGCGCTGGTGCTGGGTGGCGACCACTGGCTGCCGGACCCGCAGCACGGGCCGTTCCCCGGACGGCGGTGGGCGGCGGGCGTGAACCGGCACGCGGACTACACCTCCGACCCGGAGTGGGACCGGGCGGTGGCGATCGCGGCGGGGCTGGAGGGCGTGACGACGGCCGCGCCGCCGCCCGGCCCGGTGCTGCCGGTCGCGCGCCGGGGCCCGGTCGTGGCGACCGGCTTCGAGGCCGGACCGAGGGGCGGCTCCCCGGTCCGGGAACCGGGGCCGGCCGAGCCGCGCACGGGGTCCGGACCGGCCGGACGGGCGGAGGACGCCACCCCGGGCGCGTGAAGGCGCTCGCGGGGCGCGGCCCCCGTCACCCCAGGTGCGCGAGGAGGCGGTCGGCGACCGCCACGCGGCCGGCGCCGGCGAGCAGACCCGCGGGCGCCAGCACGTAGTCCCGGTCCACCACCACGTCCGCCTCCTTCAGCACCGGTCGGAGCAGCGGGTCGGCGCGCAGCAGGCGGACCGCGCCGCCCACGTCGGGCGCGTGGCGGAACACCCCGCCGGACAGCACGAGCCGCCCCGCCCCGCGCGGGCCCAGCCGGCCCGCCACGAGCCGGAGGTGCCTGCGCAGGGCCAGCACCACGGCGAGCCCGGCCAGCCGGAGGTCCACCGCCGGGTCGTCCGCGAGCCACGTCACGTCGGCCGCCCGCCGCGCGGCCTCGCCGCGCAGGGCGTCGGCCTCCGCCGGGTCCACCAGCCGCTCGGCGACGGCCTCCGCCACCACGCCGGGCGCGGACCACCGCAGGCCCAGGTCCCCCTCGACCGTGCGGCGGTCCGGCGGCAGCGCCACCGCCCGCTCCGCCGCGCCGTCCTCGGCGGACACCGCCGAGTACACGTCCGTGGTGGCCCCGCCGACGTCGACGACCAGCACCGCGCCCTCGTGGTCCCGCGCGGCCAGCCGGGACACGCCGCCCAGCACCGCGTCCGGCGTCACCGCCCGGACCAGCCGGCGGAAACCGGCGCCGCGCGAGAGGCCCTTGCCGCCGATGACGTGGCGCAGGAACACCTCGCGGATCGCGCCGCGGGCCGGGCCGGGCGCGAGTTCGCCGACGTCGGGCAGGACGTTGTCGGTCGGCACGACCGTCCGGCCGGCCAGCAGCGCCACCGCCTCGGCGCGGGCGTCCGCGTTGCCCGCCAGCACGATCGGGCACGCGATCCGGTCGCGGCCCAGCCGGTCCGCGTTGTGCAGCAGCACCGAGCGGTCGCCGCCGTCCGTGCCGCCGACCAGCAGCACCAGGTCCGCCCGCGCCGCGCGCAACGCCCGGACGCCCGCGCCGTCGAGCGGGCCGGACGACACGTGCACGACCCGCGCGCCCGCCGACAGCGCCACCCGGTAGCCGGCCTCGGCGCTGACCAGCCGCTCCTGCCCCACCACCGCGAGCCGCAGGCCGCCGCCCGCCGAGGAGCACGCCAGCACCTCGTCGGCCGCGCCGAGCGCGCGGGACACCTCGGCCACGGCGGCCATCACCTCCGGCGGCGACGTGGGCCGCTGGGCGGTGCCGAGCAGCGCGCCGTCGGCGGACACGAGCGCGCCCTTGGTCCACGTGGAGCCGACGTCCAGGCAGAGCACGGTCATGTCCGGCAAAGTACCCGGAGGTTCCGTCGCCACGACCCGTCGCGGCCCGAACCTCTAGGGTGAGCAGCCGGAACACACGCTCGACGAGGAGGAGAAGCACCGTGCCGGGGAACGGGCTTTGGCGCACGAAATCGATCGAGCAGTCGATCGCGGACACCGACGAGCCGGACACCAGGCTGCGCAAGGACCTGACCGCGTGGGACCTCACGGTCTTCGGCGTCGCGGTGGTGGTCGGCGCGGGCATCTTCACGCTCACCGCGTCCACCGCGGGCAACCTCGCCGGGCCGTCGGTCTCGCTGGCGTTCGTGCTCGCCGCGATCGCCTGCGCGCTGGCCGCGCTCTGCTACGCCGAGTTCGCGTCGACGGTGCCGGTGGCGGGGAGCGCGTACACGTTCTCCTACGCCACGTTCGGCGAGTTCATGGCGTGGATCATCGGGTGGGACCTGGTGCTGGAGTTCGCGGTCGGCGCGGCGGCCGTGGCCAAGGGCTGGTCGGTGTACCTCCAGACCGTCCTGGAGCAGCTCGGGCTGTCGCTGAAGACCACGGCGACCGTGGGCGGCCTGGACGTCGACTGGGGCTCGCTGCTGCTGGTGGCGACGCTCACCGTGCTGCTGGCGCTGGGCACCAAGCTGTCGTCGCGGGTCAGCGCGGTGATCACGGCGGTGAAGGTCGCCGTGGTGCTGCTGGTGATCGTGCTCGGCATCGGCTACATCAACACGGCGAACTACAGCCCGTACATCCCTCCCGCCGAGACGGGCGGCACGACCGGGACCGGCCTTGAGCAGTCGCTGTTCAGCCTGGTCACCGGCTTCTCGGGCAGCACGTACGGCGTGCTGGGCCTGCTGGCGGCGGCGTCGCTGGTGTTCTTCGCGTTCATCGGGTTCGACGTGGTGGCGACGACCGCCGAGGAGACCCGCAACCCGCAGAAGGCCGTGCCGCGCGGCATCCTGGGCTCGCTGGCGATCGTCACCGTGCTGTACGTGAGCGTGTCGCTGGTGATCACCGGGATGCTGCCCTACGACCGGCTCAAGACGCAGCCGGACGGCAGCCGGGCGACGCTCGCGACGGCGTTCTCGGAGAACGGCGTCGACTGGGCGGCGACGGTCATCTCGATCGGCGCGCTGGCCGGTCTGACCACCGTCGTCATGGTGCTGATGCTGGGCCAGTCGCGGGTGCTGTTCGCGATGTCCCGCGACGGCCTGCTGCCGCGCGGCCTCGCGCGGACCGGCAAGCACGGCACGCCGTTCCGGATCACCGTGATCATCGGCGTGCTGGTCGCGATCGCGGCGGGCTTCTTCCCGGCCGGCAAGCTGGAGGAGATGGTCAACGTCGGGACGCTGTTCGCGTTCGTGCTGGTGTCGGCGGGCGTGCTGGTGCTGCGCAGGACCCGGCCGGACCTGCCGCGCGGCTTCCGGGTGCCGCTGGTGCCCCTGGTGCCGGTGCTGGCGATCGTGGCGTGCATCTGGCTGATGCTGAACCTGACCGCGCTCACCTGGGTCCGGTTCCTGGTGTGGATGGCGCTCGGCGTGGTCGTCTACTTCGTCTACAGCCGCCGGAACTCCCTGCTGGGCAAGGAGCACGGTGCCACCGCCGTGCCGGTGGTGAAGCCCGACGAGCGGCCCTGACCCGGTCCGACCGCCGACGCGGAGCGGGGCCCACCTCGACGTCCCGAGGTGGGCCCCGCTCGCTGTTCCGACGGCTCGCGGCTCGTGCCGAGCGCTACGACTTGGCCATGGTCCGGTCCAGGTCGGGCTCCAGGTAGATGAGCCGCGCCGCGGGCACCTTGTTCCGCACCCGCAGCTCGGCGTCGTCGATGGCCCGAGCCACCTCCGCCGCGGGCAGGCCGGGGCTCAGGGCGATCTTCGCGGCCACCAGCAGCTCGTCCGGCCCGATGTACTGGGTGCGGATGTGGATGACGCGCTGCACCTTGCCCGCCGCCAGCTCGTCCACGATCGCGTCCAGCTCCGCCGGCGCCGCGCCCTCGCCGATCAGCAGCGACTTCATCTCCACGATGAGGATGATCGCGATCACGCCGAGCAGCGCGCCGATGCAGATGGTGCCGACGGCGTCCCACACCGGGTCGCCGGTCAGGGTCGACAGGCCGACGCCGAGCAGGGCCAGCACCAGGCCGAACAGCGCGCCGGCGTCCTCCAGCAGCACGACCGGCAGCTCGGGCACCTTCGACTGGCGGATGAACTGCCACCAGGTCGCGTCGCCCTTGATCAGCCTGGACTCGGCGATCGCCGTCTTGAAGCTGTAGCTCTCCAGGCCGATCGCGACCACCAGGATCACCACCGCCACCAGCGGCGACGACAGCGGCTCGTGCGACTCCAGCTTGTGGATGCCCTCGTACAGCGCGAACACCGAACCGAGGCTGAACAGCAGCAGCGCGACCACGAACGAGTAGAAGTACCGGTCGCGGCCGAACCCGAACGGGTGGTTCAGGGTGGCCTTGCGCCGGGACGTCCGCTGACCCAGCAGCAGCAGGCCCTGGTTCGACGTGTCGGCCAGCGAGTGCACCGACTCGGCCAGCATCGACGACGAGCCGGTGATCAGGAAGCCGACGAACTTCGCCAACGCGATCCCGGCGTTGGCGACCAGCGCGGCGATGATCGCCTTGGTACCGCCTCCTGCTGACACGTGTGCTCCCTCGCGCGAAGGTCCGTTCTGGCCGGGTTGACCGGTTCGGGGGTGACCCTAATGCGCCGACCCTAATCCGTTCCGGCGGTTGCCCGGAAAAGGCGCGTCGGCTCGTCGGCGGTGATCACGACCGCCGGGTCGGACGCGGGCAGCCACACCGACCGGCCCCGGTCCACCGCCAGCGAGCCGCCCGCGGCGTCGGACAGCACCGCCCGGCCCTCCGTGACCAGCAGGATCTGCGGTCCGTCGTGGTCGACCACGGCCTCGCCGCCCGGCGGCAGCTCCAGCCGGGACAGCTCGAACTCGGGGCTCGGCGTCGGGTAGGTCCACAGGCCGGGCGCGGTGTTCACCCCGGTCTGCACCGGCATGTCGCCGCACGTGAAGTCCAGCACGCGCATCAGCTCGGGCACGTCGACGTGCTTGGGGGTCAGGCCGCAGCGCAGCACGTTGTCCGAGTTCGCCAGGATCTCCACGCCCGTGCCGTGCAGGTAGGCGTGCAGGTTGCCGGCGGGCAGGTGGATGGCCTCGCCCGGCTTGAGCACCAGGCGGTTGAGTAGCAGCGCCGCGAGCACGCCCGCGTCACCGGGGTACGCCTCGCCCAGCTCCAGGGCGGTGCGGCACTCCAGGTCGAACTCGCCGCGCTCCTTCACGTGCAGCACGCACGCGTCCAGCACCTGCGGCAGCAGGGCGTCCAGCGCGGTCTGCGGCAGCGTGATCAGGGTCGTGAACAGCGCGCGCAGCCCGTTGGCGTCCGGCTGCTCGGCCAGCAGCTCGGTGTACGGGGCGAAGTCCGGGGCCTCCAGCGACCGCAGCAGCGCCACCGTGCGGTGCGGGTCGCGGAACCCGGCCAGCGCGTGGAACTCGGTCAGCGCGCAGATCAGCTCCGGCTTGGCCGACGGGTCCTTGTAGTTGCGCACCGGCGAGTCCACCGGCACGCCCGCCGCCTCCTCGGCGGCGAACCCGAGCGCCGCCTGCCGCGCCGACGGGTGCGCCTGGAGGCTCAGCGGCTCCTCCGCCGCCAGCACCTTGAGCAGGAACGGGAGCCTGCCGCCCCAGCGCTCGGCGCACCGCGCGCCGAGCTGGCCCGCCGGGTCCTCGGCCAGCAGTTCGAGCAGCGAGCGGGAACCGTCCGGCCGGACCACGCGGGACGGGTCGCCGGGGTGCGCGCCCATCCACAGCTCGGCCTCGGGGTGCGGCGCCGGCACCTCCTTCCCGAGCAGCTCGGCGATGGCGGTACGCGATCCCCACGCGTACGCCCGCACCGCGTTGTGCAGCAGTTCCACAGCGAACGTCCCCTCACACGGCCGGCGCGTACAGCCCCGGACCGCCCAGCGTTCCCGCCGCCAGGCCCAGGTACAGCGCGGCCAACTCGAACCGCAGCGCGAGCAGCGCGGAGCACACCGCGTCGCCGCCGGTCACTTCCTCGGCCGGTTCGAGCACGTCGGCTCCCGGCAAGGTCTCCATCGCGGCCCGCCGCGCGTACTCCGCCGACCGGCCCTGGCGCACGGCCAGCAGCAGCACGCGCACCAGTCCCTCCCGCTCGTCGTCCGGGTCGGCGAAGATGTCGGCGCCGGAGGAACCGTGCACCGCCCGCCGGTGCAGCACGGACTTGGTCAACGCCTGCGGGTACCCCGCCACGTCGCTGACCAGTCCCGCGTAGCACGCCAGCACACCGGCGCCGTGCGCGGCGACGGCCGTGGCCGGGTCGTCCAGGCCCCACAGCAGCGGCGTCCGGTCGGCGACCCGCAGGGCCAGCGACTTGGCCGGGTTCACGAACGACTCGTGCATCGGGTGGTCGCGCTCGGCCTCGCGGTCCAGCTCGTCGGCGACCAGCTGCACGTCCACGTCCAGCAGGCGCAGCGCGTTCAGCGCCACCACCCAGGCCGCGAACCCGCGGGCGAACCCGAACCCCCGCGGCACGGGCACGCGCGGCGGGACGAGCAGGGCGTGCCGCGCGGCGGACGCGGCCACCGGGCCGTCCGGCTCGGCGGTCAGCAGCACCCGCGCGCCCCGGCGGGCGGCCCGGTCGACGGCCTCGGCCAGCACCACGTCACCGGCGTCCTCGGTGTGCGCGAGCACCACGTCCAGCGCGCCCACCCAGCCGGGCACGTCGTCGGTCACCACCACCGGCACCGGGCACCCCGGCCCGAGCAGGGCGGTCACCAGCTTCGCCACGGACGGCGCGACGCCGGGGCGGGTCACCAGCACCAGCGCTCGCGGCCGGTCCTGGAACACCCGGCGGACGCCCAGCTCCTCCGCCGCCTCCGCGGTGGCCCTGACCTGCGCGCCCGCTCGCGCGGCGGCGCGCAGCAGGCCGCCCGTGTCGGCGTCGGCGAGACGGGCCTGGTCGTCCAGGAGGCTGTCGTCGAGCACGTGGGCTCACCCCGCCGTCGGCGGGAGGGCCTCGTCCAGCAGGAGCACCGGGATGCCCTCCCGGACCGGGAACGACCGGCCGCACGCCGTGCACGTGAGGAAGTCGGCCTGCGGGTCGTCGGCGGTGCCGGGCCGCAGCGGCGCGTGCTCCGGGCACGGGCAGGCCAGGATCTCCAGCAGCTGTGCGTCGAGTTGGACGACCACGGCGCTCATCCCCTCACGATCGCCAGGACCTCGTCGCGCAACGCCGCGACCGAGGCCGCGTCGGCGGCTTCGACGTTCAGCCGCAGCAGCGGCTCGGTGTTGGAGGCGCGCAGGTTGAACCACGAGCCGTCCGGCAGGGTGACGGTCAGGCCGTCCAGCTCGTCCAGCTCGACGCCGTCCCGCGCGCCGAACTCGGCCTTGATCGCGGCCAGCCGGCCTGCCTGGTCGGCGACCGTCGAGTTGATCTCGCCGGACGCGGCGTAGCGCGCGTAGTCGGCGGTCAGGGCCGACAGCGGGCCGTCCTGCTCGCCCAGCGCGGCCAGCACGTGCAGCGCGGCCAGCATGCCGGTGTCGGCGCGCCAGAAGTCGCGGAAGTAGTAGTGCGCGGAGTGCTCGCCGCCGAAGATCGCGCCCGTGCGGGCCATCTCCGCCTTGATGAACGAGTGGCCCACGCGGGTCCGGACCGGCTTGCCGCCGTGCTCGCGGACGATCTCGGGCACGGCGTGCGACGTGATCAGGTTGTGGATGATCGTGCCGCCGGGGTCCTTGGCCAGCTCGCGCACGGCCACCAGCGCCGTGATCGCGCTGGGCGACACCGGCTCGCCGCGCTCGTCCACCACGAAGCACCGGTCGGCGTCGCCGTCGAACGCGACACCCGCGTCCGCGCCCTCCTCCCGCACACGGGCCTGGAGGTCGACGATGTTCTTCGGGTCGAGCGGGTTGGCCTCGTGGTTGGGGAAGCTGCCGTCCAGCTCGAAGTACATCGGGACGACCTCGACGGGCAGCCCGTCGAACACCGAGGGCACCGTGTGCCCGCCCATGCCGTTGCCCGCGTCCACCACGACCCGCAACGGCCGCGAGGACGACAGGTCCACCAGTTCGCGCAGGTAGGCGGCGTACTCGGCGAGCATGTCGCGCTCCGACACCGAGCCCGGCGCCACGCCCTCGGCGTCCGGGACGCCCTGCTCGACGTCCGCGCGGAGCTGCGCGAGGCCCGTGTCCTGGCCCACCGGCGAGGCGCCGGCGCGGCACAGCTTGATGCCGTTGTACTCGGCCGGGTTGTGCGAGGCCGTGAACATCGCGCCGGGCAGGTCGAGCTTGCCGGACGCGAAGTACAACATGTCGGTGCTGGCCAGGCCGATGCTGACCACGTCGACGCCCTGCCTGGTCACGCCCTCGGCGAAGGCCGCCGCCAAGCCGGGCGAGGACTCGCGCATGTCGTGGCCCACGACCACGGAGGGGCCGCCGACCAGCCGCGCGAACGCCGCGCCGAACTCCCGGACGACCTCCGCGTCGAGCTGCTCGCCGACGACACCGCGGATGTCGTACGCCTTGACGATGCCGGACAGATCACGCACGGCCACACTCCCGGTTCGGCTCTTGACGTGGGCGTCGAAAGCCTACCGGCGCGACTGCACGGGTCGTGCCCGGTACGTTCAGTCGTCGCGCGGGTCGGGCAGCACCCGCAGGTGACCACGCCGGACGGTGCCCGCGGGCACCTCGGGAGGGTCCACCGGCCGGTCGGCCCGGCCCGCTTCCCGCACCGCCTCGGCCAACGCCGTCAGGTCGTCCACGGTCGGCTCCGGGGCCACGAACTCGCCCTGGTGCCGGACCACCTCCCAGCCGCGCGGCGCGGTGAGCCGCAGGGCGTGCTCCTCGCACAGGTCGTAGCTGTGCGGCTCGGAGTAGGTGGCGAGCGGCCCGACGACCGCCGTCGAGTCCGCATAGGCGTACGTGAGCGTGGCGACTGCCGGGTTAGCGCACCCGGTTCGCGAGCACCGTCTCACGCTCCGCACGGCGGGGACGATATCGCGTCGCGGCTGAGGTGTGTTGGATTACCTACGGCGCGGCGGTCGAACGGGACAACTCCGCAGGTCGCCGACAGGCTGTCACCCCCGCCAACTACCCTCTACCCCGTGGTGATGGCAAGGGGTTCGCGACGTCAGGGCTCTCCGAGGCGGCGCAGCCGCGACCGCCACGGCCGAGGGCTGCGCGGACCGCTGTACCCGGCGACCCTGCCGGCGGCGCGGAGCCGGGCGGAGCGCTTCGACGCGCTGGTGCTGGAGGCGCTGGAGCCCATCGAGGCCAGGTGGCGGACGGAGTTGACCCAGCTCGACGTGGCCGTCGACGACGTGCCGGACGTGCAGGCGGCCTCCGACGACGGCGACGTGGTGGAGGACGGCAACGTCCCCCTGGCCCGCCTGCTGCCCGCCGGGACCGACCGGCGGGCGCGGATCGTGCTCTACCGGCGGCCGCTGGAGGCGCGGGCGAAGGACGGGGCGGACCTGGCCGACCTGGTGCACGACGTGCTGGTCGAACAGGTGGCGAACTACCTCGGCCTGGACCCGGACGTCATCGACGGCGAGTGAGATTCATATCACACACAGTCGTGCGGGGGCACTGCCCCAGACCTCTGGCCTCGCCCTTCCCCTCCTTGGCGGCCTGCCCAGCGGCGAGCGCTTCTTTCCGCTTTTGATCACTTCCGCTTCCGAGAGCCGATCCCCCACGCCCTTCACCGCCGTCGCGCCGGGATCGCCGTCAACACCGTGAACAGCACCGCCGCCGCCTGCACCAGCAGCAGCAGCTCCCGCACCGTCCCGGTCACCTCGACCCGCACCTCCGCCCCGCCCGCCGGCACCGGCACACCCACCAGGTGCCCCCAAGCCCGCACCACGGCGACCGGCCGCCCGTCCACCGTCGCCCGCCACCCCGGCTCGTCCTCCGCCGCGATCACGAGCAACCGCCCCTCGGGCCCCTCCGACACGCGGACCCCGACCTCGGGCGGCGCGGAGTCCACCGGCGCGGTGCCCGGCGCGCCCAGCGCGTCCGGCGGCGTGCCGCCGGTCCGGGCGCGGCGCGCCAGGTCGGGCGACAGCAGTACCGCGTTGCCGGCCGCCAGCTGGACCCGCAGCACCGGCCGCCCGTCCGACATCGGCGGCGCCTCGGCCACCAGGTCGCCGACCAGGTCGCGCAGCCGCTGCCCGGTCGCCCGGTCCGGCACCACGACGAACGCCACCCCGCCCGCCGCGGCTCCGGCCAGCGCCGCGCGGGCCTCGTCGGCCGTGCCCGAGGTGAGCTGCCGGTGCCACCGCTCCAGCCGGGACGCGGCGGCGGACGCCGGTGCGAGGTCGTCGTCGCCGAACGCGGGCAGCCGACCGGCGACCTGCCGCGTCGGCGTGCCCAGCACCAGCACCGACCGCCCGGTCCTGGGCAGCTCCTGCTCCACCGTCGCGGGCAGCCGCGCGGTGGACGCGGTCAGCGGCCCCGTCCGCAGCCCGACCAGGCCGAGGCACGCCATCCCGAACACGCCCGCCGCCCCGAGCACGGCGGCGGCGCGCGGCCACCGCACCGGGACGGCGTCCTTGCGGCACGCGGCCAGCACCACCCACAGCAGGCCCCAGGACGCGACGACCAGCGGCGCGCCGGCCCACCCCACGACAGCCGGGCCGCCGGTCGGCGGCGTCGCCGGCACCGCCCGCAGCACGATCACCGCGAACCCCGCCAGGACGACCGCCGCCACGCCCGGCAGCATCGCCCGCGACGGCCGCAGCACCGCGGCGGCGAGCGCGAACACCACCACCAGCACGCCCACGTGCGCCACCGCCCCCGGCCCGCCGGGTCGCAGCGCCAGCAGGTCGGCCCACCCCACCGGCGGGGTGTCGGGGTGCGCCCCGACGCCGTGCAGCACCACCGACGGGTGCCGCAGCAGCACCGCGGGCCAGGGCAGGAGCAGCGCCACGGGCAGCAGCACGACGGTGAACAGCCCGGCCACGCGCCGCCGCCCGTCGCCGGCCCGGCCGGGCACGACGACGAACCCGGCCAGCGCGCCGAGCGTCGCCAACGCGTGCACGAGCGGCGAGAACGCGCCCACCACCGCGACGGCCAGCGCCGTGCCGGACGCCACCGGCAGCCACGCCGCGCCCGCGCCGCCGCGCAGCACCGAGCGCACGCCGACGAACACCACCGGGGCCAGGACGTGCACCACGACGACGTCCAGCCGGCCCTGCGCGACCGCCGAGGTGGCCGCGGGCAGCAGCCCGTAGGCCGCCGCGACCACCGCGCGCGCGGGTCGCCGCACCGGCACCCGCCGCGTCGCGGCGTAGGCGAACAACCCGGCCAGCGCCGCGTCGCCGACGAACAGCACGGCCACCACCACGGGCGGACCGCCGAGCACCGCGCCGAGCGTCCCCAGCACGGCCAGCGCGGCCGGCGCGGGCGCGGTGGTGCCGCCCGCCACGGGGTGCCAGGACGCCAGGTAGGTCGACCACGTGGTCGCCAGGTCCGGCACCGGCAGCAGCCGGCCGCCGGACAGGTCCGCCCCGATCCGGCCGGTGTTGGCCAGGACGCCGAACACCACGAGCCCGAGCACGAGCACCAGCGGCGGCCCGAGCACCAGCGACCACAGCACCCGCGCCCGGTCGACCTCCACGAACACGACCGACGGCGCACCGCGCGGCGCCGGTGAGGGCCGGGGCCGGGGCGAGGGCCGCAGCGTGCCGGGCAGCGCCGCGTCGACGGGCACGGTGGTCGCCGGCAGGCGCAGCCCGCCGGTGGGTCGGACCGGTCGCCGCCGGGACAGCGCGCCGGCGGGCAGCGCCGACGGGCCGACCGCGCGACGCTCCACTTCGGACGGAGGCGACCAGTCCACCGGCCGGACGTCGTCCTCGGGCAGCCGGCCCAGCGCCGCGTCCGCCTCGACGCGCCGCCGGATCAGGTAGGCGGACACGGCGGCGACCGCGTTGCGCAACCGGGTGACCCGACTGGTGAACAGGCCGCGCACCACGCCCTTCACGGGCCGCGCCGCGCGGGCTTCCCGCAGCCGCGCCCGCCCGCCGAGCAAATAGCCCAGCGCGCCCAGCTCGGCGCGGGCGTCGGCGAACCGCCGCAGCACCGCGAAACCCGCCGCGCGCAGCAGTCCCAGCACCGCCAGCCGGGGCAGCCCGAGGACGAACGACAGCGTGCCGCAGTTGACCAGGAACGTCCGCAGCCCGTGCGCCCGGTCCACGCCGCGCGGCGGCGGTCCGGGCCGGTCCGCCGCCGCGTCCAGCCCCCGCGCGCCCCGCGCCGCCGCGCGCGCGTGCCGCAGCCGGGCCGCGGGCACGGACAGCACGAGGTGCCCGGCGAGGTTGACCCGCCACCCGAAGTCGACGTCGTCGCGCAGCAGCGGCAGCCGCCGGTCGTACCCGCCGACGTCCTCCCACACCGAGCGCCGGACCAGCGACCCGGCCGACGACACCGCGAGCGCCTCGGTGCTCTGCCGGAACGACCCGGCGAGCGCGACACCGCCGATCCCGGTCTGCCGGTGCCCCGACGCGTCCGTCGACACCCCGGCCTCGACCACCAGCCGCGGGTCGGCCCAGTCCAGGCCGAGCGGCCCGAGCACCGCCGCCGACGGCGACACCTCCGCCGCCGTCAGCAGCAGCGCCAGGCAGTCCGGCTCGGGCGCGCAGTCGTCGTGCAGCAGCCACAGCCACGCGCCCGGATCGCCCCACCGCTCCACGGCGTGCGCGACGGCCGCGTGCACCGCCTCGCCGAACCCCGTGCCGCGCGGCAGCGCCAGCACGCCGTCGATCACCCGATCGGGACCTTCGGCGGCTCCCGCGAGCAGCGCGGCGGTGCCGTCCACCGACCCCGTGTCGACCGCCACCACGTGCCGGGGCCTTGGTCGTTGCCCGCGCAGCGCGGACAGGGCCGTGCCCAGCCAGCGCTCGCCGTCGTGGCACACCAGCACTGCCAGCACGGGCGCGGTGCGCAGCCGTGGAGTGGTGCCGCTCGTCAACTGCCGCACCCCGTTCGTGTCGACTACGCCGTGGGACGCCCACGGTAAGCCGGCGCGATCAGCGGCGGATCACGCTGTGATCAGCGGCGTATCACACGGCGCGCTTTTTGAGCTTCCTCCGCTCGCGTTCGGACAGTCCCCCCCAAATGCCGAACCGCTCGTCGTGCTGGAGCGCGTACTCCAGGCATTCGGAGCGCACCTCGCAGCCCAGGCAGATCCGCTTGGCCTCCCTGGTGGAGCCGCCCTTCTCGGGGAAGAACGCCTCGGGGTCGGTCTGCGCGCACAGGGCGCGCTCCTGCCAGTCCTGCTCGTCGGTCGCGTCGAAAAGGTCGGTCAACACGACCGGCTCCTGCGCCGGCGCGTCACCGTCCACGTCACGACCCCCGTCGAATTCCCGCATACCGTCCGCCTCCTCGCCTTCCGCTCTCCCCGGTTGGCGGACACCACTCGCCGTCCCCACAACGACGAATGACACCGATGTGATTACACCTGTGTCACAACACGCGGTCAAGCCGAGTCCACAGGACGGGGGATATTCGCGCAGTTGACCGCGAAAGCCTTGACTAGCAGCACAGACGGTGATTTAGGCGGCACGCCGAGCGATAATGGCCGCGCGGCAGGCCCGCGCCCGCCCCTGTGAGCGACGGGGCCGGGGAGGCCACACTGGAAGGGTGAAGCGATCAGCGGTGCGACCGAGTCCACTGTTCCTCAGCCTGCTCGCGGTGACGGTGGCAGGCGCCGTGCTGACCCTGTTCGACGACTCCGACGCCGCCCTGATCGGCGGAACCGTCCTGTTCGTGCTCGGCGGGTGGGCGGTTTCGCTGTGCCTGCACGAGTTCGGGCACGCGATCGTGGCCTACCGGGGCGGCGACCACGCGGTGCGGGCGAAGGGCTACCTGACGCTGGACATCCGCCACTACACCGACCCGGTCATGTCGATCGTGCTGCCGCTGGTGCTGCTGGCGTTCGGCGGGATCCCGCTGCCCGGCGGGGCGGTGTGGATCAACCACCACGCCTTGCGCAACAAGCGGGTCGAGTCGATGGTGTCGCTGGCCGGCCCCGTGAGCAACCTCGCACTCGGCGCGCTGCTGAGCCTGGCCGTGCTGCTGTTCCAGCCGCCCGCCGGCCTGGCCGCCGCGCTGTCGTACCTGGCGCTGCTCCAGGTCTTCGCGTTCGTGCTGAACATCCTGCCGATTCCGGGCCTCGACGGCTGGGGCGTGATCGAGCCGTACATGTCCTACCAGGCGCGGCAGTTCGGCGCGAAGGCGCGGCCGTGGGCGCCGCTGGTGCTGTTCGCGGTGCTGATCGGGTTCCCCAGCGTCGCGCGGGTGTTCTTCGACCTCGCGGACGCGGTGTTCGGGCTGGTCGGCGGTGAGCAGCTCTGGGCGCGGTTCGGGCAGTCGACGTTCATGTTCTGGCGCTGACGGTCGCACCGCGGCACCCGACGCGGGCGTTCGCACCGCGCCGGCAGGCGTCCGCGACCGCCCGGCGACGGGCGCCGCGTCGCCGGACCGCGTCCCGGCGTCGGCCGCGCGGGCAGCGTGGGAGGATGGCGTCCCGTGAAGGTCGTCGTACTGGTGGGTGGGGTCGGCGGGGCGCGTTTCCTCGTCGGACTGAAGTCGTTGTTGGGTGCGCCCGAGCACGAGATCACGGCGGTGGTGAACACCGGTGACGACGTGTGGATGCACGGGTTGCGGATCTGCCCCGACCTGGACACCTGCATGTACACCCTGGGTGGTGGCATCGACGTCGAGCGCGGCTGGGGGCGGTCGGGCGAGACGTGGGCGGTCAAGGAGGAGCTGGCGGCCTACGAGGCGGACCCGACGTGGTTCGGCCTCGGCGACCGGGACATCGCGACGCACCTGGTGCGGACGCGGATGCTCCGCGCGGGCTACCCGCTCTCGGCCGTGACGGAGGCGCTGTGCCACCGCTGGCAGCCCGGCGTGCGGCTGCTGCCGATGTCGGACGACCGCGTCGAGACGCACGTCGTGGTCGACGACGGCGACGGGACCAGGGCCATCCACTTCCAGGAGTGGTGGGTCAAGCACCGGGCGGGGCTGCCCGCGCGGTCGTTCGCGTCGGTGGGCGCGGAGACCGCCACGCCCGCGCCCGGCGTGGTGGACGCGCTGCTGGACGCCGACGCCGTGCTGATCGCGCCGTCGAACCCGGTGGTGAGCGTCAACACGATCCTCGGCGTGCCGGGCGTGCGGGACGCGCTGCGCAAGACGGAGGCCGGCGTGGTCGGCCTGTCGCCGATCGTGGGCGGCAAGCCGCTCCGCGGCATGGCGGACGCGTGCCTGACCGCGATCGGCGTGGAGACCTCCGCCGAGGCCGTCGGCCGGTACTACGGCTCGCGCAGGACGACCGAGAAGGGCGTGCTGGACGGCTGGCTGGTGCACACCGGCGACCGCAGCGACGTACCCGGCGTGGCGGTGCGCGCGGTGCCGCTGCTGATGTCCGATGTGGACGCGACGGCCGCGATGGCGCGGGCCGCGCTGGAGCTGTCGGGGGCCCCGGTTGGCTGACCACGCCGCGACCGGCGGGCTCACCGTCCTGCCCGTGCCCGGTCTGCCCGAGTTCCGCCCCGGTGACGACCTGGCGGCGGCGCTGGCCTCGGCCGCGCCGTGGCTCGCCGACGGCGACGTCGTCGTGGTGACCAGCAAGGTGCTGTCCAAAGTGGAGGGACGGCTGGTCACCGTGCCCGCCGACCCGGAGCGGCGGGACGCCGTCCGGCGGTCCTACGTGGAGTCCGAGGCGGTCCGCGTCATCGCCCGGCACGGCCGGACGCTGATCACCGAGAACCGGCTGGGCATCGTGCAGGCGGCGTCCGGCGTGGACGCGTCGAACGTGGCGGGCGACGAGATCGCCCTGCTGCCGGTCGACCCGGACGCGTCGGCGGCGGCGCTGCGGGCCGCGCTGCGCGCCGCGCTGGGCGTCGAGGTGGCCGTCGTGGTCACCGACACGATGGGCCGGGCGTGGCGGGTGGGCCAGACCGACGCGGCGATCGGCGCGTCCGGCCTGGCCGTGCTGCACCGCTACGCGGGCTCGGTGGACGGCCAGGGCAACGAGCTGGTGGTGACCTCGGTGGCGGTGGCCGACGAGATCGCCGCCGCCGCCGACCTGGTGAAGGGCAAGCTGGGCGCGGTGCCGGTGGCCGTGGTGCGCGGGCTGGCGGTGGCCGACGACGGCTCCACCGCCCGCGACCTGGTCCGGCCCGTGGCGGAGGACCTGTTCCACCTGGGCGTGGCGGAGGCCGTGGCGCGGGGCCGCGCGGAGGCGGTGCTGGTGCGCCGGTCCGTGCGGGAGTTCACGGCCGACCCGGTGCCGGTCGAGGCGCTGCGCCGGGCCGTGGGCGCGGCCCTGACCGCGCCCGCGCCGCACCACACCCGGCCGGTGCGGTTCGTGCACCTGCGCGCCCGGCGGGACGCGCTGCTGACCGCGATGCGCGAGCGCTGGGCGGACGACCTGCGCGGTGACGGCCTGCCGCCCGAGCAGGTCGAGCGGCGGCTCGCGCGCGGCGACTTCCTGCGCGACGCGCCCGAGGTCGTGCTGCCGTTCCTGGTCGCCGAGGGCGCGCACGCGTACCCGGACGCGAGGAGGGCGGCGGCCGAGCGCACCATGTTCACCGTCGCCGGCGGCGCGGCCGTGCAGGGCCTGCTGGTGGCGCTGGCCGCCGAGGGCCTCGGCTCGTGCTGGGTGTCGTCGACGATCTTCTGCGCCGACGTGGTCCGCGCGGTGCTGGACCTGCCCGCCTCGTGGGAGCCGCTGGGCGCGGTGGCCGTTGGCCACCCGACCGAACCGCTCCTGCCCCGCCCGCCCCGTTCCCCGGACGAAGGGTTCGTCGAGCTGTGAGCCTGCACGCCGACACGACGTCGGTCCTGACCGACTGGCGACCGCCGAACCGCGACCAGGAGGCGCTGCGACAGGCGTTCCTGGGCTTCCTGGCGGCCCGCCCGGACGCGTGCCTGCGGTCCTGCGAGCCCGGTCACGTCACCGCGTCCGCGCTGGTGCTGGACGCGACCGGCGAGCGGGCCCTGCTCACCCTGCACCCGAGGGTGGGCCGCTGGCTCCAGCTCGGCGGGCACTGCGAGGAGTCGGACGCGACCCTGGTCGGCGCGGCGCTGCGGGAGGCGGCGGAGGAGTCCGGCATCCGGGGCCTGCGCGCGGAGCCGGTGCCGATCCACCTCGACGTGCACCCGATCACGTGCTCGCTCGGCGTGCCGACCCGGCACTTCGACGTGCGCTTCCTGGTGCGGGCGCCGGTCGGCGCGAAGGCCGTGCGCAGCGCGGAGTCCGTCGACCTCCAGTGGTGGCCCCTGGACGGCCTGCCGTCGAACGTGGACGACCTGGGCCCGATGATCGAGGCGGCGCTGAGCCGCCTGCGCTGACCGGGGCCCGCGGGCAGGCCCGAGCCCGAGCACGGGCGCGGTCGGTCAGCCGTCGCCGCTGAGGCGCTGGGTCAACCCCGGCGGGCGCTGCTCCTGGCCGCCCGACAGGCGCTGCGACAGCGACGGCCGCGACGTCTCCACCTGCTGCACCGTCGGCACCGGCCCCGGCGCGACCCGCAGTTCGGGCTGCGGCGGCGGTTCCGGCGCCGGTGCGGCCTGCGGTGCGGCCTGTGGCGCGGGCGCGCGGCCCGACGCGACCTGCGCCGACAGCACCATCGTCGAATCCGGGTCCGCCAGGCGGGGGTCGGCCGCGTCGACCATGCTGCGCGGGATCTGCTGGGTGGCCGACGAGTCCATCGGGGACGTCATGTTGTCCGGCGTCACGACGTGGATGCCACGTGCACGAGCACGGGCGAGCGCCGCGTCGGCCCGGGCGCGGGGGTCCATCCGGATCTCTCCTGCGTGTGCCTTGGGCCGGCGATCACGCCGGCGGTGCCGATCGGGGACGCTCGCCGACACGGGGCCTGAGCCCGTGTCGCCAAGGTGCTCGTGCCAGAGTATTCGCATCCACGGGCGGAAGTAAGCGGAGGAGGAAAAACGGCATGTCGGAGCTGCAAGGCGCCGAGGCGGTGGTCCTGGTCGGGGGCAAGGGCACCCGGCTTCGACCGCTGACCCTCTCAGCCCCCAAGCCCATGCTGCCCACGGCCGGGGTGCCGTTCCTCACCCACCTGCTGTCCCGCATCCGGGAGGTGGGCATCACGCACGTGGTGCTCGGCACCTCCTACAAGGCGGAGGTGTTCCAGGAGCACTTCGGCGACGGCTCGGCGCTGGGCCTCGACCTGGAGTACGTGGTGGAGGACGTGCCGCTGGACACGGCGGGCGCGATCCGGAACGTCGCGCACAAGCTGCGCGAGCCCGACGTGATGGTGTTCAACGGCGACATCCTGTCCGGCGTCGACCTGCGCGGCGTGCTCGACACGCACCGGTCGTCGGGCGCGGACGTGACGCTGCACCTGGTGAAGGTGGAGGACCCGCGCCGGTTCGGCTGCGTGCCGACCGACGCCGAGGGCCGCGTCACCGCGTTCCTGGAGAAGACCGAGAACCCGCCGACCGACCAGATCAACGCCGGGTGCTACGTGTTCCGCCGGTCCGTGGTCGACGGCATCCCGGCGGGCCGCCCGGTGTCCGTGGAGCGGGAGACGTTCCCCGGCCTGCTGGCCGCGGGCGCGCGGCTCCAGGGGCACGTCGACACGTCGTACTGGCTCGACCTGGGCACGCCCGCCGCGTTCGTGCGCGGCTCGGCGGACCTGGTGCGCGGCGTCGCGCCGTCGGCCGCGCTGCCGCCGGTGACCGGCGAGGCGATCGTGCTGGCCGGCGCGACCGTCGACCCGGCCGCCGAGGTGACCGGCGGCTCGACCATCGGTGCGGGCTGCACGGTGGCGGCGGGCGCGACCGTGGTCGGCTCGGTGCTGTTCGACGGCGCGGTGGTCGGCGAGGGCGCGCGGGTCGAGCGCAGCGTGCTCGGGGCGAACGCCCTGGTCCAGGCGGGCGCGGTGCTCTCGGACGCGGTGATCGGCGACAACGCCGTGATCGGCGCGCGGTGCGAGCTCGTCGGCGGCGCGCGGGTGTGGCCCGGTGTCGTGCTGCCCGAGGCCGGGGTGCGGTTCTCCACCGATGCCTAGGACGTGGCGTCCCCCGTTCCCGCTGGACGTGGCCGCGGTCCTCGGGCCGCTGCGGCGCGGTGCGGGTGACGTCGCGTTCCGCGTGGAGGGCGGCGGCGTGTGGCTGACCGCCAACACGCCGGTCGGTCCGGGGACGCTGCACGTGGTCGAGGCGGGCGACGTCGTGGGGCGGGCGTGGGGCGACGGCGCGGACTGGCTGCTGGACCGCCTGCCCGCGCTGCTGGGCGCGGACGACGACGATTCGGCGTTCCGGGCGCACCACCCGCTGGTCGCGGAGACCCGCCGCCGCCTGCCCGGCATCCGCCTCGGCTCGACCGGCCGGGTGTGGGACGCGCTGCTGCCCGCCGTGCTGGAGCAGAAGGTGACGCTCGTCGAGGCCCACCGCTCGTACCGCGAGCTGTGCCGCCGGTTCGGCGACGCCGCGCCGGGGCCCGCGCCGGCCGGGATGGTGGTGCCGCCGACGCCGCGGGCGGTGCTCGGCATCACCGACTGGGAGTGGCACCGCGCGGGCGTGGACGGGGCGCGCCGCCGCGCCCTGGTCGCCGCCGCGCAGGTGGCGCACCGCCTGGAGGGGGCGTGCGAGCTGCGCGGCGAGGCCGGGCGGGCGCTGCTGCGCAAGGTGCCCGGCGTCGGCCCGTGGACCGCAGCCGAGGTGGCGCAGCGGGCCTGGGGCGACCCGGACGCGGTGAGCTTCGGCGACTTCCACCTGGCCGGGCTGGTCGGCTGGGCGCTGCTGGGCCGCCCGCTGGACGACGCCGGGATGGCCGAGGTGCTGTCGCCCTACCAGCCGCAACGCCACCGCGCCGTGCGCTACGTCGAGGCGTCCGGCGCGCGCAAGCCCCGCTTCGGCCCCCGCTTCTCACCGCGCGACTACCGCGCGATGTGACCCCGCCGCGATGTGACCCCGCCGCGATGTGACCCCGCCGCGACTCCAGCGCGATGCGACCCCACCGGACCGGGAGTTCGCGGCGGGGAGGGATCGCCCGTGCCCCGCGCCACGACAGCCCGTGCCACGACAGGGGGCCGGTACCCCCGACGGGTCCGGCTTCAGGAGCGGCGGCCGGTGACCAGCTTGAGCCGCAGCCCCAGCCCCGCCCGCACGGCCAGCCGCAGCGGTCCCCACAGCGGGCCCTGGTGGCGGTCGGCCAGGTAGCGGTACGCGCTGCTGTGGTGCGCCGCCAGCATCCGGTCCGACGCGCGGGCCGTCGAGTGGCCGCCGATGTGGGTCACCTCGGCCTCCGGCACGTACACGTTGAGCCACCCGGCCCGGCCGATGCGGTCGCCGAGGTCCACGTCCTCGAAGTACATGAAGTAGCGCGGGTCGAACCCGTCCACCGAGTCGAACGCCTCGCGGCGCAGCAGCAGGCACGACCCGGACAGCCACCCGGCGGTGCGCTCCTGGACCGACGCCTTCTCCTGCCGGTACTCGCGCGTCCACGGGTTCGCGGGCCAGACCTTGGCGAACACCGCGTGCCCGAGCCCGCGCCCGAGCGACGGCAGCTGCCGCGCCGACGGGTACACCGCGCCGTTCGGCTCCCGGATCAGCGGGCCGAACGCGCCGCCGCGCGGCCACCGCTTGGTCGCCTCCAGCAGCACGTCGAGGCTGCCGGGCGACCACGACAGGTCGGGGTTCGCGACCACGACCCAGCCGACGTCGTCGGGCAGCGCCGCGACGCCCCGGTTCGCGGCCGCGCCGTAGCCGAGGTTGCCGCCGGTCGGCAGGAACGTCACGTGCTCGTGCGCCTCGGCCGCGCGCTCCGGCACCCCGTCGGTGGAGCCGTTGTCCGCCAGCACGACGGTCACCGGGCGCGTGGTGGCACCCGCCAGGGTGTCGAGGAAGCCGGCCAGGGTCTCCCCGGGCGAGTAGGTGACGGTCACGACCGCCAGTCCGTCTCCGTAGCGCGTCACGCCGGCCACCCTAGTGGTGGTGCAGGTGGTGCACGACGGCGTGTCCCTTGCCGCGCGCGATGAGCCACCGGTTGACCGGCACCGTCAGCACGAAGGCCACCGCCAGCGAGAACGCCAGCGCGCCCCAGAAAAGCGCACTGGCGAGCCCGGCGTCCATCGCGCCCGGCACGACGAGCATCACGGCGTTGTCCACGACCTCCATGACCAGGATCGACACGGTGTCGGCGGCGAGCGCGGTCTTCACGGCGACCCGGAACCCGACGCCCGCGCGCAGCACGCCGCGCAGGGTCAGGGCGTAGCCGAAGAAGAAGGCCAGCGCCACGGCCAGCACGACCGTTCCCCAGGCGGGCAGGCCGAGCGCGGTGCCGACGACCATGCCGAGGACCTCGCCGATGGCGCAGCCGGTGAGGCAGTGCAGCGTCGCCGAGGCGGCGGTCTTCCACGATGCGTCCATGCCGGGGACTATACCCCCCTGGGGTATGTGTCGCACACGTGAGGGTGAAAGATCCACACGACCGTGGCACGACTCGGCGGTCGGCGGGTCAGCGGCCGGGCACGACTCGGGGGTCCGTCGTGTTGCCCACGGTCGGTGGTGCGGCCGGCGGTCGGCAGTGCGGCCCGCGTCGGGCGCGGCTCAGCGGCGGTGCGCCCGCGCGGCCCGCTCGTAGGCCACCCGGTGCCGGGCCGCCGACGTCGCCCACGAGAAGTCCTTCGCCCGCACCAGGGCCGCCGCCGACAGCGCGTGCCGCCGCGCCGGGTCGTCCAGCAGCCCGCCCAGCGCCGCCGCGATGTCGCCCGCGCCGACGCCGCAGTACGCGACCGCGTCCCCGCCCACCTCGGGCAGGCTCAGCCGGCGGGTCGTCAGCACCGCCGCGCCGCAGGCCATCGCCTCCAGCACCGGCAGCCCGAACCCCTCGCCCAACGACGGGTACGCCACCACCTCGGCGCCGCCGAGGAAGCCCGCCAGCCGCGAGAACGGCAGGTACCCGGCCCGGATCACGCGGATGCGGTGCGGCACGGCGTCCAGCGCCCGCTCCACCTGGCTGTCCCACCCCGGCTGGCCGGCGAGCACGAGCGTCGGCGGGTCGGCGCGCCCGCGCGACGCCTGCGCGAACCCCCGGATGAGCGCGGGCACGTTCTTCCGGGGCTCCAGCGCGCCGAGGAACGCGACGTACGGCGAGCTGCCCAGCGACAGCGACGCGCGCACCGCCGCGACCTCGTCCGGCGTCGGCGGGTGGAACCGCTCGGTGTCCACGCCGTGCTGCGCGATGTGCAGGGCCCGCCGGTCCGCGCCGGCCACCCGCGCCAGCTCGTCCGCCGTCGCCCGGCTCGGCACGATGCACAGCGCCGCGCGCCGCAGCGACGCCCGCGTCCACGCCCGGAAGAACCGCGCCTTCACCGACGAGTGCAGCGCGGCGTCGGTGAAGAACGTCGCGTCGTGCAGCGTCACCACGGACGCCGCCCGGTTCGCCAGCGGCACCGTGTAGTGCGGCGAGTGCACGACCTGCACCCCGAGCCGGGCGGCCAGGCGCGGCAACGAGGTCTGCTCCCACGTCAGGCGGGCGGTGCGGGTGGCGACGGCGTCGGCGGCGGTGACGATCCGCGACCGGGGCGCCAACCTGCCGTACAGCTCGGCGTCCCTGGGCTGGCAGACCACGCTCAGCCGCGCCCCGTCCGCGTCCAGCGCCGCCACCAGCGAATCCACGTACCGCCCCACCCCGCCCCGGTCCGTGGGCACGGCGGTGGCGTCGATCAGCACGCTGGGTTCGACGGGTGACACGCGCAGAAGAGTACGGGTGGCGGCTCGGCGGTTGCCGGGGAATGGCTCAAACGGGACGCGGCCATCCGAGGGACAGGTGGATCGACCACACCTCACGCGCCGCATTCGCCCAGGTGAACGCTTGCGCGCGGGCCAAACCCGAAGCGACCGCGCGTTCCGCCACCCCGGCATCCCACAACACGGAGCGCAACGCCGACACCAGCGCGGCGTGATCACCGCGCGCGGCGATCAGCCCAGCGCCACCCGCCACTTCGACCAGCGCGGGCGCGTCCGAATGGACCACGGGCACCCCGGCGGCCATCGCTTCCACGACGGGCAGGCCGAACCCCTCGGCGAGGCTCGGCGCGGCCAGCACCGCCGCGCGACGCAGCACGTACGCCAACCTGGCGTCGTCCACCCGGCCGAGCAGCCGGACGTGCGGCGCGCGCAGGTCGACCCCGCCCCACCCCTGCGGCCCGACGACCACCAGCGGGACGCCCAACTCGGCGGTCGCGGCCACCAGCGCCTCGAACCCCTTGCGCGGCTCGACCGTGCCGACGGCGAGCACGTAGCGGGGAGGCAGGTCGGGCACCGGCTCCTCCGCGCCGAACCGGGTCACCCCGTTGTGCACGACCCGCACCGGTACGGGTCCGGGCGCGTGCCTGCGCAGCTCGGCGGCGACGGCGGCGGTCGGCACGACGATCGCCGCCGCCCGGCCCACCGCCCGGCCGATGGCCTTCCGGTGCCACGCCACGCCGCGGGCGGTCAGCGTCTCGGGGTGCGTCCAGGGCACGACGTCGTGCACGGTCACCACCACCCGACCGCGCGGCGGGGCCAGCGGCGTGGGCGCGTGCACGGCGTCGCCGCCGGGCCAGTACGGCACACCGTGCTCCCAGGCCGCGATCAACGCGCGGCGCGGCAACGGCAGCACACGCGGACCCGCCACACCCGGCACCACGGCCGCACTCACATCGGCCTGCCTGCTCACCACACCCGTCACCTCCCACCCCTGCGGGGCGGTCACGGCCAACGCGGCGGCCAGCTCACGCGTGTACCGACCAGTGCCACCCGGCACCGGGGCCAGCAACTGCTCGGTCAGCACAACCAGGTTCGGCACGTCACACCTGTCGATTCGATGCGCGGGTCAGGTGGAGCGCGAGGCTAGCCGACCCGGCGACGCGGGGATGGGCGGAGATGCCGGTCGGGGTACCGGTGCTACGAGAGGGCGAGCCACCCCGGACGAGCCGAGGTGCCTCGCCCGGTGATCGTCAGTCGCGCTTCAGCCCCGTGAGGAACGCCCCGAACGCGCTCGGCGGAAAGATCAGCGCCGGCCCCTCCGCGTTCTTGCTGTCCCGTACGGCCGTGCCGCTTCCGACGGTCGCGAGTTCGACGCACTGAGCCCCGCCACCGTTGGATCGGCTGCTCTTGCGCCACCGTGCACCCTGGAGGGCGGTGGCAGTCGTCCACATGGCTTGCTCCCTAGCTGTAGTTGCGGTCAGCGATCCTGTCCCCCAGTATCGCCGCCGACTCGTCTTCGGAGATCGCGATGTTCCACGCCTGCTCGAACGCCGTCACGTACGGCGCGGATGCCTTGATGTAGTCGGAGCGGGTCAACGACTCGACGTACGCGAGCGTCTTCGACTCGACCTCCAGCAGTGTGAAAGGGCAGACGAGTGCTGGGACGATCCCGGCTGTCGTCGACCGGGACAGCACGCGGAAGCGAACGTTCGGCATCGCGGCGACCTGCCGCAGGTGTTCGAGCTGCCGGCGAAGCACGTCCGGCCCGCCGTTCGCCCGGTCGAGCGCGTCCTCCCCGAGCGCGATCCGCACCTCCGGACCATCCGGTCGAATCACCCGCGCGCCACGTTCCGCACGTTCCCGAGCGAAGCCCGGCAGGTCGGCAGCCGTGATGACCGGCGAGAGCGACAGCGCGGTAAGGGCGAACTCTTCCGTCTGGAGCAGACTCCGTCATGGGGCCGGCGGCGTGGGCGCGTGCACGGCGTCGCCGCCGGGCCAGTACGGCACGCCGTGCTCCCAGGCCGCGATCAACGCGCGGCGCGGCAACGGCAGCACACGCGGACCCGCCACACCCGGCACCACGGCCGCGCTCACATCGGCCTGCCTGCTCACCACACCCGTCACCTCCCACCCCTGCGGGGCGGTCACGGCCAACGCGGCGGCCAGCTCACGCGTGTACCGACCAGTGCCACCCGGCACCGGGGCCAGCAACTGCTCGGTCAGCACAACCAGGTTCGGCACGTCGCGTACCGTCTCACGCCGTGTCGATCCCCAGCACGACGGTGGTCGTGGTGACGTGGCGCGGCCGTGACCACATCACGGCGTGCCTGGACGCGCTCGCGACCCAGCGCCCGCACCGGGTGGTCGTGCTGGACAACGCCTCCGACGACGGCACCGCCGCCCTGGTCGCGAACCACCCCAGCGCGCCGCGGACCGTCCGGCTGCCCCGGAACCTCGGTTACGCGGGCGCGCTGGCCGCCGTGCTGCCCGAGGTCGACACCGAGTACGTCGCCTGGCTCAACGACGACGCGGAGCCGCAGGACGGCTGGCTCGCGGCGCTTGAGGACGCCCTGGACGCCGAACCCGGGGCCGCCGCCGCCACGTCGACCCTGCTGCGCGGCGACGGCTCCACCCAGTCGGTCGGCGTGGCGCTGACCGCCGACGGCCACGGCGCGGACCTCGAAGCGGCCGGCCGCGACGTGTTCGGCTTCTGCGGCGGCGCGGCGCTGCTGCGCACCGGGGCGCTGCGGGCGGTGGGCGGCGTGCCCGCCGGGTTCTTCTGCTACTACGAGGACACCGACACGGCGTGGCGGCTGCGCTTGGCAGGACACCGGGTCGTCTCGGTGGGCGCGGCGCGGGTCCGCCACCGCCACGGCGCGAGCACCGAGCCCGGTTCGCCCCGGTTCCACCGGTGGAACGAGCGCAACCGCCTCCTCATGCTGCTCCGCTGCGCGCCCGCGCGCGTGGCGCTGACCCAGTTGGCCCGGTTCGCGGCGCTCACCGCCGTGCTGCCGACCCGGCGCGGTCCGAAACCGGCGAACTTCCGGGTACCCCTCCGGTTGCGGGTGCTGGCGGAGGTCGTGGTCCGGCTGCCGTCGACCGCGGCGCAGCGGGGCGCGATCGGCCGCCGCGCGGAGGTGCCGCGCGCCACCGTGTGGCGGGACTGGGCCGGGCGGTAGCGGGCAGGCCGGTCACGGCTCGTTCACCGCGGTCGCGCCACGTCGTTCCGCCCCGCCCGCGCGACCGGCATGATCTGACCCTCCCGCCGGGCCGTTCGCCGGCCCGGTCCGTCGAGAGGAGCGACGTGGTCGAGTACGTCAAGGTGCGCACCGAGTCGGGCGAGTACGTGCCGTTCGAGCTGGACGAGGAGTTCGACGGCCCCGTCCGCGCCGGACGCCGGTGGGACGCCGTCTCCGGAGCCGTGGACGACACGCTGGAGGCGGGTGTCGAGCGGGCCAGGGAGGTGGCCGGGGCGGTGGCCCGCAAGATCGGCGGCATGTCGGCCCCGCGGCCCGACAAGGTCGGCGTCGAGATCGGGTTGAAGGTCAGCGCGAGCGGCGCGTTCGTGGTCGCCAAGTCGGCGGTCGAGGCGCACGTCAAGATCACCGTCGAGTGGCGGCGGGACAGCCTGCCCGCGCCGCCGCCCGAGGACGGGCCGGACCGCCGCGACACCGGGGTCGACCCGGCCGACGGCGCATAGGGCCCCTGCGTCGAACGCGCCGGGGCGGCATGAGGCAGGCTTAGCGCGTGGAGCGAGCGAGCCTGCCCGACGTGTCGGTGGTCGTGGTGAACTACCGCGGGGCCGACGACACCATCACCTGCCTGCGCGCGTTGTTCGCCGACCTGTCCTACCCGGCGGACAAGCTCCAGGTGGTCTGCGTCGACAACGCCTCGGGCGACGGCGGCGCGGAGCGCATCCGGGCCGCCGTCCCGCGGGCGGTGGTGGTCGACGCGCCGACGAACCTCGGGTTCGCCGGCGGCTGCAACCTGGGTGTCGAGCACGCCACCGGGTCGGTCCTCGCGTTCCTCAACAACGACGCCCGCCCGCACCCGGACTGGGTGCGGGCCGCGGTCCGCGTGCTGCGCGCCGAGCCCACCGTCGGCGCGGTGGCGAGCAAGGTGCTGGACTGGGAGGGCCGGGACGTCGACTTCGTGGACGGCGGCCTGACCTGGTTCGGCATGGGCTACAAGCGGCACGCCGGGCAGCCCGACGACGGCTCCCACGACGTCCCGCGCGACGTCCTGTTCGGCACCGGCTCGGCGCTGCTGGTCCGCGCCGCGCTGTTCCGCGAGCTGGGCGGGTTCGACGAGCGCTTCTTCATGTTCTACGAGGACGTGGACCTCGGGTGGCGGCTGAACCTGCGCGGCTGGCGGGTCCGCTACGAGCCGGCCTCGCTCACCTACCACAAGCACCACGCCTCGATGTCCACAGTGGACACGAGCCGTGAGCTGTTCCTGTTGGAGCGCAACGCCCTCGCCGCCCTCTACAAGAACGTCTCCGACGAGACCCTGGCCAAGGCGCTGCCCGCCGCGCTGGCGCTCGTGGTGCGCCGGGCCACGGCGCGCGGCGAGATCGACCCGACCCAGCTGGAGATCACCCGCCGCCCGGCCGACCCGGCCGACGACGCCGCGCCCGTGCCGGTGTCGCGCCAGGCGCTCGCCGGGTTCCTGGCGATCGACCGGTTCGTGGAGCTGCTGCCGGCGCTGGCCGAGTCGCGCGGGGTCGAGCAGGCCGCCCGCCGGGTGTCGGACGCCGACCTGGTCCCCTTGATGCGCAAGGCGTTGGAGCCCGCGTACCCGCTCGAACGCTACCTCGCCGCGCACGACGTGCTGGTGGACGTGTTCGGCATCGAGGAGCTGTACGGGCGACCGCGCCGCGTCCTGATCATCACCGGCGACGCCATCTCCGACAAGATGGCCGGGCCCGCGATCCGGGCCTGGAACATGGCCGACGTGCTGTCCGACGAGCACGAGGTGCGCCTGGTCACCCTCAACCCGCTGTGCGACCCGCCCCCCGCGACCTTCACCGTGTCGGGCGTCCGCCCGCGCGACGTCGACCCGCACCTGGTGTGGGCCGACGTGATCGTGCTCCAGGGCCACGCGCTGGAGTTCCTGCCGCAGTTGAAGGCGCCGGGCTCGACCAAGGTCGTCGTGTGCGACATCTACGACCCGATGCACCTGGAACTGCTCGAACAGGGCCGCGACGACACCGACGAGCAGCGCGAGAAGGACCTCGTCGGCGTGACGAAGGTCCTCGACAACCAGTTGCGGCGCGGTGACTTCTTCCTGTGCGCCTCGGAGCGGCAGCGCCACTTCTGGCTGGGTCACCTGGCGGCGATGGGCCGCCTCACGCCCGCCCTGTACGACACCGACCCCACGGTGCGGTCGCTGCTGGCCGTCGCGCCGTTCGGGTTGTCCGCCAAACCGCCCCAGCGCACCGGTCCGGGCCTGCGCGACGCGCTGCGCCTCGCCACCGGGGACAAGGTCGTGCTGTGGGCGGGCGGCGTCTACAGCTGGTTCGACCCGCTGACCCTGATCCACGCCGTGGACCGCCTGCGCGGCGAGCACGCCGACGCGCGGCTGGTGTTCCTGGGCATGAAGCACCCCAACCCCGAGGTGCCGGACATGGGCATCGCCGGGCAGACCCGCGCGCTGGCCAAGCGACTGGACCTGGTCGGGTCGCACGTGTTCTTCAACGAGACCTGGGTGCCCTACCAGGACCGGCAGAACTGGCTGCTGGACGCGGATTGCGGCGTCACCACGCACTACGAGCACGTGGAGACGACGTTCGCCTTCCGGACCAGGGTGCTGGACTACCTCTGGGCGGGCCTGCCGATCGTGACGACCGACGGTGACTCGTTCGCCGACCTGGTCGCGCAGGAGGGCTTGGGCGTGGTCGTGCCGTCCGAGGACCCGGACGCCCTCGCGGCGGCGCTGGAGAAGGTGCTGTACGACGAGTTCTTCGTCGCCGCGTGCCGCGAGCGGATCGCCGAGGTGCGCGAGCGCTACACCTGGGAGTCGGTCCTGGCCCCGCTGGTCGACTTCTGCCGCAACCCGAGGCCCGCGACCGACCGCCTGTCCGGCATCGCGCCGATGGTCCGCAACCGCCCGCTGGGCACGCGGGAGAAGCTCCAGCGGGACGTGCGGCTGGTGCGCGAGTACCTCAACCAGGGCGGCGCCGGCGAGGTCGCCAAGCGGGCCACCGGTCGCGTGCTGAAGAAGCTGCGCGGCCGTGGCTGAGCCGCTCCGGGTGCTGATCGACGGCACGCCCCTCCTCGGGCACCGGACCGGGATCGGCCGCTACACGTCGGCGCTGGCCGAGGAGCTGGCGTCGATGCGGGACGACGTCGACGTGCGGGCGGTGGCGTTCACCCTGCGCGGGTGGCGCGCCCTGCGGACGGTGCTGCCGCACGAGGTGGTGGCGCGCGGGCTGCCGGTGTCGGCGCGGTTGCTGCGCCAGTGCTGGCTGCGCGGGCCGTTCCCGCCGGTCGAGTTGCTGGCCGGCCCGACGGACGTCATGCACGCGACGAACTTCGTGCTGCCGCCGACGATCCGGGCCGGTGGCGTGACGACGATCCACGACCTGGCCTTCCTCGACGCGCCGCAGGACCTGCCGCCGTCCGACCGGCGGCTGCCCGAACTGGTCCGCAAGTCCGCGCGGCGGGCGGACGTCGTCTGCACGCCCACCCAGGCGGTGGCGTCCGTCGTCGTGGAGCGGTTCGAGGTGGACCCGGACAAGGTCGTCGTGACGCCGCTGGGCGTCGACCCGGCGTGGTTCGCGGCGCGGCCACCGTCGACGGGGCTCCGCGCGCGCTTGGGGCTGCCCGGCGAGTACCTGCTGTTCGTCGGCGCGGACGGGCCTCGGAAGGGGTTGGCCACCCTGCTGGCGGCGCACGCGGCGAACCCGGCGCTGCCGCCCCTCGTGCTGGTCGGTCCGGGGCGGGCCGGCGCGGACGGTCGGGTGCTGCGCACCGGGTACCTCAACGACGTGGACCTGCGCAGCGTGGTGGCCGGCGCGGCGACGCTCGTGCTGCCTTCGCGCGACGAGGGTTTCGGGCTGCCGGTGCTGGAGGCGTTGGCGTGCAACGTGCCCGTGGTGTGCACGGACGTCCCGGCGCTGCGGGAGGTGGCCGGCGGGCACGCCGTGCACGTGCCGGTCGGTGACGCGGAGGCGCTGGGACAGGCCCTGGTGGACTCGGTGGGTACGCCGCCGGAGCCGGCGGAGCAGGTGGCGCGGCGGACGCACGCGGCCGGGTTCACCTGGCGGAGGACGGCGGAGAAGACGGTGGAGGCTTATCGCTTGGCGGCTGCCGCGCGGCAGTGACAGCCGGACAGGCGGACCGCGCCGACGCCCATCGGCGACCACCGCTCACCCGTGCCCCCGCAGTCGTCGCACGGCTCGACCTCCCGGCTGACGTCCGCGACCAGCCGGTGGGCCGCCGTTTCCGTCAGGCTCAGCAGGACTTGGTCCGGCGCGTGGCCGACGGCCACGAGGACCGTCTCCGAGTCGCGATCGGTGTGCGCGGTGATCGGCGTGTCGCTCCCTACGTGCACCAGGTGAACGGCCACAACCCCTCCTCGATTGGGTGGAATATCTCCTGATAGGTTGCCGCCGTACCGAACATCCCACAAGCTGAATCGGAATGATATTCCGAAGTTCACGCTTTTGAGGGATGGCATGACACCGAAACAACGACGTCTCGCCCGCCGACTGCGCCAATTGCGCCACAACGCGGGGATCAGCATCGAGGATGCAGCAACCCGTCTCGGCTGCAAGCAACCCAAAGTCACCAAGATGGAACTCGCCCAGCTCGGCGTGAAGCCCGAGGAGGCGCGGGCGTTGTGCGAGTTGTACGGCGCGAGCGAGGCCACCACCGCGAGCATCGTGTCGCTTGCCCGCAACGCGAAGGTACGCGGCTGGTATCAGAGCTACGACGACGCGGCCAGTCCCGAGAACATCGAGTTCGTGGACCTGGAGACCGACGCGGTCAGCGTGTCGAACTTCCAGATCGACCTGGTTCCGGGGCTGCTCCAGACGCGTGAGTACGCCCGCGCGGTGCTCCGTGCGGCCCACCCCGACCTCATCGACGAGGTGCTGGAGCAGCGGGCCGATCTCCGCATCAAACGACAGGACCGCGTGCTCGACTTCAGCCTCGCCGTCTGGGCGATCGTCACCGAGGCCGCTTTGATCCGTGCCGTGGCAGGTCCGGACGTGCATCGTGCTCAGCTCAAGCATCTGACGGGACTCGCCACCATGCCCAACGTCCAGTTCCAGATCATCCCCACCCGCGAAGGCGAGCACATGGCGATGGGCGTGCCGTTCGACTGCTTCCGGTTCGATGACGGCTGCGGGACGGTGGCGATCGACCACCTGACCGGCACCCTCTTTTTGGAGGATGAAACCGACGTAGAGCGGTATAGGCTGGCGTTCCAGCACTTGTGTGGTGTTGCGTTGAGCCAACAGGACTCGCTGGCCATGCTTCACCGCTACGCCAAGGAGGAACACAGCGAATGGCAACGCCGGAACTGATCTTCGGGACTTGGCGCAAGTCGTCCTTCAGCGGCGGCAACTCAAGCTGCGTCGAGGTGGCCCACGCCCCCACCGTCGTCGGCATCCGCGACAGCAAGAACCCCGAAGCAGGCCACCTCACCCTCCCCCGCACCACCTGGCTGACCTTCCTCGCCGCCATCAGGTGACCTCTCTCGCCGCTGTCGCGCACACGGCACCAACCAACCCGAACTGAGCCAGGCCGTCGCCACTTTCACCGAGGCGTACCAACAAGCCCAGCAACTCCTGCTCCAGGCCATCACCCTCCGCGACACCCTCCACGCCCTCGCCAACCGCCTGGCGAACCCGACCGCACCACCCCATCCGACACCCCCGCCACCCCACCCACCCGACCGCATCGACCAGATCCGCCGCTCGATACCGGCAGGACTTCCTCGTGCCCAAGCTCAAGGACGGTGGCTTGGGCCGGGGACTGACGTGACAGTGGTGAAAAGCGGCCCAGGAGACGAGTGGCACGCCAAGGCGTTGGCAGCAGCGCCTCAGCTTCTCCCGCCCCATCTGCGGCGTGCGGTCCGACTCGCCACACACATCGAGGTGAAACTCGCCGTCCGTATGCGGGAAGAGGAGCGCTCGCACGAGACGGTGCTCATCGACCGGGGGGTGTGCGGGCGTGGCGCGATGGACCGAGATGAACCGCTTACCTGCGATAAGACACTCAAGTACTTCCTCCCTCCCGGTGCGACACCGACCGTGGTCGAAAGCGATGGCAGCCGCGTGACATATCGAGGACGAGGATGAGCTTCACCGCGTACTGGCGCATCTACGACGAGACGGACCTACGGGCCGGCGCTCGGATGACGGTGACCACCCCGGCTGACGTCGAGGTGCTGGTCGCGCGGTTGGCCGAGGACACCGCCGAAGCCGCCAAGATCGAACACCACGGCCGTGCCCGGCTGACATTCGAAGGCGAGTCGGCACCCGACCACATCCTGGTCGCAGGCGTCGCCGGCGGGTACGGGTACTTCGAGTACGCCGACGACGACCACGAGCCGAGCCGGCCGGTCGGCGACCCGGCTTCGCCGGTGTACCACTCCGACTCCGACGAATACCCCGCCGGGAGCGGCCTGCCGATCGAGGCGTTCACCGCGGCGTTGTGCGAATTCCTCGCCACCGCCCGCAGACCGGCCTGCGTGGACTGGCGACCGGCGCTATGAGGTGCGCACCGGCCGGGTTGAAGGCGTGCCGGTGAGCACGCTCCACGACACCTGCCGCGACCCCGTCAAGGCGCAGACGCACCGGAGGAATCGTTGGCGTTCCCGATCGGAACGCGGTGCGGGGGCATCCGGGGGTCGCCCGTGGTCGGACATGACGGAAAGGTTCTCGCACCGGCCGCGCGCAAAACCAGTGCGTTGAGACCGCTCCACTCCAACGGCCCAACCGGGCGTCCCAGGTGGTCACTCACCGCATCCACTGGGATGATGCCGGCCATGAGCTTCACGGCTGTGTGGCCGATCGCCAACCCCGACGGCACCGAGACCGCGGACGAGCTGACCGTCGACGCCCCGGAGGACGTGGACGCCCTGCTGGGCCGCCTCGCCGAACCCGGCGCGGGCCCGGCGGTCGTCGAGCACGGGGACCGACCGCTGCTCGACGACACCGAGGGGCTGCTCGGCGCGCCGGGCCGCGCCAAGATCCCGGACCACGACGTCGCGGCGGCCGTCCACGGCGGCTACGGCTACCTCACCTACGCCGACCCGGACCACGACTACTCCACTCTGGACGGTGACCCGGACTCGCCGGAGTACCGCTCCGAGTACGTCGACTACCCGGCCGGCTCGGGCGTGCCCGTCGGCACGCTCGCCTTGGCGCTCAAGGACTTCCTCGCCACCGGCCAACGGCCGACCTGCGTGGGCTGGCAAACCGCCTGACGCCGGCGGCCCACGCGACCACAACGACCACAACGCCCGCCGGCCACCCCGCGCCTCGCCTCAGGGCACCCCGCGACCCCGCCTCAGGGCACCGCGCGGCTCGCGAACGCGGCGCTCAACGCCTCCCGCCAAGGGCGCAACGGCCTCAACCCCGCCGCCACCCACGACGCGTTGGACAGCACCGAGTACGCCGGGCGCGGCGCCGGGCGCGGGAAGTCCTCGGTGCCGCACGGGCGCACGCGTTCCGGGTCTTCGCCCAGCTCCACGAGGATCGCGCGGGCGAAGCCGCACCACGTCGTCTCACCGCCGCCGGTCGCGTGCAGGACCCGCGCCGCGGGACCGCCGCGCACCGCCAGGCACGCCAGCGACACCAGCCCCTCCGCCAGGTCGAGCGACCACGTCGGCGAGCCGCGCTGATCGTCCACAACGGACAGCGTCTCGCGCTCGCCGGCCAGCCTGGCGATGGTCTTCACGAAGTTCGCCCCGCTCGCCCCGTACGCCCAGGCGGTGCGCACCACCCAGGACCGCTCCCACGTCCGGAGCACCCGCCGCTCGCCCTCCAGCTTGGTGCGCCCGTACGCGGAGCGCGGCCCGGTCTCGTCGTCCGGCTCGTACGGCCGGTCGGCGTCGCCGGGGAACACGTAGTCCGTCGACAGGTGGATCAGCGGCACGTTGTGCTCGCGGCACGCCGCCGCCAGCAGCTCCGGCCCCAGCGCGTTGACCGCCAGCGCCCGTTCCTCGTCCGCCTCCGCCGCGTCGACCGCCGTGTACGCGGCGGCGTTCACCACGACCGGCTTGAGGCCGCCGTCGCGCGCCGACCACGCGAACGACGCCACCGCGTCCGCCACCACCGACCCGTCGGTCAGGTCCAGCTCCGCCGACGACGGCGCGTGCACCAGGCCGTCGAGCGGCGCCGACGCCACCAGGTCGTGCCCGAGCTGCCCTCGGCCGCCCGGCACCAGGAGTCCGATCACCCGTCAGCCCGCCAGCGCCGCGCGCTGCTTCAGCGGCTCCCACCACGACCGGTTCTCCCGGTACCACTCGACGGTGGCGGCCAGCCCGGACGTGAAGTCGACCCGCGGCGCGTAGCCCAGCTCGGTGGAGATCTTGGTGATGTCGACCGAGTACCGGCGGTCGTGGCCCTTGCGGTCGGTCACCGGCTCCACCGACGACCAGTCGCGGCCGGTGGCGGCCAGCAGGCGCTCGGTCAGCTCGCGGTTGGTCAGCTCGGTGCCGCCGCCGATGTTGTAGACCTCGCCGGCGCGCCCGCCCTCCAGCACGAGCTGGATGCCGCGGCAGTGGTCGTCCACGTGCAGCCAGTCGCGGACGTTGAGGCCGTCGCCGTAGAGCGGGACCTTCTTGCCGTCCATGAGATTGGTCACGAAGAGCGGGATGACCTTCTCCGGGAACTGGTACGGCCCGTAGTTGTTCGAGCACCGCGTGATGCACACCGGCAGCCCGTGCGTGCGGTGGAACGCCCGCGCCAGCAGGTCCGAGGACGCCTTGGACGCGGAATAGGGCGAGTTCGGCTCCAGCGCGTGGTCCTCGGTCCAGGAGCCCTCGTCGATCGTCCCGTAGACCTCGTCGGTGGACACGTGGACGAACTTCGCCACGTTCGCCTCCAGCGCCGCCTGGAGCAGCGTCTGGGTGCCGAGGACGTTCGTGAGCACGAAGTCCGCGGACCCGGAGATCGAACGGTCTACGTGCGACTCGGCCGCGAAGTGCACGACCGCGTCCGTTCGGCCCATCAGGTCCGCCACCAGCTCGCGGTCGCAGATGTCGCCGCGCACGAACGTCAGCCTCGGGTCGTCGGCGACCGGGGTGAGGTTCGCCTCATTGCCCGCGTAGGTCAGCTTGTCCAGCACCACCACCTCCGCGTCGGCATAGGCGGGATACGCGCCGCCCACCACCTCCCGCACGAAGTGCGAGCCGATGAAGCCCGCCCCACCCGTCACCAGCACGCGCATGGTCAATGCCTCCCGCAGCGGTCGTAGATCCCAAGTCTGTCACGGTCCTTACCCGTGCAACCCACTCCGCCGTTACAGCGTCTCCCGTATTAAAGGAAAAGGCAGTCCGGGGTACCTGTCCGCGACTAACCTGTCAACGGCAGCGCAGGACACGGGGGAGGCAGCGCCAGTGGACACCCGTCCACCCGGATCGGCCGCGGGTTCGGCCGTTTTGCGGGTCCTAGTGCTCACCGGGCGTTCGCTCCTGGCGCTCGTGTCGGCCGCTGTGCTGCTCGTCACGTGGTACGGGTGGAGCTACCTGCGCGACATCGACGAGGGCATCGCGACGACCGACGTCATCCCCTCGTCGGTGGCCGAGCAGGGCGCGGCGCGCAAGCCGCTCGACGGCGCGATCGACATCCTGCTGGTGGGCAGCGACAGCCGCACCGACGCGCAGGGCAAGCCGCTGTCCGAAGAGGTGCTGGCGCTGCTCAACGGCGGCAAGGCGGACGGCACGCTGAACACCGACACCATGATCCTGGTGCACATCCCGCAGGACGGCACGCGGGCGGTGGCCATCTCGTTCCCGCGCGACTCCTACGTGGAGATCGCGGACGGCTTCGGGAAGCACAAGCTGAACTCGGCCCTGGCGCGGCAGAAGAACGACACGTCGCAGCGGCTGCGCGAGGAGGGCATGACGGACGAGGCGCGGATCGAGCGCGAGTCCACCCAGGCCGGCCGGCGCACGCTGATCAGGACGATCGAGGGCCTGACCGGCGGCGCGGTCACCGTCGACCGGTACGCCGAGGTCAACCTCGCGTCGTTCTACGAGGTGACGAAGGCCATCGGCGGCGTCGAGGTGTGCCTGAACCAGGCCACGCGGGACTCCGACTCGGGCGCGGACTTCCCGGCGGGGCGGCAGACCGTGGCGGGCGCGGAGGCGCTGTCGTTCGTGCGGCAGCGCAACAACCTCCCCGGCGGCGACCTGGACCGGATCGTGCGGCAGCAGGTGTTCATCGGCGCGCTGGCCCGCAAGGTGCTGTCCACCGGCACCCTGACCGACTTCGCCAAGCTCGACCAGCTCGTGGCCGCGGTGAAGAGCTCCGTGGTGCTCAGCGAGCGCTGGAACATCTCGGAGTTCGCGGAGCAGATGCAGGGCCTGGTGTCGGGCAACATCGAGTTCCGCACCATCCCGGTGGGCCCGCCGACGGACACCTGGAGCGACGGCAACGTGCTCCCGGTGGACCCGGTGCAGGTGCGCTCGTTCATCAAGGGCCTGGCCGCGGACCCGGCGCCGCCGTCCGGCTCGTCCGTGCCGTCCACCACACCCGCCGGACCGCCGCCGTCGGCCGTCACCGTGCAGGTGATCAACTCCTCGGGCATCGCCGGGCAGGCCACCAACGTGCTGGAGATGTTGGTGGGCAAGGGTTTCCAGCGCGGCCAGGCCACGCCCGGCAACTACCTGGACGCGACCGTCGTGCGCCACGCGCCGGGCGAGCAGGCCAGTGCCGAACGGGTGCTCTCCGCGCTGGGCGGTAACGCCACGACGACCGAGGACGACTCCGTGCCCGGGGGACAGGTCCTGGTCTACGTCGGTGCGGACTTCGCGCCGGCCGACAAGCCCGACACGTCCTCGGCGGGCGCCGCGCGGACGCTCGCCGTGCCCACCGACAACCCCACACCGCCGATCACCGCCGGCGGTGTGGCCTGCGTCAACTGAACCACGCTGCCTCCCGGCGACACCGGCGTCCGACCGGCCGAAGGCGGTTAGCCCGATCGGACACCGTCGACCGCCTGAGGAGGACCGCCCGTGAAGGCCGCGGTGATCACCGGACGCGCGCTGCTGGCGCTGCTGTCGGCGGCCGTCCTGGTGGTGGCGGGGTACAGCTGGTCGACGGTCCAGCGGGTGCAGCAGAGCGTGAACAAGACCGACGTGCTGGCGGAGCTGTCCGACATCCCGAACGCGCCGCCCGCCGAGGACGGCGCGCTGGACATCCTGCTGGTGGGCAGCGACAGCCGCACCGACGCGCAGGGCAGGCCGCTACCGGACCGGGTGCTGCGCGAGCTGCGCACCGAGGCGACGGACACCGTCAACACGGACACGATCATCGTCCTGCGGGTGCCCCGCAACGGCGGCCAGGTGCACGCGGTGTCCATCCCGCGCGACGTGTCCGTGCCGCTGCCGGACCACGGCGAGCAGAAGATCAACGGGGCGTACGGGCTCACCAGGTTCACCACGATGGAACGGCTCGCCGCGGAGGGCGTGGGCGACCTACAGGAGCGCGCCAAGCTCGGCGACCAGGCGGGGCGGCGGGCGCTGGTGCAGGTCGTGCAGGACCTGACCGGTGTCCGGGTCGACCACTACGCCGAGATCAACCTGTACGGGTTCTACCTGCTGACGAAGACGATCGGCGGCGTCGAGGTGTGCCTGAACCGCGCCACCAGCGATCCCGACTCGGGCGCGTACTTCCGGGCGGGCGTGCAGACGATCGCGGGCGGCGACGCGCTGGCGTTCGTGCGGCAGCGCAAGAACATCCCCGGCGGCGACCTGGGCCGGATCACGCGGCAGCAGGTGTTCCTGAAGGCCGCGGTGTCGCAGTTGCTGTCCGCGGGGACGTTCGCCGACCCCGGCAAGCTGAGCGGGCTGCTCGACGCGATGTCGAAGTCGGTCGTGGTGGACGAGAAGTTCGACCTGTCGACGCTGGCCGAGCAGGCGCAGAGCCTGGCGGGCGGCACCGTGGAGTTCAAGACCATCCCGGTGACGAGCGTCGGCACGCTCAACGAGCGCGGGCAGAGCGTCGTGACCGTGGACCGGCCGCAGGTGAAGGCGTTCGTGGCGGAGGTGCTGGGCGAGAAGACCCCGACGCCCACGGCGACACCCACGGCGACACCCACCGCGACGCCCACGGCGCCGGCGACGCCGCTCGCGACGCCCACGGCGACGACGCAGCGGTTCGGCGGCGGGCAGGCCGTGTCGTTCGAGGGGCAGGGCGGGTCCTCCGGCGGGCGGGGCATGCCCTCCGACGGGCCGAGGCGGCAGCTCGCCGCGCAGGGACCGCCCTGCGTCGACTGACCTGCCGCCCGGCGTCCGATGATGATCACCCGGACCCCCGGCTGCGGACGGGTGCGGCCGGATGGCAGGGTTGGCGCCATGACCGTCACGGAAGCCCTGTTGACGCCCCTGTTCGCCGCCGGTCCCGGCAAGCCCCTGATCACGCACTACGACGACGCCGCCGACACGCGGGTCGAGCTGTCGCGCGCCACGATCGGCAACTGGGCGGCGAAGACGGCGAACTGGCTGCGTGACGAGCTGGACGTGGAGCCGGGCGACCCGGTGGCCGTGCTGCTGCCCGCGCACTGGCAGACCGCCGGCGTGCTGCTGGGCGCGTGGTGGTGCGGCGCGGCGGTGACCGACGACCCGGCGGGCGCGAAGGTGGCGTTCGTGCCGCCCGGCGTGACGGTGAGCGGCGCGGGGCAGGTGGCGACGGTGTCGCTGCACCCGATGGGCGTCGGCTGCGGCGCCGAGTTCGACTACGTGGACGAGGTGCGGGTGTTCGGCGACGAGTTCGTGCCGTGGGCGCCGGTGCCGGGTTCGACGCCCGCGCTCGGCAGGTCCACGGTCGACGAGGTGGTCGCCGAGGCGCGGCAGCGGGCGGCGACGCTGGGCATCACGGCGGAGGTGCGGGTGCTGTCCACGGTCGAGTGGACGCAGCCGGACGGGCTGCTGAACGGCTTCCTGGCCGTGCTGGCGGGCGGCGGGTCGCTGGTGCAGTGCAGCAACGCGGACCCGGACCGGCTGCCCGCGCGCCGCGCGAGCGAGCACACGTCGCTCGACCTGGTGGGCTGAGCCCGCCGACGCCGGAACCGACCGCGCCCCTCCTCACCGACCGCGCACACCGCACCGGCCGGGCCGGCGGGTTGCCCGCCCGGCCCGGCCGGTGCCGGTGTCAGGCCGCCGCGGGCTGCTTGCGGCGGATCAGCCGGTCGACGGTCAGCGAACCGCCGTTGAAGCCCAGCGCGAGCGCCGCGACGCCGAGGGCCAGCACGAGTTCGTAGCCGCCCTGGCCCAGCAGGCCGTTGGGCAGGTGCACGATGATCAGCGCGCCGAGCATGTCCAGCGCGAGCAGCACGCCGACCACCGGCAGCGCCGCGCCCGCGATCAGCAGCGCGCCGCCGGCCAGCTCGACGATGGCCGCGAACCACGCCGACAGGGTGGGCAGCGGCACGCCCATCCCCTGGAAGGCTTGGGCGGTGCCGTCGAGGCCCCACTCGGTGAACTTCTGCCAGCCGTGGGCGATGAACACCACGCCGACGCCGATCCGCCCGATGAGTGCCGCCACGTCCCGAACCATGCCTGCATCCCCTTCCTCCGTTTGCAGTACGCGACCGACGTTATATGAAGATTCAACAAGTTTCGGGACCGGGACCGGGTTGACAGGTTCCCGACAGGCGCGTAGAAAACCAGTCAGTTAGATAACCAAGTGGTTAGGTAGCGATGGCAGACGATCCGCTGAGCACGGTGTTCGCGGCGCTGGCCGACCCCACCCGACGGGCGATCCTGGCCCGGCTGGCGGAGGGCGCGGCCACGGTGAAGGAGCTGTCCGCGCCGTTCGCGATGAGCGGGCCGGCCGTGTCCAAGCACCTGCGCGTGCTGGAGCGGGCGGGGCTCATCGTGCGCGGCCGGGACGCCCAGTGGCGTCCCTGCACGCTCGACGCGACGCCGTTGCGGGAGGTCAGCGAGTGGGCCGACGGGTTCCGCCGGTTCTGGGACGACAGCTACCGCCGACTGGACGCGTACCTGGAACGGATGAAGGAGCAGGAAGATGGCCACTGACACCGCCGCGCTGTGGAGCACGCCGTCCGACGTGGAGGTCGCGGTCACGCGGACGTTCGACGCGCCGCAGCACCTGGTCTTCGACGCGTTCACCAAGCCCGAGCACATCGTGCACTGGATGCTCGGCCCGGACGGCTGGACGATGCCCGTGTGCGAGGTGGACCTGCGGGCGGGCGGGCGGTGGCGCATGGTGTGGCGCCGGGCGGACGGCACGGAGATGGGGATGACCGGCACGTACCTGGAGGTGACGCCGCACTCGCGCATGGTGCAGACCGAGGCGTGGGGCGAGGGCTGGGCGGAGACGGTGAACACGACCGAGTTCATCGCGGACGGCTCGCGGACGACCGTCGTGCAGACCATGAAGTACCCGTCAAAAACCGACCGCGACCGGGCGATGGAAAGCGGCATGACGGACGGCGCGGACACCAGCTACGACCGGCTGGAGAAGTACCTGGCCACCAACCCGACCGCCGCGTAACCCGCCGGCACCCGCCTTGACCGAGCACCCGACCGCGGCCCGGAGACCCCGATCGAGCAGGTCGGGTGCCTCCGGGCCGCGGTCGGGTCGTCGGTTCAGCCCTTGAGCAGGGCGCGCGACATCACGACGCGCTGGATCTGGTTCGTGCCCTCGTAGATCTGGGTGATCTTGGCGTCCCGCATCATGCGCTCCACCGGGAAGTCGCGGGTGTAGCCGGCGCCGCCGAACAGCTGCACGGCGTCCGTCGTCACCTCCATCGCCACGTCCGACGCGAAGCACTTCGCCGCCGCCGTGATGAACCCGATGTTCGGCTCACCGCGCTCCGCCTTCGCCGCCGCCACGTACACCATGTGGCGGGCCGCCTCGATCTTCATCGCCATGTCCGCGAGCATGAACTGCACGCCCTGGAACTCGGAGATGGACTTGCCGAACTGCTTGCGGTCCTTCACGTACGCGATCGCGGCCTCCAGCGCGCCCTGCGCGATGCCCACCGCCTGCGCCCCGATCGTCGGGCGGGTGTGGTCGAGCGTGCGCAGCGCCGTCTTCAGGCCGGTGCCCGGCTCGCCGATGATGCGGTCCGCGGGGATGGCGCAGTTCTCGAAGTGGATCTCCCGCGTGGGCGAGCCCTTGATGCCGAGCTTGCGCTCCTTCGAGCCCACGACGAACCCCGGATCGTCCTTGTGCACCACGAACGCCGAGATGCCCTGCGACTTCTTCGGCGCGTCCGGGTCGGTCACCGCCATGACGGTGTACCAGGTCGACTCGCCGGCGTTGGTGATCCAGCACTTCGTGCCGTTCAGCACCCAGTGGTCGCCGTCGAGCCGCGCCCGCGTGCGCATCGACGCCGTGTCGGAGCCCGCCTCGCGCTCGGACAGCGCGTAGGACGCCATCGCCTCGCCCGACGCGATGGACGGCAGCACCTGCCGCTTCAGGTCCTCCGACGCGGACAGCAGGATCGGCATGGTGCCGAGCTTGTTCACGGCCGGGATCAGGGACGACGACGCGCAGACGCGCGCCACCTCCTCGATCACGATGCACGTGGCCACCGAGTCGGCGCCCTGGCCGTCGTACGCCTCCGGCACGTGCACGGCACCGAAACCGGCCTTGACCAGCGCGTTCAGCGCCTCGACCGGGAAGCGCTCCTGCTCGTCGACCTCGGCCGCGTGCGGGGCGATCTCCTTGTCGGCGAGCGACCGGACCGCCTCGCGCAGCGCCTCGTGCTCCTCCGCGAGCTGGTAGGTACCGAAACTCGGGTCCACGTTAAGTTACCTCCCGGTAGGGCCTTCTACCGAGATGTTAGCGCGCGTTCACCGCGGCGAGCCCCGCACCGTGGGCAACAGGCCCCGAACCGACTAGAGCGACGCCCGCAGCGCTTCGTCCTTCTCCAGCACCAGGCGCTCCAGCGACGCCTGGAACTCGGCCATCCGCGTCCGCAGCGCCGCGTCCGCCGCCGCCAGGACGCGGACCGCCAGCAGGCCCGCGTTCCGCGCGCCGCCCACGGACACCGTCGCCACCGGCACGCCCGCCGGCATCTGCACGATCGACAGCAGCGAGTCCATGCCGTCCAGGTACTTCAGCGGCACCGGCACGCCGATCACCGGCAGCACGGTCGCCGACGCCACCATGCCCGGCAGGTGCGCGGCGCCGCCCGCGCCTGCGATGATCACCTGGAGCCCGCGCCCGGCGGCCGACGCCGCGTAGTCGAGCATCCGCTGCGGCGTCCGGTGCGCGGACACCACGCTGACCTCGAACGGGACGTCGAACTCGGCCAGCGCCTCGGTGGCGGCCTTCATCACCGGCCAGTCCGAGTCGCTGCCCATGATCACGCCGACTGACGTCACTGCTGTCCTCCGTGGATGTCGTACCCGTCGAGCCACACTCCGTCGGACAGCCAGTGCGCCGCGAGCCGGGCCCGCTCGCGCACCTCGGCCATCCGCTCACCGAGCACCGTCACGTGGCCGATCTTGCGACCCGGCCGCTCGGTCTTGCCGTACAGGTGCACGTGCGCGTCGGGGAACCGGGCGAACAGGTGGTGCAGCCGCTCGTCCGGCCCCAGCTCGGGCGCGTCCGCCGCGCCCAGCACGTTCGCCATCACCACGGCGGGCGCGACGAGGTCGGTCGCGCCGAGCGGGTAGTCCAGCACGGCCCGCAGGTGCTGCTCGAACTGGGACGTCCGCGCGCCCTCGATGGTCCAGTGGCCCGAGTTGTGCGGGCGCATCGCCAGCTCGTTCACGACGAGCCCGGACGCGGTCTCGAACAGCTCGACGGCGAGCAGGCCCACGACGCCCAGCTCGTCCGCGACCCGCAGCGCCAGTTCCTGCACCTGCTCACCGGGGGCGTCGGGCGCGGGCGCGAGGACCTCGACGCAGATGCCCTCCCGCTGGACGGTCTGCACGACCGGCCAGGCCGCGCCCTGCCCGAACGGCGACCGCGCCACGAGCGCGGCCAGCTCCCGCCGCATCGGGACGCACTGCTCCACCATCAGCGGCGTGCCGGCGGCCAGCAGCTCGGGCACCGCGCGCCGGGCGCTCTCCGGGGTGTTGAGCATCCAGACGCCCCGCCCGTCGTACCCGCCGCGCACGGCCTTGAGCACGCACGGCCACCCGTGCTCGGCGCCGAACCGCACCACGTCCGCCACGTCCCCCACCGCGCTGAACGGCGGCACCGGCAGGCCCAGCTCGGCGAGCTTGACGCGCATGACCAGCTTGTCCTGCGCGTGCTCCAGGGCCGCCGGGGCGGGGTGCACCTTGACCCCGTCCGCGACCAGCGCCTTCAGGTGCTCCTGCGGCACGTGCTCGTGGTCGAACGTCAGCACGTCACAGCCCTTGGCGAACGCCCGCAACGCGTCGAGGTCGGTGTGCTTGCCCAGCTCCACGTCCCGCGCGACGAGGGCGGCGGGGTCGGAGTCGGACTCGGCGAGCACGCGCAGCGACTGGCCCAGCGGGATCGCCGCCTGGTGCGTCATGCGGGCCAACTGGCCACCGCCGACCATGCCGACGACGGGGAGACGAGTACGGGAGTCCACGGGGAGGGCAGTCTACTGTGTTGGATGGCCGCTGCTCCGCAGACGGCGGGCGAGGCCGCCTGGAAGTCGGCCCATCGCGCCTGATTTCCCGTCGATCGAAGAGCGTGATCGACGGGAAATCAGGCGCGACAGGCCGACGCGGCCTCGCGGGTTCGGGGTGTGGCCGGGTGAGGCGGGAGGCGGGGCGGGGTCAGGTGGTGGGGGTGGTTCGGCGGGGTGAGCGGGGTAGGCCGAGCCTGAACGCCAGTACCAGTAGGGCTGCCGCTGCGATGACGAACAGGGCGGTCTCGATGAGCTGGAAGGGCACCACCCGGTCCACCGGCTGGTAGTCGAGGTAGGTGTTGACCACGCCGTGCTCCCGCATGCAGGTATCGAAGCCGTTGTCGGGACCGGCCGACCGCACGTTGCACTCCAGCGGGTACTCGACCGGGTTGCCGGCCGCGTCCGTGTAACCCGACTTGACGTACATCACCCCGTCGTCGATGCGGTCGGAACTGCCCTGGTCGCGCGTGCCGAACGGCCAGAGCACGCGCTCCGGCGCCTGGTAGTGGGGCCGCCAGAACTTCGCCACCGCGAACCGCGTCGCGACGAACGCGCCGAGGGTCACCGCCATCGAGAGGACGGTCCGCCGCGTGACCGCGCTGAACGCCAGGCCGAGCGCGAAACCGAACGCCGCGTACCCGATCTGTAGGAGCGGCATGGCCTCGAAGTGCTCGTCCTCGAACGCCCGGTACGCCGGGTGACCGCCGGTCACCGAGTTCATCGCGTGCTGCGCGGTCAGCACGGCCGACCCCAGGGCCGCCGCCAGTCCCACCGCGGGCACGCCGAGCAGGACCACCTTGCCCACCAGCCACCGGGTGGGCGTGAGGTCCTGGCTCCACACCACGACGTAGGTCTTCTGCTCGTACTCGCGGGCCAGCAGCGGGGCCGCCCAGAACACCGCGATGACACCGCCGAACGCGACCGGGAGGAGCGAGGCCAGCTGGATCGCCCCGCCGAACCCGCCGAGGCCGAGGAAGCCGTGCAGTGCCGTACCGGTGGCGTTGATGGTCCACGCGATGATCAGGCAGGACAGCGCCACGACGGCGACGGCCGCGCCGAGGCCGCCGAGCTGCCACCGGTGCTGCCGCCAGGTCAGCCAGGCCAGGTCGCCCCAGCCGACCCCGGTCCGCCGCCGCGGCGGGGTGGACACCGGTGCGGTGGTGGTGGCGGTCATGCGCCGATCCCCTTCCGGGTTGCCGCGAGCTGCGCGAGCACGTAGTCCTCCAGGGTCACGGGCCGTTCGGCCCAGTGGCCGGCGACCACCGGCCGGGACTGCCCCTCGGGCAGCTTGACGAGGAACGTCGACTGGCCGCCTCGGTGGCGGGCCTCCACGACCTCGCCGACGACGGGCGGCGCCTCGGACCGCGGCCCGGTGTAGCTGACGTGCTGCGCGAGCAGGTCGTCCAGGTCGCCGCCGGCCAGCAGCCTGCCGTGCGCGAGCAGCAGCAGGTGGTCCGCGACGCCGCCCAGCTCGGCGACCACGTGCGTGGACAGCAGGACGGTCATGCCGGTCTCCGCGACCTCGGCGAGCAGCTCGCCGGTCACCTCGCGGCGGGCCAGCGGGTCGAGGTTGGCCAGCGGCTCGTCCAGCATGAGCACGTCCGGGCGGGAGCCGATGGCCAGCGCGAACGCCACCTGCGCCTGCTGGCCGCCGGACAGCTTGCCGCACGCCCGGTCCAGCGGGACCTCGAACCGCTCCAGCCAGCGCACCGCCCGCTGCCGGTCCCACAGGAGGTTGAGGTGCGCGCCCATGCGCAGCACGTCGTCGGCGGTGAAGTTCCGGTACACCGGCTTCTCCTGGGACACGAACGCGACCCGCCCGGCGGTGCCCACCGCGCCCTCGTCGGCCGCGAGCAGGCCCGCGAGCACGCTCATCAGGGTCGTCTTGCCCGCGCCGTTCGCGCCGACCAGCGCCGCGACCTTCCCGGCGGGCAGCTCGAACGTGCAGTCCCGCAGCGCCCACTTGGTGCGGTAGCGCTTGCCCAGGCCCCGCGCGCGCACCGCGGCGGCGGTGTCGACGGGCTCCTCGACGGTAGTGGTCATCGGACCGCCACCCCTTCTCCCTCGGTCGTCTGTTCGCCGGCTGGGCCGGCGCTTCCCGGTCCGCCCGGCGGTTGACCACCGTCGACGTTGGCCAGCACGGACCGCACCAGCGCGTCCACGTCCTCCGCGTCCAGGCCGGCCGCCCGCGCTTCCCGCACCCAGTCGGCGAGCCGCTCCCGCAGCTCCGCCATCACACCGGGGTCGGTCGACCCGAGGCCGGTCTTCACGAACGTGCCCGCGCCCTGGCGCGCTTCGACCAGGCCGGACAGTTCGAGTTCGCGATACGCCTTGAGCACGGTGTTCGCGTTGACGCCGCCGCTGCGGACCGCGTCGCGCACGGTGGGCAGCCGGTCCCCCGGCTCCAACCAGCCCAACCGCAGGGCCTCCCGGACCTGCCGCACGAGCTGGAGGTACGCGGGGAGGCCGCTGGACCGGTCGATGCGGAACTCCACCCGACGCCTCCAAAGTGTTCTAGTCAACTAGAACAGTAGACAACCAGCACACCACCTCCTTGTCAACGCCACCACCCCACACCCCACTCCCCACACCCCACTCCCCACACGCCACACCCCACACGCCTACCTGCCGACTCGCCCCTTGCCGTGCCGCCTCGCCCCCGCTCCCCCCGCTCCGCCGCTCCCTCGCCCTCGCCCCCGCACTTCCCACTTGCTCCCGCCCCCCACTTCCCACTTGCTCCCGCGCCCGCGAGGCCGCGTCGGGTTGTCGCGCCTCATTTCCCGTCGATCACGCTTTTCGATCGACGGGAAATCAGGCGCGACGGCCCGACAAAAAGGCGGCCGAGCCGCCGCGACGAAGTCGCGGCAAATCCAACACAGCCCTACCCCTGTCTCACCGCTCCCGCCTCTGTTCTTCGCGCGCCCTTCCCGCTCCCGCCCTGCTCTTCCCTCCCCTCTCCCTCCCTCCCCTCTCCCTGCCCCCTCCCCAGCCCCACCTACCGCCCAATCCCCCCATCCACCGAGTAACGGCAAAGCAACTCGCCAACCTCCTCGTACGTGGCCGGCAGCGGCTCCAGCCAGACCTCCACCGGCCCCGTGGACGCCACGTGCGGGTCGACCGCGAGCCGGTCCGCCGCCAGCAGGCGGAGGTTCACGACCGACCGGTGCAGGTTCGCGTCGGGCTTCAGCAGCACCGCGGCCACCGAAGGGCCCACCGAAGCGATCGTCTGGCCCGAGTCGAACACCTCCCGCAACGCGTCCGCCAGCAGCGTCATCGCGACCACGCGGGACCAGCCGGTCGTGCGGCCCAGGTCCAGCGACACGAACACCAGCACGTGGTCCCGGCGGCCGGACGTCCGCGCCTCCGCGTACACCTCGCGCAGCCTGGTCCGCAGGTACGCGCCGGTCGCCAACCCGGTCAACGGGTTGTCCGCGGCGCAGCTCGCCGCCTGCGCGCTCATCACGTCGCCCCAGCCCAGCGCGGTCGTCCGCAGCATCCGGGCCGGGATGGCGTCGACGTTCGGCGACACGATCCCGGCCGAGCCGACCGGCTCGGCCAGCACCGCGTGCAGCGCGGCCAGGTCCAGCAGCGTCTCGGCCAGCCCCGCGCCCGCCTCCGCCCGCGCGGCGCCCAGCCGGTACAGCTCGTGGCCCGCGTCCGCACCCGCGAGCACCACCGCGCAGACCTCGTCGACCTCCTCCAGCGGCCAGTCCGCCGGGTACGACCACCCGGCCGCCAGGCTCGCCGTGCGCCACCGGGACCTGAGGGCACGCACGTCCGCGCCGCACCGACGCGCCACCACCGGATTGCCCGCGCCGTCCGCCGCCGCTTCCCGAACACCCACCCGGATGCCTCCCTCTGCCTCGGGTCTCCCCTACGAGACGTCGCGACGGCTCCGCCATGACGGCACAACGGCTCGTCGGTTGGGGGGTTCCTGGTGACGGCCCGCCACCCCGTGAGTCACACTGGGCGGCGCGCGAGGAGGGGAAATCACGTGGCGACCGTTCCTGCTGACGTCCAGGGACCGAGCGACGCGGAGCTGATCGACTCCGTGCGCGGCGGGGCGACCGACGCCTACGGCCAGCTCTACGAACGCCACGTGGGAGCGGCCTACAACCTGGCCCGCCAGCTCGCGCGGTCGTCCGCCGAGGCCGACGACCTGGTGTCCGACGCGTTCGCGAAGGTGCTGGACACGCTCCGGGCCGGCCGCGGGCCGGACTCGGCGTTCCGCGCCTACCTGCTGACCGCGTTGCGGCACACCGCGTACGACAAGACCCGGCGGGACCGGAGGGTCGACCTCGCCGACGACGTCACCGCCGTGGCCGGCGCGACCGAGGCGACGTCCGTGCCGTTCCGGGACACCGCCGTGGCCGGCCTGGAGCGGTCGCTGGCCGCGCGGGCGTTCGCCCGGCTGCCCGAGCGCTGGCAGACCGTGCTGTGGCACACCGAGATCGAGGGCCAGTCGCCCGCCGAGGTCGCGCCCCTGCTCGGGCTGACCGCGAACGGCGTGTCCGCGCTGGCCTACCGCGCCCGCGAGGGCCTGCGCCAGGCGTACCTCCAGGTGCACCTGGCCGAGACCACCGCGGACCGCTGCCGCGCCACCGTGGACCGGCTGGGCGCGTGGACCCGCGGCGGGCTGTCCAAGCGCGAGACCACCCAGGTCGAGACGCACCTGGACGAGTGCGCGGACTGCCGCGGGCTGGCCGCCGAGCTGGCCGACGTGAACGGCGCGCTGCGCGGGTTCATCGCACCGCTGGTGCTGGGCACCGGCGCGGCGGGCTACCTGGCGACGACGGCGTCCGCCGCGAAGGCCGCCACGGCCGCCGCCGTCGGGGCGGGCGCGGGGGCAGGTGGCGCGGCGAACGCGGCGGGTTCCGTGCCTCGGCAGCTCTTCGGCGCGGCGGTCTCGGCGGCGGTGCTGGTGATCGCCGTGACGATCGGGCTGGCGTCCGGCGGCGAGCAGGAGACGCCCGTCGCGCGGAGCGTGCCGCCACCGGCGACGAGCGCGACCCGGTCACCGCAGCCGTCGGTGCCGCCGCTGCCGTCGCCGCCGACGCAGGACCCGCCGGCCACGACGACCGAACCCCCGGCGACCACCACGCAGGCGCCCACGACCACACCCGTGCCGACGACCACACCGGCGCCGACGACCACGCCCGCACCGACGACCAGCGCGTCACCGGGACCGACACCCACCCCTTCACCCGAACCGGAGCCGGAGCCCGAACCGGAACCCGAGCCGCCGGTGCTGGTGCCCACGGTGCCCAGCGGGTTCACGCTGACACCCGACTCACCGCCGGTCGACCTGCCGATCACCGTGCGCAACACCGGCGGGACTGCCTCGGAGCCCGCCACCGCGGCCCTGACGCTGCCGCCGGGCGTCCGGTCGGTCGGGCCGGCCGCGTCGCTGACGGGCCTCGGGCTGCTGCGGCTCGACGGGGCGGCCGACCGGACCGTGGACTGCCCGGCGGGCGGCGGCGCGATCACCTGCGCCGCGCCGGGCGGCATCCCGCCCGGCGGGTCGGTGACCTTCCGGTTCCGCCTGCGCGCCGACCACGACGCGACCACCGGGCTGATCACCGGCACGGTCAGCGCGGGCTCCGCGATCTCCGTCGGCATCCGGGTGGACGTGGCGATCCGGCCCGCCGACGACGACCTCGACCTCCAGGTCCGCAAGGGCCACCACGGGCACTGGGACCCGCGCCTCGACATCAAGGCCACCAACACCGGCGGCCGGGCGGGCAGGCTGGAGCTCGTGGTCGAGTCCGACCGCCACGTGGTGCTCGTCGCCCTGCGCCCGGACTGCCACCGGACGCGGCACCGGGTCGTCTGCGCCGAGCACCTCGACCGCGGTGAGGCGTTCCGCCTGTCGGTGTGGGCGCTGGGGCTGCCGTTCGGGGGCGGCACCGTGACCGTCACGGCGACCCTCGGCTCGGCGTCGAGGACCGTCGAGGTGCCCGTCCACCCGCACCCCGGCCACGGCGACACCCCGGAGCGGCCCGCCGCGCCCGGCGCGCCGACGACCACCAGCCCACCGGCCACCACCGCACCGGCCACCACCGCACCGGCCACCACCCCGCCGACCGCGCCACCGCCCGCCGGGGACCCCTCGCCCGGCGACCCGACGGAGCCCGGCGAACCCGGTCGGACCACCGATCCCGGCCCGCCGCCCGACCCGACCCAACCCGGCTCGCCCCAGCCCGGCCCGCCCACCGGCACGACCGAGCCCGGCGCGCCGCCCACGACGACGCCACCGCCGCGGACCGCCGAGCCGCCGCCCGCCACCGAGCCGCCGCCCGCGCGCCCGGGGCCGCCGTGCGCACCGCTGCCGCCGTGGTGGCCGCCCGGACAGCGGGACCAACTGCCGCCGGGCACGTGCCCGACCCCTTGGTGATCGCCCCGCCGCGCCGCCGGTAGGCTGCCCCGGTGCTGCCAGTCGTGCGCAGGATCTTCAGCGGGCTACCCGAACCGGTGCGCTTCTTGATCAACAAGCACCGCGAGCTGATCAGGTTCGCCGTCGTCGGCGGCACCACGTTCGTCATCGACAACGGCATCTGGTACGCCCTGAAGCTGACCGTCCTCCAGGACAAGGTGGTCACGGCCAAGGCGATCGCCGTGCTGGTCGCCGTGATCGCGTCCTACGTGCTCAGCCGCGAGTGGTCGTTCCACACCAGGGGCGGCCGGGAGCGCCACCACGAGGCGGCGCTGTTCTTCCTCGTCAGCGGCATGGGCATCGGCGTGAACCTGCTGCCGCTGTACGCCTCGCGGCACGTGCTGGACCTGCACAGCGAGGTGGCCGACTTCGTCAGCGGCTCGGTGATCGGGATGCTGCTCGCGACCGCGTTCAAGTACTGGTCGATGCGCAAGTTCGTGTTCCCGGAGGCGGGCGCGCGGCCGTCCGTGCGCACGCTGCGGGTCGTGCCCGAGCAGCGCGACGTGGCCTGAAACACGCGCCGGCAAGGTCGTCTGAACAGCGCTTTCACCCGTCCTCCGTAAACTCGGCCGGGTGTCCGTAGTCGAGAACTTCGTCCATCGCCTGCCCGAACCGCTCCGGTCGCTGGCCCTGCGGCACCGGGAACTGGTCAAGTTCGCGGTGGTCGGCGGCACGTGCTTCGTGATCGACACGGCGATCTTCGTGACGCTGAAGACGACGATCCTGGTCGAGAAGCCGGTGACGGCGAAGGTCGTCGCGACGCTCGTGGCCACCATCGTGTCGTACGTGCTCAACCGCGAGTGGTCGTTCCGCACGCGCGGCGGGCGGGAGCGGCACCACGAGGCGGCGCTGTTCTTCCTCGTCAACGGCGTGGGGATCGGCCTCAACTCCCTGCCGCTCGGCGTGTCGCGGTACCTGCTGCACCTCCAGGAGCCGCACCTGAGCCGGTTCGGGGAGGAGGTCGCGGACTTCGTCAGCGCCCAGATCATCGGCACGCTGATCGGGATGGCGTTCCGCTGGTACGGGTACAAGAAGTGGGTGTTCCCGGAAGCCGACGCGCGGCCACGGGCGAAGAAGTCCTACGACTCCTGACCACGGGCGACCCCCGGCCGCCCGACCCGCTCGAAGTCCCGACCCGCCCGCCGCCCGCGCCGGGCCGCCTCGACCCGCCGTCCCCGACCCCTACCCGCGCAACAAGCCCAGCGCCGCGTCGTGCAGGTGACCGTTGGTGGACAGCACGTTCCCGCCGTCGAACCGCTCCACCCCGGACAGGTCGCTGAACCGACCGCCCGCCTCGCGCACCAGCACCTGGAACGGCGCGACGTCCCACGGGTTCACGATCGGCTCCGCGGCCACGTCGATCGCGCCCTCCGCCACCAGGCAGTGCTGCCAGAAGTCGCCGAACGCCCGGTTCTCCCAGCACGCGTCCGCCAGCCGGAGGTAAGCCTCGCGGGAGTGGTGCTCGACCCACGTCCCCAGGTGCGTGGTGGACAGGTACGCGTCGGACAGGTCGCGCACCCCGGACACCCACACGCGCCGCTCGCCCGCCGCGTCCAGGGTGAACGCGCCCTCGCCCGCGGCGGCCCACCAGCGGCGGCCCAGCGCCGGCGCGCTCACGACGCCCACCCTCGGCTCGCCGTCGACCACGAGCGCGATCAGCGTCGCCCACACCGGCACGCCGCGCAGGAAGTTCTTCGTGCCGTCGATCGGGTCCACGACCCACGTCCGGCCCTCGCCCACCGCCCCACCGCGCTCCTCGCCCGCGACGCGGTCGCCGGTCGGCGCGAGCACCTCGCGGATCGCGTCCTCCACGGCCACGTCGGCGTCGGTCACGGGGGTGCGGTCGGGTTTGCTCTCCACCACCAGGTCGCGCGCGCGGAAGCGCGCGGTGGTGATCGCGTCGGCGGCGTCGGCGAGTCGGAGGGCCAGCGTCAGATCGGTGGACACGCGGGGATCGTGCCACGCCTACGCTGGGTGCCGTGAGCGTGGTCTTGTTGGCCGAGGACGACCCGGCGATCGCGGAACCCCTCTCCCGCGCGTTGCAGCGGGAGGGGTACCAGGTGCAGGTGGTCGGCGACGGTCCCCACGCCCTGGACGCGGCGGCGCACGGCGGCATCGACCTCCTGGTGCTCGACCTGGGCCTGCCCGGCATGGACGGCCTGGAGGTGTGCCGCCGGCTGCGCGCCGCCGGGCGCGGCATCCCGGTGCTGATGCTCACCGCGCGGTCGGACGAGGTGGACTTCGTCGTCGGGCTCGACGCCGGCGCGGACGACTACGTGGCCAAGCCGTTCCGGCTGGCCGAGCTGATGGCCCGCATCCGGGCCCTGCTGCGCCGCCGCGCGCCCGGCACGCTGGAGGTCAACGGCGTGCGGATGGACCTCGCCGCGCGGCGCGTCACCGTGGACGGGCATGAGATCCAGCTGGCCAACAAGGAGTTCGAGCTGCTGCGCGTGCTGATCCAGCGGGCCGGCCAGGTCGTGCACCGGGACGAGATCCTGTCCGAGGTGTGGAACGACCCGGAGCTGAAGAGCAGCAAGACGCTGGACATGCACATGTCGTGGCTGCGCCGGAAGCTCGGCGACGTCCGGTCGGTGGAACGCCGCATCGCCACCGTGCGCGGCGTCGGCTTCCGCTTCAACACCGCCGACTGATGCGCAGCCGGATACTGCGGGCCATCCTGCTGGCCGTCGCGGTCACCGGGTTCGCCCTCGGCATCCCCCTCGGGCACACCGCGCTGCGGCTGGTGGAGGACGGCGCGCGCGGCGACCTCACGGAACGGGCGCAGCGCATCGCGGCGGCGATCGACGACCAGATCGCGTCCGGGCGGGCGATCAGCCTGGAGAAGGTGGCGGTCGCCGTGCCGGAGGGCGGGCACCTCGTCGTGTCGGCCGCGACCGGGCAGCAGGAGCTGGGCAGGTCGCCGGGCGGCGACGCGCTGAGCGTCGAGGTGCCGATCGCGCAGCAGGGCCACGTGCGGCTGGAGGTGTCGTCCCGGCAGATGCACACGTCGCAGTACCAGGTGGCGGCGCTGGTGGTGCTGCTCGTGGTGCTGTCGGTCGGCACCGGGACCGTGGTGGCGACCGTGACGGCGCGCAAGCTGGCCATGCCGCTGCGGCACGTGGCGGTGCGGGCGGCCCGCCTGGGCGCGGGCGACTTCCGGCGCGACGACCGCAGGCACGGGGTGCCCGAGCTGGACCTGGTGGCCGACGCGCTGGACCGGTCGGCGGGCGCGCTGGCGTTGCTCGTGCAGCGGGAGCGGGAGCTAGTCGGCGACGTGTCGCACCAGCTGCGCAGCCGGCTGACCGCGTTGCAGCTGCGGCTGGAGGCGTTGGCGGAGCACCCGGAGCCGGACACGGCGGCCGAGGCGCGGGCGGCGCTGGAGCAGGCGGAGCGGCTCGCGGAGGTGCTCAACGAGCTGCTCGCGGCGGCTCGCGCGGCGCGGGCCGTCGGCGCGGAGCCGCTGGACCTGCGCGTGGAGCTGTCGGCGATCGCCGAGGAGTGGCGGGAGCCGCTGCGCAGCGTCGGGCGGGCGCTGCGGGTGCGGGTGCCGGAGGGCCTGCTGGCCCGCGCCACGCCCGCGCGGTTGCGGGAGGCCATCGGGGTGCTGCTGGACAACTCGCTGCGGCACGGCGAGGGCCAGGTCGTCGTGTCCGCGCGCAGCGACGAGGGGACCGTGGTCGTGGAGGTGGCCGACGGTGGCGCGGGCGTGCCCGACGAGCTGGCCGGGCACATCTTCGAGCGCGGGGTGTCCGGTGGCGGGTCGACCGGTGTCGGGCTGGCGCTGGCGCGGGCGCTCGTCGACGCCGACGGCGGGCGGCTGGAGCTGTCCACCGCGCGGCCGGCGACGTTCGCGGTCTACCTGCCGGTGCCGAAGGCCGACGACGTGGTGGGCGTGACCTGGCGCTCGGACCTCACGCCTCGGTAGGGGGCGCGGACGGCACGGGCTCCGGGCGGTGCGCTTGGGTCGACGGTGCGGCGGCCGTCGGTGCGGCGGCGGTTGGTGCGGCGGCGGTTGGTGCGGCTGCCGTCGGTGCGGTGCGTTCCTGGTCTGGTCGGGGCAGCAGGCCGACCGCGCCGCGCACGACCTGCGCCCACACCAGGCGGCCGAACAGGTAGTGGCAGGCGACGTCCTCGCTGGTGAACCGGGCCCAGTCGTACCGGTTGCCCTGTTCGCGCCAGAACACCTCGACGCCCTCGTCGTCGGCCACGAGGCACCAGGCGTTGTCCGCCTCGGCCCCGATCGACACGACCTCGGCGGGCACCCCGACGGCCAGCAGCCACCCCTGGATCGACTCGGCGTTCAACGGATCTCCTCCAAGTGCCCCAGCGCGACCAGGTCGGCGACCGGGTGGGTGGTCCGATAGCGCACCCCGCCACCGGTCTGGCCGAACCACTGCGCGGACAACGTGAACCACACCGGCAGCTCCCGCGCGACGCGGTAGCGGTGGTACCCGGCCGCCAGCGCGGCGGGCGGCAGCGACCGGTTCGTGAACGGCGTGCCCGCCTCGGACAGGACCCGCCCCTCGGGGCCGCCGAACCGGTCCAGCTCGACGCCGACCGCGAGGACGCCGGGCTGCCCCGCCTCGTACCCGCCCTCGGGGAACAGCTCGGCGGGCGGCCACGCGTACTCCGGCGGGTCGAGCCGCACGAGGAACCGCCGGTCCCAGTCCCGCTCGTGCATGCCGGCCTGCGGGTCGTAGCCGTCGGTCAGCGCCGGGTCGGGTTCGACCGGTGGCCCGAGCCGCGGCCTCGGCCGTTCGCGCGCGGACACGTCGACGAGGTGCCCGTCGGGGTGCCCCTGCGGCTCGAACCGGAGACCGGGCGCGAAGTCCCGATCCCCTGGCGGCACGGGCAACTGCCGGGCGGGCTCGGACCGGGCGGGCGGCAGCACGCCGCCGGGGAACATGTACAGGTGGAGCAGCGCGGCGGCTTCGCTCGTCGGCCGCGCGTCCCGCGCGGGGCGCTGCGGCGGGCCGACGAGTTCGGTGGGCACCACCGCACCCGGACCGGTCCCGATGACCCCCGACATGGAGCGGAACGGCGAACCGGCCGCCCGAACACCTCGGGACGGCACGCCCCCGGTCCCCACGACGCCGTGGAACCCCTGCCCCGTGCCGCCGAGCCCTTGCCCCGCACCAGCGGGTCCCTGTCCCGCACCACCGGGCCCGTGCGCCGTGCCACCGGGCCCCGGAACGCCCGTGATCCCCTGTGCGGGCGGGGCCCCCTGGCCGGGTCCGCCGCGCACCACCGTGTCGCGGCCCGCGCCGAGCGGCAGCACCGCGACGCCGAACGCCAGTTCGTCGCGCGACTTCGCCGGGGCGTCCGGCCGGGCGGCGTCCTTGGCGGCCTGCGCCACGTCCTTCGCCGGCGCGCCCTGCCCGGCGTCCTTGGCCTGGCCGCTCGGGTTGCCCTGCCCGCTGTGGTTGCCCTGCGCGGGCTGGCCGCCCGGTTGGCCGGGCTCCTTGAGCGGAAGCTGACCGGGACCGCGCTGGTCCGCCCGCTGGCCGCCCTGCTGCGCCGCCTGGGGCTGCTGGCCGGACGACGGCTGCCCCGTCGCCTGCTGGTGCGCCGCGCCCGGCTGACCCGCGCCCGACTGACCCGGCACCGACTGGCCCGGCACCGACTGGCCCGGCACCGCGCCGGTCTGCGCCGGTGCTCCCGTCGACGCACCCGCGCCGACCGCACCCGCGCCGAGCGCACCGCCCGCACCACCGACCGGGCCCGAGGGCACGCCACCACCGGGTCCACCCGATCCACCGAAACCGGGCACCTGCGGCCCGTTCGCACCCGGCGCGGGAGCGATGGGCTGCTGAGGGGCGGGGGCGTGCGCGTCCACCGGGAGCACCGGGCGGTCCAGCACCGCCGCCGCCGAGGACGTCACCGTGTCCGCGGCCCGACCGACCGTTTCCACGACCGGTCCGACGTGGACCGGTCCGCCGCCCACGACCGGCGCGCCGACCGGACCAGGCCCGTTCCCGTGCCCCGGAGCGCTCCCCGGCCCATGAACCGGTCCGTGGCCCTGCCCATGACCCGAGCCCTGGCCGGGGTCCGGCGCGTGGCCAGGGCCGTGGTCGGCACGTCCGGGAGCGATGACGTCCGCCGCGCCCTCCACGGTGCGGTCCACCGCCTCCACCGCCCCGTGCACGACGTCGCCGGCCGTGTCGAGCACCGGGTCGACCACCGCGCCGACGGTGTCGGTCACGCCGCCGACGACGCCACCGACCAGGCCGCCGCCCCCACCGCCGCCGTCCCCACCGCCGCCGCCCAGGACGGCCCCGAGCAGACCGCCACCCCGGCCACCGGACCGCCCTTCACCCGACTGGTCCCCGCGACCGCCCTGCCCCTCGCCCTCGCCGTCCTGACCCGCACCGGAAGAACCGCCGCCCGGACCATCGCCGCCCTGTCCGTCACCGCCCTGACCGTCACCGCCTCGGCCATCCCCGGACGGACCACCGCCGCTGAGCAGGTCGCCCACCAGCCCACCGCCGGACCGCCCGTCCTCGCCACCGCCGAGCAGCCCGTCCAGCAGGTCACCGACCAGGCTGCCCTCACCGGACCGGCCCGGACCGCGCCCCGGCGCGCCCTCGCCCGGCACACCGGACCCGTCGGGCCCGTGGACGCCGGGGTTCGCGTGCACCGGGTTCCCGCCGACGCCGATCTCCACGCCGGAGTCGAGGCGGATCGCGTCGGCCAGGGTGCTCGCCAGGTGGCCGACGTTGGCCGCCGCCGCGCGCACCAGCGCGTCCAGGCCGAGCAGCGCCGCCGGGTGGCCTGCCGCCGCCGCCCGCGTGGCGGCGTCGTGGTTCTTGGCCAGGTCGACCAGTTCCCGCACCATCTCCACCTTGGCCGCGCCGACCTGCCGGGCCGCGTGGTCGAGCCGGTCGGCGGCGGCGTGGCACCCGCGGACCACCTGGTCCAGGCGGCCGTCGGGCGCGGTGAACGCGTTCCAGTGGCCGCGCGCCGCGTCGCCGGTCGCACCGGACATCGCGGCCAGCGCCTTGGTCGCCGAGCCGTCGGACTCCCCGGCGAGCGTGCCGAGCTTCGCGCCCGCGTCCCGCCAGGCGGCGGCCGACGAGCGCAGCGCGTCCTCGTCGGCCTGCGGCCAGGCGACCCCGGCCTTGGCGGCGACCTCGGCGAGTTCGGCCGGCAGCTCGATACCCATGTCGGTGGCCCCCTGTGTCAGATCGCGCCGAGCGCGGTGCCGTTGCCCTCGTCGACCTCGCGGTAGGTGCGCGCGGTCTCGGCGAACCGGTCGCCGACACCGCCGAGCGCCTGCCCGAGGTCGCCGATCCCGGTCAGCGCCTCCGCCGCCGGGCGCACGTGCGACGACGCGAAGCTCCGGCCGACCGCGTCGTCGCCCCAGCACGCGCCGAACGAGTCGAGCGCGCCGCCGAGGTCGCCGAAGATCCGCTCGGCCCGTTCGGCGTAGTCGCCGAAGTCGGCCGCGCCGGCGGCGAGCTTGGCGAGGTCGGTCCGGAAGCCGGTCATCTCGTCCCCCCGTTGAGCCAGTCGCGCTGGTCGAAGTCCTCGTCGTCCTCGACGACCCGGGGTCGGGCCACCGGCGGCGCGACCTCCTCCGGCCGCAGGTCGGCCGTGCCGCGCACGAGCGCCTCCGGGTCGGTGCCGGCGGGCAGCACCGACCCGAGCGCCTGGTAGGTCCGCTCGGCGGCCCGCGCGGCGGCGTCCTGCGCGGTACGCACGATCAACTGCGCCAGCCGGTCGGGGCGCAACCGGTAGGCGGCCTCGGTCAGCTCCAGGTCGGTCAACGTGCCCCGCGCGCCGACCGTGGCGGTCACCGCGCCGTCCGGGCTGGTCGCCGACGCGCTGATCACCGCCAGCTCCCGCTGCACGGACGCGAGCCGGTCGCGGCTGCGGCGGTAGTCGGCCAGCAGCTCGTCGACCCGGGCGCGGTGATCGGTCACGGCCACCTCCGGTCTGCACCGTCGCCGGGCATGGTCGTCGGTCGCGCGTTGGACGTCGCGACGCGAGCGCCGGTTCCCACCGGCCGTCGGCGATTTTCCGCCACGCGGCCGGAACACGGCGGACGCCGCGCCGAGACGGACACCGACGAACCACCGTTCCGGGACGGGTCGCCGACGAACCGTCAGCCCCGCAGGGCCCGCACGACCCGCGACGGGCTGGGACGGCCCAACCGCTCGGCCATCCACGCGCTCGTGTCGCACAGCTTGTCCAGGTCGACGCCGTGCGCGATGCCCAGGCCGTCGAGCATCCACACCAGGTCCTCGGTCGCGAGGTTCCCGGTGGCGGACTCCGCGTAGGGGCAGCCGCCGAGCCCGCCCGCCGACGAGTCGACCGTCCGCACGCCCGCGAGCAGCGCCGCGTAGGTGTTGGCCAGCGCCTGCCCGTACGTGTCGTGGAAGTGCACGGCGAGCCGGTCGACCCGGTCGAACGCGCCGATCAGCGCGGTGACCTGGCCGGGCGTGGCGACGCCGATCGTGTCGCCCAGCGACAACTGGTCGCAGCCCAGGTCGAGCAGCCTCTTGGCGACACCGACGACCTGCTCGCGGGCGACCGGGCCCTCCCACGGGTCGCCGAAGCACATCGACACGTACCCGCGGACGCGCAGCCCCTCCGCCCGCGCCCGCGCCACCACCGGGTCGAACATGGCGAACTGCTCGTCCAGCGACGAGTTGAGGTTCTTGCGCGCGAACGTCTCCGTGGCGCTGGCGAAGATCGCGATGTGCTCGACGCCGGCCCGCAGCGCCCGGTCCAGGCCGCGCTCGTTGGGCACCAGCACCGGGTACGCGACACCGGGCCGCTTGGTCAGGCGGGCCAGCAGCTCCTCGGCGTCGGCCAGCTGCGGCACCCACTTCGGGTGCACGAAGCTGGTCGCCTCCAGCACGGTGCCGCCCGCGTCGGCGAGCCGGTCCAGGAACTCCAGCTTGACGTCGACGGGCACGATCGCGCCCTCGTTCTGGAGGCCGTCGCGGGGGCCGACCTCCCAGATGGTGACGCTCTCCGGGAGCCCTTCGCCCACGACCCGGTCCGGCAGTCCGATCTCACGCGCGCCCATCGATGACCCTGTCCTCCGGCCGGAAGTCGTCGTCCGGGTTGTCGTTGATGCCCCGGTGCAGCGCGGCGTGCACCCGCTCCACGCCGGGGATGTCGTCGAACTCCAGCGGCTCGTGCGACGCCGACTCGACGAACAGCGTGCCGCAGCCCAGCACGCGGTCGAACGGGCCGTGCTCGAACCGCACGCCGTCGATGCGCGCCAGCGGGATGTCCAGGCCGGTGCGCTTGAGCACGCCCTCCCGGTACATCACGCGGTCGGTGGTGACGACGAAGTGGGTGGTGCGCCAGCGCAGCGCGGGCGCGAGGGTCAGCCACGCCACGAGGAGGAGCACCACCGCGGCGAGGACGGCCCTGGCCGTGGACGTCCAGGGCAGCCCGGACACCAGGCCGGCCAGCCACGCGCCGCCGCCGACCACGAGGAGCAGCGCCAGGACCGGGGCGAGCAGCACCTTCCAGTGCGGGCGCCGGTGCAGCACGACGTGCTCGCCGGGGCGGAGCAGGTCGTCCGGGTAGGCCACGACGGTCCTTTCGCCACGCGCTGGTGCCGCCCCTCACCGTACCCGGAGGTGCACCACGTCCCCGGCGGAAATCTCGTGGTCCGCACCCGCGTCGTCACGCACCACGATGGTGCCGTCGAGCCCCACGGACCGGGCGGTGCCGGACAGCGCGCCGCCGGGCAGTTCCACGCGGACCCGCTGCCCGAGCGTGCCGCAGTGCCGGCGGTACTCGTCCAGCAGGCCGGTGTCCACCGGGTCGCCGTGCGCGTCGCGCCAGGTCCGTTCGAGGTCGGACAGCTCGCGGAGCAGCGTCACGGCCACCTCGGCGCGGTCCAGCGGGCGGCCCGCGTGCTCTTCGAGGCTGGTCGGCCGCAGCCCGCCCGCGCCGGGGTCGACGTCCGGCGGCAGCCGGGCGACGTTGAGCCCGATCCCGACGACCACCGCGCGCGCCGGTGTCGTCTCGGCGAGCACGCCGGCCGCCTTCCGGTCGCCGACGAGCAGGTCGTTGGGCCACTTCAGCGTCGCCCGCACGTCGAACGAGGCGGCGGTGCGCACCAGCGCGACCCCGGCGAGCAGCGTGAGCCACGGCAGGCGTTCGGCCGGGACGCCGTCGGGCCGCAGCAGGACGCTCAGGTAGAGCCCCCCACCGGGCGACGCCCACCCCCGCCCGCGCCGACCCTGGCCGGAGGTCTGCTCCTCGGCGATCAGGACGGTGCGGTCCACCGCGACGTCCCTCAGGTCCGCGTTGGTCGAGCCGGTGGAGGCGACGACGTCGAGGCGGGCGTACGAGCCGGCGAGCCGGTCGCGCAGAACGGAGGCATCCAGTGCAGTGCTCACGCCCGCAGCCTAAGAGCGACCCGCCCCACGCGCTTCGTCGGAGCGGTGTGGATGGTGGAGCGGGCCGCCAAGATCACCCTGCACCCTCCACCGAACTAGAGGTCAAGCCTCTTGGGTTCGCCGCCTGCAAAGCAGCGGCCACCCGGCACGGCCGCCGTCGGGGTGTCGCGCCTCATTTCCCGCCGATCACGCTTTTCGATCGGCGGGAAATCAGGCGCGACGGCCCGACCACAGGGCGGCCGAGCCCGCCGTCTGCGGAGCAGCGGCCATCCAACACAGTGAACTCTGCTACTCACGGGTCACCCCGCTTCACCGGCCGGCTAGGCTGCCCGTTCATGAGCAGTGCGACCGACCTCAGCGGCGAGGAGCCGGACGTCCACACCACGGCGGGCAAGCTGGCCGACCTCGCCCACCGCAGGGACGAGGCCGTGCACGCGGGTTCCGCCCGGATGGTGGAGAGGCAGCACGCCAAGGGCAAGAGGACCGCCCGCGAGCGGATCGACCTGCTGCTCGACCCCGGCTCGTTCGTCGAGCTGGACGAGCTGGCCCGGCACCGCTCGACGAACTTCGGCCAGGAGCGCAACCGCCCGTACGGCGACGGCGTGGTGACCGGCTACGGCACGGTCGACGGCCGCCCGGTCTGCGTGTTCAGCCAGGACGTCACGGTCTTCGGCGGTTCGCTCGGCGAGGTGTACGGCGAGAAGATCGTCAAGGTCATGGATCTGGCGATCAAGACCGGCCGCCCGATCATCGGCATCAACGAGGGCGGCGGCGCGCGCATCCAGGAGGGCGTCGTCTCGCTCGGCCTGTACGGCGAGATCTTCCGCCGCAACGTGGCCGCGTCGGGCGTCGTGCCGCAGATCTCGCTGATCATGGGCGCGACCGCGGGCGGCCACGTGTACTCGCCCGCGCTGACCGACTTCGTCGTGATGGTCGACAAGACCTCGCACATGTTCATCACCGGTCCGGACGTGATCAAGACGGTCACCGGCGAGGACGTGGGCTTCGAGGACCTGGGCGGCGGACGCACGCACAACACCAAGTCCGGCAACGCGCACTACCTCGGCAGCGACGAGGAGGACGCCATCGCCTACGTGAAGGAGCTGCTGTCCTTCCTGCCGGCGAACAACATGTCCGAGCCGCCGGTGTTCGACGCGCCGGGTGCCGCGGCGGGCGGTTCGGTCGAGGACTCGATCACGGACGAGGACCGCGAGCTGGACACCCTGATCCCGGACTCGGCGAACCAGCCCTACGACATGCACGAGGTCGTCACCCGCGTGCTGGACGACGGCGAGTTCCTGGAGGTCCAGCCGCTGTTCGCGCCGAACATCCTGGTCGGGTTCGGCCGCGTGGACGGCCACTCGGTGGGCATCGTCGCCAACCAGCCGACGCAGTTCGCGGGCTGCCTGGACATCGACGCGTCGGAGAAGGCGGCCCGGTTCGTGCGGACGTGCGACGCGTTCAACATCCCGGTCCTGACGTTCGTGGACGTGCCGGGTTTCCTGCCCGGCACGGACCAGGAGTGGAACGGCATCATCCGGCGCGGCGCGAAGTTGATCTACGCGTACGCCGAGGCGACCGTCCCGCTGGTCACCGTGATCACCCGGAAGGCGTACGGCGGGGCGTACGACGTGATGGGGTCCAAGCACCTGGGCGCGGACATCAACCTCGCGTGGCCGACGGCCCAGATCGCGGTCATGGGTGCGCAGGGCGCCACGAACATCGTGTACCGCAAGGCGCTGGCGAACGCCGTCGAGCAGGGTGAGGACGTCGACGCGCTGCGCGCCCGGTTGCAGCAGGAGTACGAGGACACCCTCTGCAACCCCTACACGGCCGCCGAACGCGGCTACGTCGACGCCGTGATCGCCCCGTCCGCCACGCGGTCGCACATCTCGCGGGCGCTGTCGATGCTCCGCGACAAGCGCGAGGTGCCGCCGCCCAAGAAGCACGGGAACATCCCACTGTGAGCACTCAGCCGTACCTGAAGGTCGTCCGGGGCGCTCCGGACGACGTGGAACTGGCCGCCCTGACGGCGGTGGTGGCCGGGCTGGCGACGGCCCGCGGCGGCGACGCCGGGGCACGGCCGCGGCGCTCGGCGTGGGCCGACCGCTCCCGGCTGGTCCGCACCGCCCTGTCGCACGGTCCGGGCGCGTGGCGGTCGTCGGCGCTGCCCCGCTGAGGCAGCGCGGCGATCGCGGGCTCGGCCCCGCAGGGGGCCGCCCCCGGCCCGAGTCGCCTCGCCGCGCGGACCAGCCGCCGCGTCGGACCACCCGGTTCGCGGGTCACCCGCGCCGGGTCGCGCGGCGCGTCAGCACTCCACGCGGCGGCTGTTGACCTGCACACCGTCACCCAGGACCCGCACCTCGCGGCAGCGGGTGCCGTCCGGCAGCCGGAAGCGCAGGCGCATCCACAGCCCGCCGCCGGGCACCTGCGAGCGGGTGTCCAGCACCTCCACCCCGTCCGCCGCCACCGCCGACGGCACCCGCGCGGGGTCGCCCTCGGCGCGCACGGCCGCCGTCACGGTGCCCATCACCCGGTGCTCGGCCTGGTCGGAGCCGTTCGCGAACGGCCAGAAGGGCAGCCCGTAGCCGATCGGGTCGGTGGACACGACCTGCGCCGCCACCACCAGCAGGAGGGCGGCGGGCACGCACCACCACCACCGGCCCCGACCGCGAGCCCGGTCGGTCCGGCGGACCACCAGAGCCCAGCGCTGCACACCACCGAGGTTGCCCAAGGTCGTCCGCACGCGCATCGGTAGTTCTACGCACGAGCACCGCCCGATCCCACGCGACCGGGCCACGCGCGCCTGCGGCTAGGGTGCGGACGTGCGATTCGTGCTGGCCTCCGCCTCCCCCGCCCGGTTGACCGTCCTCCGCAACGCCGGCGTCGAACCGGTCGTCCGGGTGTCGGGCGTGGACGAGGACGCCGTGGCCGCCGCGCTGACCGACCCCGCGCCCGCCGACCTGGTCACCGCGCTCGCCGTGGCCAAGGCCGAGGCCGTCGCGGCCGACGAGCGGGACGCCGTCGTGGTCGGCTGCGACTCGATGCTGCTCACCCCCGACGGCAGCGTCGAGGGCAAGCCCGGCGCCGTCGAGGTCGCCCGCGAGCGGTGGGCCCGGATGGCCGGCCGCACCGGCACCCTGCTGACCGGTCACGCCGTGCTGCGGGTCGCGGGTGGCGAGGTCGTCGACCGGGCCACGGACCACGAGGCCACGGTCGTCCGGTTCGGCACGCCCACCGCCGACGAGCTGGAGGCGTACCTGGCGTCCGGCGAGCCGCTGGGCGTCGCCGGCGCGTTCACGCTCGACGGCCGGGGCGGCTGGTTCGTGGACGGCATCGACGGCGACCCGTCCAGCGTGATCGGGATCAGCCTGCCGCTCACCCGCCGGCTGCTCGGCCGGATCGGCGTCCGGGTGTCCGACATCTGGTAGCCGTTGTCACATTTCCGCTGATCGGGGAAGCTCCCCCGGACGCACCGCGTTGGGGGAGCCGATGAACGAATTGCTGACGCGCCGCCGTCACATCGACTTCGGGCGCAGGACGAACACGGGCTGTCACGGCTGACCGCCGTCCCCGTCACGTCCCCGCACACCCCGGAGCCGACATGTCGTTCATCCGCACCTACACCAAGCCGAAGGTCTTCGGCGTCACGGTGCTCGCCGCCCTCGTCCTGGGAGCGCTCGCGGGCTACTTGGCGAAGACCGCGGGACTGGCCTGGCTGACCACCACCCTGGAGAAGGTCGGCGACGTCTTCACCAGCCTCCTCCAGTTCACGGTCATCCCCCTCGTCTTCACGGCGATCGTCGTCGGCATCACCAGCCTCCGCAGGCTCGGCGGCTCCCGCGCCGCCCGGCTCGGCGGGAAGACCCTGCTGTGGTTCGCCCTGACGTCGCTGATCGCCGTGCTCGTCGGCCTGGTGATCGCGCTGGTGTTCAAGCCGGGCACGGGTGTCCAGGTGACCCCGAGCGAGGCCGCGGTCAAGCGGCTGGCCAGTCGGGACGGCGGCTCGTGGAGCACGCTGCTGGACACGCTGGTGCCGTCCAACCTCTTCAGCGCCTTCACCGAGGGCAAGGTGCTCCAGGTCGTCTTCATCGCGATCCTGGTCGGGTTCGCCGCCTACGCGCTCGGCGAGAAGGCCGCGCCGTTCGTCAACCTCACCCGCTCGGCGTTCGACCTGATCCAGAAGATCGTCGGCTGGATCATCCTGCTCGCGCCGCTGGGCGTGTTCGGCCTCATCGGCACCGCGTTCGCGACCTACGGCAACTCGTTCGTCGGACCGCTGTTCAGCCTGATCGCGACGGTCTACGGCGGCACGCTGTTCGTGCTGTTCGTGGTGTACCCGGTGCTGCTGCGGTTCGTCGGCAAGGTCAGCCCCGTCACGTTCTTCAGCAAGGCGTGGACGGCCATCCAGTTCGCGTTCGTGTCCCGCTCGTCCGGCGCGACGCTGCCGCTGAGCCGCCAGACCGCCGCCAACCTGGGCGTCGACAGCGACTACGCGTCGTTCGCCGTGCCGCTGGGCACCACCACCAAGATGGACGGCTGCGCCGCCGTGTACCCGGCGATCGCGACGGTGTTCATCGCGAACCTGTTCGGCATCCAGCTCGGCGTGTGGCAGTACGTGGCGATCGTCGCGGTGGCCGTGTTCGGCGCGCTGGCGACGGCGGGCACCACCGGCTGGTTCACCATGCTGACCCTGACGCTGGGCGCGGTGAACCTGCCGCCGGAGGTCATCGCGACCGGGGTGGCCGTGGTGTACGCGATCGACCCGATCCTGGACATGGTCCGCACCGCCACCAACGTGGCCGGGCAGATCGCGGTGCCGGTGCTGGTCGCCCGCTCGGAGGGCCTGCTGGACGACGAGGTGCTGCGCACGCCGAGCACCCCGCCGCTGCTCGACGGCCCGCGCGAGGCCGTGCCCGCCTGACGGACCCCGTCCGCCACCACCGCTCCGGGCCGGCCGGGTCCGCCGACGGACCCGGCCGGCCCGTTCCGCGCACCCACCCGGTCACTCGTCCACACGGCACTCGACCGCAGGTCGTTCGGCAGCGGACACGATCGACGGCAGAAAGATCGGCGGGAGCGGCGTCCGGCGGTCGGGTGTTCGGCTGACCGAAGCTTCCGCCGGGGCCGGACCAGGGCCGGCGCGGGCAGGGCACGCCAGGAGCAGCGGCGCCGCGCGCGGCCGTGCCACGATGGCGATCGTCCCCACCCGCACGTGAGCTGTCTCTCCGCACCCGGTTACCGACGGGTCACTAAACTTCCCGCCGTTGCCACTTCCGTACCAGCGTTGCCAGGAGGTAGGACGTCGTGTCGCTGCGCAAGGTCCTCGTCGCCAACCGCGGCGAGATCGCCGTCCGGGTCATCCGCGCCTGCCGGGACGCGGGTCTGGCCAGTGTCGCCGTGTACGCGGACCCGGATCGCGACGCGCCGTTCGTCCGGCTCGCCGACGAGGCGTTCGCCCTGGGCGGCGGCACGCCGGGCGAGAGCTACCTGTCGTCGGACAAGCTGCTGGACGTGGCCAAGCGCGCCGGCGCGGACTCGGTGCACCCCGGCTACGGCTTCCTGTCCGAGAACGCCGACTTCGCGCAGGCCGTCCTGGACGCGGGCCTGACCTGGATCGGGCCGACCCCGCAGGCGATCCGCGACCTGGGCGACAAGGTGACCGCGCGGCACATCGCGCTGCGCGCGGGCGCGCCGCTGGTGCCCGGCACCAAGGACCCGGTGTCCGGCCCGGACGAGGTGGTCGCGTTCGCACGGGAGCACGGCCTGCCGGTGGCGATCAAGGCGGCGTTCGGCGGCGGCGGGCGCGGCCTGAAGGTGGCCCGCACGCTGGAGGAGATCCCCGAGCTGTTCGACAGCGCGGTGCGCGAGGCCGTCACGGCGTTCGGGCGCGGCGAGTGCTTCGTCGAGCGCTACCTGGACAAGCCACGCCACGTGGAGGCGCAGGTGCTGGCCGACCAGCACGGCAACGTGGTGGTCGTCGGCACGCGCGACTGCTCGCTCCAGCGCCGCCACCAGAAGCTGGTGGAGGAGGCGCCCGCCCCGTTCCTGACCGACGAGCAGCGCGCGGCGATCCACACCTCGGCGCGGGCGATCTGCCGGGAGGCCGGCTACCACGGCGCGGGCACCGTCGAGTACCTGGTCGCGCTGGACGGCACGATCTCGTTCCTGGAGGTCAACACGCGCCTCCAGGTCGAGCACCCGGTCAGCGAGGAGACCGCGGGCATCGACCTGGTGCGCGAGCAGTTCCGCATCGCGGCGGGCGAGCGGCTGCGCTTCACCGAGGACCCGACCCCGCGCGGCCACTCGATCGAGTTCCGGATCAACGGCGAGGACGCGGGCCGGAACTTCCTGCCCGCGCCGGGCACGGTGACGCGGTTCGTCGCGCCGGCCGGCCCCGGCGTCCGGGTGGACGCGGGCGTGGAGAGCGGCACCGTCATCGGCGGCCAGTTCGACTCGCTGCTGGCGAAGCTGATCGTCACCGGCGAGGACCGCGCGCAGGCCCTGGAGCGGGCGCGGCGCGCCCTGGACGAGATGGTCGTGGAGGGCATGGCGACCGTCCTGCCGTTCCACCGGCGCGTCGTGCGCGACCCGGCCTTCGTCGGCACGGGCGACGGCTTCACCGTGCACACGCGGTGGATCGAGACCGAGTTCGACAACACCGTCGAGCCGTTCACCGACGCCGCCGAGGCCGGGGCGGACGAGCCGCGCCAGACCGTGGTCGTCGAGGTCGGCGGGCGGCGGCTGGAGGTGTCGCTGCCCGGTGACCTCGCCGTGGCCGCGACGCCGAGGGCCGGTGCGGCGAAGGCCAAGCCGCGCACGCGCGCCGGCGGCCGGGGCGGTGCGGCGGCGTCCGGCGACGCGGTCACCGCGCCCATGCAGGGCACCATCGTGAAGGTCGCCGTGGAGGACGGCGCGCAGGTCGAGGCGGGCGACCTGATCGTGGTGCTGGAGGCCATGAAGATGGAGAACCCGGTGACCGCGCACAAGGCGGGCACCGTGACCGGCCTCTCGGCCGAGCCCGGCGCGACGGTCACCCAGGGCACCGTCCTGTGCGAGCTGAAGGAATAGGCTCTGCGGCGTGGACGAGCGGGGCATCCGGGTCGGCGACGCCGAGCGCGAGCAGGCGCTCCGGCTGCTCGGCGAGCACCTGGGCGAGGGTCGGCTGGACGTCGACGAGTACGGCGACCGGTCGGCCCGCGTGACCACCGCGAAGACCCGCGAGGAGCTGCTGGCGCTGTTCCGGGACCTGCCCGAGCCGCAGCCCCGGTTCGCGCGGGTCGCCCCGCTGCCGTCGCCCGCCGCGCCGGTCCGACGCGGTTCCCGGCTCGACCCGAGGGTGGTCGCGGGCGTCGTGCCCGTGGTCGGCATCGCGTGCGTGGTGCTGTTCCTCACGGGGTTCCGGAACCCGCTGATCTTCCTGCTGGTGCCGGCGGTCGCCCTGCTGGTCGGACGGCTGGGTGACCGGCGTTGAGGCTCGGGTGGGTCGGGCGACCGGTGTCGGGGTCCCCGCCGCGCGAACGGCCGGGTGACGGGCGTTGAGGCTCCTGCTGCTCGACCTGGACGGCGTGCTCCGCACGTTCGGCCCGGATCACCCGATCGAGGACGACTTCGGGTTGCCGCGCGGCACGCTGGCGTCGGTGGCGTTCTCGCTGGCCGGGCCGGCCCTGGTCGGCGAGGTGTCCGACGAGGAGTGGCGGGCCGCCGTGCGCGACCGGCTCGCCGACGACCTCGGCCCGGCCGCCGCGCGGGCCGCGGTGGCGGCCTGGAGCCGGGTGGGCGAGGTCGTCCCGGAGGCGTTGGCGCTGGTCCGGGAGGTCCGGCGGCGACACCGCGTCGTGCTGTTCAGCAACGCCACCACCCGGCTGCCGGACGACCTGCGCGCGCTCGGCCTCGACCGCGAGGTGGACGACGTCGTGACGTCGGCGCTGATCGGGGCGGCCAAGCCGACCGCGGCGGCGTTCCGGCGGGCGTTGGCGCAGGTCGGGGCGACCGCCGAGGAGACCGTGTTCTGCGACGACCGTGCCGACAACGCCGCGGGCGCGGTCGCGGTGGGCATCGACGGGGTGCACGTGCCGGACGTGGCGGCGCTGCGCGCGGCGCTGGCCGACCGGGGGCTGCTCGGTGGCTGACTTCCTGCTCCTCGTGCTGCACGACCGGGACGAGGCCGAGGAGCTGGCGCGCGGGCTCCGCGCCGCCGGCTGGGCGCCCTGCGCCGTGCACAAGGACCTGCTGGCGGGCGAGGACGACGCCGAGGACGCCGACTGGGTGGTCGAGGTGGCCACCGCGCCGGGCGGCGCGCCCGCCCACACCCGGCGCGCGGAGTTGGAGGCGCTGCTCGAACCGCGCGACGGGTTCGTGACGGACTGATCCCGCGCTCACCGCACGGGTGAACTCCGCCACCCACGAACGGGTGAAATCCGGTCAGCGCCACCTCCGGCCGTCCGGACGCCTAGTGTCGACCGGATGGAGCCGGTGCCGCTCGACGCGGGCGCGTTCACCCTCGACCAGCTGACGGTCGCCGACGGGCCGGCCCTGCTCGCCGCCCTGGCGGACGGGGAGATCCGGCGGCGGCTGCCCGGCTACGCGTTGGCCGACGCGGACGCCGCGCGGGCGTTCATCGGGTTCCGCGCCTGGCAGTGGGCCACCGGCGAGCGGTTCTCGTGGGCGGTGCGGGACGCGGGCGGCGCGCTCGCGGGCGAGGTCGGGCTGCGCGACGTGAACCCGCGCGACCGGGCGGTGTCGGTGTTCTGCTGGACCGCCGCGGCGCACCGGGGCCGCGGGGTGGCGGCGACCGCGCTGACCGCCGCGCTGCGGTACGCCTTCGACGTCGCGGGCGCGCACCGGGTGGGCTACCGGCACGCCGCGGGCAACCACGGGTCCCGCCGGGTGGCCGAGAAGTGCGGTTTCACGCTGGAGGGCACGTCGCGCGGCGCCGAACTCGTCGACGGGCGGCACCACGACCTGCTCCAGTGGTACCGGCTCGCCACCGACTAGTCTCCCGCGTCGTGGAGCCGGTCGAGGTCAACGCGGGCGAGTACTACCTGCGGCAGCTGCGCGACGACGACCGGGTGGACGACCGGGCCCCGTTGGTCGCGGGCGGCAGGTTCACCGGGACGGGTGAAGCCGGCGCGCACATCGCCGAACGGCGACGGCAGTGGGAAGCCGACGAGACGTGCTCGTGGGCGATCTGTGAACAGTCGTCGAACACCGCGATCGGCGAGATCGCGCTGTCGACCGACGGCGAACTGTTCTGCTGGGTCGCGCCGGACCAGCGCGGGAATGGCGTCGCGACGCGCGTGACCGCCGCCGTCTGCGGGTTCGGGTTCGGTTTTCTCGACCTCGACCGGATCGTGGTCGAACCGCCCGACAATGCGGCCGAGCGGGTCGCGCACAAATGCGGCTTCCGCCACGTCGGTTCACGTGGGGTGTGGATGCGGCTACGGTAGGTGCTCATGAGGGCTGCACGCCTGATCGTCGCGCTGACCGCATCGACGCTCGTAGCGTGCACGCCCTTACCCGAGAAGAAGGCCGACGGCCTTCCCGACGGGTCACTCAACGTGACCACGACCACCCAGCTGTCGCTGCCGCCGCGCCCGAGGGAGCTCCGGCTGGACGACGTGGACCCGTGCGCGGTGCTCTCGGCGGAGCAGCGGACGCAGCTGAGCTTGGACAACCCGCCCGGCGCGTACGTGGAACCCGGCTTCGGCAACGCGCGGGCGTGCACCATGCGGAGCAACATCAGCGGCAAC